>CAVTNR010000010.1:0-198070 GCA_963736115.1 uncultured bacterium
GTTCTTTTTTCATTTCAGTCTCTCCGGAGATGGATCCTCTGGAAAATATTGGAAGCTCATGGTTTGTGATTAAAAGTTCATAGTTCATGGTTCATGGTTCATAGTTGAAGAGGAAAAAGCCATTCAGTCAAAATATTTTCTCTCACCATGAATGATGAAGCTTAAACTGCGAACTTCCTTTCTCCATGAACTATGAACTATGAACCATAAACTATGAACTTCTTTTCCCTCAAGGCAGCGGGAACTCGATCCCCGCAACATTCAGGCGGATGAAATACAGCCGCGTTCTCGCGGTGATAAACAGCGTTTTCATGTCCACGCCGCCGAAAGCGGCATTCGACGGCGTCTCAGGCACGGCAAGGATCGCGAGGAAAGTCCCGTCCGCTTTGAACATCTGAACACCTGTTTCCGTGGTGACGTACAGCCGGCCCTCCCGGTCTACGGCCATGCCGTTGGCCGTGGCGGACCGGATTCCGGCCGCTGTTTTCAGTACCGCGAAAGTCCGGCCGTTGGAAAGGGTACCGTCCGCCGCCCGGTCATAGGCCCGGACCTGCAGGCTGTCGGAATCGTCCACATATAAAACGGATTCATCCGGCGAAAGCTGAACCCCATTCGGCCTGCTCATATCTGCGATCAGCCGCGTGATCCGGCCGTCCGGCCCGCGGTAATACACGCCGCTGGCGTCCTGAGGCTTCTGCGGGGCCCAGGTGGGATCCGTGAAATAAATCCCGCCCCGCGAGTCGATCACCAGATCGTTCGGGCTGTTGAAGCGCTTCCCCGCGTACTCCGAGGCCAGGACCTCGAGAACCCCGCCCGTGGCCGGGTCCAGGGCCGTGATCCGGCCTGCGCCGCCCTCGCATGCGATCAGCCGTCCGTTCCGGTCGAACATCAGTCCGTTCGCCGAGTTGGAATTGTCCCGAAAAAGAGAAACGGCTCCGGACTCAAGCCTGTGGATCCGGCTGGTCTGTATATCCGTGAAGAACAGGTTTCCGGCTCTGTCCCGGGCCGGACCCTCGAGGAACCGGTACACGGCGGTTCCCGGAACCACGGATACGGTCGAACCCGCGGGAACGAGCATTGAATCGGCCGTCGCGGTCGCGCCGCTTTCCGGTCCCGTTCCTGTCTTCAGGACTTGCCTGCAGCAGGCCGAAGCGAAGAGCGCGACGGAGAGAACCGCGGGCGCCGCGGTTCGGATCATTTTTAAAGTGATCACTCGCATCTCATTTTATTTCCACGGCGATACGGAGGGTCCGCCGCTTCGATTTCACTTGATCACGGCCAGCTTGCCGCGCTCGGTGCCCACGTCGGATTCGACCACCCAGAAATACACGCCGGCGGCCACGTCGAGGTTCTCCTTGGTCTTCAGGTTCCACGACACGGTTCCATCGTTCAGGATTCCGTCGTGCCGGAGCGTGACCACGTGTTCCCCGCGCGACGTAAACAGGTGCAGGCGGCTGCCGGCCGGGCAATGGATAAAGTCGACCCGGCGCTCGCCCCTTCCGCTCGTCACCGCGGGCGGCAGGGGCAGTTCATGCGTCGTGGCCGCGACATACGGGTTCGGAACCGCGCGGATCCGGCTCATCATGGAGGAAGCGGCGGCCCGGTCCGCGGCCGGGACGACGGTCGTGAATTCGAAGATATCGCCCGAGCGGAACGGCTCTTCATCCGGATGAAGAGCGTGTCCCCCGCGCCGAAGGTGAACACCGAGTCGCGGCGGTGCGTGAAGACCAGATCCCACGTGTACTGCGGCGCGCCGTTCAAGCCGGACTCCACCAGGACGATTTCGTCGTACGGCGACAGTTTGCGGTTGCCCATGGTATTGTTGTAGACGAAATCCACGGTCCGGCCGTCGGTCTCGTTGACGATCCGGAAATTGACCGGAATGCCGTCGATGAAGAATTCCGGCAGGGCCAGAGAGGTGTCGATGATGCCGTCCGCGAATTCGATGCGGTAATCGCTCGGATGCGCCAGGCCGAGCAGGCGGTCCTCGTCGAAATAGGTGTCGATGACTCGCATGGAGAACTGGTAGGCCTTGGACTATTCTTCCATCCCGTCCGGAGGGTGTCGATGACCGGCACCCACACATTCTGAAAGGACATGCGGCCGCCGTCGAACACGTCGGTGTCGAGCGTTTCGGACGCCCACGGACTGCGCTCGATGTGGGGGCTCCGGTTCACGGGCCTGTACCGGTATGAAATGGTGTACAGGCCGCCGCGGGCCAGACCGCCCGGAACAGCCGACTGGATGCGGCCGTTGTCCGCGTCCAGGATGTACCGCTCGGCCGGAACCGGGGCGCCGGAAGCGTCGGCCACGGACACCGAAGCGACATCCAGATGCTGGCGCGTGAGCCGGACCGCCACGGTGTCGCGCGACACGAAGGACTCGCTCTCACCCGTCAAATCCGTGACCGAATAGGAGGTCGTGATCGGGACCATCGCCTCGGACGAATCCGCCGCGTCGATGCGGCCGTCTCCGTCATTGTCCATACCGTCGTTCGACGATGTCCCAGAATTCCACGCGGTAGGTGTGGCCTTTCACGGCGCTTTCATCGAGGACCTGGTGGAAGACCTTGCCCGTCCCGACGGCCGTCACCGCGGGGATTTCGACACTGCCCGGGGGCGCCGTGTATCCGGCGACCGGCGCGTTCGGAGTCACGCATGCGGTGTTCTGGAAGGTCCGGACTTCGCCGGAGGACAGCACGTCGATCCGCTTGTCGTTTTCCTTTGGGGAACACGTCCTTGTCCGCGTCCCCGCGGTCATAGGCCACCACGGCGTAAAAATAGCGCTTGCCGTTCTTCACGTCCGTGTCCACGAATGTGTGCTTCAGCCCGGAGTCATTGCCGAGGTAGAAAGAGGCGCCCCGGCCGCCCTGGTACAGATCGGCGCCCGCGCGGAAATACCCGTTGACGCCGTTTTTCAGGTCGAACTGGGCCAGCGGTCTGTAGGCGATGGGGTTGCCGTCCGCGTCCGTGATGCCGAAGGAGTCGTTGAAATCCGAGTCCGTGGCCCTGTAGATTTTGTATCCCTCGAAATCGTTCACGTGCAGCACCGGGTCAACGGATTTCTCGGCCCTGCCGATCCCAGGTCAGCACGACCCGGCCGTCCCCCGCGGTGGCGGTGAGCGTCGGTTTTTCCGGAGCGGGCGGGAACCGGTAGTCGCTGTCATAGATGTCCTGGACGGTCTCCCGGTTGCGGAGCAGATCCGTGATTACCACGTCCGGCCCGCCGCCTTCGCCGTACACGAGCGCGAGCGAAAAGCCCTGCGTCTCCCCGGCCCGGAGGGGAAAATAGCCGGATCCATAGATGAAATCCCCGTCCTCGCCCTGAACCGGCTTGTTGTTCATGATCGAGGAGGGAACCTCGAAGTAACCCGGCGAGAGCCGGCGCCACAGATCCTCGTCATCGGCCATGGAAAATTCATTTGCAGGCGCGAAATATTCGAAACTGGTGAGTCCGATCTGATCCGATTCGTCCACGTCGGTGCGGTCGAAATTGGGCTCCCCGGCCGTAGGCCGTCCGTCCGACTCCCCCCGATCCCCCGTGCCGTCCACGCCGTCCGCCCCGACGTCGTCGAATTCGATGTTCCAGTCGCCGTCATTGTCGATGCCGTCGTCCCGGCGTTCGTCGATCAATGCGTCGCCCAGTCCCAGTCCCGTGATGGTGTCAAAATATCGGACGGGGCTGAACCGGTCGATGAGCACATTGCCCTGGGAATCCTTGCGGATCTGGTGGTAATGGAGGTAGTAGTTCTCGTCGATCAGCCCGTCGAGGTCGTTGTCCACGCCGTCATATGCGTTGGAATTGATGACCTCCTGTCCATCCTGAACGATGACATTACCCTCGACGAGCGCCGTGACACCGGCCGTCACTTCGACGGTGTCGCCCCGCGTGACGAAGACCGTCGTGCCCGCGGGAACCGGGGCCGTGCTCCGGCGGTAGTCCCGATCGATGAGCGCAACCCGGTCGCCCGCGTTCAGGACGCGAGGCTGAAAATCGGCTTCCGTGAACAGCGGCGCCGCGCCGTCCAGGTCGTCTCCGTCGTTGTCGATGCCGTCGTACTGGTTGCCCGGACTCTCGAGAAAGGCGTACCCGACCGCGCCGACCGGCCCCCGCCAGCGGGGATTGCGGCTGGCGTCGTCATCGAAGTCGGCCGTATAGGTCAGGTCCTTCTCCACGTCGAAAAAAGAGTAGTCGTCGTCGTATTCGCGGTAGTCCTCCGTGGAGGTGACGCCGCAGTAGGTGCCGACGAGCATGCCGAACACGACTTTGTCGAAATCCGTCGTGCCGTGGTTGGTGATCTGGTACAGCCAGAAAATGCAGTCCTGCGCGAGAAAGTCGGGCCACTGCATGCCGCGCACCGACATGGAGAAGCCCAGCCCGTTCCGCGAGGGGTCGTTCGCATCCGGCTTGAAAGCCGCGCGCCACTGGTTGTTTTCCGCGAAATTGAACTCTTCGTCGTTCCGGTCATCCATGACGAAAAAACATTCCTCGGACGCGGTGGTCGTCTTGCCGAAAAATCCGTTCCAGGATCCGGACCACCCCGGGTCCTCCGGGTCGTCCATTTTGTCCGGCCACGTCGCGGGCCACGAGGCGTCGTCCGAATTGAGCGCCACGCCCTCCTGGGTCTCGTTGAAATACCCGGCCATGGGCTCGAATCCCCACGGTTTGCCCGCGGGCGAGATCTCGTTCTGCTTGGTCGGCCGGGAGACCGGACAAATCTCGACGGAGCGGAAAACCGTCGCCCGGAAGGCGGATTTCGGCGCCGACCATGGGGCTGACGTCGCCGATGTATCCGTTGTTCTCGTAGATCCAGGCGCCACGCGCGCCTTTTTCCGCGGGCTGGCCGATGACGCCCCAGTTGCCGAAGACCGTCTTGACGAGGTTCCCCCGCATGACCGAGGATCTCCGGTACTCCCGTCCGGACTGGGCGGAAAGCTGGGCGGCCGCAAACAAACAGACTATCGCGATCCATCTTCTATTCATGTTGATGACTCCTGGTTTCGCAGGGTTCCAGAACTGTTCATAGTTCATAGTTCATGGTTCATAGCTGGAAAGGAAGCCGTGAAAAAATATATCTTCTCCCTTCACTATGAATAGTAAACCGCTTTTGACTATGAACTATGAACCATAAACTATGAACTTTTTATAAGCCGACCGTCACCCCGACCTCCACCCGCCTCGGCTCAGAGTAATGCGAGGGGTTGGAGTACCACTGGTCGAGGGTGTTGACCGCCTGCATGGGATTCGTGGACGCGGCCACGGCCTGGTCGGTCGTGAATCCGGCCCGGCCGGTGTCGTCGTACACGTTGACTTCGTTCAGCATATCGAGCAGGTTGTACACCTTGGCGAACACGCTGAGATTGACCGGACCGACACGGAAATCCTTGTAGACCCTCACGTCGGCGTTGAAATAGGACGGCTTGACCTGAGTATTGGTCAGCAGACTGGTAATGTCCTGGTCGCGCCGCGGCGTGTACGGCAGGCCGCTTCCCCACTGCATGATGAGGCTTCCGCCCCATGTCGGCGCGCTGTACGAGACCGTTGCGTTCACGGTGTGGCGCTGGTCCCAGTCGAGCGGCACGAGCTGGACTTCGGGCAGGTCCCCGCCCGCGAGCGCGTTCCGGGCCGCCTCCGGGTCGGAGCTCGTGCCCTTGGCGATCTGGAATGAGTAGTCCAGACCGGCCGACAGGCCGGCCGCAAACCGCTTGTTGACGGACAGGATGATGCCGCGCACGAAGCCGAAATCGCTGTTGATGAACCGGCTGTACTTGGCCGATCCGCCGAACAGGATGATTTCCTCGGCACGGGTGCCGGCCAGGTCCCGGATGTCGCGGAAGAATCCGGTCGCGGAGAGGAACACGTCCTGGGTGAGCTGCTGCTGAAGCCCGATTTCGCCGCTCACCGTCATTTCGGGCTTCAGGTCGGCATTGCCGATCACGCCCACATTCCCCGTGCCGGAACCCAGCTCGAAGTCCGGGTTCTGGTACAGCCGCTCGAAACGCGGAATCTGGAAGAAGTGGCCGTAGGAGAAATGGATCACGCCGCGCTCGGTGATGGGAAAAGACACCCCGAGCCGCGGGCTGACCTGGAGTTTGGTCGTGGTTTTCCGGTACCAATAGGCCTTCCGTTCGGCCAATGTCACGACGGGTTCGCCGGCGTCCTGCAATCCGTTATTCTCGGATCCGTCCGCGTCGTTCGTGCCAGCGACGCCGTCCGTGCCCCAGTCGCGATACCGGTTCTGCGGCTTGATGGGATTGTAGATGGAGGGATCCGTCGGGTCCGCGAGCACCTGGCTTCTGGGGTCGAACCAGTCGACGCGCAATCCCAGGTTCACGATCATCTGCTTGAATTCCATCTTGTCCTGGAGATAGGCGGACAGCTCGATCGGCTGATTCGTGTACCGGCTGGCGTAAATCGTGCTGTCGGGCATCACGCGGGTGCGGATGAACGGGTCGTCGAACAGGAGGTTGATGTCGGTCTGTGTGTCGATCGGCCTGAGCGTGAGCGACTCCTGGAACATCCGGTGCCGCCGGAACTCGACGCCGGTCTTGACGAGATGGGTATGGGAAAGCTGGCTCTCGATGTCGAATTTGGCCAGCCAGGTGCCGGTATTCCTGCGGAAGCGGGTGTCGGCCGTGCCGCCGGTCTTGTAGCTGTACGGCTCCTGCAGACCCAGGTAGGGATGGACCATGGCCGGATCGTGGATGTCACGGAACGCGTGATCCCGGTAGTCCTTGGTGAAATACGAGACGCCCAGTTTGTAGAAGGTCCGGTTCGAGAGCGCCTGGGTCAGCTGGGCGATGTGAGTCTGGCCGTAACGCAGATGGTCCGGCTGGCCGTCCGGATTATAGGTATAATTGCGGTCATAGTCGCGGTACAACACGTTGTCGAGGATGATGTTGTAGGTCAGCTTGAGCGCGGAGCTGACCTGCCAGAGCAGTTTGGCCTGGCCGGTCCACTTGTCGTTGGCATGCATGGAAACGGCCTTCCCGTCGCCGCGGCCGTTGGTGTGCCGGCCGCGCAGGCGATCGTAGTATTCCTTGAAAACGGCCGAATCCCCGGCCTGGGCCGGGGTGATATTGCTCCGGGTGAGCATCGAATCGATGAACGCGTTCGTGCCCAGAACGTACTGGAAGGCGCGCTGGCCATTGGGGAGCGCCCGGCTCACGTCGTAGTAGTCCGGCGCGACGGCTTCGATGGCCTCGGCCGGCGCCGTGAGGCCGATTGTCACCGCGCTGGGGTTGTACCGCCGCTCGCCGTACAGCCAGCCGTCCGAATGGTAGGAGCGGCCATTCACGAAAAAGTACAGCTTGTCCTTGACGATCGGACCCTGCACGCTGGCCTCGATGTTCCGGGTGCCGAGGGGATTCACGTTTCCGATGTGAGTGAAGGTCTTGTCGTGCGTGCTGAGGTGGTCCCCCGCGTACGCGGTCACCGAAGCGCTGGTCTTGTTGGACCCTTCCTTGGTCGTTATATTCACGATGCCCGACATGGCCTGCCCGTATTCGGCGTTGAATGCGCCGCTGACAACCTGGAGTTCCTGCACCATCTCCTTGTTGACGTCCACCACCGTGCCCCCGTCGTACACGTCCGTCACGGGAATGCCGTCGATCCAGAATCCGATCTCGCCCTTGCGGCCGCCGCGCGCGTGCAGGTTGCCGCCCGCGTCCTTGACCAGACCCGCCTGAAGCTCGACGGCCTCGGACACCTCGGTCACGGGCAGGGAAGCCATCTCTTCGGCGCCGACCACGGCCGTGGTAGCCGTGAGATCCTTAACCACCATGGGCCGCACGGCCATGACGGTCACGCTCTCGCCGATGTCCATCACCGTGGACAGCAGTTTGAAATCGATCTCCGTGGTCAGATCGATGGACACCCGGACGTTCTCGACGCGCGTGTCCTTGTACCCGAGCAGGCGGCACCGCAGTACGTACGTCCCCGGCGGCAGATTCAGCACCAGGTAGTTCCCGTCGTTCTCGGCCACCGCGCCATAGGGCGTGCCTTCGACGAACACGGTCGCGCCCGGCAGAGGTGTCCGGGTGGAGGCGTCCGTCACGACGCCAATGAGTTTTCCAGTCGTGCCCGCGAATGCGGCCGCCGCGGACAGGACGATCAGCGTTCCCAGGACGAACAGACGGATGACTTTCATGCGGAGGTCCCTCGAATGAAAAGGGTAAGGGTCTCGGAATTTCGGACAATGACGTGAACCGGGCAGGGTCGGGTGCGCTGCGATAAAATGATTCCTCCGGTGGTTCCGACAGGTTTTGTGGATAACCGCCATGGAAGATCCCGCACCGATATGGGATGAACGTGTAAGTCGAATGGGAAGAGGATTTTCCGAAGAATGCGGAAATTCCTTAAAAAGTATAGGAAAAAACGGCCATATTGTCAAGCAGTATTTCACGCCAAAATGTCATAAAAAACATGCGGATGGAATACGTTCAGGCCGATTTATTAAAAGTTCATAGTTCATGGTTCATCGTTAAAGAAAGGGACAGGGAGCATTCGGCTGACACTCTTTTTCTATGAACTATGAACTCTATTTCCCCTTGATTATGTCCGTGCATTTTCGTAGTATTCGCTCAGAACATCACCAGGGAGGACCGCTCTATGAACCAACGCCTGTCCGTGTTCTGCTTTTTCGCCGCAGTCCTGGCCTCTTCAGCCGGACCTCCGGACGTTTCCGGGGACAAGGCCTTCGGAACCAAACCCTACGCCTCATTCGAAAAGCCCGCGGTCTGCGCCTCCTGCCATTCGGATATCTATCAGCAATGGACACAGGCCATGATGTCCCAGGCCTACACCCACCACTGGGACGAGATCGAATATTTCGACCTGGCCGTGCCCCATTCCCAAAAGGTGCCGTCCCTGAAGGGGCCGGTGGACGGATGCAACGGGTGCCATACACCCATGGCCTACATGGCCGGAGACACGCCCCCGCCCAGACCGTCCGAGGGTTCGCGCGCCAATGAGAGCGTGAACTGCGAGGTCTGCCATACGATCAGCGGATTCGAAGGGGAGATCCCCTTCAATTTCAGCTTTATCTCAAGCCCGGGGCAAGTCAAGTACGGTGCCAAGGAAGGACGGGTTTCCCCCTACCACGAGACTCGCTTCAATGAACTGTACACCAAAGCGGAGTACTGCGGCAACTGTCACAACGAGAAGAATCCCTTCGGCATATGGGTGAAATCCACCCAGATCGAATGGGCCGCGGGCCCCTATGCGAAGGAAAACGTGGCCTGCTTCAAGTGCCACATGCCGAAAGCCCGCGGCAGGAGCGCGAAAATGGCGGAGGAGGACGACGTCGCCCAGCACCTCTTTCACGGCGCGCATGACCCTGGCAAGGTGGGGGGCGCGGTGGAGCTCCGCATGCATCCGGACGAGCGCGAGCTCGAGCCGGGCGAAACCGTGACGTTGCAGGTCCAGCTCTTCAACGCCAAGGCCGGCCATAAAATTCCGTCGGGTTCCGTGGAAGACCGGTTGCTCTGGCTGGAAGTCACGGCAACGGACGCCTCGGGCCGCGAGTTCCGCATTGCCGTGGACCCGAAAGGATTCCCGGGCGAGGACTACACCATCGCTTCAGAAGAAGCCCTCGCGTATCAGGACATGGGCCTCCCGAAGGGGCTGGCGGATTTCAAAGGCATTAAAAGGGACGGTGTGCCCGCTGGAAGCCGCATCTTCCGCATGCCCTATTTCGACCCCGAGGGCCGCATGACCATTATGCAATGGAACACGAAGAGCCTGGGCACGGATTACCGTATCGGCCCGCGCGAGACAAAGATCGAGACCTTCACCTGGGACATCCCGGACGATGCGGCTCCCGGCCGCGTCACCTTCCGTGCCAGGCTGAACTACCGAAAACTCGTCAAGCCGGTCGCGGATTTTCTCGGCGTGCCGGAAGACGAGAGCGAGATCATGCACGTCAACTCGGCGGAAACCTGGATCGATTTGAATGAATAATCCCCGGGAGGAGTCCTCATGAAAATCCGCATTGTCGTATCCGGAATCGCGGGCCTTCTCGCGCTGCAGGCGGCCTGGTCCCCGGCGCACGCGATTCCCGCATTCGCCCGCAAACACAAGTTCTCCTGCACGACCTGCCATGAGCCGTTTCCGCGGCTGAAGCCCTACGGCGCCGATTTCGCGGGCGACGGATTCATGCTCAAGGACGGTGAAAAGCCGTCCGATTACACGAAGACCGGGGACGATCTGCTCCGTCTGAACAAAACCTTCCCGGTGGCCGTGCGATTCGACGCCTTCTCCGTGATCGATCCGGACGGCGCAGTTCAGACCGATCTGCAGACGCCCTGGGGCGTGAAAATCCTGTCCGGCGGCGCGCTTGCGGACAAGGTCGGGTATTATTTTTATTTTTACATGTCTGAAAAAGGCGAGGTAGCGGGCATCGAAGACGCCTACATCCATTTCAACGACGTCCTCGGATCCGGCGTGGATATCATGGCCGGCCAGTTCCAGACTTCCGATCCGCTCCTGAAGCGGGAATTGCGGATGACATTCGAGGATTACATGGCCTATAAGATCAAACCCGGGCAGTCCTCCATCAACCTGACCTATGACCGCGGCCTGATATTCCTGTACGGCATCGAAAAGACCGGCACGGATCTGACAGCCCTGGTGGTAAACGGCTCTGGGATTCACGCTCCGAAAGAGGGCACCTCGACCGTGGACGACGACAATTATAAAAACGTCGGTTTCCGCCTCGTTCAGGACGTGGCCGGATTTTTCTCAATGGGAGGTTTTGTTTACTCCGGGAAAGAAGTATGGGGCGCGGAAGGCGGACCGGAAGACAGATGGGGCCGCAATGACGTGACCTATATCGGACCGGACGTCTCTCTCCGGATGGGACCGATGGACGTCACCGCGCAATACCTCCGCAGGACGGATTCGAACCCGCATTTCAACGGTTCCGCCGAGGCTGAAACCGATAATATCATCGTCGAATGCTTTCTCATGCCGGACCGCGTGAAGTCGCGCTGGGCCGCGACCTTGCTGTACAACCGGGTGGATTCGGATCTGGCGGGATTCGAGACCTATCACACGGCCACGCTGAACGGATCCTGGCTCATGGCGCGCAACTTGAAGTTCGGAGCCGAGTGGACGCGCGATATCGAAAATCAAAAGAACCGGTTTGTGTTCGGGCTGATGAGCGGGTTTTAAAAATTCTGACCAAACGCGTTACGAGAATAGTCCGGTTATGACTGGGTCTTCTGTTTTCAGTTCATGGTTCATAGTTCATGGTTCATAGTTAAGAAAAAAACGATTTTTCAATGAACTATGAACCATGAACTATGAACTTTTTCATCCCGCCGCCGCGATCATCGGCAGGGACGCGTCCGTCAGCGGCCCCCCGTTAAAATCCCCGAACCATTCCACTCTGCTGAATCCCGCGTTCGCCAGCATCCCGGCCAGCTCTCCCCTGCGCAGAGGGATGAGCGGCACGGCGTTCTCGATCACCCGCGGTCCGGACTTCACGGTCAGGACGGTCCGGAACCAGAATCGTTCCGAACCGGCTTCCGGCCGGTAGGTCCGTTCGAACCTGATTTTATCGTCCTCGAGGGTCGGAAGAACGGTCAAGCCCTGATCCAGAATCCGATCGTAATTCAGAATCTGCGCCAGAAACAAGCCGTCTTTCTTCAGCATGCCCCTGACTTTCCGGATAAAACCGGAGATCTCCTCACGCGATGCCAGGTGCACCAGCGTATTGCCGAAACAGACCACGGCGGTGAAGGAATCAGCGTAGAACCGCGAGCCGGCGTCACGCAGATCCATGACCTCGAACCGGGCGGCCTGAAGCGCCCGGCCTTTCTCAGTCGCCAATCGGACCATTTCCGCGTCCGAGTCGATTCCCGTGACCCTGAATCCGAAACCGGCCAGAGCCAGGGCCAGGCCGCCTGTGCCGCATCCGGCGTCGAGAACGGACGGACCGGACGCCCCAGCGGCCGGAAGCCCGATTTTCTTCGCCGCGAATGATACAGCCGCAGGATCGACCGGGAAAATCCGGTCGTACCAAGCCGCGATGCTTTGATAGAATCCGCTCATTCGGCCTTCCTGTTTGAAAGTCCATTCCTTTCCGGCCGGCTCCGGACCCGGCTTCATTCTGGAGAAGTTAATCCGGACAACGCTCAAAACCAAGCCCAAAAAACGCTTGACTTTCGGGCCTGAGGATGGTACAATAAACCGGATGATTCCCGGACCCGAGCGGGAGGCGGAAACAAATGACTGAACCCGGCAAAGTGATCCTGACTCCGTTTATCGACGCGGCCGCCATTCAGCGCCGTGTCCTGGAGCTGGCGGACGCAATCGCGAAAGAAGTCAAGTCCGGCGAATTGCTCGTGGCCGGCGTTCTGAAAGGCGGCTTCGTCTTCACCGCGGATCTGGTGCGGGTTCTGAACCGCCTGGGTATACACGTGCGGATCGATTTCCTGCGCGTGTCCTCATACGGATCCGGCACTGTTTCCTCCGGAGCGCCTGTTCTTTCCGGAGACCTGTCCGAGAAGCTGAACGGCCGCCGCGTCCTGCTGGTGGACGACATCGTCGACACCGGCCGGACCTCGCGGTTCGTGCACGATAAAATCATGGAACGCCGTCCGGCCTGGCTCCGGACCTGCGTCCTTCTGGACAAACCACGCCGCCGCGCCGTTCCCTTCGACGCGGACTACATCGGGTTCCGCGTGCCGGACGCTTTCATCGTCGGATACGGCCTGGATTACGACAACCAGTACCGGGACCGGCCGGAACTGTCCACGATGCGATTCGCGGACCTGAATCCGGAACCGCTGTTCCGGTTCTGCATCGAGGACGACACGGTTCTCTTCAAAGGCCACCTGGACGCGAAGGCCGCGGAGGGCGCGGGTGACACGCTTCTGCACTGGCACAGGGACCTGAACCTCGACCTGTCCGGGATGCAGGGCGCGGACCGGGACGGAATGAATTTTCTTTCCCGGCTTCGTGAGTCCTTGTCCGATAAGGGTTTCAATCTCTCCATCCGGGGAATGAAACGGACGTTTTAGGAAACGTGACAGGAGTCCCGCACATGCTGAACAAACTCCGCGAACCCGTCAGCGGCCTCACCCATCTCGCGGCAGCGGTCGTATCCGCGTTCGGACTGGCCCTTCTGCTCGTCATCGGCCGCGGTGGCGCGGCCAAGATCGTTTCACTCGCCGTTTACGGCGTCAGCCTGGTCCTCATGTTCTCGGCAAGCGCGTCGTACCACATGGTGAAGTCCACGCCCGGCGTCATCCGCTGGCTCCGCAAGCTCGACCATTCCTCGATCTTCCTGCTCATCGCGGGCACCTACACGCCGATCTGCCTCCACTTCTTCTCCGGATTCTGGAAATGGGGCCTCCTGGCCGTGATCTGGTCCATCGCCGCGGTCGGTATCTGCGTCAAGATGTTCATCCTGAAGGCGCCCCACTGGCTCAACGCCGCGATCTTCCTGGTCATGGGATGGCTGTCGCTCGCAGCGATCAAGGAGATCATCGCAACCATGCCCCCGGGCGCCCTGGTCTGGCTGGTGCTCGGCGGCGTATTCTTCACTCTGGGGGCCGTCGTCTACATCGCCAAGAAACCGAACCCCTGGCCGGGCCGGTTCGGATTTCACGAGATCTGGCACATTTTCGTGATTTTCGGATGCGCGAGCCATTTCATTCTCATCGCCTGGTATATCGCGCCGCGCATCATCGCGGAGGTGATTTAACAAAAACACAGACCTGAAAGGTCTTTCAGACCTTTCAGGTCTGCAGGCAACGATTGAGCGTATATAAGTCCGGTCGTCTGATGAAGGACCCCGCCGCAAGCAGCGGGGTATCACAAGAAACTTGGATGATGGACGCCGTAAGCGGCGGGGAATCAAACCCGTCGGAGCGGCCAGAAGCCCAATCTCCGATTAACCAGAAAGATTGGAACCGGAATGAACAGGCTTCTGGCCGCCCGATTGAAGTCTCTTCAGAACCGGCCTAATCATCGAGCACGAAAGTGACCGCCATGTTGACTTGATACTCCGTCAACCGCCCGTTTTCAAGCCGGACATGTTGTTCCTTGATCCATGCGCTTTTGACGTTCCGCAAAGTCTTGATGGACCGCTCGATCCCCTGCTGAATCGCATCCTCGAAACTCTTGTTCGACGTCGCACTGATCTCCGAAATTTTGGCGATGGACATGGAATGCCTCCTTTGATGGTTTTCATGCTTCCGGTCGGAACCGTCTTTCCGTCAACGTTATCAAACCAACTTCAAGTCCGTGATTATTGAAAAATGCCGAAATGACCTAAAAACCACCATAAAAGCAGGAAAATGATTATCGTGGAAAGGCATCCGCCGCCCCATTTCTTTGCTCCCCAACCCGCCGTGATTCCTCTTAAAAGTTTGCTCATTGTGCCTCCTTCTGATCAAAATGTCGCATGAGTAGCGCCGATTTTTTCGACCGGCGAAACCATAAACTTCATTTCAGATTGAAGCGGAGTTCAGTCCGCTTGATGCGTGAACGCGAGGGTCTTCCTCAAACAATCTTCAATCCAAAACCTGCGATATCGCTTCCCAGGTGATGGTTCCGTTATTCACGCTGTATTGAAGCAGCATGGATCCAAGCATATGCCCTTCATCAAACTTGGTAAAAACCCATTGTTTCGACAATATGATCGTTTCATTTCTATCAAACCGCCAGGAGACACCGGGTTTGGGTTCGAACGTGATCAACCGGCCTTGTTTCATCAAATCATTCAGTATGTCTTCCTCGGGATTTTTTAGCCCGTTTTTTTGAAATCGTTTTATGTCCCAGCTTTGCAACTTTGATGCTTTTTGCGCTGATGTTAAATCCGAATTACCGACTTGAGCCGTTCGGTTCAATCGATCTATCTCTCCCTTTAATTCAATGTTTTGTTCTTTCAAATCAGCGGTTCTTTTCTTTTCCGTAAATATCATAAACGCGAACAGCACCGTACAGAGAAAAAACAGAAGGAACAGAAATTGATTAAACTGATTGCGCTTCATCTGACAACTCCTTTTTATGTTAATGTTCAATTAATATTGATGCGTTCAAGCCCCGTTATGCGAAGGGTTGAATCTGTCAGCGAGCGCATTCCCCGCGGCTTGTCTTCAACAAGAAGGTATATAATAGCTTGATCCCGCGTTGCGGGCCGCGGGGTTAGCGAGCGAATATCAGATGTCTCTTCTCTACAGATAGAAGATTCCCCGACGCTTGCCTTCAAACAGAAGGCAGATAATAGCTTGGTCCCGCGCAGCGGGCGGCGGGGAGATTCAATCCCGGAATGTTTCGGGAGAAATCGATTTTGATCATTTACGTCCCGAGAACGGCTCATGCCCCGACTCCCCGAGACTCGGTTCACCCATATGATTTACCGCTTTCTATGTAATAAATTTTAATTTAAAATTCAATCACCCATCAGGATGAAAAAGGATTTAGATCTTTGGCACTACCGGAAACCGAGGGTCCAATAGACAAACGCTCCTGGAGATTCAGAACCTCCCCGCTGCGCGGGACCAAGCGATCTTATTTTTCACATATTGAAGGCTCGAAGCGTCCGGCTATAGACATCCCACCCCGGGGTGGCCTCCGATTCTCCATTCCCCGTAGACTCGGCCTCCCGTGACCTTTTTTTACTTGTTTTTCTGGAATTGAATGGTTAATTTTCTGTATTAGTAATATTTGATGTCCGGCTCCTTTAAAACTGTTCTCTTGCCAGTTGACATCGACAGGACAGCCACAATTCAGGGAGATTGACGAATGAAAAGAAGAGAATTTTTGCTCAAGGGCGCGGCCGGCGTGGCCGCGGCCGGTCTCTCCGTGCCGTCTCTTCGCGCGGCAACCGGGGGAAAAAAGCCGGATGCGAAAATCGTCTACCGAACCCTCGGACGGACCGGGCTCAAAGTACCTGTCCTGAGTTTCGGGGTCATGAACACCGACAGCCCGGAGCTGATTAAAAAAGCGCTCGACATGGGGCTCAACCACCTGGACACGGCCAACGGCTACCTGCGCGGCAACAGCGAATCCTCCATCGGCCGGGTGCTCAAGGAAACCGGCATGCGGGATAAGGTGTATGTGGCCACCAAAATCTGGCTGTCCAGGGACTGGAACACGGGCGTATTCACAGCCGAAGACTCCGGCCGCGCGCCCGGGGCGAACGCTGAAAATTTCAACCGGATGCTCGAACAGAGCCTGGAGCGCCTGCAATCGTCTTACGTCGACATCCTCTACATTCACGCGTGTGACAACGCGGGTATGGTGACCTTCGAGAATACGATGAACGCGGCCCTGAAGGCGAAGGAAGCGGGCAAAACCCGTTTCATCGGCGTTTCGGCCCACACCGGAGTCGCGGAAGTCATTCGCGCGGCCGTGGATTCGAAGGTCTACGACGTGGTGGAAGCGGCGTTCAATTTCCAGCGTGAGGACAGGGACGAGGTGGCCAAGGCCGTCGAATACGCACGCGCGAATAAGGTCGGCATCGTGGCCATGAAAACGCAGGGCGGCGCACGTCGCGAGGGCGACCCGGCCGCGTTCAATCACAAGGCTGCCTTGAAATGGGTGCTCCAGCACGAGGGCGTCAGCACCACGATACCGGGCATGAGCACTTTCGAACAGCTGGATCTCAATTTCAGCGTCATGGCCGACCTGAGCCTGACGGCCGAGGAGAAAAAAGCAATACAGATGACCGGCCTCAACCACGGCCAGTTCTGCCAGAACTGCAATGCCTGCGCCGCGCAATGCCCGGCCGGCGTCGCAGTGCCCGATCTCATGCGCGCGTACTGGTACGCCGAGGGCTACGGCAATCTCAGCCACGCGGAATGGACGCTCGGCAATCTGCCGGCCGACCGCGGCCTTGCGGCCTGCGGGAGTTGTTCGGAATGCAGGGTGGACTGCAAACACGGTGTGAATGTTGCCAGCCGCGTCCATAAACTCGGCAGACAGTTTAATATACACGCCTGACCTCGGACGCGTGGAGGATTGTTCCCATGCTGCAAAGAATCCGTATGTTTTCCGTCTTGTTCCTGATTCTGGGGACCGGACCGCTGATCAACAGCCTGTCCGCCGGAGAAGCGGAAACAGAATTGCTCGGCCTGCTCCCGCAGGCATCGGACTCAGTCGACTGCAGTCCCGCTTTCGAACCTCGTTTCTTTGACCCGGAGAACCTGTTCGAGTACATCAACGGCGCCGCCGATGAGTACCTGATCTACGGGTTCCAAAAGGTTGTCACCGCGGATTACTCGGTCGGTCCGGATTCGAGTTCGGTGAACGTCGAGATCTACCGCATGGAGAACCCCCTCCACGCTTTCGGCATTTACGCGGCCGAGCGTTCGCCATCGGAGCCGCCGGCCGACGTCGGCGTGCAGGGGTATCAGGGTTCGAACGTTCTGATCTTTCACAAGGGCCCGTATTACGTTAAAATCACCTGTTTCGATTTCTCCAAAGATCTCAGCGCCGTTCTGCGGACCATGGGCAAAGCCATGGCCGGCCGTATGACCGGCGGCGTCGAAAAACCGGCGTTGCTCCGGCATTTCCCGGAGGAAAACCGTGTCCCCTACACCGAACGGTTCATCCCGTCCGGGTTCATGGGGCAGAGTTATCTCACCAACGGTTACCGATGTGATTACACGGACGGAGAGTCGGGTTGGCAGGCGTTTCTGGTCCCCTGTGATTCGGCCGCGGCAGCGACGGACGCGTTCAGGCAGTACCGGCATTTCCTCGGGACCCAGGGGTATGCGGTCTCCGGACAGGACGACGGCATATCCCTGACCGCCCGGAAAGAGGATTTCATCCTGGCATTCGTTCAGGGATCTTTTTTCGGGGGCGTGCTGAACATCCGGAGCCTGGATGAAGGCCGGGCTTTCGTCGAGGCGATGAAAAAAAGTCTATCCGGATCCTGAAAAACGCTTCCCTCTAAAACGGTAAATGGAAAAAGGCCCCCGATCCTGTCGAGGGCCTTTTTTCATGTGCCAGGTTTCGTCCTACTCAAGCCGTTCTACTTCAACAGAAGCAGTTTCCTCGTCACGCTGAACGACCCGGCCTGCAGGCGGATGAAATAAACCCCGCTCGTGAGTCCGGCCGTGTCCCAAGTCCGTGAATGATGACCCGCGGACAGGCGCTGGTCCGCCAGCATCGCCACTTCCCGTCCGGCCACATCGAATATTCTCAGCGATACAACGGATTGAACCGGCAGGCTGAATGCGATCACAGTGGATTGATTGAACGGATTCGGATAATTCTGATAGAGCAGTATTCGGGAAGGCAGAGTACTGCCTGTTTTCGAGTCCAGCCCGGACACAACTGAATTCACTCTGCCCGGCGTGCCGTTGCCCGCGGATGCCTTCCAGTTGATGCCGAGGCTGTTGTCCGTGACCGGGTTCATCAACTCCAGCGTCGGGCCCAATCCGTCCGGCTCTGTCGGCCAGGGGGCCTCGTCGCCGAAGGTCAGGGAATCGATGACCTGTCCTTCCCCATCCTTCAACTGGATGAATTCTCCCGAGCCGTCGAGGCCGAATCCCGTGTTTCCGATGAAGTTCCGAACCTCCGGAAAACAGGAGGAAAACTTCGCTCGGTCCTCGGCCAGCGCCAGATAGCCGCCCGCGTCCAGAATCGTCCCCGCAGGGAATGTGAATCCGCGGCCGGTGTCACTGTCCGCGAAAACCCAGCCGCTCAGGTCCGTGCTCCAGTCTCCGGGATTGTGCAGTTCCATCCAGTCTCCGGAGTTGAACGCGTCCGAAGAGCGATAGTTGATCTCATTGATCACGACGGGCTTTGAATTTGCAATATCGTCGATGAAAACAGCCTGAATATTGGTCGTCCTGGCGACCCGGAGCGAAACCGTGTCCGACTTCGATGTGACCGCTCCGCTCCATCCGGCGAACCGGTATCCGGGTTTGGGAACCGCCTTCAGATGCACGGAATTGCCCTGAAAATAGATGCCTGAGAAGGGCAGGTCCGCGGTTTGAAGCCGGAGCGTGTTGAGCGACACCATTCCGCCCTCGGTCGCCGTGACCATGATCCGGCCGTCTGCGCCGCACTTAAAGTACTGGCGCATGTGATCCCGCAAATACGCGGGCCTGTCATTGGCGAAGGTGATCATTTTTGCCGTGCTTTCACCCGACAGGGACCACCTCTGCCTGTGCCTGCCGATTTCGCCGGAGATGCGGCCGGCCATAGCCTCAATGGCTGAAACCACGGTCGTGCTCTTGAAATTCGTGTTCAGCAGGTCCGCGACCTGGTTGATGAACCGGTTCCGGATGACCGGGTTCTCCACCATTTTCCTCTGAAAAAAGGTCGCCCAGGGCGGATTGGAATACCGCGTCTCCACGGTGGAGAACATGAACTGCACATGATCTTCCCACGCGCCGTGCGCGTACAGGCCGAACCCGAAATCCAGGTCGAAGAGGATCCACCGCCATTTGCCCGCCGGGCTCCGCTCCCGCCAGAACTTGATGTTGGTGCCGGGCCAGTCCATGTTGTCGTAATACGCCTGCGCCGCGTAGTAGAGAATACACTCATCCAGGTCGACCATGGCGTCCATCGTGTCGACCGCTGCAGGCGCGGACATGTCCTGCGTGCTCATGAAATCGATCAGCCGGGAATAATGCAGGGAATCCCCGTGCAGAACCGTTCTGCGGTTTTCGATCATGTCGATATTGTCCGGATCCACCCCGTGCCGGTTGGCGACGTAATGCTCACTGATCTTTTCCCGGATATTGTAAATGCCCCAGTATTCGCCGTTGATGAAGGTCACCGCTGGCCGGTATTCCTGGTAATCGACGTCCAGGTCGCGAACCAGGGACTGCATCAGGGCGTCGCGGATATGCGTGTACTGCCAGTCGTTCCCTGAGTTTCTCAGCACAAAGGATTTGAATGTGTTTACCCGGAAGTCCGGGAACAGCGGGTAATCGATTCCGGAAACGCCGTAATCCTCCTTGAATTTCACGGCAATCGATTTCTGGGCCCAATTCGCGCTCTGGCTTCCGGTGATGTTGATGCCGCAGTCCTCGGAAAATCCCGGGCGCTTGTCGTCCTCGAAGAACTCGACATGTGCCGGCCTCTCCAAGTCCTCGTTGAAACGGGTGTAAATGCCCGTGGCCGGATCGAATAGGTCGTCCGGGTCCGCGGACAGGGAAATGACCGGCAGACCGGATGATTCGTTGATGAAATAGGTGTGCGTGACCGGGCGGGTCGGAAGCGTGCCGGGTTTCACGCTAACCGCTTTTAGCACGGTCGTCTTCGAAACGGCCAGCGGGGCCGTGACTTCCGCATCCGTTGTGTCCGGTGTGCTTCCATCCAGGGTGTAGAAGATCCGGCTGTCGCCTGCGGACAGCGTGAGGCTGAGAGCCGAGGGGTAGAATCCGCCTGTGTGGGATAGGACGATTGGGTCCGCTGTCCCCTCGATCAGCCGGCCCGTGTTCCCGGATTCGGGCGTGGGGCTCTGGAAGCCCCAGACTGCGCCTCCGTCCGCGGTTCTGCCGTACGAAATATCCGTGGCCGAAGCCGGAATCCCGATTCGGTCGATCACGGTTCCGGACGGATCGGAAAGCAGAAGCGTCTCCCCGGACGCGGACAGCTTGAAATTGGCGTGCAGAATATCCGTACGCCTGTCCTTGTCGGACGCGAAAACCATTTTATAATCACCAGCCTGAATTGAGCCCGCATTCACCGTCCATTTCCGCACATTCAGCGTGTCATCCGAGAGGCTGTAACCGGACAGGTCCACGGCCTGGGCTCCGCCGTTGTACAGCTCGATCCAGTCAGGCGCGTCTCCGTCCTCGTCCTGAATCGTGTTCCGGTTGGAGGCCATGATCTCGTTGATGACGAGGTTCTGGGCGAGAACGGAATGCAGAGAAAACACGGACAAGCCCGTCAGAACCATCATTGGAATCGTGCCGATTTTCAATCCGGCCCCGGATAAACTCCTGATTTTCTTCATTTGACGCATGAAATCGAACCTCATTTCGTGTACTCTCTAATTATTCGTAACCCGGAATTATCAGCATAGGTGAAAATCCGGCTAATGAAGCAGGGACCATCAGATTCCATCACACCTGAACCAACATAGAAGAAATTGTCAAGAAAACCAAACAGAAATATGTAAAAAGGTGTATCACGCCGCGTTGTTTCATAACCGGGGGCACAGGGATGCATTCTTCATGACAGGTGGTTGGGAAAAAAAACCGGAACGGCGCGCAATGCCGTTCCGGTTTTCGGACCGAGGGTTCGGGAACGTCCTTCCGCGATGGAAGCGGAAAGAAACGGGCGGGCGGAATGACTAGAAGGACGCGCCCACGCTGAGGCCGCCTGTCGGCACCACCCCGGCGAAGCTGAACAGAGGGGTGAAACCGATCCTGAATATCGGTCCGTTCCGGACCGGCTGAAAGCGGTAACAGCAAGTCAACGCGATGAGACTGAACTCGTCCCAGCCGCTCTTGATGCGGGTTCCCCATATATCCTCATTGGACGTGCTCCGCACCCGGCCGATCACCACGCCAAGGCCCGTTTCCAGGAAATGCTCTTTTTTCCCGTGCAGAAAATTGACCATGACGGGAATACCGGTATAATCCACGTCAAACAGAATCAGCACTGGGGATTTCCAGTGCGAAAAACCGACTCGGAGCGATGTGTTTTCCCTGAAACGATAGTCGTAATTGACCGAATAGAGGAAACAACTGCCGAGCCATTCAGCATAAACCGCGTGCTTCTGCCAGGAGCCGGCAGGGGATTGGGCAAAAGCCGAACTCGCGACGATGAACAGAAAGAGGATTCTGAGAATGGATTTCATTCGGATCTCCCTCCGGTTTCAACTCATTTCAAGTCTTTCTCGATTGGACCTCAATCGCGCCGGGGTATCCTCCATCGCGTCCGATCACGGAGGGTTTCACCCTCCGGTCCAGGATCATTGGACCGGGCTCCGAGGCGCAACAACGGGGCGGTCAACTGCTGGTATCCGTTATTTCCGGTCCAGGTCAATCGTATTTTTGCTCCCGCCCTTGGCAATCGCCATCATGACTCCGATACCGAGCGCGATCACCAGCACGATCACGGTCCAGCCCGTTCCGATTTTCGCCAGGACGCCCAGCTTGGAGAGAGCGGCGAGCAATCCGCCGATAACAACGAGGTAACCTAAGAAGTAGATGAGGGACCATTTCATAAACGACCTCCTGGTTGGATGAATTTACAGGATGATGAATGCCGGGCTGGCCAGCAGGCTGAATGCCCGGTTTTCAAGGCTTCTCTTTCCACTCAAGGTTCCGGCCAGAACGGAATATAAATCGCGAATCAGCCCTGGAATGGGTAAAAATAAGGGAAAATATTCTCAATATCAAACAGAATAATTGAAATAGAGGATACCGTCAAACCCCTTTTGCGCAGAGTTTATGTCATCCGGGTCTCGAAAAAATGGCCGGGGTCCCATTGCGAATCGACAAAAACCGGTTATTGGAACCATCCGCGGTTCCTTGAGCCGATACCGTATCCTATTTATCTGCTTTTTAAAATTCGGAGCGGTACCGGCTGAAGAACAACCGGTACGTCAAGGCCGGGGAGCAAGCGGAGGCGTGCGACTGTAAACGATCCTGATCTGATCATAATTGAAAATGAAAAAGCCGCGTCGCGCGATATTCATCGCTCCCGCGGCCTTGTTTTGTAGGGTGGGCCGGAGGCCCACCTTGTTTATCCGGATCCTCTCATACCCACGGTCCCCGTGGGCACGTTTTGAGTCGCCCCAGGGCTCTGCCCTCGGATTCTCCATGTCGCGCCCGCTGAAAGTCGAGAGCACGTCATCCATCAATCGAGAAGCATCATTTTGGCGGTCTGCACTGTGCCGCCGAACCGAAGCCTGCACAGGTACAATCCCGAAGCCGAGCGTCCGCCCCGGTCGTCCGTTCCGTCCCATTCCGCCTCGTGCGATCCCGTTGGCTCGATCCGCCGGACCAGAGTCCGGACCCGCCTGCCTGAGAGGTCGTAAACGGACAATTCCACGGCCGCCTGCTCCGGCAGAAGATACCGAATGACCGTGCTGGAATTGAAGGGATTCGGGTAATTCTGACTCAGACCGCACATCCGGGGAGTCATGCCGGAAGCGGCGTTTTCCTTCACGCCTGTCACGCCCGTGAACCTGAACGTGACATCGCTGAATGTACCAGTGGAGAGGAAACCGTCCCGATGCGCGGTGACGGCCATGCCAGCGTAAACCGGGTCTGTCATGGCCATGACCTTCCGCCCCACTTCGGTCCAGGACGCTCCGTCCGCCGAGGCCAGGCCGATCAAAGTGTTCCCCGCCCGCACAATCCTCAGCCAGTACGGCGGCTTGATCGAGGTGTTGCCAGCCGTAAAGAAGCTGCCGCCGTTCTCCACGGGGCGGTTCTGAAAGGTCAGTCCGTTGTCCGAAGCCACGGCCATCATGGCGTTCTTAGACCCCGCCGTGAGCCCGTCCCGGATCATCAAACCGCCCTTGGTCCATGGATCGGATTCGGTCAGGCTTGATATTCTGGCCGTCATCTCCACATTGCCGGACAACTGACGGAACACGAATCGGAATCCGTCCGAATTGTCCCAGATATCCACACCCGATCCGCTCACCGTATACACTCCACCGGATGCGTCATATGACGCGTTCCCTTCGGTTTGGACCGATCCCACATCCATGGTCAGCATGGGCCAGGGCAGGTCATTGGGCACATACAGGGGCGACAGGGGATTGACCAGAGTGTCGACAATCGCGTTCCTGGCTTCGAGTCGCAACTTGTGACCGTCCTGAAAGGTGACCATGCCGTGCAGGCGTGGATTGCTCCACACCGCGTCGTCCAGCTTCGCGGCCCATTGTATCGAGGCCTGCCTCACGGATCGGTCGTTGTCAGTCTGGTTGATGGCCAAACCGAAGACATTGCCGACCGCAGGGACCACGGGGCCCCGACCAGGAACGGTCATGCCGGCCCATTTCACCCGCAGTTCGAGGATGTATCCATCCGCGGTCCTCCTGCGCGCGTAGTCAGACTTGTCCGGCAGATTGGTGATGCCCGCATAAAAGGAAGGTTCGGCACCCGCGGAATCCAATGCCGTTAAAGTGACCCATTTGACGCCGGTGTCGGGCATCTTCGACGGATCCGGATCGATCCTCAACTCGAGGCAATCGTTCTGCCAGTCGGTGACGTTTGTGGCATGGACAGTGTCGTCAATGACCTCTTCGTACAGATACAGGTAGGTGTCATCCCAGGCTGTCCACACTTTGGCGGAAAGGTCGCTGTCGTCCCGCGGTGCGCCGTTCCAGTTGTATAGCGGCGAGGGAATGTTCAGGAAACCGTTTTCAGGGCCTGTCAAGGTGTTGTAGAAACCGTCCTTGCTTCCGTCTATCAGAATGGAAATCCCCCCGCCCCCGCTCAAATGCACAAGAAACGGATTCTCGTCCGGGTCATTGCTGGCGAAATTCAGGACGGCGTTTTTGACGCCCGACCCGGACGAAGTGAACCGCACCACCACGTTTCTCACGCCCGCAGGGGCCAGAGTGAACGGCCCTCCTCCGCTCCGGATGCTGAACTCGGTCGCATCCGCGCCCGACAGGGTCACGGCAGTCACGTTGAGGTTTGCTGTTCCAACGTTTGAGATGACGAAAGCCTTGTCCAGGTACGATCCCGCGCTGACCGTGCCGAAATCCCAGGATGCCGGGTCCGAGGCGATATCCGGAGACGTTTCTCCCGGATCGACAATTCCCGTTCCGCTCAGGCTGACATGGAACGGATTCTCATCGGGGTCGTTGGAATTGAAAGCTAACGACGCGCTTTTTCCTCCCGCGCCTGTCGGAGAAAATCGTACAGTGACACCCCGCGACAATCCCTCATCCAGCTGAAAAGATCCGCCTCCGGACAGGATGGTGAATTCGGCTGAGTTCGAGCCCGTGATCGCGGAGGAAGAGACGTCGAGGACTCCGGTGCCGTCATTTCGAACGGTGAACATTTTGTCGGCGTGTCCCCCGATGCTCACGGAGCTGTAATCCCAGCCTGCCGGATTCGAAGCGATATCCGGCAGGACTCCTAACCCGCTGAGTGAGATCTGAAACGGATTCTCATCCGGATCGCTGCTGAAAATGTTCAGAATCGCCGATCTGCCTCCGATTCCGGCCGGCGTGAAGCCCAGTGTCAGGGTATGACCGGCGTCCGGAGCAATGCTGAACGACTGGTTCACGTTTGCGATAAAAAATTCGGAGGCATTGGCGCCTGTGACCGACATGGAAACCACATAGAGGGTCTGGCCCCCGATGTTGGATATGGAAATATCATGGTAGCAGGATGACCCGACAATGGCCACTCCGACCGTCATCCACGGAAAGGCTGTATCGATATCCGGAGGCGATAATGAAAAGGCGGCCGCGACGGAGGCGTTCGCGAACAGCGGCATGGAAAACGTCACGGGATTGTCCGTGCTGTTGATGTATCCGCTCCACCAATCGAATTGGCTTTTACTGTCTGTGGGCACGGCTTCCAGCGTCAGGCTGGTTCCTGCCGGATAGGACTGGGAAAACGGAAGGGTCTGGCCCACGCCGTTGACCCTGATGGTGCCATCGCCCGCGCCGTCCTTGGTGACGGTCAAAGTGCCGCCGATCAGACCCGAAATTGGGATGACCAGGGCCAGCATTACAACAAGGTATCGGCTTCGCATGGGACGCTCCTTTCGCGAACACCTTAAACCGGATCTCCGGACCAGCCCAAAGATCGAAACCGGATGAATGTTCTGAAAAGGAAAGACGGCGGATCACGCCATTTGGTCGATGCGGGAAGTCTGGTTTGAGAGCTGCCTGAGAGGATGAAGAGAATCACGGCTGAATCGCCGCGCGAAGTCATCCCGATCGCAAGCCCGATCAGGAGCACCATGGGAAGAGACTTGAAATCTCCCAAACATTAAAATATTACTGATATTTTTTATTAAAGTCAAACAGTATATTGGCCTTATCCGCAAGGTTCCAGGATTTTCGGGAGGCTGGCAAAGCGATGTTCATCGCTCCCGCGGACTTTTTTTTGCAGGGTGGGCCGAAGGCCCGCAAGTTATTCCTGATCGCCACAAAGCTCTGCCCCTGGGCGAAACAACCATCAGGGCTCCGTCCTGACAGGAGGGCCTTCAGCACACCCGCGCGCCACGCGCCTCAATGGTGCGTGGCGTGTCATCCGGGTCCAGGGAGGGAGCCGTCTGCGGTCTTCCGCGGGATTCTACATCCCGATCTTGCTCATCGCGCCGTACACCAGAAACGCGGGCCAGACCAGCGCCTTCAGGAAACCGAGCAGTCCCATCCAGAAATTCGGGGCATGGGAGATGTAGAACACCGCGGCGCCGATGAATCCGAGCCCGTACACCGCGCCCGCTGACTGGTTGTCTCCGACTTTGCAGTTCATGGAATGGTTCCTCCTTCTTTCAGGATGAGAGCCGAGAGTCAGGTATGGGAAAAGATGATTTTCGCGGAGAAGGGTTCTCCTTGCGCCTGGAAACACAGCACGCAACCGTGGATTGAAGCTCCCCGCCGCCCGCTGCGCGGGATCAAGCGATTATATTTTCGAATTAATGAAGACAAGCGGCGGGCCTTCAATAGTGAAATAATCCGACAGCTTGGTCCAGCGAAGTCTTCAATAGCCATCATCTGCAGATTGATCCCGCATCGCGGGACCGGGGAATGCGCTCGCTGACAGATTCAGGTGTCACCAGATCGCCCGTATCTGCCCCCACTCGTGGATCCGCCGGTCTTTCGTAACGAGCGGCGCCTGATTCGCCAGACAGGCGGCGACGATGAGCCGGTCCGCGGGTTCGCCATGAAAATCTCCCGGAAGACGCGTGGACAGCGCGGCGATCCGGGGTTCGATCGGCAGGAGCCGGATGCGCGGGCGGTCCAGGCCGGCTTCGACCTATTCTTCCACATCCATGGTCAGGCCCAATCTCCGCTTCGCGACGAGCATGGCCGTTTCCCAGCAGGAGATGGCACAGATCCCGAGGGATTCTGCTTTGGCTATCGCCGTCCAAGCTGGGTCGGAGAGCTCGCCGGATTCGGAGACATGCCATATCCAGGCATGGGTGTCGAGAATGATCATCGATCCGCTTCCCACTCGTCCCCGATCGGACTCACGATGTCTTTCTCGAAAACCAGGCTGTCTTTCATGGGATTGACCGATTCCGGATTGGATTCGGGACAGGGCACCACCTGGGCGACGGATTTACCGTGTTTCGTCACCACGATTCGGACCTTTTTTCTGGCTACTTCGTCGAGCAGGGACAGGCATTTCGCCTTGAACTCGCCCGCGGGTACGGTTTTCATAGCCACCCCAACATAGTCATTTTATTATAACCATAGTCAATTATCAAAAAACATACTGAGAATCAACATAATTCTTTATGCTTTAGCCCCGACCGCCCCAGGGCTCAGACCGGAGTGCCGCCCCCGAAAGAAACTTGGGACCTCAGAAGGCGCCCGTCAATTCGACGATCTTCGCCGCCCAGTCCATTTCTGCGACGGATCCGCCGCCTCGAAATGCCGGGAGCCGTAAAGTTCCGAAACAGTCGCTCTTCAGGACAACGGACGTCTCCCAGGTTCCGAGGCGCGGATCATACCAGGTGAATCGATAGCGCGTGTCCGGCTTCCACCCCGAAGTCCTCGGCCGCTCCGCCCGGTTCTCGAAATAGAGAAAACCCAGGCCCTGATCCTTCGTACGCATCAGAAAAGACCATCCATCCAGCCCGGATTCAGCGCTGTCCTTCGCCTTTCGCGGCTCGAGACTGTCCGAAGCGGGTTCGAGATCCTGATACCGCGACCCCTCGGAGAGCATGAAACCCGCCAGCCCCCGCATGTAAGCCGCGGATTCATAGCGCAGCGCCTCCCAGAAATAGGGCCGTCCTCCCCTGGGCTCGGATGCGGCGGTGCAGTCGTAGGCGCCCGTGCCGTGCACATGCCCTGCGAGTCCTCCGGACAGCACACATCCATAAATCTGGGCTCGGGAAAAGTAGTTATCGCGCTCCGAACCGGACTCCGCCTGCTCGCCGTTCACCACATTGTTGCCATGCACCCATCCGGTGTAGTGGGGCTCGAGGTTCGCCGAGGGCAGGGCGGGCTCGATCCGGAACTGCCGCTCCATAGCCTCGTATATTCGGTGGTCCCGCGGCTTGTTGCCCGTGCTGTGCATGGTCAGCCAAGGCGCCTGTGCGGCGGTGCCGAAAGTCAGGTCCGTGGCATGGTCGATCAGGGAGGTGACCGGCTGACCGAAGGGCATATGGCCGTATTCCACGAAATGACGGTTCAATGCCCGATTGAATTCCTCAGCCGTGAGGCTGAACTTCGGCAGATAGATGTCGAAGTGGATCTTGCTGAAAATCATGTTATACGCTCCGTAACGGCCGGCCATGTACTGCACGAATCGCGGGAACGACTCATCGAAATCGAAATACGCCTTCCACGGAGGCGCGACGTCGCGGCGCATGGTCTCGAGCATGGGTATGAAACCCTCTCCGGTCAGCAGGTCCATCTTCCGATCGAGGCTCTGAAAGAACTGCGGCACGATCCGGTCGTAATCCGCAAGCCCCTCCCGTCCGGCCAGTATCTCGAAGGGGCGGTAACCCCGCTCGTCGTGCATGGACTTCGCGGTCGGCTGGCCGCCCGGAAGCGTGATGCCGAATGCCTCCCATGCGTTCCGGTAATACACTCCGTTCACGTCTGCATAGGTGGCCGGGTACTGATCCGACGCCCATGTGGGAAATGCCGCGATCATGCTCACCGAATTGAATCCCTGCCGCTTCCGGTACGCGACCGCCTGCTGGAATGTGATGCCGGGCGCAGGCTCGACTGCCGTGTCCGCCGGCCGCGTCCGTGAGCGGCACACGCCAGGTCGCCGCGCCCAGCCACGTGTCACCCAGCAGGAAAAACGGGGTGCCGTCCGCGTACACGAACGCGTGTCCGTTCGGGCTTGGTCTCAGGAATCCGCGGCGGTTGGGATTGGCCCGCTTTTCCTCCTCGGTCCAGTCCTCGGCCAGAACGCGGCCGGTTTTTCCGTTCAGCCCGCTGTCTTCAGGATGATTGGAACCGGTAATCCAGGACCACTCCCCCGGGGCCGTGGTCGTGAAACGGATCCGGAAAACGTCTCCCCCGTCCCAGAAGCCGTACACGCGCTTGTCAAAACCCGGACCCTTCAGCTCGATCCACGTCTCCACGTCGACGTACGGATTTCCATAGACCTGCGACGAACGGAGTTCGATCTCCCGCATTTCCCACATATGAACGGATGGTTCAGCCGCAGACGCCGGTCCGCTGGCGAATCCGTTAAACGCCCCTGCAATGCCAACCGCCAATGCGATCACGACAAGTCTTCTTGATCTCCTCATGCCTAATCCCGGTTCCTTCCTGATCGCTCCAGAACCCGCCTCGATCGGGGCATCATTTTATCAGCATGCATGAGCATGCGGGTAAAATAAGTGTATTCCAGAGCCGTCGTATGGGCGCGCTGTTCGATGTTCGCTCCCGCTCCGTGCCCGCCTTCGACGACCTCGTAATACAGGTAGGGCAGTTTCATGTCCGCCATCTTCGCCGCGAATTTCCGCGCGTGCTGAGGCCCGACCCGGTCGTCCTTGATGGTGGTCCAGATCAGCGGCATGGGATACCGGACTCCCGGCTTCAGGTTGTGCAGGGGCGAGATGGACGCCAGAAACGCCCGCTCTTCCGGAATGGAGACGCTTCCATATTCTCCGACCCACGACGCGCCAGCCGCGATCTGCTCGTACCGCAGCATGTCCAGAAGCGGCACCTGAATGTCCACGGCGTTCCACAGCTCCGGATGCTGGGTCATCTGAACGCCCATGAGCAATCCGCCGTTCGACCCCCCCATGATGCCCAGCCGGCGCGGCGTCGTGATCCTGCGCTTGATGAGATCCTGCGCGACAGCGGAGAAGTCATCGAAGACGATCTGCCGCCGCGTCTTGAGCCCGGCCTCGTGCCACGCCGGTCCGAACTCGCCGCCGCCACGGATGTTCGCGAGCGCATACACGCCTCCGCGTTCGAGCCAGAGCCTGCCCGTGTTCTCGTTGTACGACGGCGTGATGGAAACTTCAAATCCCCCGTACGCGTAGAGAATGGTTGGATTGTTCCCGTCGTGTTTCATCCCCTTCGGATGAACCACGAAATAGGGAATCTTCGTCCCGTCCGTCGAAATCGCCTCACACTGTTCAACCGCGCAGGAGGACGCGTCGAACCGCGGCGGAAGGGACTTGATCTGAATGGCGGTCTCCGTTTCTGCGTCGCCGAGCCACACGCTGCTCGGCGTTAAAAAACCCGTGACGCTGATCAGAAACCGGCTGCCTTTCGTTTCGGTGCTCTTGATGGAAGTCGACAGGTTGTCCGGAAGCGGCAGGCGGCCGGCTGTCCATCGGTCATCCGCGGTTCTGCGGAAGACCAGAATCCGGCCCCGTACGTTTTCATAAATCGCCACAAGCACTCTATCGAGCGTCGTGTACACCCCGGACACCGTTTCCCTGGGGCCCGGTTCATAAATCAAAACAGGCATGATGGCGTCCGGATTCTTCGCCGAAGCTTCGGCGTCGAAAGACACGAGCGACCCGGAACGGAATGTTCTGCCGCCCGCTGCCCAGTCCTGAGTCAGGCGGACGATGATCTGTCCGTCGAAAAAATCCTGCACTTCCGATTTTTTCGGTAAGCCGAGCCGCGTCACGCCGTCACGACGGACAATGACATACTCGTTTTCGAAAAACGTCAACGATCGCGCGATCATACTGACCCGTCTGTCATGACCGTCCATCATGGTGAACGGAAAGACGCCCATGTCCTTCGCTTCTCCCCGGAAGATTTCAACGGCGTCATTCAGGGTCCGGCCCCGGGCAAGCCGCTTCACGATGTACGGATATCCGGATTCCGTGACTTCGCCGGGGTTCCACTCGCGGGAGACCAGAAGGGTGTCCTCTCCGATCCATGCCGCGTTCTGCTTTCCTTTCGGAAGCGAAAATCCGTCCGAAACGAAATCGCGGCCGTTTAGATCAAATTCCCGGATCGTGGAGGCATCCTCCCCTCCGTCCGACAGGAAGATCAGGCACCGGCGTTCGAATTCGCGTTCACAATCAACGCCCTGCCAGACCCAGTTCGCCTTTTCCGCGGCGGCCAGTGAATCGAGGTCGAGCACCGTGGTCCAGACTGGGTTTTCCGTCCGATAACTCTCGAGCGACGTTCTGCGCCACACACCGCGGACATGCGCCGAATCCTGCCAGAAATTGTACAAGGCTCCGCCGATAAAATTGGCGTAGGGAATGCGGTCCTCCGCCTGCGCCATCCGGAGCGCCTCGCTTCGAATTCCGGGAAACCGGGGGTCTTTTTCAAGAACCGCGATAGTTTTCGCGTTTTCTTCACGGACCCATTCAAGCGCCCGCTCCCCCTGGACCTCCTCGAGCCAGAGATGGGGATCGGCTGTCGGTTCCGGATCAGTCCGTACGGGAGCCGTTTCAGCAGGATGCGTGGTCTGGCCGAAGAGGCCACTACAAACCATCAGCACCAGCATCATCGCAATACGCCATGCTCTCATCTTGTGACCCCCATTTTAGCGTCAAAGTCCCGTACCCGCGGTTTCTTTGTCCGGCTCGCCGGGAGCCTTCCATCCCGGCTCGTTTCCGGATAAAAACCAGGACACGGCCGGTACAAGCCGGATTTTCTCCGGCAGGTTCTTCGGTGTTTCCGTCGTCAGTGTGATGAGGACAAGCGCCGCCCCGGGGTAGTCATCAGCCGAAGCCAGAAGACCGGCGATCTCCCGCTCCGCCGTCATCGGATTCTCCAGCGTGGCGCAGACCTGCACCAACTCCCGCCTGCCTCCCGGATAATGGGCGAGGAAATCGACTTCCCCTCCGGAGCGCGTCCGCACATACGACACCTCCGCCCCGCGCCGGTCCAGTTCGAGGAGCACGCAGGTTTCGAGCGCGTGACCCGTGTTCGCCTTGCCTGAAATATCAAAAACAGAGATAAGCCCCGGATCGATCGGGTAGGTTTTTCGAAGATTGACCATGCGCCTTCGCTCCGAATCGGTCGCGAGCGGCACGGTCCGGACGAGAAAGGCGTCCTCCAGATATCCGAGAAACGCGTGAAGCGAATCCTTCGAAACCGCCAAGCCCTGGGAACGCAAGTCGCCGTAGAATTTGTTGATGCTGAAGAAACCAGCCGCGTTGGAAAGGAGGTGCCGCACGAGCCTGCGAAGCGCCAGGGGATGCGAGACCGCATGGCGCTCGATCACGTCGCGGAGGAGCACGACGTCCACGTAACCGCGCAGGAGCCCATGCCGGTCCCCGATGGAGGCGGCCATTCCCTCGGGGAAGCCGCCTCCGATCAGGTATTCGAAGAATCGTTTTTCAAGGGCCGATCTTTCCGCTTTACCGACCGCCACTTCGGATCCGGACGGCTCGTTTCCCGAATGACGCAGGGCCTCCCTGAAACTGAATGGATAAACGGTCGCCTCCATGGCGCGTCCGCGCATGGAAGTCGCGACTTCGCGGCTGAGCAGTTTCGCGGACGACCCCGAAAGAAAGAGCTCGGCCTTCTCTGAATCCAGTATTCTGCGGGCGAAGGTTTCCCATTTCGGCACATTCTGGATTTCATCGAAAAGAAAGAGCGTTTTCCGACGGTCTCTGAATTGGGGATTGAGTCTGTAATACTCCTCGAGAATGAGCGAACAATCGGCCGCGGTCATACCCGCCAGACGCTCGTCCTCGAAATTGAAATAGAGAAGGGATTCCCTCGCCCAGCCGGCAGCCAGCCGGTCTGACATGACCTGGCGCAGAAAAGTGGTTTTTCCGGTGCGCCGCATGCCGATGACCGCAATCGCTTTACCGGGGATAGCCGGGAGACGGTTATCCCGACGCGTAAACGTCTCTATTGGAGCGGCGATTGAATCGACGATTTTTTGACGGATCAGGTCTAGCATTTGTCCTTCTTTAAAGGACAATTTAATTAATTATTGTCCTTTTTCAAAGGATAATTTACGGCATTTTCTGAACGCCTCAGGGCTCAGCACAGATCGAAGGGCCTTCAATGATTGAATTATCCACTTGCTTGGTCCCTTTAGAGGCAAAGCCCTCCACGATTCGGCGCACCCAATTCTAAAAAAAACTAATACTTGTGTGAATTAATACTTTTTTCTAAATCCGCCCCGAATGGTCCTTCTTTCGCCTGGAATGCCGTCTGTCGGATACTTTTTTTGTTTGCCGGCTGTTCGAACAGCCGGTTTTCCCACAAGGATCTGTTTCTGAACCTCTCTGCGTTCCTGATTTTTCTCGACGAATAAAGGCCGGCGGGTAAATGGATCCATGCCTGTGTAATACATCAGGGCCGAGAAAGTGGAAGGCAATGGCGTAAACAGCTGCACTTGCTCGGGGGAAATGTTCAGAACCTGTCCTGCGAATCGTTTCAATTCCCGCATGTCAGTCTCCGTACAGCCCGGATGCGCGGCAATCAGGTAATACGTCAGAAATTGTTTCTTGTGAAACTTCGCCGTAAGCTTTTCAAACCGCTTTTTAAACTCAACGAGATCTTCCCTGCCCGGTTTTCCCATTTTTTCCAGTACATGCCGTTCTGAATGTTCAGGGGCAATCTTGAGTTGCCCGGATACATGGTGATTGATGACTTCCTCAAGGTAGTTATTCCCATGGTCGGAATCGGACAGAACCAAATCGGTGCGGATTCCGGAGGCGATAAAAACCTTTTTAACCCCAGGAATCCTTCTGATGCGACGGAGCAGTTCAATTTGAGGCTGATGCGTCGGTCTGAGAGTCGGGCACACTTCAGGATATAAACAGCGGCGTTTCCGGCAGGAGCCCTTGGTTTTTTTAATGGCACATTCGAATCCATACATGTTGGCGGTGGGGCCGCCTACATCCAGAATGTACCCCTTGAAGCCGGGCAGGCGCGTGAGTAATTTTGCCTCAGCGATGATAGAATCAGGGCTTCGCCATCGAACGGTTCGCCCCTCATGAACAGTGATGGCGCAGAAATTACACTCTCCATAGCATCCCCGGTGCGTGCTGATGGAGAACCGTATCGTCTCAAGCGCCTTGACCCGCCCTTGCTTTTCGTAATAGGGATGCTGGGCGCGTTGAAAGGGCAGTTTGTACACCGAATCCAGCTGGGCCTGGCTGGGCGTGGCCGGCGGCGGATGATGGACCAGCCATCGATCTCCATGTCTCTGTTTCAGACCTTTCGCCGTAACCGGATCGTTGTTATTATAGAAGACATGGAACATTTCAATGAATGCCCGCTTGTCCGCGACTACCGTTTCATATGAAGGCAGTTCCAGAAAATCTTCAGGAGGTGTTCTGGCGATTTCACAAAGCCCGCGCACATCGTGGACGGGTTCTGATTTTTGAAGCTTCCCTGCCAGCTTCAAGACGGATTGTTCCGCCAACCCATAGAGCAGAAAGTCGGCTTTTGCGTCGAAGAGGATCGAACGCCGGATGGAATCATCCCAAAAATCATAGTGCGCGACTCTGCGGAGGGAAGCCTCTATTCCTCCGAGCACAATGGGGCGGGTGTTCTTGAAATAATGCCGGATCAAATTGGTATAAACGATCACGGCCCTGTCCGGCCGGCGGTCGTTCATACCGCCGGGAGTGAAATCATCGTTCTTCCGTCGTCTCTTGCCGGCGGTATAGTTCGCGACCATGGAGTCGACGCTTCCTCCCGTGACACCCCAGAAAAGGCGCGGTTCCCCCAGGCGGGAGATATCTTCGGGACCCGCCGTTGACGGTTGAGCGATGATGCCCACGCGGTATCCGTCTTTTTCCAATACACGGGCAATAACCGAGGTTCCGATAAAGGGACTGTCGATGTAGCTGTCTCCGCTTACCAGAATCACATCGAGCTGTTCCCATCCGCGTTCACGAAGCTCTTCCGGCGTTGTGAGGATAAAGTTCGAATTCACTATCTTTCCAACCTCCACTTCGATGGTCTTGCCGTCTGTTTTAATCCTTTTCGGTTATTTTTCAGTGATAGAAATTTGGATCGCCCCAGGGCACCGCCGCGATTGGAGGACCGGGCCTTCCGTTATCATCCATACCGGCCCGGAGCCGCGGCTCGATCTTAGACTCGACCAGAGGTCCGTGCCCTCCGGTCCTCGTTCATGCTCTCACATGAACGAGGACACCCACTGAACCCAATCGCCCCACACAGTGCCATAATCGGGCGCCTGCCGCATCATCGGCGCGAGTTGTTTCTCCCACGCCTGTCGGTTCCATTCTCTGAAAGAATCGGACACAAGACGTTCCGCGTCCGGCCGGATTCCGCGGATCCCGCACTTGCGATGAAACAGTTCAATCACATCTTCTCCGGAGAGTCTTTCCTTCTTCAAACACAGAACAAACCAAAGATCGTACAAGTCTCTCGGGCGGGGCCACTTTTCCTGCTGCTGGAGAAGCGCCCGCATTTTCTCCGCAACCATCTCCGGCAGGCCGTAGGCGAAGATTTGAAAAGGAGGTATATCGGGGTAATCCGGTCGGACCTCACGCCAAACGGGTTTCGAAAGAATGGGCTCATCGAAGGTCAAATGAAGCCTCACCGCGGGGAGCGCCCTGCGTCTGGTCCCGACCCTCGAATAATGCAGCGGTATCTCGATCTGTGCCTCACCCTCCGATTTCAGCTCACGCCCGACGGACATTTCCATACCGGAATCATGCCGCACCCTGCGGACAATCTCATCGAAGCGTTTTTCCAATCCACCGGACTGAGCCTCGCCTGGAGCGCACGAAAAATCGATGTCCTCCGAAAACCGGTATTGTTTGTAATAGCAGTGGCGCATGCACGTACCGCCCTTGAACACCCATTTGAGCGGATCCGTCATCACCCCCGTAAAAGCGGATAGAACCCGGAGGATCACGTAGTCCTTCTCAGCCTGGTCGAATCGCAACCCCTCCTGTTCCGCGGCCCGGTGCAGATCAGCGGTGGAACTCATCCGAAGGCCCTGGAATTGATGAGAAGACCCCAGCGTTTATTGTATCGACCGACGGATGGCAAGCCCGGATCGAGGCGGGGATATCCCGCGGCCAATGGCCCCGCCTGTCGGAGCGTTTCGGCATTCCCAAGCTTGTTTGTCTCCATGAGATAGCCGAGACGTTTCACGGCGGCGGAATTCGCCATCCTGAAGGCATAGTCAATGAGTCTGACTTCGTCGAGATCCAGCCATGCGCGGACAAGCGCCTCGGTCACCGTCCCCATCCCGCCCGCATATTCCGGCAGATCAAGACCGTCGATGATTGTTTTCTCCCTGCCCGTGATCATGAATGGGCGATCATCGATCCATTCCTGATCGATCCCGAAATACCGCGCAGTCCGCAACGCGATGATTCTGAAGGAGAATCCGATGGATTGACGCAGGGGTCTGGAGACGCGATGGTCGGTCGAGACCGTGACGAGTCGCGACAGCTGTTCGGTGAATCCATGATAATTCATGGCCGACAGATGGGAGATCGCGGCCGGTTTGACCAGTTCCATCGCCACAATGTATTCATGAATCTGAGGCGTTCGTGCCGAACCGGAAGAAAGGGGAACAACGGCATACAGACCAGGTTTGACGCGTTCGATCCAGCCCTTCTTTCTCAGACGGCTCAGAAACTGCCGTGCGAACCGGGCCTGCTGATCCCCGAGCATCTGCTCGGCGTCAGCCAGGTTGAAAATCCCTTTTGGACCAGCCTGGGTGAGAAATCGTGTTTCAAGTTTTCCGATGGATTCTTTTATCATACCTTGATCACTATTTGTAGTTTGAAAATACTACATTCTATGATCAAAATAGCATTTTCAACACAAATAATCAAGTTATTTCTCAGAAAAGGGCTGAAAAACGGCTCGCAGCCTGAATCGCCCCAGGGCTCAGCCCTGGGGCGAGACGGCTATCCGGGCTCCGCGCCGATCCGATGGCTCAGCTCTCTGTATTTATCCTCACTGGGTCAGAGCCCCGGCTCGATCCGGATGAAATGAACTTAAGCCCAATTGACTTCATCTGCTTCCCGCAATTAGAATTTCCCTTATTTGCAGTAAACCCGTTTCCTGCAAATATGGCATTTTATAATTGCAGTTGCAAATCAAAATAATCGTGTTTGCTGCCTTTAGCCCACCATTTAGTATTTTTCCGGTTCTCGCGATCCCGGACCATGTGAACCGAAAGAAAATACCTTTCCTTTTATCCGATTTGGACTTGCATTTCAATCGGGAATTGGCTATTATTCCGACCGGTCCTATTATCCCCTTTCACGAAGCCACGGAAGGCAAAAATGAAAAACGACTTCGCGACAAAGGCGGATCTGAGAAAAACATCCGAGGGACTGCATCAGGAGATATCCGCCGTCAGAACCGATTTGTCCAAGACAGAAAAGGCACTGTGTCAGGAGATCGCCTCGGTCAGAACAGATTTATCCAAGACAGAAAAGGCGCTGAGTCAGGAGATCACAGCCGTCAGAACCGATTTGTTCAAGACAGAAAACGCGCTGCGTCAGGAGATCGCCTCGGTCAGAACAGATTTGTCCAAGACAGAAAAGGCGCTGAGTCAGGAGATTGCCTCGGTTAAAACAGAATTGACTCAGAAGATCGACATAGTGAGTGACGATTTGAGTGATTTTAAAAAGGAGTTTGTGGAATATAAGCAAGACACGGGCGAACGTTTTAACGGCGTTATGACCGCGATCGACGGCCTGGCCGGGCTCATCTTAAACGGTCAGATCGAGAGATCATCCGTGAATCATGCCTTAAATCGCCACGAAGGCACTCTGAACGATCACGAGACGCGCATCGTGACGTTGGAGCGGAAGGGTATGTAAAAGAATCCTGGATAGCCCCAGGGTTCCACTCTGGGGCGCATATCGAGGGTTCTGCCCTCTGTTATCGATTCTCGTGCCCACGGTCCCCGTGGGCACGTTTTATTCCGGCACCCCTGGATCGCCCCAGGGCTCAGCCCTGGGGCGCAATAACTATAGGGGCTCCGCCCCGATCTGACGGATGAAGGAGTTGTAGTGTTGGCCGAAGGCCCACCATTTAGTATTTTCCAGCCATAACTGGTGGGCCTTCGGCCCACCCTACGACTTCTTGAAAACAATATTTCCAGCCACTCTCAAGAGGCCCGTGGACCTTCGGAGGATAACTGGATATATGACTGATCTTTAGGACGTTAAAACTCTTTTTTCACCAGGTCTAAAACATTCTGATACTCCCAGTGAATACCCCCGTCCCTGGTTCTCAGAATTCCACCATTGTTCCCAACAGCCCATCCTTTCTCTCCGATAAACTGTGCATCGATTATGGTTTCAAGTGTGTTGGCCTGTATTAAACGCCATGTCGCTCCACGATCGTCCGTCCTATGGATGGTTCCCTCAGCGCCGAATGCACAACCGTGGTCCGGATCCGAGAAGTCGATGCGCTTCGCAGTACCCGGGGGCAAAGCCCGTTTTTCCCAAGACTCTCCCAGATCGGGCGTGAAATAGATTGAATCCTGCCCGACAACCCAAAGAGCATTTACATTCAGAATGTGAAGATTCCCCCACAACCCCCAATTGTTCCAGGTCTGCCCCTGATCCGTCGAATGGGCCAGGCCGTGACGGGTAGACCTCCAAATATTGCTGGTGTCCATCGCGAAATACTCGTACGCGTGAATATTATCCTTGTACAGATAATCCCAGGTCTTGCCGGAATCGCGGGTCGCTGAAATCGCACCGCCATTCATGTCCCAGGCCGTGATGACTCCGACCTTTTCGCCGCTGAACCGGAGATCTCGGATATCCTTTTTGCTGGGAATCGACTGAGACGACCAGGTCTCCCCGCCATCGGTCGTGTGTAGAACGAGACCGTTGCCACCCCCGATCCAGCCGTTCAATGAATCCGTAAAATGAATGACATTGAAGCTGTTCGATCGATTCGTGCGCTGCATGGATGTCGTCATTCTTTTCAGGAAATCCCCTTTTAGGTATGTTTTGATGTTCCCGTAATCCCAGCGGTCTCCCCCGTCCGATGTTTTAAGAATGATCCCGTCCTCTCCGACGATCCACCCGTGTAGACCGTCCGGCAGAAAAAAGACGTCGTTCAGAACTGTAGACCCGAGCAAGAGGAATTCGGGATCACTGCAGGTGACACCTCCTGTTTTGGAGATCGCATAGAACTGATTCGCTTTCGCCCGGATGGACATGGTATACTTTGCTGTTTTTGTCGCGGTCCTTGTATCGTAGAAAAGATTGTATATTCCAGGCTTGACAAAAAAGATCTTTTCTATGTCTTCCTTGATATAATTGTATACGACGTCGTATCCTTCATCCGTTCTTCCGGTCAATGCGAACTCCGTTACACCGGGAAAATTCACCAGAATGCCCGTCAGTTTTGCACCACTCAGTTTTGGGCCTGCATAAAGGTGGGTGCAATAAGAAGGATACGGTACAATGCTGATCAACTCTTCGCCACCCACCTTACGACCGCTAACGATGTCGGAACAGAGGGAGTCCTTCTTGATTTCAAAAAAAACAAGTCCCGTATCGCAGGTTCCTCCTGTACGAAGTTTCGATTTATTCTCAACGACTTCGACGAATCTACGGTCGTTGAACACGATTCTCCTCTTGAGTGTATCCGAATAATTGAGCGTTAATCCTTTTACTTTATACGCTTTTCCCGTCTCAACGGAAAACTCCAAAATTTTCAACTGTTCACTCTGCCCATTGACAGATCTGTCATCGGCCGATCGATACGGCGCTTTAAACTGAATAACGGCTGTGTGATTCCCTCCCAACACGGCGAATTTTCCCGCTTCCAGATCAACTTCTTTCCCGTCGATCTCAATAAGTCGAAAATAGGGATCGTCCAGTTTGAGGGAAGCCTCCAGAGTCTCCTGGCCGATAACCGGCGAGAATGGCAGAACGAAAAAACCAATCAAGGGTATCAGGACGGCTATTACCTGATTCCGGATTACACGGGACCTATTCGGCATACGCATAAAGCACCTCCTCGATTGATTCCAACCTTTTTGACTTCACTGTTGATGTCCAGCCTTGAGCGCAGTTTCATTGGTCTTCCGCTCTGTGGGAGGAATCTCCGGTTCCTACAATTGCCGTTCATCCCCTGATAAAAACTCCTGATCGCCCCAGGGCTCAGCCCTGGGGCGAAATTAATATCGGGGCTCCGCCCCAATCAGACGGATGAAGGAGTCCTCCTTGTTCATCTGCACCAGGGCAGAACCCTGGGGCGATCAGGGACAGGATGGAATTTAAGATCCTTGGTGTTGAAACGGTTCACTTCCACCGTCAGCCTTCATCGACGATGAATACTTGAGACAGCTCCGAGTCAAAGATCATCTCTTCGCAGCGGTCCATGTCCCCTGAACCGCACCGTTCCGGAAGGTCCCATTTGCGGATTTACTGCTCGTAAAATATCCGGTCATCTGAAAATTACCGGTCGAATAAGTGAACGCGTTGTCTTCGATTGGACTGATCATGCTGGAGGTGTAAGTACCGGGCGGTAGGTTGATTTGCCGTATCCAATTGTCTTCCACTTTAAAATAGAAGATGTCATTCGAACTTGTCCGGCCGTCCCAGGTCCCATTGATCCGATAATTCCCCTCAGACCCGGTCGCGTTTTTCTCACTGCATCCCGGAATGAAACCAGTCGCCGCAACGATAAGAAAGAGTGTCAATAATTGTCTCATTGGAACTCCATTGGATTTAACTCGAGTATGATCATCAATCTGTATTCCTCCCATCGGAAATATCTTCCAAACCCCCGCTACTAGCTTTTAAACGCAAAATTTCATGCTTTCCCGGCCACTCGTCTGGATTATGTGCGTACTTTTCAGTGGGTGGAGCCCTCCATGACCACCGCGGGAATAGTCAAATAGTTTGATCCCTGACAAGACGGACCGAAAAACCGTACCGCTCATAGTTATCGAACTGGCGTGCGTCCGAAAAGTCGTAGTACAGGAACACGCTCCAGGCGTAATTGGAGGCTTTTTCCGATGAGGACCAGAAGTAGGCGTAGCCGCCGATACCGTAGAAGTTCCCATCGTAGTTACGGTAGCTGGCCGGAAGCGCGGAAAAGCCGCTTACGTTTGTCGCTCCTGCATTCGGGCTGTTCCAATGCGTTATTCCAGCTTCCTTCATTTTTCCACCCGCAACAAATGACCCACCAAGATAATTGATCAGAGTCTGCCATTCCGCGTCCGTCGGTACATGCCAGCCCGCAGGCGCGATATTCCGGCTGTCCGTGACAGCAAACCAATTGTACAATCGGCCATATGTGGAAACAAAACTGGAATCATTACCAATATTGTAGTACGCACCGGTTGTCAGTGCTGCCCATACCGAGCCATCCGTAACATTGGGGATCGGGTCTCCATTTCTGTACTTTGTCACTTTTAAATTCTCGACAGTCCAAACCTGCGTGCCGATGGTCACCGTGTGGTATACATTGCCGTCTATGTCCGTCACAGTGAGATCAGTTTCTATCTCTTTCCCTGGTTCTGTTCCCCCGGATTTAGAATCGCACCCTTGCAGTGCTATGAGACCGACGGCCGCTACGATCGCTAAAATCATTCTGTTCGACATCAGAATCCCTCCTTCTGTGGAGACTTATTTTCTTTTTATTTCATAAATCCCTTTTGAATCCCACGCGATAAAATGATTAGCATCAACCCATCCAAGAATATTCGTGATTCCGAGCTCTTTATTGTCGGGTATATGCATATCCGGCACCGGCCCAAGTTTTCCCTCCACGTCATCCGGCTGGATATATAGTCTTGAAGAGAAACCAATTTTATACACGGGGATTTCAACTATCGCTCCGCCCAATCCTGGCATTTTCTGTACCTCAAAAGGCACTGCTATTAACTTGACCAAACCGGATTTTTCTTGAACTGTTTCAGCCAATTCTTTTCCACTTGGTATCGTTTGTATATGCGTGATTCGTTCACCATTGAAGAAGAAGATACCCGGAAGAACCCGTCTTATGTTATTCGTCGCCTCAACCCGGAGAAGGGATATCGAGAGTAAAATGCAGTCGCAATTCGGCCGCAGGTAGGCCATGCTTTCGAGCTTAAATTGGTTGTAGTCTCCACGATCGTGCACGAAGTCAGGGAGCTCCTTCACATTATTGACGATATTCTTCCATCGGCCTCGGACATAGGCCATCCATGGCTTTCGATAACCTTCTGAAAAGTTCCCCTGATCGAGCTGTACCATGAAATGGTCCGAATCCCCAGGTCGGTATTCAATGATGGAACCGACTTGATATTCCGGGAACAGAGGGTGCTTGTCTTCATCGGTCAAAACGGGCTGGACAGTGTCACGGATGATTCGGCACAATGCTTCCTTGTAGGTCGCTCCGGCAACCTTGAAAATTACCAAGGTCGTATCCCCGTAGAATGCGGGTGTTCCCTTGATACCTTTAACAGTTACACCGGGCATACCGGGAAGCGTATCTTCGCTAAAAATCATGGGCTTCAACGTCTTACCGTCATGGAGAAAATAACCGTCAACTTTTTTCCCAAACCTTTTCCCCGAAACATGAATGAATGCATCACCGTTGTTGGCAATGAACAAATCAGAAGCTTTATCAACCAAAAACTCCTCTCCAGAGGGTAGTGTGATTGACTCTTCCTCCCCGATGAGATGGAATATACGGTCGCCATCCCATGCATAAATGCTCTTTCCTAGTCCCCATTCCCGGTTGGACCAGTACACGGTCTCTCGTCCTCCTTTAACACGGTCCTCACTGCTGATCCAATACCGTATATTGATCTCCTTACCGTTCGGGGCTAGAAACGATTCTCCACCGACAAAAAGCCGTTGGATCCTTCCATTGTGAAAAATATAATATGCCCATTTTTTCCCTTCATCGGCGAACCTTCCCCAGAAACCGATCATTCCATTCTCGACCCAGTCAAGATGCCTGATCTCCTGAAGTGCGCCTCCTTCAGGCAGAGTATCATTGAGTTGGAGATAAGGCGTTACAATCCATTCACCGTCAATGTTATAAAGTTCAGAATCCCTTCCGCTGTATTCCTTGGAATAACTAATGTTTACTGAGATTTCAAGGAGAAAGACGAACACGGAGATGACGGTCAGCCGCATGGATTGACTACTGAAAATAAAACGATGGGTTTTCATCGAGCGACCTCCCTTTTTAATATTACGAACAGTAATATTGGAATATCGGATTATTGATCAAAAGTTGGTATTTATAAATATTCGTGACCAAAATATGCACAAATCTATACAAAAATATGCTAAAATATACTAAATATCAAATAGAATCTTTAGAAAATAAAAAAGCCACAAATACAATCTTTCATTGTATTTGCGGCCTTTGTGTTCCGTGGAGCTGAACGGGATCGAACCGTCGACCTTCTGACTGCCAGTCAGACGCTCTCCCAAACTGAGCTACAGCCCCAAAAGCTGTTAATTATAACAAATTTCGGGTCGAAAAGCAAGGACTTTTCAGCCTGCCTGGTGGCCGTTAGATGCTGAGATTGCCACGCCCTGCTCAGGCTTCCTGAGCAGGGCTCGCAATGACATCTATTTACTATCAACCGGTAGCCGCGGCCTTTTGGCCGCGTAAAATCGCAGGCTAAAGCCTGCGGCTACCCAAAATTCGAATTTTGTAAGTTCAATTTAATCAACTATTTTTACCGCACAACCGCCATCTTTCCCTTGGCTACGATGTCGCTTCCGTCGAGCAGGACATACATATAAACCCCGGAGGCAATGAGGTTGCCCTGGGTATTCCTGCCGTTCCACTGGATTCGATAGACATGGCCGTCCTTGACATCCCACTTGTCAAACACCGGAGACACGTCCAGACCCGAAGAGGATACAGTCGCGTACTGAACGTCCGCGACCCTGAATCCCGCGGCAGTGAACACCAGCAGGCGGACGGGCCTGGCAACGGATGCGTCGGTTATGAAGGGGATGGTGAGCCGGTTCAATCCGTCCGGGTTGAAGGGATTGGGATAGCAGTCGGGCACATGGCCCGAGTCCGGGCCTGCCGCGCTTCCATCCAGTTCCAAAGTGCGGACCGCGCCTGCATGGGGCTGAACCGTGGCATAGGCCAGCCAGGCGGCCTCGTCCTGGACGGAAATGTCCGCGTACAGGCCATCGTCGATCTGTGTGCTCCCATTCGTGCGGTTGCGGGTCAGGCTGAGGGTCACGGGATCGGAGGAGATGCTCTGGGAATACCGGAGATTTGCCAGGCTGAAGAGATAGGCGTCGCCGGCGAGGTTTTCGAATGTGTAGTAGCGGCAGCCCGTGGTCGCAACCGTCGCGTTCACGGTCATGCCCTCGCCGTTGAGGTCGTATTCCCTGTCCGGCGTGATTTCGGGATACGCATGGCCCTCGGAGTAGAAATGGACCGTGTCCGCGCGCGAGCCGGTGCGCGTATTCCACGCGTAGAACAAGCCGAGCTCTTCGTCAAAACGTTTTCCATAATCGCGCAGGACCAGGTCGCAGGCGTCGATGTCGGCCGTCATCTCGGCCAGTTCTTCCCATATTCCGGCCGCGAAACGAGGCGTCCCCAGCCGTTTCTGAATAAAATGGAACCAGACGCAGAGCCCGTATTCCCGCCAGCCGTCCGCGGTGTCGAACCGCCGGTTGCTGTACTGGAAAAAATCGTCAAGGTAATAGTAATAATCATTGATGCCGTCATACGCCATATCCTCGATCCAGGTGGCATTGGCCTCGTACAGGAAGAGACTCCGGGTATAGTCGTAGATGTAAGCGAGATGGCACATGTGCGTGAACTCATGCGCCACCGTGACGCGCAGGGCGTCGAGTCCCTTGGTTTCGGTACGCGTGAAATTACAGTCAATGCTCATAAATGAAGTCCAGATGTCCGGGTCTATGCCGATCTGGGTCTCAGGCGTGGTGACGCCGTATTCGCCGCCCATGTCCACGCAATAGCAGTCCCATTCCGGAGCGGTTTCGGAATCCGCCGGCGGCGGACGAAAGCCGAGCTGTCCCACGACGACTGAATACGAGTGATCCAGACTGCGGCAGGCTTCCTCCGGGAAGTCGGGGATGCCGTTGCGGTCCGTGTCGTCCGCGGGCACCGCGGAGGAACCGGTGGTCGCGTAATGCACGCGGAACCGGCCGCTCGCGCTGACCAGAGAATACGGCAGGGACGGCCTCGTGTCGAGAATGGACAAGACACTTCTCTGTTCCTCCGTGAACTCGTGCCTGTGGGCACGCACCGCGGACACGGTCTGGAATCCGCATTTTTGCGAGCGGGTCCGGACCTGCCTGAGCGAATCCGGAAGCCGGCCGGGATCGGCGATGCGGACCGCGTCCCAGTACAGGGCCTGGCGGGCGCTCTCGGACAGGGGCTGGAGGGCTTTCCTGCCGTCCGCGGATGCGGTTTGGACCAGGCCGGTCAGGAGGAGGAGAATGATTCCGGGTTTGAATCGCATCGGGTTTTTCCGTTGGTCTTTTATAAGGCCCTTCTGCCCCACCACCCCTGGATTCCCGCCAGAAAAACGCGGGAATGACATCCGGTAGTATTACCTGGATCCCCGCTTAAAAAACGCGGGGATGAATGATCCGCAAGCGGATCATTCACTTCTTCCGGAACGAAAACGTCAGCGGCACACCCATGAACCCGAACTCCTTGCGTATGCGGTTCTCCAGAAACCGCTGGTAGCTTTCCTGAATCAGCTCCGGGTGGTTCGAGAAGAACGCGAACACGGGCGGGTTCGTGGCCGCCTGGGTGCAGTAATTCACGTGCACGCGCCTGCCCAGCACGGCCGGCGGCTGGAACTCCGCGTTCACCCGCTCGAGAAAGCGGTTGAGTTCCGGCGACGAAATGCGCTTGCGCCTCTCCTGCGCGGCCTGCCAGGCCGCGTCGAGCACTTTGCCCGTTCCGCGTCCGTTCATGGAAGACAGAAAGATCACGGGCACGTATTCCAGGCCCTGGAGCTTGATCTCCATGCCGTTCTCGATGACGGAGCGGTGATCGTCGTCCTTTTCCGCGAGATCCCATTTGTTCATGGCCAGAACCACGGCCTTTCGGCCGTCGACCGCCTGGCGCAGAACCTGCAGGTCCTGCTGGGTGAGGCCCTCGCCGGCCTCGGCCATGATGCAGGCGACATCGCACTGCTCGATGACGCGCTTGGAGCGGAGCACGCTGTAGTACTCGACGCCGTCCTCGACATGGCTCTGCCGCCGCATGCCCGCCGTGTCGATGAGCAGGAATTCGCGCCCCCTGCGGCTGAACCGGATGTCGACCGGGTCGCGCGTCGTGCCGGGAATCTCGGACACGAGCATGCGCTCGCGGCCCAGAACCGCGTTGACGAAGGTCGACTTGCCCACATTGGGCCTGCCGACCACGGCCAGCCGGACCACGTTGCCGGTCCCGGCCTGCGGCTCCGCGGCCGTCTCGGGCCCGAGCATTTCAACGACACGGGCCAGCAGGTCTCCCGTGCTGGTTCCCGAAGCGGCCGAGACCGGCATTGCTTCGCCGAGCCCGAGCCGGATGAACTCCGCCGCGTCCGGCAGACGGCCCGCGTGGTCGGTCTTGTTGGCCGCGACGATCACCGGTTTGCCGCTCCTCAACAGAATACGGCCGATTTCCGCGTCCACGTCGGTGATGCCCGTGGTGACGTCGCACACGAAAACAACGACATCCGCCTCCTCGATGGCCAGCCGGACCTGACGGGAGACGCCCTCCTCGATGGAATCCGCGCCTTTCGGAATGTAGCCGCCCGTATCGACCAGCACGAAGGAACGGCCCTGCCACTCCGCTTCCGCGGCCTTGCGGTCACGCGTGATTCCGGGCGCGTCGTCGACGATGGCCTCGCGCCTGCGGACGAGACGGTTGAACAGCGTGGATTTGCCCACATTGGCCCGGCCGATGATCACGACCACGGGCAGGTCGCCGGGCAGGGACGGCATTTTCAGTGCTTCGCGCTTCATGATGCCGCCTCCGCGGTTCTCAGTTCCGTGAAAGATTCCAAAATACGCACCGGACGCGCCAGCCGGACGGACAGTTTCTCCGGCGTCCAGTCGTCGAGAAAGAGCCCGTCGCTGTTCAGGCAGTTGGACGGGAGAAGGACCGCGTCAAACGGCCGGGTTGAACGGAGGCCGGCCGCGATGTCCCGGCCGGTCAGAAGCCCGGAAACGGTCACGGAATCCCCGAAAAACCGGTTCCGCACGGCCGTGATGGAAAACGAAGCGTTCCGGATGCGGTTCAACACGGGCAGGAGTTGCGCCTCGAGCACGGGCGCCGCGAGCGTACCGGTGACCACCCTGAACCGGGTGCGCCTGGGGAACGAGACGGGCAGGCGGCGCTTGTTGCGTGAAAAATCCGAAAGCAGGGATCGCACCATGCCGACACCGTTGTCCCTCTGCCAGTATTCCCTGTAATGCGAAACCGGCGGCACGGGCCTGCCGGCCAGCAGGTAGAATTCATCCGCCGCGTATACGAAGGACTCCCCGGTCTCGGTTCGGAAGCGCCTTTGCATGGGGCTGATCCGGTCGAGCAGGGCTTCAGAAGCGGCCGCGGTGACGGGATTCATTTTCGAGAGCGCCCGGCGGTGCCGGGTCAGGCCCACCGGAACCACGGCCACTGACCGGAAGGCCGGAAAAAAGCCGGCCAGCGCAGCCACAGTTTCATCAAGCACGGCGCCGTCATTGATGCCGGGACAGAGCACGACCTGGCCGTGCATCTCAATGCCCCGCTCCCCGAGAAAACGGATCTTTTCAATGAGCCGGTCGTCCTTCCGCAGGCCGAGCAGGCGGCGCCGGACCTCGGGATCAGCCGCATGGACCGATACGTAAAGAGGAGACAGCCGCTGTTGCACGATACGCCGCAGGTCCTCTTCCCCGACCGCGGTGAGCGTGACGTAATTGCCGAAAAGGAAGGACAGGCGGTAGTCTTCGTCCTTGAAGGCCAGGCCGGGCCGGACGCCCGGCGGGTTCTGGTCCACGAAGCAGAACACGCAATTGTTGCCGCAGTGCCTGAAGCGCATCGGCGCGAATTGAAGCCCGAAGGTCTCGGCGTCCCCGTCGGTTATCGTGACCCGGAGTTTCCCCCCGGCGCGTTCGAAAACACAGTCGGTCGTTCCATCCGCGGAATGGAAACGGAAATCGAGCAGGTCGGCCGCCGGCCGGCCGTTCACCGACGCCAGCGTATCGCCGCGCCGAAGGCCGGCCGCGGACGCGGGACTGCCGGGCCGAATGGACTCAATCCTTGGGCGGTCGGCACTTTTCGACACGCAAGTCCTTCCACTTCTGGTGCCGCTTCCACTCGTTGATCATGAAATTGAGGAGGGCGGCCATGGGCACGGCGAGCAGAAGCCCCCAGAAGCCCAGGAAACGGGAAAAAATGAGGATGGAGAAGATCACGACCACGGGATGCAGGCCCACGCGGTCTCCGACGACTTTCGGCGAAACCACCCACGCCTCGAGCGACTGGACGACCAGGAAAACGCCCGCGATCTGGAGCGCCGCCCACTGGGGATGCGCCGAAAACGGGCTTGAGAGCAGGGCCACGCCAAGGCTCACGTAGAGCCCGACATAGGGCACGATGTTGAGGATGCCGGTCACGATGCCGATCATGACCGCATACGGGTTCCCGAACAGGAAGAGCCCGAACCAGGTGAGCAGGCCCACAATGGCGCAGACGATGAGCTGGCCCCTCAGATATCCGCCGACGATGCGGTTGGAACGCCAGAGGTAGAAATTCGCGAGGCTCTTGTACCGGCGCGGTACATATCCGAGAAGCCCGCTCTTCATCCGGCCGTAGTCTTTCAGGAGATAGAAAGTCAGCACGGGGATGAGAATGACGTTCAGGAGCCGGGTGAGCCAGGTGCCCATACCCGACAGACTGCGCAGAAGGGCGAGCATCAGTTCTTCCACCTTGGCCGGGTATCGCCGGACCAGAAAGTCCTCCTCCACCTTCGCGTAGTCGATCTGCAGGACGCCGAACAGCCGGGGCAGGTGCCGATGCGCGAGGCTGATGGCGCTCTGGATCATCTGGGGCAGGCGGACGATCAGGTCCTGGATCTCGCGCACGAGATCCGGAATGACCAGCACGGCGAGAAGGCCGAGCGCGCCGAACAGGACGGCAAAGACAACCGTGACGCCCAGCAGGCGGGGCCACCGCCGACGCTCGAAGAAATCCACCACCGGGTTGAAAAGATAGGCCAGGACGAAAGCGATGAGAAAGGGAACGACGATGCCCTGCGCGTTCGCGAGAACCCAGACACCGAGAATGATCCCGATTCCGGCGCGGAGCTTCCGGGCCAGCTCGAAATCCTTCATCTCGCTGAGCAGATAGAGGAGAAGGCCGCCCACCAGAATGGGCGACAAAACGGACCGCGTGGACCAGAGGAAAACCACGGTCAGCAGGCAGACCGCGATCGCGGCCAGAACCGGATATTTTTCGTGTGTGCGCATGAGGACCATAAAAAAAGGAGGGCGGGGCGTCCGCCCTCCTCATGAAAGTGATTGGTCAGATGGGTTCTTCAGGGCAGGCGGACCAGGTCGCTTGTCTGGATGCCGCTTCCCGCCTTTACCACGGCCTTCGAAACCCTGGACCCCTCGCCCGCGAAGCCCGTCACCTCGAGCAGGCCGATCTTCTTCTCCTCGGATCCGAGGGAGAGCCCGGTGTCCGGATCGATCAGGTCCTCGCCCTTCTGAAACACGGCGAAGCGGTCCCCGATCTGCACACCGCCGTCCTGACCCGGCTTGAAGTAGACCGTCCCCTCCTTCACCAAAATGACCTTGCCGGACCATGTCGTTTCCCCGGCGTTCTCGCGGATCAGGGTCACGATGTCCTCGATCGCGGCGCGCGTGGCTTTGCCGACGATGGAATTGTCAAAAGCCGTTTCGTTGTTGAACGATCCTTCGCGCGTACTCACGGACAGTCCGCTGGACGACTGCTCCTTTCGGACATGCTCGGCCTTCAGAATCTCGCCCGTGGTCGTGCTGATGAGCCGCACGTCGACCGCGACCGTGGCCTTCTGCTTCTTCACGCCCAGGCCGAACCCCTTCACCGTGCCGCCGATATCCTGCTTGGAATGGCCGAACTCGGTGACGCTGCCCACCACGGCCAGCTCCACGCCGAGCAGTTTTCCGAGCCGGGCCGCGCTTTCCTGCGTGACCGCGCCGGATTCGCCGAGCCTCTGCTCTTCGAGCACCGCGGCGATATCCTTGCGCTCCATGACCGTGTATTCGCCCGACTTGACCAGGGACGTGGTCAGCATGTCGGCCATGCCGTCGCCCGGGGCGCGGCCGTCCCACCAGCGCGAGGACTGGTCGGTCTTGTCCTCGAAGGCAAATACGGCGACCCGCTTCTTGAGCTGGGCGTCCGCCGAGGCGGTCAAGCCGAATACAGCGGACAGCAGTAAAGCGATGAGCATGGATTTTTTCATGGCTTGATCCTTGGATGTTTGAGTTCATGGTTCATAGTTCATGGTTCATAGTTAAAAGAGAAGGATTGTTTTCCTCCATGAACGATGAACAATGAACCGTAATGAACCGTTTTCTTTTTCAACTATGAACTATGAACCATGAACTATGAACTTTTTTCATTCCCCCGTAGCCGGCGCGGCAGTGGAAGACGGAACTAAAGTGACCGTCACCCCGCCTTCGCTGACGCCCGTGACCTTGACGATGAACCCCTCCATTTTCGCCGTGGACAGACGGTTCGCCAGGTCGTCGGCGTTGCCCTTCATTTCGAGCTCGAGCACGGCGAAACCGTCGCTGAAGTCGCGCTGGGTCACGTTGGTGATGCCCCGCACATAATACTTGAGCGAATTCTTGAAGCGGTTCAGCTCGGCATAGTCGTCGACGTTGCGGATTTTCAGGGTGAGGGTGCCGCCCGTGTTCACGTCCGTGGACCAGCGGTCGAGGATTTTCGCGATGAGCGGCTCGGCCAGGGCGTCGCAGGCCTTCTGGATGGCCTTGGTGCCGCCCGTGACGTCGTCGATGTGCGTGAACTTGCCCTGCTCCGTTCCGATGGCGAGCAGGTCGCCCGTGTCGGTCCGTATGGCCTTGACCGTCACCGTGGCCTGCTGGGAGCGGATCTTCGCGCCGAACGCCTCGACCTCCACGGCCTTGGCCAGGGCCTTGCCGACCAGGACCACTTCGGCGCCGGCCCGGCGGCCGACGGCCGCGGCCTGACGCACGTCGCCTTCCAGAATGGCGGCCTCCTTCTCCCGGTCCAGGTTCTGCCGCACCGTGGCCGCGTCCACGAATCGGAATCCCTTCTTCATGAACTGGTTCATCAGCTGGGATTCGGCCGTGTTCAGGTCGGCTTCGACGAAATGCGCCGCCGTCGCGGTTTCGCCGATGTTCTTCTCGTCGATGAGCACCATGAGCCGGGGCGTCTTCTTGCGCCGAATCAGGGTCGCGACCGCATCGAGGTCGTCCTTGAGATCGGATACACGGACCCACGCACGCACTTTGACCTCATAGAGCATGGCGTCCCGCTTCCCCTGTTCGAGAATTTCGTATTTCTGAATGTACCCCTGCGTCTTGCTGAAGATATTGTCCTCGACCACGGTGAAGTTCTGGGCCAGGGTCTCGGACTGAATCAGCGTGCCCAGGGTCTGCTCAATCGCGTTCCGCAGGGCGTCCTCCACGGCGTCGTCCTTGGCGTGGGCCACGTCGCCTCCCGTGATCGACCCCATGCCGAGCGCGATCACCTCGCGGATTTCCTGGCCGCGTGCCTGTCCGGACCATGCGGTCAGCGAGAGAAAAGCCGCGGCCAGGGCCGCGGCAAAAGTTTTTCGGATAATCAAGGGATCCTCCAGTTGGCGCTTAAAACGTCATGCGCAGTGCGTTCTGCAGATCGCGGATGATGAGCAGGGCGTCCGCCCCGGATACCGGATCCCGCGGCTTGAACGCGCCGTCGAGGGGATCCGCCGTCTTCATGATGCCGCGGTCCACCGCGAGGCAGACGGCGTTGTAGGCGAAATGTGTCGGATTGACGTCCGGGAACCGGCTCTCGGATCCGAAGTACTTCGACGCGAGCGATTCGTCGCCGGTCACGGTCACGATGATGTTCTGCAGAAACAGGGCGTAATTGGAGCGGTTGATGGCTTCGTCCGGCCGGAACGTATGGTCCGGGAACACATCCATGGCGCCGGCCTTGATCACGTCCTTGATCCAGTTCGCCGCCCAGTGGCCGTCGAGGTCGGAGGCCGGTTCTTCCTTGGCCGGCGCGGCCGCGGCGTATGCGGTCGGGTCCTCGGGCGCTCGAAAACGCGTGTCATACACCCTGGGCTGGCGCTTCTGCAGGACTTCGATGAGTTTCAGCTCCTCGACGAACAGCACGGCCAGGTCGGCCCGGTCGATGGCCGGGATCAGCGCGATTTTCATGCCGATTTTCGTGCCCGGCGCCGCGCGCTGGATCTTCTGGACCAGCTCCCATTCCGCGTTGGCGGCCTTGGAATAGTCTCCCTTCAGCTCGATGACCTTGCTGAACTGCGCCGCGGCGTCGCCGAAGGCATAGGCCTCCTTGTACGCCTCGCCCTTGTGGAAGAGCGCGGCCTCGCTCCCGGCATCCAGCTTGAGCGCCTTGTCGAACTGCTTCACCGCGTTCTCGAGCCAGTCCTCGCCCTTCTTCTGCTTCGTCAGGACGCGGCCTCGGAACACGAATGCGTCGATGAATTTGGGATCTTTGGCGAGGGCCTTATCCAGCGATTCGAAGGCCTTGGCGTAGACGCCGCTCTCGGCCCGGACCAGGCCCATGCCCGCGTATCCCCCGGGATAAGAGGGATCGAGCGCCGTCGCGCGGCCGAATTCGTCCGACGCGGCGTCCGTGTTTCCGCGTTCAAGCTCGCGCAGGCCCTGCTGATAATGGTTCTCGGGCGTGTCCAGAACGGACTGCTCCTTCACCGGCTTCGGACCGCATCCCCAGATCAGAAATGCGGCCGCGAGACCCGCGAGCAGGGCGATAGGCTTCAATCGACTGACCATGTGCGTTCTCCTCTCGTTCGGGACGGCCGCTCAATCCAGGACGAACATTACCTTGCAGTGCTGAAGGAAATTCGCGTCCACGGCCGCGCCGTGTATCCGTTTGGCGTCCGCGGCGGAGACCACCACGTCGGTCCGGTTCGGGCCGGACGCCTGGACGGCCTTCACGACCATCGGCGTGGCGGTCACCCGGTCGTTCTTCGCCGCGCGGTTGACGTCCTTCTCGTATCCCACCATGCCGATGTCCACGGCATACTCGCGGCTGACGAACCGGGAGCCGTACACCTCGTTTCCGGATTCGTCGACGATTCTCGGCGCCATGGCCGGACGCAGGCTGAAGCCTCGGCAGTCGATGATCAGGCCGGAGACACCGGCCCCGGCGTCCGAGCCGCCGCCGGTTGAGCTGACGTTCGAGGGAACCGGACGGCCCGAGGGCCAGGGCTGGCCGCAGGTCGGGCACGCGGCCCCGCCGCCGGCCGCCATGAACGAGCCCCCGCCGAAAGAGGACGGCAGAACCGCGTCCGCGATGATGCCGGTCAGCGGCACCTCGACGTCGACCTCGACATCGCCTGACGACATATACCGGGTGTCCACCACGCGGAAGCCGCGAATCGCGCCTTCCACCTTGGTTTTAATGACATCGCTCGCGACAATGGCGTTCTCGACCGTGGTCTCGGAATTCAGCGCAACGCCCTTGATCGTTTCCAGCACATTTCGGAGCGCGTCCATTTTCGCGGCTCTGAGCGCGCCGGCCCTCTGCTGGGGCAGGGGCATGGCCACATTCGGCGCGCCGATTCCGGTGGCGCGCACGACCTGGCTGGTCCAGTTCACGTCGCCGGAACCGACGGATTGAACATAACCCTGGCCGGAAACCAGGCAGGGTACGAGGGCGGCAAGCCCGATCAGGAACAGCATACGGCGGCGCATCATGGGAGAATCCTCCTGTCCGTTGTGAATCTGTCAGCGAGCGTATCCCCCGCGGCTTGCCGCGGGGTAAGCGAGCGTATATCAGATGTCACTTCTCTACAGATAGAAGCTTCCCCGCCGCTTGCCTTCAATAAAAGCATATATAATCGCTTGGTCCCGCGCAGCGGGACGGCGGGGAGCTTCAAACACCCGAACAAAAAAAAAGAGCGAATGACGGGGGTCGAACCCGCGACATCCAGCTTGGGAAGCTGGCGCTCTACCAACTGAGCTACATTCGCTTTTCGTGCATTTGAAAATGTCCGGCCAATAAATTACGAAATTTTACCTGAAAGTCAAGATTTATTTAGGGTTTCCGTACAGCGAACCATCCGGCGACGCCTGCCTATCGGTAGAGTTCTGACCTGCGGATCGGCTGTCCGGTCGCCTGGGCAGTTCGTCCAATCCAACCATAGCATTCCCGGTCTCAGGCTCCGAGTCCGGAGACGCGCACGAAAAGCCTGTTTTTGCAGCGCCGACAGGGTACAACACCCGTCATGGTCTTCTTCACTAGAGGCGGATGATAACCCGACTTGATCGGCCGGTCACGCCGGAACCTGGAAGCGCTGTTCTTCGAGTATTTTCTGTATCCGCAACGTTCCGCAACTCAGGGCAAGGTGAAAAGCACTGCGCAAGGTCGGCGGCTACCATTGCCGAAATCGGGACGCACGTCGCTTCTCCCTTGAAAATACCGACACGGCGAGCAAGAACGGCATCTCATGAGCGTGCCTGATCATCGAAACACGACCCGGACCCGCCCGTCCGACCGTTAATAGGTCACCCGGAAGTCCCTGTCTTTTCCGGTCCAGGGTTTCCATTCTACGGCAACGGCCTTCACCGAGGCGTAAGGATGGCCGGTTTTCAGATCGCGGATCATGGACTCGATCAGGCTCCGGTCGCCTTCAGCCGTGATTTCCACCCGGCCGTCCGGCAGATTTTTCACCCATCCGGCCAGCCCGAGCGCCGCCGCCAGACGCGTGACAAAGAAACGGTATCCGATTCCCTGGACCATGCCGCTGACGACAATGTGGGCCTGGTGGCTCATCGGGAAACGGTTCGCCTCCGGTTCATCCGCAGTTGCGGTTAAAATTGTTGATTTTTTTCGCTAAAATCAAGCGGAAATATGCCGGTTTGCCGCAGGAACCCCGCATCATCTGATTTTCAGGCTTGCGTCAAAGGAATTTATCGAGTATCTTTATAAGATGGCTCGAATCCGCGAAAAAGTCAAAACCCGGCCGGTCGACGATCTGGTCATTATCGGCGGCGGCGCGTCCGGCTTGACGGCCGCCCTGGCCGCGGCGGAAGCCGGAATCCGGCCTGTCATTCTGGAGCGGATGGACCGGGTCGGGAAAAAAATACTGGCCACTGGAAACGGCCGGTGCAACCTGACCCATCTGTCCGCGGATCCGTCCCGGTACCACGGAGCGGATCCAGCATTCACGGCTCCCGCCCTCTCCCGATTCGGCGTGGCCCGGACACTTGAACTGTTCGCGAAAATGGGTCTGGAGACGAAAACCGAGGAAAACGGCCGCATTTTCCCGCGAACGGATCAGGCATCGGCCGTGCTGGACGTGCTCCGCTACGAGACGACCCGCCTGCAGGCGGAGGAACTCTGCCTTTCCGAAGTCAGAACGATCGAAAGCGCGGACGGGGTTTTCCGGATCTCGCTCGGAAACGGTCATGTCCGGTTCGCGTCAACGGTCGTGCTGGCCGCGGGCGGACGCGCCACGCCGGCCCTGGGCTCGAACGGCTCGGGTTTTCAGCTGGCCCGCGGTCTGGGGCATTCCGTGGTGGAACCCTTCCCCGCCATCGTCCAGCTGAAACTGCGGGAACCGTTGCTTCGAAAACTGAAGGGCGTGAAAATCCTGGGCCGGCTCGATCTGACGACCGGCGGCGATTCCCTCGGCTCGGCGACGGGCGAGCTCCTGTTCATGGAATACGGCCTCTCCGGGCCGCCGGCCCTGAAATGCGCCAGAACCGTAAACGAACTGCTGTCCGGCGGCCGCAGGCCGTCCGTGACGCTGGACTGCTTTCCTGAAAAAAGCCCGGCCGAATGCCTCGCCCAGCTTGAATCCAGGCGGGACTCGCTCGGATACAAATCAGCCTCGGATGGCCTCGTGGGGCTGGTTCATAAACGGCTCATCCCCGTGCTTCTGGAAAAGGCCATGGTGGACCGGGACAAGCCCTGGAAAAAATTCACGGACGCGGAACTGAGGCGCCTTTCCGCCTGCCTGAAATCATGGACCTTCGAAGTGATCGGCACTCGAAGCTGGCTGGACGCGCAGGTCACGGCCGGCGGCGTCTCGACCCGTGAAATCGTTCCTGAGACATTGGAGTCGAAACTCGTTCCGGGTCTCTTTTTCGCAGGCGAAATCATGGATGTGGACGGCGATTCGGGCGGGTACAACCTGCAGTGGGCCTGGTCCTCGGGCCGGCTGGCCGGCGGGGCCGCGGCCGCGAAGATTCTTGCAGCAGCGGAAGGAAACTGAAGAGTCATATGCCGGGACGACATTCGCAGAAAATACTGATCATCGACGACAATCCGGCCGTGCGGAACATGCTCATCAAGCTGTTCGGGGAGTACGGGTACCGCACGGCCTCGGTGGACGACGGACTCAAGGCCCTGCAGGCGGCCCGTGTCGAGAAACCGGACCTCATCCTGCTCGACGTCATGCTGCCGGGCATGGACGGGTTTACGGTCTGCCGCATGATCAAGTTCGACCGCCTGCTGAGGAGCATCCCCGTCATCATCCTGACCTCCCGCATGGGCAAGGAGGACGAGAAAAGGGCCTACGAAGTGGGAGCCGACGCCTATCTCGTCAAGGCCGTTCGCACCGTGATCATCGTCGACAAAGTCCGGGAATTGCTGAGCCGGCCCCCCGGCGCGGCCGACCCGCCCCGCTGAACGCAAACGAATTGAAGGGAGACAGCCCCGGATGTCCCAGGCATCGGAACCGAAGAAAATACTGATCATCGATGACAACGCAGCCGTGCGGAGCACCCTGGAAGCGTTGTTCAAGGAAAGCGGCTACCGGACCGTGAGCGCGGAAAACGGACTGGACGGGCTGTACAAGGCGAAGCAGGAATCGCCGGACATCGTTCTGCTGGACATTATGCTTCCCGGCATGGACGGATACCGGGTTTGCCGCATGATCAAGATGGACCAGAACCTGAAGCGCATTCCGGTCGTGATGCTGACGTCCCGCATGGGCGAGGAGGACCGGGATAAGGCTTTCGAAAGCGGGGCGGACGGGTTCCTGATCAAGGCCACCCGGGTGGAGATCATCCTTCAGGAAATCCGGGATAAGCTGGGGCAGAAATAAAAAGCGATCTTACCCCGGCCGGGTCTTCCCTGTTTTTCAAATAGAGTCACCTGGTTCCGCACCGCGGGAGGCGCCCCTGCGCACCCGCGACTCCTTTTTATCCGGATCCCGAAGAAAACGTCAGGGAGACCCTTCAGGGGCAAATCGCCCTTCGGGCGACAAGCCCCTGACCCGGCTCTCCCGGCCTCGCAGGGAAGCGGTCCTCAGAGTGACATCAGTGGTTCCGCGCAGCGGCTCCCTCCCCTGCGCTTTTTTTTACCCCGTCCGCAAAAAACCTCAAACTGATTTACCTGATCTCCTGATCCGCGCCATGATTCTCCCCCACTCCTCCCTCGCCTCCTGCGACACACGCAGCGTCACCCAGAGCAGAACCGGCATCGACAACAACCAGACCGCTAGTCTCGTGGTCATCCCACCCGACAGGGAAAGTGCGGCGCGGCCGACTGCGTAGACCGCGGCGAACGCGGCCAGCCGCCGCAGGGGCTCGAACAGGGCGATGGGAAAGTTCAGCCGCCTCACCAGCGCCAGCGTCGCGCCGAGATACGCCGCGAACGAAAGAAACGTGGACATCGCCGCGCCCGTGATCCCGTATAGCGGAATCCACCAGAGGTTGAGGCCGACGTTCACCGCCAGCGCGGTCAAAGTGATGACCGGTATCCAGTGCGGCTTTCTTCTCTGGTAGAAAATCGAATCGATGAAAGACCCCATATTGAACAGGATATACCCGAGGCCCACCCAGGAGAGAACGGGAATCGCATCCCGGTACCGGTCCGGCAGAATGGAACGGTCGAAGGCCCTGAAAAAAAAGTCCAGAAACAGGAAGGCCGCAAACGAGGCGGTCTGGACATGCAGAAACGTCCGCCGGAAGGATTCCCGCAGTTCCGTTTCGCCGATGCGGAACAGGTGCGGGAACCAGGCATTGTTCAGGGACGACACCAGGTAGTACAGCACGGAACCGAATTTGTAACCGAACGCGTACACGCCCACAGCCGCCAGGCCGCGGAACCGTTCCAGCAGGTACTGGTCCGACTGGAACAGGAGCACGGTCAGCAGGACGTTGGCCGCCAGGGGCAGGCCGAAACGCACCATGCGGCCGCAGGCGGCCCGGTCGAACCGCCCGGTCAGGGCCGGCACCCAGGCGAAAGCGGTGAGGACCAGGTAGAGGCCGCCGCTCAGGGCGAATGAAACAAGAAAGGCTTCCACGCCCCAGCCGCGCCGGGTCAGGAGAAACCAGTTGCAGGCGAAGAAGAATATCATTTTCAGACTGGCCGCTGCCGCGAATGATCGCGCCATGCCGCGGCTTCGGAGCAGGGTGCCTGCGAGATGGCAGACGCATTCCAGCGCGGTCACACCGAGCAGCCAGGGGAGGATGCCGGCGTACGCAGTGTCTCTGAACAAGGCGGCGGTCACCGGGCCCCGGAAAGCCAGGGACACCGCGGACACAGCCAGGGCCGCGACGGATGTGGCTGTCAGAGCCGTGAAGAAGAGGGATTTCTGTTCGCCAAGGGCGGCACTTGAGGCATCGCGGAGCAGGGCCTGGTCCGTTCCGATCAGAAAGAAGACCATGCCGATGCCGAGGAAGAACTGGAACAGGCTGATGAACCCGAATTCCGAAACACTCAGGCTGGACACGTACAGGGGGATCACGGCCAATGACATCAGCCGCTGAATCACAGTGGCGGTTCCGTATAAAAAGGTGTCCTTGAAGAGTGTGGTCAGACGCATGGCCGAACCGCCTGTCCGACCATGCTTGCGGTAATGCCACGCCGCCGCGCCTTCGACCTGGAAAGGATCATTTCAGAGACTTCCGAAAAATTGACGGATCCCCGGTAGCCGCGAGCTTTAGCTCGCGCTAAATCGAATTTTTTCGAGACGGGAGATGCCTGGAATCGCCAATTCCCCTGATTTTTCAGAAGTTTCATTTCATCAGGATCATTCGAGTGGTCGCCTGAACCGCGCCCTGGCGGAGGCGGGCCAGGTAAACTCCGCCTGCCAGGCATTCGCCGTTAAAAGGGATGCAATACTCACCCCCCGCAAGATCCGCATCGACCAGAACCGCGGCCCGCCGGCCCATCATGTCGAAAACCTCCACACAGGCACGCCCGCTTTGGGGAACCGAGAATACGACCGTGGTCCCGGGATTGAACGGATTGGGGTAATTGCGCAGGAGCGAATACCGGACCGGACAGGCGGGCGCGTCCCCGACCCCGCTGCTCCCGGCTTCGAGTGCGATGGTCTCGCCGTTTCTGAGAACAAGCCTGTTCGGAGCCGTGAAGCGGGCGAGTGTCGCTACATTGCCCGTGTCCGGAGGCGGCATGGAATGAATCGGAATCGCGACTCTTGGCCGGATCAGATCGACCGCCTCGACCGCTGCCTCGGGGGTCATGTTGTAGATGCCGTCAATCGGGAGCATCGCGACTGTGATGTCCCTGGCCGCGAGATCCGCCATTTCCGTGATCTTTCCCGTGTCTCCGGCGTGGTAGATGCGGATGCCGTTGAATTCGACGACGTAACCGACGCACGCGGTTTTCGAATGATTGGCATTGTACGCGGGAACCGCGTCCACGCGGATGTCCCCGGCCTCAAAGCTCTGGTACGCGCCGTCCTTGATGGCCTGGGCGCTGGAAACCGTGAGGCATCCGGTTTTCTTCTTCACCAGATTGACGGCATTGTGGTCTCCGTGCAGGTGCGTAACGAGCAGGACGTCTGCTGAATCCGCGTAGTCGGCCGATGTGCCGGCGAACGGGTCGATGTAAATCGTTTTTCCGGCGGCCGTTACGATCTTCACGCTGGAGTGGCCGATAAAGGTCAGGGAGTCGGCGGGCCCGTCCGCGAAGACGGCCGCGCTGAACAAAAAAACGGCCGGGAAAAAGAACGCATTCCTGAACTCTTTCATGGATCCTGTCCTCCTGTCGATCATTGAAACAAACCTGTTCGCGAGCCGGAGCCGCTGCAGTCCGCTTTCAGGACCGACGTGCGGACCGGCGCTTGATATGCTCCCCGGCCCAGATGCCGAGACAGCCCGTGACGATGTCCGCCCAGGTGTCGAAGCGCGTCCACCACTTCCAGGGACTGGCCAGGGACCAGTCCGCGGTCTCCCAGACCTCGATGGCCAGCACGAGAATCACCGCCCATTGCCAGCGTATGCCGCTCCACCGGCACAGGACGACGAAAATCAGGAAATGCATGATCCACGAAATCCAGTGCGTGTACAGCAGGGCGTGCAGCAGGGGATGCGGTTCCATTCGCGCTCCGAGTCCGGGATGATGTGAATACCCCCTCAATATATAGTCCAAAGTTCATAGTTCAAAGTTCAAAGTTGTAGGTCCGATATGCCGGCATCCTTTCGCCGGGTATCGGACATCCAAACGTAAATGTCCGAAAGCCTCGCCTCCCGCTGCGCGGGACCAAGCAACAGATTATTTGTATTGAAGGCTTCGCGGCCAGGGCATTTCGGACCTACAACTTGGCAAATCCACTCGTTTAATTATGAACCATGAACTATGAACTTTGATCTTTTTTACTCTCCCGCCCCCCTCCCCTGGAATATTCCCGGAACCGGATCGGTGACAGGCCCGTGCGTTTCTTGAAGAACTTCGAGAAATAAAACTGAGATTCGAAACCGGTCAGCAGAGCGATTTCCTTGGCCGTGAACGATGTGCCGGTCAACAGGTCACGCGCCTTGTTGAGTTTCAATTGAAGAAAGTACTGCGCGGGCGCGAGGCCCGTGTAGTGCCGGAAGAGACGCCGGAACCGGGAATACCCGACGCCCAGCTCGTACGCCAGTTCCTCGAACCGGACCGGGGAGCCGATGCGGTCGGTCATGAAGGCCTTGGCCTTCTGTACGAGGGATTCAGCCTCCTCCCCCTGGAACCGTTTTGATTTCTCGATCGCATGGATTCGAGCCAGGATCTGGTAGGCCATCGAAGAGATGATTTCCTTGAATCCGATTTTTTCCGAGTCGATCCGCTCCAGGATGCGCTGGTACAGGTCGATGATACCCTCGTCCAGGCCGATGTCGAGCACGGCTTTTTCAGCCGACAAGATGCCGTGCCTGAGAAACTGCGCGGGTTGACGGCCGTCGAAGGAAATCCAGTGCTCTTTCCACCCCGTTTCCGGGTCGGGCATGTACCGGTGCCAGACCCCGGGCAGGAGAAATAGTACCGTCCCCTCCTCCACCTTCCTGCGGCCGCAGGCCTCGGATTCGAATATGCCTCGGCCGCGCGTGATGTACAGAATCTGGAACTCGGGGAGGATTCGGCCGTGCGGCCAGTCGAACATGTACCCGTCCGGATGCCGCGTAGGCGGGTAATGGACATGGGGCGGCAGGTCGGCTGTACCGCTGCCTGTGACGTACAATCCCCACACCTTGTCCGTATCCGCGACAGTCAGGTATTTAAAGTTGGAATAATCAGTTCGTATCATGTCCGGACTCCAATCAGGATCGTGTCAAAAAGTACAAAAATTTTATCAAAATATCCATTTATTTTAAACAATCATTTTCTTAAACTATTATAAACTATGAAATAAAAATGGATCATCCGTATCGGTTTTCCCGGATCCATCACACACATAAATGACAATTCCGACTGTTCTCTTGAAGGGTCCTAAACTTATAATACAATATTAACTTAAACGCTCACGCGCGCGACGGTTCCCATACTGAGAGACGCGTACCATCAATGCTGAAAGATCGAATACGCAGATAATGAGATACAGGTCATACGCTTTGAAAGGGGGTGACCTCGCAGACAAATCCGCCGGTCCGTGAAAGGACCGTTCGACTAAAACCGAATCGATAACGGAGGTACAAGATGAAGAAAAGAGAATGGCTAGTCTGTCTCGCGCTTTTGGCCGTATCCGTCACGGCCGGCGCCCAGGACTTTTCAATCACGATCGACGGCCAGAAGGACGCCTGGTACAGCCAGCTGACCGGCCCCGCGAACGGCGCGGTGTACATCCCGGCCGACGCGTATCTGCGCGACGTCGGCACCGCACCGGATGACAACGCGGACCTGTCGGCGACAGTCTGGTTTTCGTACGACGAGGAGTACCTCTACTGCTACGCGGAAGTCATGGACGACATCGTGGCCGCGACCAATGCCAGCCGTTTCGAAAACGACTGTCTCGAGCTGAAGTTCGACCCGGATCCGGCGGCCGGTGCGGGAACCGCCACGGCCAACAGCCGCTTCACGGCCAGGGGCGCGGCCGACGCAGAGAACCCGGCCGGCGTGGACAACATCAACGGCTCCGGCCACCTCGAGGACGCCTCGAGCGCAGACTGGCTCCCGTCCGAGGACGATTACGCCCGCCGCATCACCGCGGACGGCTACGCGGTCGAGTTCCGCATTCCCTTCGAGTTCATCAACGAACCCCAGGACGGACGATTCATGGTCGCGCCAGACGTGAACGCGGTTTTCGGCCTGGCGATCAATGTCGGCGACAATGACGCGGCGTCTCGCAACCACATGCTCCAATGGTCGGCCGGCCACGCGGACGGCGCACACAGCAATGCCGCGCTTCTCGGCTCCGCGACCTTTCTCGGCAATCACATGCTCAAGCTGGAAGCCGTCAGCCCGCGCGACCCAACCATCGTCAATGAAAACGCCGATGACTGGTATCTCCTGCCCACCGGCGTCGACGACGCGTCCGTCATCGCGCCCGAGGCGTTCCAGCTGCTCTCGAACTACCCGAATCCGTTCAACCCCTCCACGCGCATCCTCTACCGGTCCGACCGCATGGAACCGGTGACGATCGACATTTTCAGCGTGACCGGTGAACGGGTCCGCCGCCTGCTGGACGGTGCGACTGCCGCTCCGGGCGTTTATGAAGCGGTGTGGAACGGTCGGACCGACCTCGGCGAAACGGCCGTCAGCGGACCGTACATCGTCCGCCTGACCACGCCTTCGTATGCGGCATCCTGCAAGATCACACTGGTGAAATAATCCTCTCCGCTGCCACGGCCGGCCACTCCGGGCTCCGAAGAGGTATTAGTGAAATAGACTTCCCGGACTCGGGGCCGCAGACCAGGCATCAAAAAAGGGACCTCCCGTAAGGGGGGTCCCTTTTTTCGATCATTCACAAACAATCCGCGAAATTACTTTTTCTTCTTCAGCTCCGCCTTCCGCTTGGCTTCTTTCTTTGCCCGGTATTTGTCGCGCTTAATCTCCATGATCGCGTAAATAACCGGCACGACGATAAGCGTGAGGATTGTAGCCACGGTGAGCCCGCCCATGACGGCGCGGGCCATCGGCGCCCAGGTCTCGCCGCTCTCTCCGATGCCCAACGCGAGCGGGAGCATGGCGAGAATCGTCGTCAGTGCCGTCATGAGCACCGGCCGCATGCGGGTCAGGCCGGCTTTTTCAATGGCCTCGAACAGCGGCATGCCTGAATCGTGGAGCTTGTTCGCGTAATCGACCAGCACGATGCCGTTGTTCACCACGATACCCACGAGCATGACCACGCCGATGAGCACCATAACCGAAATCGGCGTCCAGGTCACCAGAAGGCCGAGCGCCACGCCGATGATGGCCATCGGAATCGTAAACATGATGACGAACGGGTCGAGGTACGACTCGAACTGGGACGCCATGACCATGTAGCAGAGAATCATGGCGACCAGGAAGGCCAGCCCCAGGTACATGAACGACTTCATCTGCTCTTCGGCCGTGCCGCTGATGTCGATGCGGTAATCATTGGGAACCGCCACCTGCTTCAGGGCTTTCTTGACGTCCCGTGAAGCGGCATCCAGGTTCCGGCCGGAGATGTCCACGTTCACGGTGACAATGCGTTCCTGCGCCTTACGGTCGATACGCACCGGCGCCCGGTCCACGACGACATCCGCCACGGCCCGGAGGGGAACCTGGCGGCCCGCCGGCGTCATGACGAGCAGGTTCTCGACCTGCCGCTGGCTCCGTCTCGCGTCCTCTTCCAGCCGGACGCGCACGTTGTACTCGTCCCCGCCGATCCGATAACGCGTGGCCACTGTTCCGAGAATGCTCGTGCTGATCGCCTGCCCGACCATGGAGGTGGACAGTCCGAGATCCGCGATTCGCTGGCGGTCAAGCCGTATTTTCAGCTCGGGCGTCGCCTTCTCGATGCTGATCTTTGTGTCCGCAACGCCTTTGACGGACGAGATCTTCGCGATCACGTCCGCGGCCAGGGACTCCAGAACCTTCAGTTCGTGACCGTAAACCTCGATCACCATGTCGCCCTGGCTTCCCATCATCTGTTCACCGCGGTCCGACCATTCCACTTTCACGTCCGGAAGGTTCTTCAGCCGTTCTCGCAGGTCGTCCTGTATCTGTTTCATGTTCCGATTGCGTTCAGACAGCGGTTTCAGCTTGATCATCACCTCGCCCTGGTTCGAGCCGCTGGACCCGAAAATGGCGAATGCGCCCTCCTGCTGTCCGAAATTGTAATAAGTGATCTCGGATTCGGGCACGCGCTCCGCAATGGTCCGGTAAATGAAATCCATGGTGCCGGCCATCGATTCCAGGCTGGTGCCGGGCGCCCGGTCCACCGTGAACTGCACGTACCCCATGTCGTTCTGGGGCATGAACTCGCCCCCCCGAAAGACAAGAAACGCGATGGAGGCGGCAACCGCAACGCCGACGATTGCCAGTACGCGTTTGCGGTGCTGAATCGCCCACCGCAGAATGCGTCTGTAGGATTCATGGAGCCCGGCGAGCCACTGTTCGATGCGGTCTCCGAGCGCCTCGATCCATTCGAACCGGGAGCGCTCCCGGATGCGCGCCCCGGACAGCAGACGCGACGCGAGCAGAGGGACGAGCGTGATGGAGACGATCAGGGAAACCGCCAGGGACACAACGATGGTCAGCACCATGTCGTTGAACAGCTCGCCCGCGATGCCCGGCACGAAAAGCACGGGCACGAACACCACCAGGGTTGTGAGCGTGGACGCGGTGATGGCCATGGCCACCTCGTGCGTGCCCTTCTCCGCCGCGTCGCGCGGCGTTTCCCCCTCCTCGTTGTGCCGGAAAATAACCTCGAGCACCACGATGGAGTTGTCGACGATCATTCCCACGGCGAGCGCCAGTCCCGCCATGGAGATGATGTTCAGCGTCAGGCCGATGTAGTCCATTACCGCGAACGTGACCAGCATTGAAACCGGAATGGACACAGCCACGATGAGCGAACTCCGCAGGTTCCGGAGAAAGAACAGCAGCACCAGAAATGTGAGCAGAATCGCCTGCCAGGCGGAGGAACCGAGATTGGCCATGGACCGGTTGATGAAATCGGCCTGGTCGTACATGATTTTGACGTCAATGCCCTTGGGCAGTTCGGACTCGATGTCCGGAAGCGCCTTGCGCACCGCCCGGCTCACGGCCACCGTGTTGGCGTCGGATTGTTTCTGCGCCATTACGAAAACCGATGGCGTTCCGTCGGTGTACACGCGCTGGCGCTGTTCGGCGAATCCGTCCACCACCTTCGCCACGTCGCGCACACGCACCACGGCGGCGCCCGATGCCATCACCGGCGTATTCTCGATCTCCGCAAGCGACAGGTATTCGCCGGCCGTCTGGATCGTGTATTCCTGATGCGGATCCTGAATCCATCCGGAGGCGATCTGCAGGTTGTTCATCTGCAGGGCGCCGAGCACCTGCTGAATCGACACGTTGCGCGCCCGCATGCGGATCGGGTCCGCCTGCACCTGAATTTCCCTCTGCAGGCCGCCCGACGTGAACGCCGACGCGACCCCGGCGATGCGTTCGAGCCTCGGCTCCAGTTCGTGCTCGGAGATGCGCCGGAGCTCCGCCATGCCGTGGACCTTGGATTCGAGCGTGAAATAAATGATCGGCATGTCCGACAGGTCGAAGGCGAAAATCATGGGATTACTGACACCCTCGGGAAGCACGTCCTTGATGTACTCGAGCGCGTTCCGCACGTCGATCTGGGCCTGGTCCATGTTCGAGCCCCATTCGAACTCGAGCATGACGGCCGCCAGGCCCTGCTGGGACATGGACGTCACTTGCTTGACATTCTCGACGGTCCCGACCGTCTCCTCCATGGGCCGGGTGACCACGGTCTCGATGTCGGCCGGACCCACGCCCGTGTACGTCGAAATCACGGCGATCATGGGGAATTCGAGGTTCGGGTACAGGTCAAGCTTGAGCCGGATCAGGGAGAACAGGCCGAAACCCGCGGCCATCAGGTAAATCATGAAGGCCGTGACGCCCCGCCGGACCGATACGCTGGTTAGACTCATCTTCCGCTCCTTATCGGACGGCCGCGACGGCCATGCCGTCGCGCAGACTGTTCTGGCCGGACACCACAATGGTATCGCCTTCGGCGAGGCCGGACCGGACCGCGATGTTCACCTGATTCACGTAATCGACTTCGATGGATTTCTGGATCGCCTTCCCCGAATCGCTCACGGTGAACACAAAATACTTCTTCACGACGCGTTCTCTTCCATTTTCGGATTCCATGGAGGTGTTCTCGATGGCCGCGTACCGGGGCACGGTCAGGGCGTTCTTCAGAACGCCGGTCCGGACCTCGACTTCCGCGAACATGCCGGGCTTGAGCAGGCCGCCCGGATTCGGGGCGATCGCCTCCACCCGCGCCAGACGGGTCATGGGGTCGAGCACCGGGCTGATCTTCCGAACGCGGCCCTTGAAAACCTTTTCCTGATAGCTTTTCACCCGGATCCCGATCTCCTGGCCGACCGCCAGCCGGCCGAGATCCTGTTCCGCGGCCTGGAACAGGAGCTTGACCCGATCCATCTGCACGATGCGGACCAGGGGCATGGCCGGATTCGCCATGTCGCCCTCGTCGTAATTACGCTCGCCCACCACCCCGGAAATCGGCGCCTTGACCGTGGTCTCGTCGAACTGGTCGCGGACGGAAGCCAGGGCGGCTTCTGATGCGCGCGACTGGGCCGCGGCCGCCTCGGACTGGGTGCGGATGGCGTCGTACTGCTGTTTGCTCATGGCGTTCTCTTTATACAGGCGCTCAGCCCGGAGGAACTCGGCGGCCATGTTCGCCTCCTGCGACCTCGCGGCCGCGAGCCCGGCTTCGGCCTGCAGGACCCCCTGTTCCAGGGTCGCGGCGTAGATCTTCGCCACGGGCGCGCCGGCCGATACGCGGCTTCCGATGTCGACGTAAAACCGCTCGATCCGGTCCGGTATCTTGGCGAACACCTGTACCTCGTTCTCGGCCTCTATTTCCCCGGTGTAGGACAGGGATTGGACGACGTCGCCCTTCCCCACCGCGGCGACCTGAACGGGCACCTTGATTTCATCTTCCGCCTTCTTTTTTCCGCATCCGGCCAGTGCCAGGGCCAGGCTCAGCAGAAGGGCGGTGGCGATTATGCGCTTTCGCATGTATTTCTCCTTTATCGTGTTGATCATTGCCCCATTCGAGTCCCCGAAGGCAGGAACCGGCCCACCGGGCCTCTCAGACGCCGTTCCGCTCATTCCAGCACCCCTTTCAGCACGCCCGCCGCTTTCCGAAGTCCGTAACGGGCCATCTGGTATTCGTACAGGGATGAAATGGAGTTGAGCCGGGACTGCGTGAGCGCGAGGCGGGCGCCCATCACGTCGAGCTGGGTGCTGGCGCCCTCCTCGTACATGAGATTCGCCAGACGCATGGCCTCCTCCGCCAGGACCGCGGATTCACCCGCGGCCTGCACCTTCTGTTTCGCCTCCAGGTACTTGTTATAGGCCATTTCGGTCTCCGCCGTGACGCCGTCGTCCGCCTGCTTCCAGTTGTCCTTCGCGATCTTCACATCCATGCGCGCCTTGTGCCAGCCGTACCAGTTGGCGCCGCTGTTGAACAGGGGAATCTGCAGGCTGACCGCGGACGTGAATCCCTTGCTGAAATCGTCCTGCGTGAACTTATAATCCGTCCGCATGGCCATGAAGGAGTAATCGGTCTGAAAGAACACCTTGGGCAGAAAGGCGCTCCGCGCGGCCGTGGCCGCTCCGGCGGCGATGGATTTCTGTCCGCTCAGGGCCTTGTACTCCGGCCGGTTCTTGCGCGCGATCATTCTCAGGTCCGTGAGCGACAGGCTGTCCATGGCGTCGCCCGCATACGCGAGCCGGCCTTCGAGCGCGATCGGCGCGGATTCCGGCAGTCCCATGACCATGCGCAGTCCGGTCAGGGCCGAGAGATAGGCGTTCCCCGCGGAGATCACCTGGGGTTTGAGGTTGGCCACGTCCACCTCGGCCCGCATCCGGTCGAATCCCGACGCGTTTCCAGCGTCGTATTTCTTCCGGACCAGGTCGAGATTCGCCTGCGATTGCTCCAGCGCCTGTTCCTGCACGGCCTCCACTTCGCGGGCCAGCAGGCAGGCGTAGAACGCGTTGACCGTGCCGTACACGATCGCCTGCTTCCGGGCTTCCAGCCCGCCCTCGGCCGCGCGCTTCGCTCCGTTCGCGATGCGCACGCCGGCCCATCCCGCGCCACCCAGAAAGACGGGCTGGGTCAGCGCCGCCCCGTATAAAAAGGTGTTGTCCACGCCGAAGGAGAGCTTGAGGTAATCGGGCATGTCTTCCACGCCGGGCATCACATAGCTGCCGTCCGGGAGCCGCATGGCGGCCTTGATGAAGTTCGGGATGAGGCTCTCCTGAATCTCCCAGGAATGCTGAAAATTCAGGCTCCCCGTGACCCTGGGCAGGAGCGCCGCAACGGATTCGGCGACGCCTGACTTCGCCTTGGAGAGTTCCTTCTCCGCGATGCGGATTTCCGGATTCTGTTTCAACGCCGTTTCAACGCTCCGGCCGAGGTCCAGCCGGAGCGTATCCTGGCTGCGCACCGTTCCGGCCGCGGCGATCCAGATCACGATCACAGCCGTTCCCATGCGTTTCAAACCGCTCATCTTCTCCTCCGTTTGACCATTGTGCATCCGATGCATCCTGTTGAAGTCCATTCACCCCGGATCCGCGAGCCGGAAATGCCGAATCCCGCGTTCATCAATTTTCCAGGGACCTTTCAACGCCGGAGCCGGTTCCCCGCGCTTCCCCGGCCTTGGCCGCGGACCGTCCGTCATCCGGGCCGGCCAGAATGCCGTAAAAGAAAAAATTCATGATTTCCAGCAGTAGTTCCCGCCGCGACGCATAATGGGCCAGCAGTTTTTCATCCACGACCATCTCCGTCATCCGGTCGATGAAATAGAGAATGAACTCGGGACGGATTTCCGGACGGATGCGGCCTCCGGCCTGGGCGTCGGCGAAGTCGGACATCCAGGCGTCGCGGTTTTTCCGCATCATGTCCTCCAGCATCGGAACGATTTCCGGATCCGGGCTCCGATACAGATCCTGAATAAAATCGTTCCCGATCGTCTCGGACTGCTCCAGCTTGAGACGGATGATGGAACGGATTTTCGCGGGAAAAGGATCCTCTGAATTCATGATTGCGTGATGCCGGGCATTCCCGTCTTCGAACAGTCGATGCAGGATGGCCCGAATCAGATCGTTCTTGTCCTTGAAATGTTTGTAGAACGTCATCTTGCTGATGTCTGCTTCGCGGCATATCTCTTCAATCGAAATCCGGCGCACCCCGTGTTTAAAGAACAGGGTCTGGGCTGTAGAAAATATCTTATCGCGTTTTGGATCAGTTTCCATGTTTGTCCTGTTTTACGAAAATCGTCTTATAATACTGAATACGTCCAATTATTGATATTTTGTACGGAAGCTAATATAAAAAGTTGCATGTAATTTTCCAAATCCTCTTTTTGAGATCCTATGCCGATATTGCAATAATAACAAAAGGATAGGTGGATATTGCGAATTATACTAAAATATTCGTTTTTGAAATGGAATATCAGGTCCATTTCCAAATATTTCGAAATCTTCATATATACTTTAAGCCGGTGTTTTAAAGCAGGATGGGATGTGGGGCAAGGCAAGCAGATTCAATAATCAGAATAAGATTCTAATGAATGTTTACCTGATATGGGATATTCCTGTCATCAAGGCACAACACTTGCATAAATCATAAGTATTAAAGAAAATAAGGACACTTCCCATGAATCGCATTCCGACATTGCGCAATAGTACGCTGGCGGGATTCATCCTTCTGCTTTTGCAAACCGCGATATGCGTCGGTCTCGTCATTTTGAACATCGCGAAAGGAACGACCCTTTCCTGGATTCCAGCCGCGGTGATCGGGTTTCTCGGAGCCGCGGCAGCGGCGCTGATCTGGCAATACCGCATCCAACCCTCGGAATCCCTTATTCAGGCGGGCCGGACACTTCACAGCAATGACCTGAGTCGGCTCACGCAGGCCATCACCGATCTGGGCCAGGGCAATTTTCATGTACGCATCGATTCCACGGCAAACAAGCTCCCGGCCGGGACGGATCCGAGATTCGAGGAATTCAAGTCCATACTCAACGACCTCACGGCCGTCATCCACAATGCGGCCGGCGAGTTCAACGAACTGACGGATGTTCCCTGTCTCAGACTCTGTTATGTGGGGTCCGACTCCTTTCTCGAGGGGCGCCTCTGCGGCGAGGCCATGGCCGCGGCCATCGGCGGCCGGGGTAAAATCTCCATTTCCACCGCCCGGCTCAGCACGCCGAACCTCCTCCTGCGGAGAAAGGGCTTCATCAGCCTGCTGAAGGAAAAATATCCGGAGATTGAAATCGTCGATATTCATGAGAACAAACGTGAAGAACAAACCACCCGGGAACAGGCGCTTCGCGTCCTGAACGAATTCAGGGATCTGGCGGGATTCTACATGACCGAAGCGGAGTCTCCGGCCCGCGTGGCCGGCGTCCTGGAGGAATCGGGTCTTGCGGGAAAGGTGAAAATCGTCGGCCATGACCTTCTTCAGTCCACCATGGAATTCCTGGACAAGGGCGTGATCACCTCCACGATCAGCCAGGACCCGTATGCCCAGGGCCACGACCCCGTCATCCACCTGTTCAACCACATCGTGGCCGGGTGGCAGCCCCCCACGCCCCGCATGCTCACGCGCATGGAGGTGGTGGACCGGTCCAACTACCATCTGCACTGGAACCCGCAGACGCGCCAGGTTCTGTCCGGAACGGATCCGACGCGGCTGGCGCGGCCCGTGGACCGGCGGCCGGACAGGCCCCTGCGCCTCGTGTTTGTGGGCCGTGAAGATTCCGAGTTCTGGGTCCCGCTCAAAATGGGGGCGCTGGCGGCCGCGGAGGAACTGAAACCCTACGGCGTGACCGTGGAATGGCGTCTGCCCAAGAGTGAATCCGTCAAAGCCAAAACCTCGCACGGGAACCTCGAGGGGACCCGCGAATTCCTGATGCTCGAGGCCCTCATCCGCGAGCGGGTCGACGGCATCGTCACCTATCTGCCCGAAGCCCGGCTGGTCAAGATTGTCAACCGGGCCGTGGAATCGGGAATACCCGTGATCACGACCAACGGCGAACCCTTCAACCTCCGGAGTCTGCTCTACACCGTGAATCACCAGGCGCTGAAACTGCTCGACCTGAGCACGCAGCTTTCCCGGAGCGCATTTGACGTCAGCGAGTCCACGTCCCGGATCGCGGCGTCCATCGAGCGGATCACGTCCGGCATCGTGTCGCAGGACGATCAGCTGCAGGGAACGGAACAGGAGCTCGGCGTGGTGTCCGACCACATCGAACGCATCCACTGGGAAGCGGACCGGAGCGCCCGGAGCGCATCGGACACCTGGAGCCAGGTGGAGACCAGCTCGGGGGCCCTCAAGGAATCCATGGAAAGCTTCAAGTCCATCGTCACGGACGCGGAGGAGGCCTGGAAAACCGTTCAGGGGCTGGCCGAAACGTCCGAGCGGATCGACTCCGTGATGCAGATGATCGACGAAATCGCTTCGCGCGTCAATGTTCTGGCCTTGAACGCCCAGATCGAGGCGACGCGCGCCGGCGAGGCCGGCCGCGGATTCATGGTGGTGTCCAACGAGATCCGCAGCCTCTCGCGGAATACGACGGCCGCCACTTCGGAGGTTTCGGAGCTGGTGGAACAGATCAAGGACGGCATTGCCGGCGTGCAGGATGCCGTCTCCCAGGAAATGAACAAGATGCGGGAGTCGTCCGAGGTGACGGACCGGGCCGAAAGCACCATGGGCGTCATCCTGACCTCGCTCGGAGAAAACAAACAGCGGCTTCTGCGTATCGTGGAGGCCGTCGACCAGGCGCGGAAGTCTTCGGGTCAGGCGCGCGAGAACATGGAACACATGTCGAAACTGAGCGCCCGGAACACGGAATCGCTGAAGGAGATCAACGCGACCACTGAGGCGATGACCCGCCGGTTTCAGGACGTCGCGGACATGGCCTCGCTTCTGGAAAAAATCGCGGAAGGCGAGAAAGGGCTACTGGCGAAGTTCTCGCTGAAGCCGGAGGATAACTGACCCGTACGATGTGCCGGATGCGGAACAGCGCGTGACATTGCAGAAACGGAAGACCCGAAAGGTCTGTGAGACCTTTCAGGTCTGATTTTTTACGGGGACGACAGAAACCAAAACCTGAAAAGTCGATCAGACCTTTCAGGTTTTGCGTGTCAATCCGGAGCGGGGATCAACGTCCGGAATTTTACGGCGTCACCTCCAGGACGGCTTTGGACCGGATGTCATCCGACGCGCCGCCGACACGGATTTCAAAGAGACCCGGCTCCACCACCCATTTCATGTCTCCGTTCAGCATCGCCAGCCGGTCGCGGCCGACCGGGAATTCCACGGTCTTCGTTTCCCCGGGTTCCAAAGTGATCCGCCTGAATCCCTTGAGTTCCTGAAGCGGCCTGGAAACGCTCCCCACCCGGTCGTGAATGTACAACTGCACGACTTCATCCCCTTTCCGCGTTCCCGTGTTGCGGACATCCACAGAAGCGCGAATTTCCCCGTCCGGGGGCATGGAAGCGGCGGACAGCTTCAATGCGCCGTATTCGAACGTCGTGTACGACAGGCCTGTGCCGAAAGCGAATTGCGGGCTCCCGGTCAGGTCCACATAATTATACCCGCGGCCCGTGGGCTTGGCATTGTAGTACAGGGGAACCTGCCCCTCCGAGATCGGGAACGTGATGGGCAGTCTGCCGCCCGGATTGACGTCTCCGAACAGGGCCGCGGCCACGGCGGAACCGCCTTCCTCGCCCGGATACCAGGATTCGAGCACGGCATCCGCGGAAGCGATCCAGTCCGCGACCGTGACCGCGCTGCCATTGGTCAGCACCACGACCGTCGGCTTTCCGGTCGCCGCGATTCCGTTGATCGCCCGAACGACATCGGGGTGCAGGCCGAGGTCGGACCGGTCGCGGCCCTCGCCCTCGTTGACGCCCGCCACAATCACGGCCGCGTCGCAGGCTTCGGCCGCTTCAACGGCCTCTCGGATCTCAGCCGCGGCTGGGTCCTTTCCCGAAACATCCCATCCCATGGCCGCAAAAGCCTGGCCCGAATTCTCGTAGTATTCGATGCGGAGGTCGTATCTTCGGCCGGCCTCCAGCACCACGCGCACCGTGTCCGTCGATGGCGCCCGGTCCGACCAGGTCTGAAGGATCCGTTCGCCGTCCAGATAAACGCGCACCCCGTCGTCCGTGGTGAAGGCCAGAACGCAGGGGCCGCTGACCGGCGCTTCGAGTCTGCCCGTCCAGCGGGCGGAAAAACGCTCCGCCGCGATGGACGGATCCGGGGATCCGTGCCCCCAGTCGAAAAACAGGTCCCGGTCGATGCGCGTCAGAACCGGCCGGCCTTCCAGTCCGGTGTTGTCGAAGTATTCCCCGAGCAATCCGCGTTCGCCTTCCTTCCCTCCGGTCGGTGTCAGCCATTCGGAGGGTACCGCGGGATAGGTCCGGCTGCCGCCCGCGGGCCCTCTCGCGTAACGCACGTCGGCGGCGGGCACGGCCTTGCGGATGCCGTCCAGTACGGACACCACGGCCATGCCGCTGCCGGAATAACCGCCCAGCCGGGGAGCCGCGGCCGGCGTGCCGATAATCGCGATGGATTTCAGTTCCTTCCGGAACGGCAGTGTGCCGTCCGCGTTCTTGAGAAGGACGAGGGATTTTTCAGCGGCCTCGCGGGCCAGGGCCCGGTGCGCCTCGCAGTCATTGAGGCGCGCCGCTTCCTTCGGGTCCGCATAGGGATTTTCGAACAGCCCCAGCTCGAACTTGACGGTCAGTACGCGCCGCACGGCGCGGTCGAGCACTTCCGGGCTCACCTTTCCGGATCGGACCGCGTCGATCAGGGGTTTTCCGTACATGACAATGGAGGGCAGTTCCACGTCCAGGCCGGCGGTGATGGCCTGTCTCGCGCACTCCATGGAATCCGCGGCCGTCCGATGCAGGCTGAATATGCCCTCCACTGACGTGTAATCGGACACCACGTATCCCTTGAAGCCCCATTCGCCCCTCAGCACGTCCGTGAGCAGCCACCGGTTCGAGGAGCTCGGTGTGCCGTCATAGGAATTGTACGCCGCCATGATGGAGCGCGCGCCCGCCCCGGCGATGGACGCCTGAAAAGCGGGAAAGTAGATTTCGCGCATCAGGCGCTCGGAAAAATGCGCCGGATTGCTGTCCCGGCCGCCGTCCCCGACATTGGCCGCGTAATGCTTGGGCGTGGTGACGATGCCCCGCTTCTCGAAGGCGGAGATAAAAGCGACAGCCATGGCGGATGTCAGGAAGGGATCCTCGCCGTAGGTTTCCTCGACGCGTCCCCAGCGGGGGTCGCGGGCGATGTTGATGGTGGGTGACAGCACCTGCCGAATGCCCCGGCTTTTCGTTTCCTCGGCAATGGCGCCGGCCACCCGGCCCATCAACTCCGGTTCCCACGTCGCGGCCAGGCCGATGGCCTGGGGAAAACTCGTGGCCTTCTCCGCGATGAGCCCGTGCAGGGCTTCGTCGTGCATCATCACCGGTATGCCGAGTCGGGTTTTCGAGGTCATGAATTTCTGGATGCGGTTCAGTCTTTTCGCGGCCTCGGCTCCCGTGTACGGCCGTAGAATGCACCCCAGACCGCCGATTCCATTCCGCATGGCCGCGTCCGTGACCGGGTCCTCGCTGATCTGGCACTGGAGCTGGCTGACCTTCTCCTCCATGGTCATGCGGCCGAGAAGGTCGTCAACCCGTCGCTCTACGGAAAGGTTCGGATTTTGATAATCGGGGACAACCGAGAATACCATCGCCGGGATGACGAGAAACGATATCGCCGCCAGCACTCTTTTGACAGACTGGTTCATGATTCAGTGCCTCCGTTATTAAATCTCGGATCAATGATGAAGTCTTCCCTGTCTCCGTGAGATCCGCTTCCCTGCGGGGCAGGGAGTGCCGGATGAGGGGCTTGTCGCCCGAAAGGCGATTTGCACACGAAGGGCCTCCTGAAGATTGAAGCTCCCCGCCGCCCGCTGCGCGGGACCAAGCTATTATATGCCTTCTGTTTGAAGGCAAGCGGCGGGGAATCTTCTATCTGTAGAGAAAAGACATCTTATATTCGCTCGCTTACCCCGGGGCCCGCTGCGCGGGATCAAGCTATTCTATTTTTGAATTGTTGAAGACAAGCCCCGGGGAATGCGCTCGCTGTCAGATTCGATCCAGTTTTTATACCGGGAAATCTTCCGCGATGCGCCGGGCCCATTCCGCCGCGCGCTCCAGTTCCCCTTCCTTCAGCGGCCCTTCGGACGCGCGGACTATAAATCCCACAGCCGGCGCGGCCGGAACCCCGCCCTTGCCCGTGAGGCGCTTGTGCATCGATTCCGCCGCGTATCCGAAACGCGTCACCACGAAACGGCCGATCCGAGAGCGGATGTCCTCGGGCGCCATCCGCGTATCGAAGGACAAGATCCGGACACCCTTCAATTCGTCCGCGGGAATTTCCGAAATCCATCGGACGACGGAAGGCATTGGCCTGAAGCCGCGCGTGGGAGAACCCATCACCAGCAGGTCCGGCCATCCGCCGGATGCCGGCCGGCCGAAGGCCGAAGGCCTGGCCGCGGTCACGTCCATGCGGCCGGATAGCCCGGCCTTCACGGCCATGGCGATCTTTTCAGTGTTACCGAAAAACGAGTCGTAGACGATGAGGGCTTTCATGGAAATCGCTCTCCGGGGAAGGAATGCGGAAGACTCGGGAGTTACCGAAGGACACCGCAACCGGTCTCAAATATTACGACGGCCGCGGCATAAAAGCAAGGGGAAATAGGATTGCGGAACAACAGAGAAGCCGGGTTCGGCCTCGATCACCGGGTCTCCGCCTCGATCATCGCCGCCCACTTCATCCGCCAATTAGGATATTCATCCGACAGCAGATCCGCCGGCCAGTCGCCCAGCCAGCCGTACGCGTTCCGCCGCTCGGCCGAGATCTCCGACAGATCGAAAACCATGCGCCCGTCCCGGTCGCTGAAGAATGGCCGGTCCGATCCGATCTGGTAGAACCGGGCCCACAGGGACGGCGCCTCCGGGTCGGCGATGACCACCCGGTTCCATCCGGTCGGGCTCGAAGGATCCGTCTCCCGGACCACGCGGATACCGCGGATGCGCGCACTGTCCAGCCAGGCGGCCGCCGCGGTCACGGCCCGGATGATTTCCGGGGTCGGGGGCTCGATGCGCATCAGAAAGCGGACGATCCCCGTGGTTTCCTGGCCGCTGAGGCCGGGCAGTTCGTACCGGCGGGCGCCGGCCGGCTGCAGGGTGTGCTCGTCATACTGGGCGCACCAGGCGGTCAGCCGGCCGCCTGTTTCCACCTGGGTCCGCAGGATGCAGCCGATCCCTCTCTGTATCGCTTTCCTGACCCGTTTCCTGCGGCCGCTGTCCACGAAGGCGTATTCCGGCCTGTCAAGGTCCACATCGTGCAGGAGCCGCAGGACGCCGATCATAGCGTCGTCGTTGAAGGTAATGCGTGAAAAGTATCCCTGCCGGCGCGGGTAGTACTGCGGCCATCCCCCGTTTCTGTACTGGGCCTTAAGCAGGTAATCCAGGCCCTTTAAAAATGACCGCGTCAACCGCGTGTCGTGGGTTTTACCGAACACGCGGCCGAGAAAAACCATCTGGGTGTAAGTGGCGCCGTTGTCGATTGTGGACAGCGGTTCGTCGGGGTGTTCCGCCAGCTCCCGTTTTTCCGCCTCGCTCAGGACACCGGCCATGTCCAGGTTCTTGGGCCAGCCGCCCGAGCGCCGCTGAAAGAGAATCATGTTGTCCGCGATCCCGACCGCTTCCGCGGTCCCGTACCAGGCCTCCGGACGGTTCAGGAGATCGTGGGCCAGCCTGGACTGGGCTGTTTCGCGGACGTCCGCTCCCCGGGCATCGGGTTCCCGCCGCTCCTGTCCGGCCGCGTATGCGGGAAGGAGCAGAACCAGCAGTCGGACAGCCGTTGAATGAATGAGGCCGCGGATGGGCTTGGGTCCGACATTCCGGACCGAAGCCCATTCGGAAAACCGAACCGTTGAATGGCAAATGGCTTTCAACACATTGCTCCGTTTTTATCCGTCAGGACCGGACCGGAAACCGATGGGTTCGGGAAACCCGGGGGCGTGAACCTCCCGCGGGGACTTCAATAATGCACAAATATTATAGCTTGATCCCGCATTGCGCGGCGGGACCATCGCGCCCACAGATGTTCCTCTCAATTATACTAAAACCGCCAATCAAATTCAAATCATTTCGGGACCTGCTTCCCTGCCCCCCGTTCCGGCTCAGGCCCGTTCCGGCCTACGGCGGCCGATACAAATAAACCGGCTTTCGGATTCCGCCGCTCCATCGCGGAAAATCCGAAAGCCGGTTTTATTACGCGGCCCGTCCGTTCAACGCCGGGCCCTTTACAATCCGGAGAGAAAGGACCGAGACAACAGGACCCGATCAAAATCCGATTCCGACCGTGAATTTCTGGATGTCGTTCAGGCGCCCGAATTCGTGATACGCGTAATCGATGGTCAGGCGGACGCCGCGTCCGACGGAATATTGAAGACCCGCGCCGACGCTCAACCCCTCCTCAGAATCCTCCGCGAAAAGCGACTTGTACCCCGCCCGGATCGACACCATGCGGTCAAAAACGTATTCACAGCCCACGTTGACGCTTTCCACGTCGTCGTTCGGATGCAGCGCGTCCACCGCCAGGATGAGATTGCTCCTCCCGTATCCCTTCAGCACATCCGCCGAAACGCCGACCCGGAACAGCAGGGGAAGGTCGAAGGCGTCCGTCTGGAAGTAAGCCGGGATGTTCTCATTGTTCCCTGTGACCGTCGGGTCCGGATCCTTCTGCGTCTGCATGTCCCGTCCGCCCAGCCGCATTTTCGTTCCGTAGTTGGTGACGCTCATGCCGATCTTCATGCCGTGAAACTGCGTGTCGAACAGTGCGCCGAAGTCCAGCGCCGCGCCCTTCGCCGCGGAATGGTAGATTTTCTCATGGATGAATTTCCCCGACAGGCCGATGGAAAACCGGTCGGTCAGATTCCGGGCATAGGAGAGACCGAACGCGAAACTCCCGGCACCGAACATCTCACCGGTGCCGTCCGGCTCCAGTATCGTCGTCCGCTCCATCTCATCCATGGTCTGGAACTGGCCGCTCACGCCGATGGCGCCGATGTTGCCGAGATTCATCGCCACCGCCGCGTAACTCATGCGGATGTCCGCGAACCACCGGGCGTGGCTGAAAACAGCCTCGTTTCCACTGATCCTCGCCAACCCGGCCGGATTCCAGTACATGGCCGTGGCGTCCTCGACCACCGAGACGTACGCGCTGCCCATTGCCACGGCCTGCGCGCCCACGTCCACTTTCAGCAGCGGTACCGCCGTCGTTCCGGCCTTCGTGACCTGTTTCGCCCCGAGTCCGGTTGCCGCGGCGACCGCCAGCAGGATGCACAATCCTTTTCTCATCGTCCAGTCTCCTTGGTTGTTTCCTGGAGACGGGGTCCGGTCCGGCCGGAACCCCGTTCCGGACCGCTCACTTGATCACCGCGAATTTGCCGATTTTATTTCCCAGTTTGCCCGCATCCACGTGGTACACATAGACGCCGAAGGCGATGGACAGCTGGTCCCGGGTCAGCATGTCCCAGATTTCCGTGCCGTCGCTCAGACTGGGCGTGTCATGTTCGAGGGTGGCCACCAGCTGACCGCTGGAGCTGTAGATCCGGATCGTGCACACGGGCGGCAGGTGGGTGAAATGGATCTGACGTTCCCCACGCCCGTCCGCGTACGGATTGGTCGGTTCCCAGCCGTTCGCCACGATGTAGGGATTCGGCACAACCCGGATGTCGTCCAGAGAGGCCTTCGCGGCCGGCAGGTCCAGCGCCTCTCCGTGCATCGTGAATTCGAACACGTCCCGCGACAGGAAGGGTTTGAACATGCGGATGCGGAGCGTGTCGCCCATGCCGGGCTTTCTGCGGGTGTCGTCGTCCTGGCTGCGCTTCATGGAGACGGACAGCGCGGGCCGGAGTGTGTCGGCCTCGGAGGGATTCAGGATGAGGATTTCGTCCTGCTTGGTCTTCGAGCGGGAGAACTCCCCGTCACCGCCGTCGGCGTCCAGGAAGCCGAAGGGCAATCGTTCTCCCGAAACGGCGTCCAGAACCAGAAAATTGACATCCTTGGCCGCCAGCGCCCGTCCTTTCCGGAAGCAGGGAACCGCGGTGTCGAGCACCGCGGCGCTGTCGCCGAAAATGATGTCGATGTCGCGGGAGATCGGGCTTTCCGCCTCCAGCCGGTAGAAGTACGGCGCCACGCTCGGAACGAATATTTCCGCGTGGTTGTATTTCGTCCGGGCGGTGTCGATCGCGGATTCGGCCTCATTCCGCAAGGACAGCTCGAATCCATGGATCATGGGGAGTTTGACCTCCAGACCGGCCGGTTTCAGGCGTCCAACTAGAGTGTCGGGAGAGGCGGGATTCGTCACATCGACGAGACTGAGGTTCCGGGTGTACACGGTGTCCGGCGCGTTCGCGACGACCGTCATGGTGTCCTCGAACGAGACGCGGTAAATATGACCGTCCCGGACCGCGGCCGGATCGATCAGTTCCAGCGTCACATCGCCCGAGGTGGTGCCGCCGGGCAGGAGATGCGGAATATCGGCGCGGCTGGGCACAAAGCCCGCGGACGGGGCCTCCGGACGGACCACGACCACATTGGAGCCTTTTTCCATGACCTCGCCGTTCTGACCGATGGAGATGAATTTGGTGCACTCGGTGGGCGGAATCCTCTTTTCCGCGTCCCCGTGGTCATAGGCGGTGACGGCGTAGTAATACTGGTACCCGTTCACGGCCGTGGTGTCGGTCCAGGAATGCCGGAGTCCGGTGTCATTTCCCAGATCAAACAGAATCCCCTTCACATCGACCGTGGCGTACCCGCTGATTCCATTTTTCAGATCAAACTGGGCAACGGGTTTGCGGTAGGCGTAGGACCCCTGGCCGTCCGTGATCTGGGCCATGTCTCTCCAGGCCGCGTCCGTGGAGCGGTAGATCCGGTATCCTTCGAAATCCTTTCCCGTGATGGGGTCTTCCGAATCCTCCGCCCAATCGTCCCAGAACAGCGTGACGCGGTTGTTTCCACGCACCGCCTGAAGGGTCGGAATGTTCGGCGCGCGGGAGAAGTTGTAATTCTCGGCGTACGCCGTGTTCATCCAATGCTTGTTGACGGTCAGTTCGTCCAATGTAACCGCGAGCACGAGACCCATGGAAAACCTCTCGACTTCGCCCGGGGCCAGCGGGAAATAGCCGGATCCCCAGAAGAGCTCGACATTGACGTTTTCGAGTCTTCCGTCCAGTTTTCCCGGCCGGCATTTTTCCCATGTGGCCTCATCGTCATCGTGGGCATACGTCGCCCAATCGTAGAGGTTGAAGCTGGTCAGACCCAGCATGTCCGTTTCGTGGATGTCGGTCTTGTCGAAATGGGGTTCTCCGGCGGTCGGCCTTCCGTCCTTTTCGCCCGGGTCGCTCGTGAAGGGCGCGCCGTCCTGGCCGAGGTCGTCCAGCGTGACGTCCCAGTCGCCGTCGTTGTCGATGCTGTCGTCCCGCTGCTCGTCGATGAGCGGGTTGTCCCGGCCTTCGCCCGTGAAGTAATCGATGTATTTGAGGCCGGTGTACAGGTAACGATGGCTCACGTTCGGCGGGGCTCCGAACCGGGTGCCGTTGTTTTCATCGATCAGTCCGTTCAGGTTGTCGTCTATAAGGTTGTTCTCGACTTCCTCGCGCTTATATCCCGGATAGATCTTGATGACCTGGTCCTCGTAATGGATCAGAAGCGTGTCATCCGGCATGGTCACCTGGGTGCGCCCGAAGGTCCTGTAGTCGATGAGGATGATCGGGTCGCCGGCCAACAGCACCTTCGCCCGGAACATCGCCTCGGTGATGACGGGGCCGCTGCCGTTCACGCCGTCGCCGTCATTATCGATGCCGTCCACCGGGTTGCCCGGGCTTTCGAGGAACGCGCCCCCGATGTAACCCACGGGCGAATAGCCCCCGCCGCCGATATTGTCATTGTCCCACATGTACGCCATGTCCTCCGCCAGGTCATAGGCGCCGCAATCATCGCCCGAATCGCCCGCGGTCGACGTATCGCCGATATTGTTGCCGATCTTGTACCCGAAGGCCATTTTATCGTGATGATAGGTGCCGATGTTCTCAATGTCAAACAGCAGAAACAGGACATTCTGCACCAGCAGGTTGGACCATTGAAAGCTCCGGACCCACATGCGCATGCCCAGACCCTTCCGGCTGAGGTCGCGGCTGTCCGGGAAGAAGTTGAATTCCTTCTTGTTATAATCATCGGACACGAAAAAAGCCTCTTCGTCCGCGTTCAACTGGCCCTTGCCGAAATAGCCGTTCCACTTGCCTCCCCAGCCCGGATCCACCGGGTCGTCCGACCTGTCAGGCCAGTAAGCCGGCCAGGAGGCCGGCCATTTGCTCATGGCGAGAGAGTCGCCGGGGTGTTTGGCGAAGCCGGGCAGGGGCAGGAATGTCCACCATTCGCCCGTGACGGGATCGGCGTCTCCCCTGGAATAATTGCCGGAACTCGTCGGCAGGGAAGGATCCCCGTTGCTCTGTACCGTGGAATTGATGTGCTTCATTTCGCCGTTGGCGTCGATCACCTCGGAAACCACGAATTCGTCGCCGTCGATGAGCCACAAATGGCCCGAATTGATCGGCCATTCGCCCGCGATGGCGTCGGACGACCCGCTCGGATGGGACGCGTTGGTTCCGTAGGTGCCGTCGTTGAAGAAGGTGGTGCGGATCTGATTCCCCGCATGCAAGCCCATTTTCATGTACTGAAAATCGCCGTGCAAACCCTCCATCGCCGATTGGGCCGACAGCATGGGTGCCAGACCCATGAACAGAATGCCAGCCAGTGCGGATTTAAGTTTCATGGTCTGCTCCTTGCCCTTGTTAAAATCCGACCGACAAACCGGCCTGAACCTGGCGCGGCGCCGAATACCAGCTCGGCTGTTTGGCCCATTCCTCAACCGTGCCGATCCGCGAGGCGACGTATCCCTGCTTCTCCGGATCGATGGTGGAGGTGACGTCCGCCTTTTCCGTGTCGCCGTATACGCTCAGCGCGTCGCGGAAATCGAGGAGATTGTACACGTTGACGAACGCGTTCATCCGGAGCTTTCCGACCGTGATCCCGCGGTTCACGGTCAGGTCGATGTTCCGCCGCATGGGCGTGTATTCGCTGTTCTGCAGGAGGCCTTTGGAGGCGGCGCTGCCGAACACTTCCCCGGAGGGGAACGAGGGGGTATACGGCGTGCCGCTGGTCAACTGCCCGATCGCCGAGAACAGCCACTGCCCGAGCTGATAACGGACCAGCGCGTTCAGGGTATGCGGCTGGTCGAAGCCCATCGGGATCAGCGCGAGCCGCTTCTGCTCGTGGTTGGCGTAGGCGGTGTAGGCGTCGGTCGGGCTGGTGTAGGTGCCCTCCGCCTTCTGGTAGGTGTAATCCACCCTCACTGACCAATTCCTGGACATCCGCTTGTCAAGCTTCACCGTGACACCACGGACATTTTCATAGTCCAGATTCATGAACATCACGTACTGGACGGCGGGGTTGACCGTCGGCTGGAGCGGTGTCTGGCCGACCCAGTCGCGCACGTCGCGGTAGAACAGCGATATGTCCACGCCCAGATCGTTCGACAGCTGCTGCTGCAGGCCGATCTCATACTGAACCGTCCGCTGGGGTTTGAGTTCCGCGTTCGACAGGGTGAAGTTGCCGCCGCCCATGCCCAGCTTGAAGTCGGGGCTGCTGTACAGATACTGGAAATCGGGGATCTGGAAGAAATGACCGTAGGAAAAGTGGATCACGCCGCGGTCGGTGATGGGGAAAGACAATCCCAGACGCGGGCTGACCGCGTAGCTGGCCTCGGCCTTCTTCTCCATGAGCGCCCTGCGCTCGGCCACGGAGAGCGAATCCGTCGTGCCCGGCCGGAAAGTGTGCTCCGGTTTCATGGGCGTGTAAATGCTCGGGTCCGTCGGATCGGCCGGGACCACGCCTTTGGAGTCGAAATAATCGAACCGGAGGCCGAGGTTGACGATCAGATCCTTGAGCTCGATCTTGTCCTGGGCATAGGCCGAAAACTCGAAGGGATTCCGGGTGTAGAGCAGCCGCTGCACGCTCGAAACGCCCGGAACGTCCGGTTCGAACGGGATGACGGCCTCGCTCGTCCCCGGAACGGTTTTGGGCGTGATCGTGTAGGAATCGAGCGTCAACTCATGAAACCGGGCCTCGACGCCCGACTTGATCTGGTGGACCCGGTTGATCTGGCTGGTCAGGTCCAATTTTCCGACCCAGTAAGCGGTGCTCCGCTCGTAATGGTTCATCAGATTGCCGCTTTTATTGAAACTGTAGCTGGTCGGCGCCGAATTGGAATCGGGGCTGACGTACCCGCTCGGGCCGGCTGGATCAGGGATAAAATCGTAAGTCCGCCTGTCGGACCGGATGGCCTGTAACCGGGCCTGGCCTTCAGCCGTGTTCGGATCGAATTCGAAACCCGTCAAACCGGCATCGGCATCGGGATACACGCGAACGAAGTAATTCGGCTTCGTGGTGGGATCCTCAAAGAGGAATTGCCTGTATTCGTTGTAGAAATGGTTGACCCGCAGTTCATAAAAAGTTTTAGCCGAGAGCATGTGGTTCAGCTCCAGGATGTGCGTCAAGCCGGTACCCTTCTGCTGGGGGATGCCGTCCGGCGCATAGGTGTACGCCTTGTTGTAAATCCGGTCATTGTTCCAGCGGTTCCCGAACACGTTGTATTTGACGGTGATGTTCCGGCTGAGCCGGTAGACCAGTTTCCCCTGGAGGCTGACCCGCTCGTAGGGATTCATGGAGACGAGCGAACTGTCTCCGGCTGTGCCGGCCGGCGTGAACCACTTCCGGCCGTAGAGATATCCCTCGTTCGAAAAGAAGCGGCCGTTGACGAAAAACGACAGTTTGTCCCCGGCGAAGGGAACCGGACCATTCAGGTTGGCTTCGAAATTATAAACGGGATTGAAACGCTTCAGCGGATTTTCCGTCACGCCGTCCGCGCGCAGGACACCCCGCGCGTCGGAAACGACGTTGACCCGCTTCAACAGGGAGAATTGTTCGCCGCCGCCGAGATAGTCCCCCACGTATCCGCTCACGTCCCCCGTCAGCTTGTTCCCGCCCTCCTTGGTGATGACCTTCACGATGCCGGACATGGCCTGCCCGTACTCGGCGTTGAACGTGCCGCTGACCACCTGCAGCTCCTGGATAGCCGAATTTTCGACCGTGACGCCGCTCGATCCGTTGAACACGTCCGTGGTGGATACGCCGTCCACCCAGTACGCGATCTCGCTCGAACGGCCGCCGCGGATATGCACCTGTCCGCCGGTTCTCACGACACCGGCCTGCAGCGCCAGAATGTCCTCCATGCTCTGCACGGGCAGGTCCCGGATCTCATCGGCACCCACGCTGGACAGCGACGACGTCATGTCTTTCCGGACCAGGGGCCGTTCGGCCGTTACCGTGACCGCCTCTCCGGATTCAATCACCGCAGGCGATAGTTCAGCGTCGCAGGCCGCGGTCATGTCGATGGACACCCGGAGATCCTCGGTCACCCGGGTCTGATACCCCATCATGCTGATCCGGACGCTGACCATGCCGGGCGGCACGTTGAGGATCATGTAATAGCCGTCCATGTCGGTCACCGCGCCGGCGGAAGTGCCGACGACCAGCACGTTGGCTCCGATCAACGGCTGCCGGGTGGAGCGGTCGACCACGGTGCCCGCGATCTTGCCGGTGGTGCCCGCGGCCAGACGGCCCGCGACCGAGATCAGGCAGACCCCGAGGATCGCCGCAACAATCCGGAGCTGGCGGTTACGCTTCATAGCCTGACTCCTCTGCTTTAAGGTGTTTGGCATAACGCACTGGTTCAGAAAAATGCATGGAATCCGGAAATCGGATTCTTCGAGAACGCGATTTTTTTCGAATGAGACACACGAGGGAGGAAACCACTTCCACTCAACGGGACCGTATCAGGCCGGCCATTCGTTCCGACAGGCGGGTCCATCAGGGAAGACCGCCCGCCGTCCGGAATCAGTCAGCGGGAAAACCCGCGTTTTCCGCAATCGCCTCCGGATTCCGTTCACTTCCGCGGATGAAGCGGATCAGAAACGAAACAGCGGCGCACGTCACAAATGACTGATTCGTACGCCGCTGTTCCGTTTCATCGGCTTGTTCCACCCGGGTTCTCGGGCGGTATGCCGGACCGCGATCCGCACGGCCCAATGGATTTGACCGAAACCTCGAACCGTCCGCGATAGCGGTTTCCCGGTCACCCGGCCAGCCACTTGTGACGCACTTCGAAGGTGCGTCGCAAGCAGATGCCTACTTCATCAACATCATCTTCTGCGTCAGGGTCTGCCTGCCGTCGATCTGCATCCTGCACATATACATCCCGCCCGCGAGATTCGAAGCGTCGAATTGAACGCTGTGCTGACCCGCATCCCGGACTTCATCGAGGAGTGCGGCCGCCTGACGGCCGAGCATGTCGAATACATCGATCGTGACTCTGGATCTTTTATTGAGATTGAAGGGAATGGTCGTCCCGGGGTTGAACGGATTCGGATAGTTCTGTAGAAGGCCGAATCCCGCGGGAAGATCGGCGAAGGGTTGATCGTCAACGCCGACGGTGGGATCCTGCAGGGAGAGAAAATCGACCTCTTCGGCGCTCAGGGCTTTGTTGAAGATGTTGCACTCGTAAATGAACCCCCTCCACGTGGCATCGCCGTCGTAGCCGCTCTTGGCCAGGTAGCAGAACAGCGGCTCCAGCGCGTCGATGGTGTTGGTCGAGGCGAGGTCGGTCCGGCCCGTTTCCACGCCGTCGACGAACAGGGCGATCTGCGATTCGTTGATGGTGGCCACCATGTGATGCAGATTGCTGTCGTCGTATTCCGGCCCGTCCGCGCCGGTTTCACCCTGATAGGGCGTGTCCGCCCAGCACGAAATGGCGGCTCGGCTCTTGTCGTCCCCTCTGACGGGAGTCAGAAAGAAGCCGTTGTACCCCATGCCGTTCTTCGATCCCCCGAAATAGAAGAACATGTGATAGCTGGCGTTCATGCCTTCAAAGGGCAGGAACCAGATCTCGACGGAAAACTCGGTGAGGGAGTTGAGTCCGACCGCTTCGGCATCCATTTCCATGTACTGGCCCAGATCGGCCGTGACCAGCGCGCCGTCCTCGACGATCGCATCTCCCTGGAGGATGCCGTGCGCGTCGCCCACTGCGTCATTGGCGGTTCCGTCGTCGAATGTCCAGGAGTGAATGAGATTTTCGGTGCCCGGATCGACGCCCTGGGCCGAGGCGCCGATCGCCAGCATCATCAGACACGGCAGCAGGAACAATAGCATTCGTTTCATCTTTTTGCCTCCTCTTCCTGTGGATAATGGATGTTCAAGGGATAATTAGCGTACTTATTTTATGGATGGAAATCAAGCCACTTATTTCCTTTTTATAACCAGATTGCGCAAATCCTGCCGCGCCGCAGCCTCCGGCCGGGCCGTTTCTGCGCATCAGTACATTGGGCGGGAGTGCCGCCTGAAAATGCGGGAATCGGTATTTTTTTCCAATTCGGGAGGATTTGCGGGTTTTACAGCCGCGCCGGACCGCACGCGGTCGCGGGGAACGGATCCGGGGCTTACACCACTTGTGTACTTTTCAATTACCATATTGCCCAAATACAGACCGCCGCGTAAAAACCGGCATTTTCTTCGTTTCTGCCGGCACCACAACAGGTTCCGCCTGAACCCCGAAAATCCGGTCCGTTCTCGAGTCCCGGCTTCGGTCATCGACAGCCGGATTCTCCGCGGAGCCGGCATCCCCAGTCTATGCCCCCCCCTTGAAAATCAATAGAACTTACTGTATATAAAGTAGTTTCCGGACAGTCGAGAATCCGTCGGAAGCAGTCAGTCTGCAAAAGTAGACGCCGCTGGCCAGACCAGAAGCGTCCCATTGGAAAGAATGCACGCCGGGTTCAAAATCCCGTGAAACCAGTGCGGCCGCCTCACGGCCCAGAATGTCATACACTTTAATCGTAATGGACGCGGGCCTGGGCACATGAAATACAAGGGTCGTCATAGCATTGAACGGATTCGGGAAATTCTGCGCCAGCCTGAATTCAATCGGAGCCGCCGGACGCCCCGGTTCCGTTACCGAGACGGGGATGTTGTCATGACCGGGATTTCCGTGAATACCGGCCGAGGCCGTCCAGTTTCCCGCGTCCTCCGGATCCCCGGATGGATCCGGCTCCCGCGGCACGAGCGAAAACCCGTCTCCGTCCGCCGAACGGGGCCACGGATACCGGTCATTGTACCGAATCCGGAGGATCGTGTCCCCCGATGCCGCGCTCAGCGCGATTGTTTCTCCGCTGTTGTCCAATTGCCCCTCATATTCGCCGAAAGCCTGGAATCCGTACCGGCCGGAGAAGGCATTGCGGTTGGAGGCCAGCACGATGAAGTTTTCCGGGCCGATCGCCGTTTGGACCGGGAACTCGAAAGAAACACCCGCCGAAAAAAACATCCCGGACAAATCCAGCGTTTCATGTCCGATATTCTTGAACTCGATGAACTCATATTCCCCGCTCTCGTTCGCGGTGTCTCCCAGGGGGTGGTAGTGCAGTTCGGTGATCCGGAGGTTTTCCGTGCCGTTCAAAATCCGGAATTCCGCTTCCTGACCGGCGCTCCAGTCCATTCCGTCCAGCACGCGCGCCCGGACGCAGGTTGTTTGATGGATCACCAGCGGTTCCGTGTACAAGCGCGCCTTTTCGGACAATCGGGCCGGGTTCGATGAAACGCCCGCCGTCAGCTCCGCCCCGATCAGAAAATCGGAACTGTTTGCCCCGTTATTCAGGCCCTGGATTGCCAGCAGATTCAAGCCGGGCACCAGCAGATCGACGAATCCGGAGACGTCGAAAGGCTCCCATGCCTCGGCTTCGTGGTCCGCGGTGGCCGCGGCATTCCACGCCGGACCGGCCGGCGCGTTGGCTTCGGCGACCTTCACACCGTTCAGCCAGGCCGCAAAACCGTCGTCGTAACGCATCCGGAGGGTCAGGACATTGAGGCTGTCGATCCATGACGGCTCCGCGGAAAAGGGTATCCTCACGCAGCAGCTGGTTCTCTTCTGAACCATCTCGGCGGCCACGTTGATGCCGATCGTGTTTTCATACCCCTGCCCCCTTTCGTATCCCACATTTCCGGAGCCGGATCGCCACGCCGAATCGTCGAATCCCGCGGACAGCCTCCAGCCGGCCGAGACCGCCGCCTGGGGAACGATCACCTTTTTAGACGCGCTTTCCGCGATGAGCGCCGTCATCCGGGTCTCCGCGTCCAGGGGCAGAACCGGATCGGTCCCGTCCGTCGTGTAATGTATCTGACCTCGCGGCGCAGTCATCGCGAGTTGAAATCCCGGTTGAACCCGCCGGCTTTCCGAGCTGAATTCCGGCGGTTGGACCCGCGAAACCCATCCCCTGGCCCGCAATTGGCCCAGTACGCGTTCCGTGCGATCCGGAAAAAACTGTTCGAGGATACGGTTGATCTCCGGAAGCCAGGCATTGTCGCGCGTAAAGGCGGGTTCGCGCTTGGAATCGCCCCAGCGTGCGGATTCCGCGATGATGGCCAGATCGATCATTTTCTTCCGGGCCAGGAATCGATCGATATTCGCCTGAGGTGTCAGCGCGCCGCCGTTGAAAAAATGCCTGTGGACGCGATCGGCGAACCGGGACCGGTAAAGGGGATTCTCGCAGAGTTTCTGATGGAACCACTGCGGGTTCGATTCCAGAAAAACGGATCCGCCGGGAAACGGCCCGGTCCGATCGTCTCCGAAAGACTGCGCGCCCAGCGTGTGCTCCGCATCATGCCGGATGAAGATAAAACCCCGGTTTTTTTCCCGGTGATTGTAAATGGCATAAAAATTATTGGGCTCCTGATTGTTGCGAAATCCGGAAACCGGGCCATCCGCCTCGCCGGTGATGAAAATAGTCAGCATGAAATCGATCAGATCGTCCACGTCCAGCAGAACCTCGTATTCCGGGTTCCGCGTGCCGTCCGGATTCAGACCCTGCACGTGATGGTAGGCCTCGGTCGTCGCGAAACCCGCCATGGAGGCTTCCCACAGCCGCCTCCAGGCGTCCAGGGTTCCGTCTGTGGCTTCGATGTCGAAAGCGCCCATATACCCGGCATCGACCTTGATCACGTCGTAGTCCTCCGGGTCGCCGCCGAAATAGGAAGCCGCGTACGAAGCCTCCGGACGCTCCTCGGTTTCATACAGCCCCCAGTAGGTGCCGTTGATATACAGATGGGCGGCCCGGCTTCGCGTATAGGGCCGGCCCATGTCGCGCTGCATGTCCCTGCAAAAGACGTCGCGGATCATCGTGTTTTTACTCGGGTCTTCCGCGCCGTAGCTCCAGGAATAATTCATGGCCGTGCGCAGATCCACGTTGTCGAATGCGTCGACGCCTTCGTCGCCGAACAGGGGAACCTTCAGTTTGCCTTCGCCGTATTCCTGACGAAAAAACCAGCGGAAGGCGCGTTTGGGATTGGTGTTGTTCCGGCTCCATCCGCCCCGGATGCGCACGCCGCAATTGATCTGAAAGCCGTCCGTTCCGTCCGGATGAATCAATTCGACTGAGCACGGACGCTCCCATTCCCTGCCGTGTTCCAGCGCATTGACGTAGATTCCGGTCCGCGGGTCGAAAAGATCCTTCAAATCCATGACCATGGAAAACGTGGGAAGTTCGGTCAGCGCCGCGACGATTTTATCCTTGTACAGACCGCTGTTGCAGACTTCCGGATCCATTCCATAGCTGATGGCCTGCCCGTTGGCGTTGTTCAGGCCGAGCCAGCCGGGCCCCGGCAGAGCGCCGTCCGGGGAAAGCTCCACCGCCCGATCGGCGAACAGATAGGTATGGGTCTTGACCCTTGTCGCGGCTGTATCCGCGGCCATGGCCACGGCTCGAACGCAGAAACCGGGCGCCCGGTCCCGCCCCCGCGTATTCGCTGGATCCACGCGGACCGCAACGGGCGATGTCCCGGAAAAAGCGGTGGACGACGTGACCGGATCGGTTCCGTCCAGGGTGTACCGGATCGTCAAACCGGGAGGCGTGGTGGAGAGCGTCAGATCGAAATTGTCCCGGTAAAAACCGCGATCGGGATCGAAGTGCAGAACGACGTCTTCCGTGTCCTGGCCGTACGACAGACACGCGAAAAGGAGCAGCAGGCCGGCTGCACGGTTCCTGAAATCGATCACTTCGACATCCCTTCCGATTGACTTCGATGCGTCATCAACCGCTTCTCCCGTCCGCGGTTCCATTCCCGGGTCGGCGATGCGCTCCGGTGTTTCCGCGCGCACGCGCCGCCGAGCTTTTCGTCATTTCCGGATGCCGGCCCGGATCTGGGTGATCGAATGCGGCGGGAAGGCGAATGAAAGGGTTTTCCCTTGCGGCTTCAACTCCCGGGTGACCGGCATGTACTGCTCCCGCTTTCCGTAAACGAACGGCTCGTTCAAGGATTCGGCCGTCAGAATGTCGGCCGCGGCCTTTCCCGTCCAATCGCCGGACTGGCTGATGATTTCGGCCGGTATGGCCTTGTCCCTGTGACGGTTCACGACAGTGACGACAACCTCGCCCTTCTCCTTCGAATACACCGACGTCACGTCCAGGTAGGGAATCCCCTTGTACCGTTCCGTGTTAAAGGTGTCGCATTGCACGTGCGCGTCGAGCGAAACGCCGAGGCAGTTGTTCGAGAACAGCTTGAACGCATGGAAGAGCGGCGACTTGTATGTCCCCTTTTCCCGGTCGGACCCGAGAAGCGACGTCAGCATGGTGAAATTGGTCATTTTCACCACGTCCGCGTGGCGGATGAACGCGTTGAGGCACTGCGCGACCGGCAGGACGGACCTGAAATCCCTGCCGAAGGTGCCCCATTCGTCGAAAGAAATCGCGATCGGATTCCGGAAACCCTTCATCGCCCGGGCCGCTTCGATCTCGGCGGCCGTGACCGTGATTTTTTCCTCGAAATCCATGGCGCTCTGCCCCATGAACGTGTAGTAGTCCGGTGAATTTTCCCAGTACCGGTGGATGGAGATGTAATCGATCAAGTCGCCGAGCCCCTCGAGCACTTTCCGGTTCCAATCGACCCAGATTCCGGTGCTCTCGTAGTGCGAGGATCCGGAGGCGACAAAACGGATGTCCGGATCCACAGACCGCATGGCCTTGGCCGCTTCCCGGCCGATCTTGACGTAGTCGTCCGCGTTTTTGTATCCCAGTTCCCACGGCGCGCCGTCCACCTCATTGCCCAGATCCCAGATGCGGATGCCGTACGGCTTCGCGTTCCCGGTCCGGACGCGCAGGTCGGAATAATGGGTGCCTTTCGCATAATTGCAGTACTCGACCCACCCCACCGCGTCCTTGATGCCGGCCAGGCCCAGGTTGACGCAGACGATATTCTCGCTTCCGATGGCCCGGTTCAACTGAACCCACTCGTCCGTTCCGACATGGTTGTTGTCGATTCCGCCCCAGGCGAGATTGATGCGGCGGGGACGCTCGGCCTTGGGTCCGATGCCGTCCTGCCAGTCGTATCCCATGACGAAATTACCGCCCGGCCAGCGCATGTTGGTGATCTTCAGCTCCTGCATGGCCTCGATGTAGTCCCTGCGGAATCCGTTTTCGTCCGCCAGAGGGGAGGACGGATCGTACAGGTTGCCGTACAGGGTGTTGAAACGCGCCGAGTCCGGCATTCCCATCCGCCTGCCGCTGAATTCGATGGGTTCCATGAATACGCCGTAGATTTTAGAATCGATCTCGCCGATCTTCCTGTCGACATCGATCTTGATTCGTGCGGTCTGGGCGGAAGCGGACATCGATAACGCCAGCATCAGCGGAACAAGGCATTTCTTCATGTCGGTTCTCTCTTTGGATGGTGAATGGACTCGAGGCCGGATTTCCGAAAATCCATTGAAGCTGAAAAACAATCTCCGTCCCGAGTCGGCCCCGGGACGGAGATGGAAGCGTGCGTTCCTGTCTTTCCGGCCCGGTCAGTTCTGGAACAGCAACGGCGCGAATTCCTGCAGGCACCGACGCCAGGTCAGGAACTCGTGGGCCGTGTTCGGCGAGACGTAGAAAACGCTCCGGATACCGGCCTGTTTCAGGGCTTCGGCGTTCTCCTTGGGATCGCCTCCGAATGGGCCGCGGCCGCCCGGCCTGCGGTTTTCGAGTTCCCGGCTGCCGAAACCCACGAAAACCAGCCTGACTTTTTCTTTGAAACCGGGGGTGCTGCCGACGTCGTCCATGGAGATCGAGCCCCCGCTGAAGAGACCGATGTGTGAAAACACATCGAGATTCGCCAGGGTGATCATGCGGGTCTCCATTCCTCCCATGGAGAGGCCGGCCATGGCGCGATGGGGCTGATCGGAAAGCGTGCGGAAATGGGCGTCGACATACGGGATCAACTCGTCGACAAGAACCGTCTGGAACGGTTTGATGTCGAAATTCCGGATCCCCCCGAACTTGATCTCGTTCGTCATGCCGTAGGTGATCACGATGAGGAAGGGCTTGATCTTGCCGTCCGCGATCAGGTTGTCCATGATCAGGTTCGCATGGCCCTGATTGCTCCATGCGGTTTCGTCCTCGCCCCAGCCGTGCTGCAGGTACAGCACCGGGTAGCGCTTCGACGGATCCTTGTCGTAATCGGGCGGCGTGTAGACGAATGCCCGGCGCGGCAGGCCTGTGCTCTTCGACGGAAAGAGGACCTGCTGCACGCGGCCGTGGGGCACGTCCCGAAGCGCGTAGAAGTCGCGGTCATGGGCGGGAATTTCGATGCCGCTTTCCCACCGGATCGATCCGTAGAAGTTCAGGGCGCCGGGATCGTTGAAGTTTCCGCCGTCGACCGTGAGCCGATAATAATGGAATCCTTCATCCAGCGGAACCGCCGTGGTGCCGGTCCAGGTGCTGTCCGCGGCCCGCGTCAACACGGTGCCTTCGCGTCCGCCCAGGCTGACCTTGACGCTCTGGGCGTGCGGCGCGATGACGCGGAACCGGGCGTACCCCTGGGAGTTGACCTGCGGATACTCCTGTCCGGGCTGGTTCAGAATCGACGGCACGAAATCCTCCAGTACCGCGGGCGGGGCCTGCTGGGCCGGGCATAGTGAAAACCCGATCATCATCAACAACGCTAACACAGTCAGAATTCGGTTCATGATCTTTCCCCTTCTTTTCAAGATTTCTCCCACTGAAGCCGGAATCCGCGCAATGGGACCGAGGAATTTTCCGCGCAGTCTTTCAATATTACTAAAATAAAATTGCTTGGTCGCGTTGCGCGGGGCTCCCGCCCCTGCGCCGCGGGACTCTTTTCCGTTCATTCCTTGAACAGCAGGGGCGCGAATTCATGCAAACCGCGCCGCCAGCTCTGCCACTCGTGCGCGGTTTGCGGAGAAACGTAAAAGTGCGTGTTCATCCCCGCTCTTTGAAGCGCCTCGGTGTTCGCCTTCGGGTCGCCGCCGAACCCGCGTCTTGGATTCTCGAGTTCACGGCTGCCGTAGCTGATGAACACGAGTTTGACTTTTGCCTTGAACCCGGACGCCTTGTCGACGTCCTCCGTACTGATGCTGCCGCCGCTGAACATGCCGACATGAGAGAACACATCCGGATTGGCCAGAGTGATGACCCGAGTCTGCATGCCGCCCATGGACAGCCCGGCCATGGCCCGGTGCGCCTGGTCGGCGAGTGTGCGATAATTGCCGTCGATCATGGGGATGATGTCCTCGAGCAGGGTTTTCTTGAACCCGTCGGCCCAGCCCTTCCGGGGGCCAGGGGCCGCTGGGACGCTCGCCCGGCTTGAGCCGGGGAAGGTTCGCGGGCCTGGACCAGGTGCCGTTGTCCATGACGATAATGAACGGCCTGGCTTTGCCCTCGGCGATCAGGTTGTCCATGATGAGATTGGTCCTGCCCTGATTGGGCCAGCCGGTCTCGTCCTCACCGCCGCCGTGCTGCAGGTACAGCACGGGATAGCGTTTCGCAAGGTCCTGGTCATACCCGGGCGGCGTGTACACGAAACACCGGCGCATGCTCTTGTTGCTCTCGGAAAAATAGAGCTGCTCGCGGATCTGGCCATGGGGCACATTCTTGAGCGCGTAGAAATCCTGATCCTGGGCCGGGATTTCAACGCCGCTGCCCCAGCGGCTGGCGCCGTAAAAGTAAAGGCTGCCGGGATCGGGAACCGCGGCTCCGTCAATCCAGAGCTGGTAGTAGTGAAATCCCTCGTCCTGAGGACCGGAGTCTCCGGTCCAGACGCCTGCCGTGTCCTTGACCAGATCGTACTTGACCGCGCTGATGTCGAGCTGAACCTTGTGCGCCTCTGCCGCTGTGATACGGGCGCGAACGCGGCCCTCGGAATTGACCTGCGGGTATTCCCTGCCGGGCTGATTATAGGAAGAGGGCTTGAAATCCTCCTTCGCGGGCGCCGGATTCGTTTGCGCCGAACCCATGCCCGTTGCTGCGAACAACGCAAGCAACATCCACACATGCCGATTTTTCATCTGACTGCCTCCTTTGATTAACGGATTTCTTCGAAAACCATACTGTCCAGGTTCACATTGTCCGCATCAATCACGAGTTTCAGCTCATGCGCACCCGTTTCGAGTTTCACGGTTCTCTCGATCTTCGTCCAGTTCTGATACGCGCCGGTGAAGGGGACCGGAACGATCCCGGTGATATCCCTGCCGTCGCATTCGAGATGCATTTGGCCGCCTTCGCTGCCGGAGGCGACGGAGAATGAAACCTTGTATGCCGCGGATCGATCGATGGTGACGGAATACGCCATCCATTCCCCGGCATGGGTCCAGCCCACGTTATAACCGCCCGTGGAGCATCTTTCGATGTCCACGGCCTGATTGAGACGGTATTGCCCGCCTTCGTTCACTTCATTCCGGTCCGAATAGGCGTTTTCGGGACATCCGGCGTCGAAATCCTCGGCTTCCACGGTTCCGGGAATCCTGTGGGGTTTGAAGGCGGTTTGAGGCGTCTCGCAGACTTCCGCGAGATTCCACCCGGAAACCGGTCCGCTTTCATCGCCGGACAGCCCGGCTTTACTGCCTTCGGCCGGGGCGGCGCCCGCGGTCAGGAGCAGACCGGGGAACCGGCCATTGGAAATCCGGAGCAGTCCGCTGTTCCCGTTCTCGATTTTCCAGAGCTGACCGTCCTCTCCCGTCCATGCCGACAGAATCGGGGACTGACCGGCCTCGTCGCACCCGATGACAAGGCCGCTTTCCCGGTTGGCGATTTGATAGATACCCCTCCCCTTGCACTCCAGTTTCCATTGACCGGATGGGTTCCTTCGTTTCCCGGTCAGGCTTAAATCCGAACCCAGCACCAGCCCTCTCGTCCGGCCTCCGGGGACCAGGACATAATGCGGACTGCAGTTCAGATCGGCGTATTTGTCCAGTTTCGGAATCCGGCCGTCGAAGCTGAGTTTCAGCGCGTAGGCCGTCTCCTGAAAGGGCCTTTCAGGCAGGCGGACGGTCAGCCCCTCGGACGTCTGTTTGAAGGGTAGAGAAAGGTACTGTCCGGCTCCGCCGTTGATCAGCTCGACCGACTTGAGGTTCGCGCAGTCGATCCTGTCTGAGGACAGAGAACGGAGCGTGACCTCCATCCGGTCATCGTCCCATCCGAGCAGAATGGCGTACAGGGTCGAATTGTCCTTCGACCGGGTGTACCGGATGTCATCGGCCGTCCCTTCGGCCGGAGCCGTGAACACGCCGTGACCGGCTCCCATGGCGGTGGGACCTTCTCCGTATTGCACCCAGGCGCGGGTGGCGTACACCGCTTCGCCGTATTTTTTCAGCCACGCGCCCATGGTGAGCAGGACGTCCCTCTGTTCCTGCGGGATGGATCCGTCCGCCTTCGGGGATATGTTAAGGAGCAGGTTGCCGTTCTTGCTGATCCGGTCCAGAAACCCGTGAAGGACCTGCTTCGGGGAATAATATCCGATTCCCTCGGTGTAGCACCAGCTCGAGGAGCTGATGGCGTCGTCGGTCAGCCAGTAATTGTCCGTGATGTCTACCGGTCCTCCGCGCTCGTAATCCAGCACGGCGCATCGGTCGTTCAGGCCGTCCTTGTATGTGGCCACGACTTCCTTCCCCCACCCGGAAGCCGCATTATAATAGTCAGCGAGGAATTGCAGGAGAACCGGCTGGGACAGGATGTGCAGATTGAAATCCTGCCAGATGATGTCGGGCTTGTAGCCGTTGATGATTTCCCTGTGTTTTTCCAGCCAGAAGGCCTCGTTCTTTTCCTTCCCCTGCTGGCCGAAAAGCTTCCGGAGATTCGGATCGTCGGTTTGGGGAACCGCGGAGTAAAAACCGGTGATGTTGTAAGCGTGATGCATGGAAAGAATGATTTTCATGTTCTTTTTACGGATGGCCTCCGTCAGCAGGCCGACCAGGTCGAGTTTCGGCCCCTGGTCCTTCGCGTTCCAGGGATTGACCCGGCTCGCCCACATCGAAAAGCCGTCGTGGTGCTCGGCCACCGGCCCCGCGAATTTCGCTCCCGCGTCGGCGAACAACTGCGCCCATTCGTCCGGGTCGAACTGCCCGCCTTGGGACTTGAGCCTGGGCGCGAATTGCGTGAATCGGCCCTGTTTGTCCTTCGCCCCCGTGATAAAATAGTTGTAAGGCCAGACGGAGGGATCTCCGTACGTCTCCGTATGGTGGCGTTTCTCCCCCGATCCCTGAAGATACATGCTTCGCGGATACCATTCATTCGCGAAAGCTGGGACCGTGTAGACGCCCCAGTGAAAATAGATGCCGAACTTGGCGTCCTTGAACCACTCGGGAACGGGATTCGCCTTCTCCAGCGACTCGAAGGATGGTTCGAACACCCGCGGATTGGTTGCGGGTTGAGCGGTCAGGAGTCCCGCAAGAATGAAACACGGGATCACCGGGATTCGGATTCTCATTGGATACCTCTCTCGTCACTGCTTTTCGGAATGAATGGTGATAGACGCGGATGACAGACCCTTCGAATCCGCCTCCAGCCTGATTTTTCCGGCCTCGCGGGCGCTTCGGACCACCACCAGGGCGCGTCCGTGGAAGGCGTTCCGATCAGGCCCGGTGTATGGATCCGGATCCTTTCCGTTTCCATTGTCCACGCCTGCGATGACACCAGGGCCGCTGATCGCGAAATGCAGCCGGTTTCCGGCATTGGGCTGAATGTTCCCTGCCGCGTCCGTGATTTCAACGGTCACGAAGGACAGGTCCTGACCGTCCGCGGATATCCGGGACCGGTCGGCAGTCAGCCGGATGCGGGCCGGGGGACCCGCGGTTTTCAGGGTCACGGATTCCGTCTCCCTGCCGTCTTTCACGCCTGCGGCTTTGAGCATGCCGGGAGCGTACGGCAGGGTGAAAACAGCCTTGAATTCCTGTTCCGGGCCGGTGGGCAGCTCGCCAATTCGATTCCCGTTCAGAACCAGACGGACGGCCGGGTATTTTGAAACCACTTCGACCTGTATGTCCTTCCCTTCCCGTCCCGGCCATGTCCAGCTTTCCCATGCCGGCCACACGGACCAGAGCGTTTCCTGGATGGCGCCGTCGTTGGGATTGGGTTCCCGCACGGACATATGGATCTTCGGCGTTTCGTTCCAGAGCAGGGACCGGTAATGGGAGACGGGTTTCCGCCACCCGGTTAAATCGATGTCCCCGCAATAGGAGGCGTGCCAGGGATACACGTCATTCTCCCAGGATTCCCCCTTCGGTTCGCCCGGATAAAAGGTGCGGCCTATGCCCGATTCACCCAGATAATCGATCGCAGTCCACACAAAATCACCGATAATGTAAGGGTGGCCCTGTACCGCGCTCCAGTTGCTGAACGCGTCCCGCGGAAACGATTCCGTCTGCGCGATGATCCGCGAAGGAACCCGTTCATGATCGGACACAGCCCGGTGCATCTGATAATTGTAACCGCACACGTCATGCGCCGCCATCAGCGGGTCGAAGATCTCCCAACCCTGGTCCCAGGTGGTCATGGCGGATGTCACGGGACGCGTCGGATCGATCCGGCGGATGCAGCCGGCGAGCATTTTCGCGGTTTCAACCGCCCCCGGATCGGTCCTCTCGATGATTTCGTTGCCGGTGCTCCACATCACGATCGAGGGATGGTTCCGGTCACGCATCACCATGGATTCGAGGTCCCGCTGCCACCAGTCATTGAAAACAACCGCGTAGTCCCGCGGATTCTTGCCGGTTTTCCAGCAGTCGAACGATTCGTCGATGACCATCAATCCCAGCCGGTCGCACGCGTCCAGAAACGCCTCCGAGGGCGGATTGTGGGCGGTCCGCACGGCGTTGAACCCGGCCGCTTTCAGCAGTTCCGCCTTCCGCTCCTCTGCACGGTCGAACGCGGCCGCGCCCAGGCATCCGTTGTCGTGGTGCACGCACCCGCCGTTCAGTTTCAGCGTTTTCCCGTTCAATTGGAACCCGTTTTCCGGGGTGAATTTCAGCGAGCGGATGCCGAAGGCGGTCCGGACGTCGTCAAGATTCCTGCGTCCCTGAAGCACGGAGATACGCGCCTCGTACAGATCGGGCGTTTCCGGCGTCCAGAGCCGCGGGCTGTGGACGGTCAAGATCCTCAGCACATCTCGGCTGCCTGCCGCTGCCAGTTCGACGGTGACCGTGTCGGCCGCCGCGATCCTGCCTTTCCGGTCCGCGACCTGAACGTCGAGGAGGACTCTTTGAGGTGTATCGGACCTGTTCTCCACCGTTGTGCGGATTTGAACGACCGCCTCTTCCGGCCGGACATCCGGAGTCGTGACGCACACGCCCCACGGCGCGACATGAACGGGATCGGTCACGATGAGCCGGACCGGCCTGTAAATGCCCGACCCGCTGTACCAGCGGGAGTTGAGGTGACGCGAATTGTCCACACGCACGGCGAGGACATTATCCGAATTCAGCCGGAGATGCTCCGTGAGGTCATGAAAAAAGGGCGTGTAACCGTAGGGATGAACGCCAAGGGAATGTCCGTTGATGAACACCTCGGCGTTCATGTAAACGCCTTCGAAATACACGGATACGTGTTTGTCCATCCACTCGGATGGGGCACGAAAATGTTTTCGATACCACCCGACTCCCGCGGGAAAAAATCCACCGGGCTGGCCGGTCGGGTTCTGACGGTCGATCCGGCCCTCGATGCTCCAGTCGTGCGGAAGGTCGAGCGACCGCCAGCCCTGATCATCGAAATCAGCCGCGGCGGCTGTCGGATCGTCCTTCAGGCTGAATTTCCAGTCATCGCCGAAAAACAACCGGCGATCGGTTCCGCCTGAATGGCGGATGCCGCCCGTCCCACAGGCGGATGAAACCAGCATCGCCGCAATCAGCCAGGATAACATTTTTTGCATGGAACTCTGTCCTTTCATCCGATGCGTGTCAGCCCCGGTGTTTCCACCATGGAAATCCGCGCCGGCCGCAAACCGATTCCCGGACGCATCGATCTCGCGTCTACGGATCGACCGGGCACCCGGCCGCGCCCGCTATTTTGCCGTAATGGAAACGCGGGCGGTCCGCAATCCTTCGGATTCAGCGGAAATCCGTATTTCGCCCGCATCGCCATTCGATCGGATCACGGCCAGACACAGGCCGTGAAAAGCCTTCCGGTGATCCCGGTTGAAATATTCATGACTGACCGGGTTTCCGTTGTCCACTCCGGCGATCCCACCGGCGCCGGATACCGAGAATCGCACGAGCGGATCGGCGTCGGGACACAGGCGCCCTTCACTGTCCGCGATCTCCACCCGGACGAACGAAAGGTCTTTTCCGTCCGGCCGGATTTCGGTGCGATCGGGCTTCAGGATGATTTGCGCGGGGACGCCCGCGGTAACTACTGAATCCGTGCACACCGCTTCCCCGTTTTTCCCGGCGACGGCCCGCAATGTCCCCGGAACATAGGGAACTTTCCATTCCAGGTACAGTCGCTCCGTATCCCGGAAACTTTTTTCGCCGAGGGAGCGTCCATCCAGGAACAGTTCCACTGATCCGCAATTGGTATAACAGCGGACCGGTATCTCTTTTCCCTCAAAACCCGGCCAGTTCCAATGCGGAAGGATGTGGATCATCGGCTTATCCGTCCATCGGCTCTGGTACAGGTAGAACCGGTCCTTCGGAAACCCGCCCCGGTCGACGATTCCGAAATAGGAGGAGACTGAGGGCCAGCTGAAGGGCGACGGCTCGCCGATGTAGTCGAAGCCGGTCCACACGAACTCTCCGGCGATCCACGGGGCCGCGGCAACCGCCTTCAGCGTGTTTTCCGCGGTGTCGTCGTCGTAGGAGGACCGCTGATTGTCCAGGGCCTGAACGATTTTCGGGTTCCCGCTCCCTTCGGCAACCAGGTTGTAATGGCCCCGCGTGCTGACGGCCGAGGCGGTTTCGGACGCGACCAGGGGCGTCTTCCCCTTCAGGGTCGGGTAAAAGGGCAGGGAATAATTGATGCCGAACACGTCGAGCGGTTTTGAAAAACCGCTTTTCACCGCGGCGTCCGGCGAGTTGCAGCCCGAGGTGACGGGACGCGTCGGATCCTCCCGCCGGCAGATGTCCGCGAGCCGTTTCGACATTTCGAACGCGTCCGCGTTATCCTGCTCGGGAATCTCGTTGCCGATGCTCCAGAGGATGATGCTGGGATGGTTCCGGTCGCGTCGGATCATGTCCGCCAGGTCCCGTTCGCTCCAGGCGTCGAAAAACCGGTCGTATCCGAACATCGTCTTCGCCCGTTTCCACTCGTCGAACGCTTCGTCCATGACGAGGAATCCCATTCGGTCGCAGGCATCCAACAGCTCTGGAGCGGGCGGATTGTGGCTCGTTCGAACCGCGTTGCAGCCCATGGTCTTCATGATTTCCAGCTGGCGCTCGATGGCGCGGCCGTTCACGGCCGTTCCGAGGCATCCCAGGTCGTGGTGGAGGTTCACTCCCCGGATGGGGACATGCCTGCCGTTCAGGAAAAATCCGCTGTCCGCGGTGAATTCGAAAGTCCGGATGCCGAACGGGGTTTCGGCCGCGTCCGTGACGCGCCCGTTCAGCAGGACCGTGGACCGGGCGCGGTACAACGCCGGATTCTCCAGGGACCACAGATTCGGCCGGCGGACGCTGAGCGTGTGATCGAAACGGCCTGCGCTGTCCGGTTCGACCCGCTGTGCGGAACGGGTCACGGCCATTTCGCGGCCGGCCCCGTCCACGATGACGGTCTCACAGATGACGGACCGTGAAACAGTCGACTGGTTCAGGACCCGGGTCTGCACGCGGACTTCCGCCTGGTCGGCCGAAACGGACGGCGTGGTCACGAAGACCCCCCAATGCGCGACATGAACCGGATCGGTCTTCGTCAGACGCACGTCCCGGTAAATGCCCGCCCCGGAATACCATCTTGAACAGGGTTGACGGACGTCAGCCCGCACGGCCAGCACATTTTCCCCGCCGCCGAACCGGACATGGTCCGTCAATTCGTACTGAAAGCTCGAATAGCCGTATGGACGGTTGCCGAGGTGGTTTCCGTTGATCCAGACGTCGCTGTTCATGTAGACGCCGTCGAATTCCATGAAAACTCTTTTACCCCGGTCGCTGTCCGGCAGTTCGAATGTTTTTCTGTACCATCCGGTTCCCCCGTTGATGTAACCCGCTCCGCTGCCCCCGGGGCAGGCGGAATCGAAAGGTCCCTCAACCGTCTTTTCCCCCTCCGCGTAGAGGCCGCCGCCGAACACGCCGTCGAACACCCGGACTGCGATGCTGTTGCTTTCTCCGTACCGGATGATGCCGCCGGGAACCCGGTACCGTCTGGGCTGGTCCCAGGCGGTCACATACCGGGGCGGAAAGGAACCCAGGCCGCCCACCTTCACGCCGTTGAAAAAGGTCTCGTCCGCATCGTCGATTTTTCCCAGATTGACGAGGATGTCCTTTCCCTTTGCATCTGCCGGGACTGCCAACTCACGCCGATACCAGCCGATCACGTTGTCATCCGTGTAGTCCGAGTGTGTCTCCCAGTTCGACGGAAGCGTCACGGTCTGCCAGGAACCGTCCTTCAGTCCGGGATTTTTCCACGACGGATCGTCGCCCCTGTTGAACTTCCACTCGCCGGCCGCGGCACGGATCTCGGGTATCGAATCCGCTTCCGTCCCGGACGGTGACAGTCCCTCGATACTCCAGTCATGGGGAAGGTCGAGAACGCGCCAGGACGAATCATCGAATGAAGTCGCCTGTCCGTCCGGCGCGTCTCCGAGGTGAAACCGCCAATCGGAGTGGAAAGGCCGAATGACCTGCGCATGACCGGAGACCGCGGTGCAGGCCGCGAGCCAGGCGGCTCCCGCGAGGATGGATCGCTTCGGCAGACGAGGCATTCGGTTTCTCAAGGCGCCGCTCCTTATTTGACCAAGGTCAGTTTTCTGCTGAGTGAAAAGTGATTCCCCTGCAGCCGGCACAGATATATTCCGGCCGGCAGAGAACCCGCGTTGAACGACACCGAATACGCGCCCTGCGCCTTGACCTCGTCCACCAGCGTGGCCATCTCTTCGCCCGCCAGATTGAACACTTTCAGTGAAATACGGCCTTTTTGAGGTACGCTGTACCGGATCGTGGTCGACGGGTTGAAGGGATTCGGATAGTTCGGGTACAGCTGATGAAAGCGCGGTGCCGCGTCGGCCGCCGGATCGTCGATCGACTGCGGTTTGTCGCCCGCTTCGATCATGACCATCTGAATCGACCGCGGCGGAGACGAAAACTTGATTTCTCCCGCGACCGGATAAGCATCCGCCGGAATGCCGTACAAATCGTCGTACGGACCCCAATGGTTCTCCGCAGGTCCGAATCCGTTGATGCTCACGTTCGGCGAGAAATCCCCGGTGTCCGTCCCTCCGGTGAAGGAGTAGACGTAGTATCGGCTTCCGGCTCCGACCGCTGACGCGTCGACGCCGATCGTCTTTTCGGTTGTTCCCTTGTTCACGGTCACCAGGCCGGTCTCACCCGAAGCGAACCGGGTTGCGTAGCAGAGCATGTCCTTGTCGGACGAGGCCGCCGGAACCGCATGGTCTCCAGTCATCGTCTGCAGGTAGGCCAGGGTATAAAAGTCGGCGTGTGGATGATGGGAAAAATCGGCGTCTGATCCGCCGTAGAACATGGTCGTTTCTCCCGACAGCAGAAGCCAGCGGGCGCCCAGACCGTAATTGTTTTTCATCAGTTCGCAGACGAGAACGACCGCCTGCATCCCATTCACGAACGAGACGGCCCTGTCGACATTGCCGTTGTCGCTCATATTATACTCGGTCAGCGCGATCGGCTTCGGAGCGGCGTTTCTGCTGACAAAGTCCCGATTTAAAAAATCCCTGCACCTTTTCAGCTCCGTGGAGGCGAGAGTCAGGATGTCTTTCACGTTGTTCGACGAGCTGAAATAATTGTGGATGACGTAAAAGTCCGCGGAATCCCCTACTTCCCTGAAAAACTCCTCGTTCCACGTCCAGTCCGGGAAATTCCAGCTGGACGGCCCGTCGATCACGACCTGGCCTCCGATGTAAATCGTGACGCCGATTTCCTCGGCCGCGGATTTCATTGAATCGACAAAAACCTTGAAATGCTTTCCGTACAGAGCTCCGGTAATGATTTGCGGTTGTCCGTCCCGGTTCAGGGTTGTATCGATCATCCACCCGTATTCCCAGGGACCGCCGTTTTCGTTCCCGATTTCCCAGAAACGGGTCCGTCCGTCGTCATAACGCACCCAATCCGCTGCCAGATGCGCGGCCTTTGCGACCGGGTCCGCGCTCGTTCCATAACGCGCGTATCCGTAATTCACGGTGATCAATCCTTCCTCCACCAGGGTGTTCTCGCGGAGCGCGTAATACTGGTCCGTCGTTGTCTGCCAGCCGCCCTTTCCCGTCTGGCCCCAGAATTTGTTCTTTTTCGCGATTTTCGTCGTTTTGTTGTAGGTGGTGCCGTCATAAATGGAATCCGGCACGTCCGTCGGCACTCCGTTCCAGAAGTAACCGTTCGACCAGCTTCCCCCCGGAAACCGGATCAGTGTGGGCGCCAGCAATTCGACGCCTTCCACGAATGCGCGGTTGGTGTGCGCCCCGGCCCAGGCGGCGATGGCGTTCCCGAATACGTATTCGGATATCGGTCCGATCGTGTCGTTTCCGACGGTCACGATAACCGATGCCGCCTCAGTCGGTTTGACCGCGGACACCGCCGGAGGAAGATCCGCTGTTTTGGGCTCGAAGTTCTCCAGAAAGCAATTGGGCTGGCTCTGGCCGTTGAGGCCGTCAGGGATGAGAATGGACACTCCCAACAGAATGGAACAGACGGTGTTCTTCATAATCTTCCCCTTTTCGGTGACTACCGCTTCCTCATTCTTCATGCCGCGGGTTTACCCCTACTGTCTTTTCAGGACAATCAGAAATACGTCGTTCTCTCTGATCGGCAGTGTGCGCTCGAAACTGTTTTTGTTCCCGATAAGGATCGTTTCACTGGAGATGGGGGAACCGTCATTGATCGTTATTATTTTCCGCACCTGCTCTTTTGTCAGCTGACCGGGCCTTCCTATATCGAAATACGTCGTATAGGGATCGTTCGCCCGATAACCGACCTTGAAGGTTTCAAGATTGTACGTTCCCGCGGGAATGTGGGTCATTCGTATCCGCACGTCTCCCTTGTCTCGAGCCGGCAAATCGCGGATGTAGTATTCCTGGTTGTTGACGGAATCCTCCGGAAGGGTCACGGTAAAATCCCAGAGCAGAACCTGAACGCCTCCCTGGTCATCCTTGCACGCCCAGGAGCAGGAATCGGCGTTCATCAATTCCGTATTTCCGAGGCGGTTCATGAACTGGTACGAATAGAAAGCGGGTTTACGGATGGACTGATAATTGATGAGACCAAAGCCGCCGTGAAACGGCGTGAAGCGCGGTCCGGGTTCCTCGAATATGTCCGTGAACACCCAGTACGACATCGATTGCGCCGCGTCTCCAACCCGTTTGATTTTGTCCAGAATGTACGCGGCCTCATGATAACTGTCGTGTATCGGATCGGCGGGCGTGTAGGAAGAGCTCCATTCCGTGTAATGGAGCTCGAGACCGGGCATGGCCGAACCATCGATTTCCTTCCGGGAATTCAGGACATCGCCGCTCAGACTCATCGGATTCCGATCCAGAACCGTTCCCGTATTTCCGAATTCGTCGAGATACCCCTGTTTGACGCCGTAGGCATGGGTGCTGATGAAATCCAGCGGAAGATTGTTCTTACGGCAGAAATCGATCAATTCGACTTCCCACGCGGCGCCCGCGGTGGCGGGACCGCCGACGCGGTATTCCGGGTTGACGCTTTTAACGGCAATTGCGGAATATCGGTATAATTTGAAATACTCCTCCTGCGTGCCCGCCCAGAAGCCGTCCAGGTTCGGTTCGTTCCACACCTCAAAATACCAGGTCTTGACCTCGTCGGCGCCGTAGCGTTCCGTGAAATGCTCCGTCAGATTGCGGATCAGCGCCTCCCATTTCGAATAGTCCTTGGGAGGAGTGACATTCCCCCTCCACCAGAATATCGTCTTTCTGCCGCTGGCCATGGCTTCGGGCATGAACCCCAGTTCGACAAACGGCTTCATGCCGATGCTGACGATATAATCGGTTAACTCGTCGATGTATTGATAATTATATTCCGGATTTCCATGCTTGTCCTCACGATAAACCCCCATGTCATCGGTCAGCAGTCCGTGCATCCGGATGAATTTGAACCCGCACTCCTTCCGGACTTCGGCCAACTGCCGCTGCCAGTCGGCCCGCAGTCCTTCGTTGGCCCTGCCCGCGCCCACGCATTCCCTGAACATCGTATTCATGGGGCCCTTGATCCGGTCATAGTCGAGTCGTATCGTCCGTTCCGTCGGGGAGGATTGCGCGTTCGCGTCCGCCGGCCGGCAAACGGCCGGGATGACCGTCAACAGCGCGAGCATTATCCATTTAATTCGCATCATAATCGGGTTCCTTTCCATAAAATTGCGAGCCGAATTGAAGGCTCCCGCCGCCCCGCTGCGCCGCGGTTTATGATCAATGACCGGACTGGAGCAGCCTGACCGCGTACACGGCGCCTGCCGTCGATCCGGGAGACGCCTGGAATTTCACCCGGACATGCGTTTTCCCCAAAACCATGGAGTCTGGGATGGAATAAACGCAATCCCTGAACAACGACTGGTTCCATCTGCCCGTATTATCCTCGGCCACCAATGGCGCGTCGTCTATGAGGATGTCGAACTTCCGGCTGCCCCATTCCGCTCCCCAGTACCGCACCAGCAAAGTCAAACCGGTTTCCGAACGCGTCGCCAGATCGTAGCTGAAGAAACCGCCGTCCGCCGCATCGCGCCAGAATTCATTCAGATTGTTTCCCGTCCGCGACTTCTCCTTACGCATGGCATGGTCCGTTTCCGGCTGCTGTTCGCCCGCCGCGACATAATCGATGGTGCGTTTTTCCAGCGCCAGTTTTTCCGCCTCGATCCGCGCCAGAGAATCCAGGTAGGTTTTATAACCGGCAGGAGTCAGAGCCAGCCAGTACAGCATATACCGGGAGTCATGAATCCCGTAAAACGGCTCCAATTCCAGGTCCATCGGATTGATCATGTTGACGTTCAGCTTGAAGTGCAGGGGCTTGTCCTGCACCGGCGCCAGCCGATCCGCGATATTCCGGATGTCCTCTTCGATCAGAATCGGCGCCTGATCCACGGCTAGGAGTTCACCAGCCGCGTACTGCGCCCAGCGGCCGTCATCGGCAATGAGGCCCTTCAAATCCTCGGTTCCGGTCCTTGCGCCGAGCACGATCGGCCCGTGCATGAATGCGATATACTCCGGAACATGGGGCAGGGGTTCCACGCGATTGCGCATGGGAAGTTCGATCTGAACCGTGTCTCCTTTTTTCCACTTCCTGCGTATGCCGACATAGGACGACGGAATGGATTCGAATGCCCATTCCTTTCCATTCACCGTCACTTTCAAGGCGGCTTCAGCCACCCAGCCGGGATACCGGACCGCCAGCGTGAAACGGGATGAACCTTCCATGACCGTGAGTTTCGTCCTTTCCTCGTACGGGAACCGGGTCTCCTGCCTGATTTTCAGCCCCTTTTCCTTCCAGAGGAGTTCAGACGCGATAAACAGGTTCACAAACAGGGAGTCCTGCGATCGGGTGTAGATGAAGCGGTTGGCCTGGCCGTGGTTCTCCATGCCTGTGCCGACACAGCACCACATGGCCTCATTCGGCGCGGAATAAACCCTGTAATGACGGGGCCGGCCGGGCGTAAAATAGACGTATCCGCCGTGTTCCGGGTGCTGGGTCGACAGGATATGATTGAACAATGTCCTCTCGTAATAATCCGCGTAATGGGCGGACGGACGCGACCGGAACAGATGCTCCGTCAATTTTAGCATATTGTATGAATTGCACGATTCCGGGCCGTCCACCACATTGACGAAATCGACACAGGCGTCATTGGCGGGAAAGTGCTCCCTTCTGCTGTTGCCCCCGAAGGCCAGCGACCGGTTCGCCGTGACCGTTTCCCAGAAAAAACGGGCGGCCCTGCCGAATCGGACGTCCGGGTCGAGTTCCGCGATTCTCTCGAAACCCGTGAACTTGGGGATTTGCGTGTTGGCATGCTTGTTGTCCAGATTGTCGATTCCCTCCGACAGGGGATCGAGAAGCGCGCGGTGCGAGAACCGCTTCGCCGCGGCCAGGTATTTGGGGTCGCTGGTCATCTGAAATGCATCCGCGAACATTTCGTTCATGCCGCCGTGCTCCACGCCGAGCATCCGCTCCATCTGATCGTCGGACAACGCCGAAGTGAGATGGATGCCCCAGCCACAGAACTGTAAAAACATGGCTTTTGCTTCTTCGTTTCCGCAATAGAGCCAGGCATCCCTCAAACCCGCGAACATCTTGTGCAGGTTGTAAAAGGGCGCCCATGACGAGTAATAAACGCTGAAATCTCCATTCTTGAAGGTGGACCACAGCTTTTCGCTGTTCGGGAAACCGCCCGCGTACCCGGTTCCCCAGTCCGCGTGATTCGCGGTATGGGCGTCCTGGCACACCTTGAGTTCCGAAAGCATATAGTACATGCGTTTTCCGCATTCCGCGTTGCCGGTGGCCGCGAAATTCATGGCCATGGCGGAGAGGTAATGTCCGGCCACATGCCCGTCCAGGCCGTCCCAGTTGGGATAACATTCGGCCTTTTTGGGCAATCCGGCTTCCTTTCGATAGGGCGCCAGCAGGCGGTCTACATCGTATTGGAGCAGGACCTCGATGTTCAGGTCGCTGGCCTGCTTGAAGGGCCCGTCCAGAAGCGATACATCCCCCAGCGGGAATTCATTGGGATACAGCCGGGTCTGCGCGTTCAATCCGAACTGCGCCAGAAGAAACCAGTGAAATGCCATGACGGCGATGGTTCTGTGTTTCATGTCGGTCTCCTCATATAGACGGCTCATCCGCCCGTCAAATCACCGAACTTCAATCCGCTACCGAATCATCTCGATAAACTCGGGTTCATGCGGCGGGATCATGAAATGATCGGAAACCGCCCTGTCGAAGAGTAGGCTTCTGGCCGGCGCAGGCATTCGAATTTCCTTCGGCTCGGCCGTGCAATTCAGGTACAAAACATGTTTGGCGTCGATACGCCTGGCCATGACGCCCGCGGGCGTGTCCGGCCCTTTTTTAAGCGAAAGCGCTTCGATCAAATCGTCCAGCAGGGGGCTCAGGATCTCGCCTCTCGCGGGCAGTCCGAGATAGACAGCCCTGCCCTTGCCGTACCGGTGGGATGTGATCACCGGGACATCCTGATCCAGACTGGTGATATGCCCGATGACTTCCGCGCCTTTCGGTTCGATGACGTCGACCCTCGGCGATTCGGATTCCAGATCCTCTCCCCGGTAACGCACCCGGATCTTCTTTCCTTTATAGGAGAGCCGTGAAAGTTCGTTCATGCTCTCGACCTCTTCGAATGCCCCGATCCGCACGCCGAAGACATCCTCCAGGAGTCCGGGACGGGAAGAGGCAAACACGCGGCTGGTCGTATCCACGAACGCCGAGTAAGCGGTCATGACCGCGGTTCCGCCCTTTTTCACGAAATCGCGGATTTTTCCCGCGGTTTCAGGGTCCATGACGGTGACGCCGGGAATGATCAGCAGTTTGTAGTCCAGATCGCTCCTGCGGATGTCCACCATCCGGACGTCCATGTTGCGCTCGTAAAACTGCCGGAAGCAGGTTCCCGCCTGGCTCTCATGCGGTTCCGGAAAGGAAGCGCTGACGATCTGGCTCGGAAACGAAAACGCCAGACCCGCCTCCGGACGCGGTTTGTACGGTAAAAACTTTTCGATCTTCTTGAATTCCTCTGCGATCTTCCGGTACTCATCGTATTTGCGGTTCGGGATGCCGTCCCAGTCGACCAGTCCCTGCAGGTACTGTTCCTCTCCGCTGAGCATGCTTTGCCAGGTCCATCCGCAGACCATCTGGTTGCCGAACATCAGGGAGGCGAACGCCTGCTTCCGGCAGGATCCTGGAACCGCGGTCATGGTCGTGAATTCATTGCACCAGAAGGGATTTTCGCTCTCGTACTGTATGCGGACGATGCCGAAAGACGCCCAAAGGATCCCCTCGTTGTTGAGCAGGGACGTGCCTGCGTAGAATCCGTTTCCCTCCCGGGTCATCAGGCCTGAATAGGCGATGGGCGCATAGTCGAAATATTTCATCTGGCTGTAATACCAGGCATTCGTGGTGATCAGGGCGCCGGGCGCCTCCGCGTTCACCTTGCGGATGACGCTGAAAAGCAGTTGGTTGATTTCATCCGAAACGAATCGCCTGAAATCGAGCATCCGTTCGGGGACGTCGTTGTAATGGGCGGACACCGGGAAACCGACTTCCTCGAACTCGTTGATGCGTCTGGACCATCGCTGGGTCGCCCAGGCTTCGTTCAAACGCCCGACCGTGGCGTATTTCCGCTTCAGCCAGCCGATGAATCGCTGCCGGGCTGTTTCGGAATAGGAAATGCGGCCGTCGCCCGATTCGTTGTCGATTCCGAAGGCCAGCAGTGCCGGATGCCCGGCGTAGCGTCTCGCGATCGTTTCGGCGAAACGCAGGGCGTATCGCTGATAATCCGGATCCCCGACATCCTCCATGTACCTGTGATTCGGGTACTGCGGGTCGCCGTTCGAGTCCACAATGCCGATGGAGGGATATCGGTGATGCAGCCAGATCGGGGCCGGCCGTATGGCGATGTCCAGAACAACCTTGATTCCGGCCTCGTTCATCCGGTCCATCACCTGATCGAACCATTCGAAGTCGAACCGCCCCTCGGACGGCTCGACACTGTCCCAAGCCAGGTGTCCCATGCGGACGACCTTGAATCCGGCCTCCCGCATGAGTTGAATGTCGGCCGCGATTTTGACGGGATCCTTGTCGTCGTGCGGGTGATAATTGACGCCGACGTACAGTTCCTGGCCGCTCAGCCGGGAGCCGGTCAGGAACAGGATCGCCGCTGAAAACAGAACGTGCCGCATCCGGTTCTTCAATCTGAACCTCCTCTGTTCCGTCAGTTCCCCGCTCCCGCATGAACGGGCCGGCCCTTTGTCAACGGGATCAAGGTGAAACCGTACCGGACTCCCTTTTTGCTCGGCTGGATCATGTAGGGCTCATGCGGCCGGGCGCCCCAGCTGTCGTCGCCTCCGACTCCCATCTGGCGGTAATCGACGTGCAGTTCCACCATTGGCCCGGGACGGATGTCGTTGCTGTGCCTGAGATTTTTATCCTTATCCGGTCCCGCGTCAAAATCCTCCACCGGATTGTGGAGCGCGTTGAACTCGATGAGCGAATCGGCCTTCACTCCTATTCCCCGGCCATCCGGCCGTGTCAGGGTCAGCCAGCGCACATCCGTATGGTGCCCGTTTTCCTGCGGCCGGATGTACGGCACGGCCTGTTCCGCCACGGACGATCGATACCGTCCGACAAAGGCCGAAGCGTTCCGATCGCAGTAATTTTCCCACGGCCCGCGTCCGAAATACTCCAATCGCTTGAATTCGGCCGGAAACCGCATCTTCATGCCGACGCGCGGGATCACCGGAAGCGTCGTGTCTGACGTCACCAGAAGGTTCTCAATATGGACGGCGCCGTCGCCCAGAACGGTGTATTTCGTCTCCCATACCGACTTCACGGAATCCAGTTCATACACGGCCGTCACCAGGACTCCGTTCTTCAGCGGAACCGCCTTGACACTCGCCGCATGCAGCGGCTGTTCGGATGCTTTCTTCCACAGGCGGCAGACCCGGGGCATCCGCCAGCCGTAATCGTTGTCCGTGGGGGCTCTCCAGAACGCCGGGCGGGGTCCGTTGCCGTTCAGGAAAAGCTCCTTTCCCTGACTGACGTACGATGTGATGATGCCGGTCCGTGAATCGATTTTCAGGGAGAAATCGGCGCCCCTGAGTTCGACGAAATCCCCTTCCCGGTATGTGACCTCTCCGGTTTTTGCGGCAACGAATGGTTCCGCGGGCGCCGCAACCGGCAGCTTCAACTGCTCCGAGGCCACTTCCCATCCGGCCGGAAGCAGGTTTTCCGCGGCCGTTGTTTTCGCTGACAGGTTGATGAAATATTCAATCCCCGGTTCCGGCACCAGACTTTTCGTGTCGATCGTCACCTGCCGGGATTGCCCTGGAGGGATGTCGAGCGACGGCAGGGCGCCGCCCATAATCGCTTTTCCATCGGCCGTGATTTCATAAGAGAAAGCGTATTTCTTCAGATTGGTGAACCGGAACTCATTGGCGATGGTGATTTGACCGGAGGCAAGCGGGTCGGCGGTAAAATCGATGCTCTGATAAACATGTCTGACTTCTTGGCTGTGCGGCTTGACGCTCCTGTCCGGAAAGACCACGCCGTTGATGAGAAAATTCCCGTCCGAGGGCGTCCCCGCGGGTCCGAAGTCCCCGCCGAAAGCCCAGAATTCGCCTTTTTCATTCCTGGCGGCAATTCCCTGATCGACCCAGTCCCAGATGAAAGCGCCCTGGAGTCCGGGGGTTTTTTTGATCGTCTCCCAGTAATCCTCGAGATTCCCCAGGCTGTTGCCCATGGCATGCTCGTATTCGCAGAGAATCAGCGGCCGGTCGTGATGTTTCTGCGCGTAGCGTTCGATATCTGGGATTTTGGCGTACATCGGGCAGAAAATGTCGGTATTCCATTCGAGGCCGGCGCCTTCGTACTGAATGGGTCTCATTTTATCCCGGCCGCGCAGGAACAGGTAGGTCTGGTAGAAATTATAACCGTTTCCGGCCTCGTTGCCGAGCGACCAGATGACGACCGACGGGTGGTTCTTGTCGCGTTCGAACATGTTCCGGGTGCGGAACAGATGCGCGGCCGTCCAATCGAGATTATTGGCGAGGCTTCTCCCCTTGCTCCGATCGTAGCCCATGCCGTGCGATTCGATGTTGGCCTCGTCGATCAGGTAAAAACCGTATTGATCCGCGAGATCGTAGAAGAATTCAGGCTGGGGGTAGTGGCTGAGCCGAATCGCGTTCACATTGAGCTGTTTCATCCGTTCCATGTCGAGCCGCGTCGTGGAGGCATCGATCACCTGCCCGGACCGGGGGTTGAATTCATGGGTATTGACGCCTTTCAAAAATACCCGTTGTCCGTTCACGAGAAACCGGCCGTCCTTGATTTCACTGGTTCGAAAACCGATCTTGACCGATGTCGCCTCGGTCGTATTTCCGGACGCGTCTTTCAGGGTCAGCGCGAGGGTATAAAGAGCGGGCGACTCCGCGGACCACGCGTGTACGGAAGGAAGGGTCGATTTGAAACGGGATGTGCCGACCGAGTCCGTCATCTCAACCGTTTTGGATTCTGAAGCGACATTACGGCCCGCCTCGTCCATGATTTCATAACGCACCGAGACCGCGGCCTTCCGTCCCGTATGGTTTTTCAATTCGACATCAAGATCGAAAACACCGTCGGTGTAGTTATCATCCAGCACGCATTGGGCGTAAAAGTCGCGCACCCTTACCTGGGGCTGGGCAACTACATACACTTCACGGGGAATGCCGCTGAGACGCCAGAAATCCTGGCATTCCAGGTACGAAGCGTCGCTCCACCTGAAAACCTCGACCGCGATGCTGTTCCTTCCCGGCTGAACCGCATGGGTGATGTCGAATTCCTGGGGCGTTTTGCTGTCCTTGCTCATGCCGACCTTCAGGCCGTTCACCCAGATAAAACCGACCGACTTGATCGATCCGAAATGGACAAAAACGCGGCGGCCGCTCCAGGACGCGGGCAGCTCGAAGTTCCGGCGATAATACCCGATGGTGTTCTTTTCCAGGTCATTGACATACGGGGGCTTGAAATTCCATTCCGGATAGAATTCATATCCGACATTCACGTAAATGGGAATGCCATAACCCTGTGTTTCCATGTTCGACGGCACTTCCATGTCTTTCCATCCGGATACATCGAGGCCGGGTTCCGCGAATCCGGCAATGCGGTTTGAGACGCCGGTGCGGAAATTGAACTTCCACGTACCGTTCAATGAAATCAAGCGGCCGGACTTGCTCTTGTCGTTCAGGAGGGCTGTTTCCCGGTTTTCATAGGGGATGAACGCGGCATGCGGGTTTTCCTTGCGGATTCCCTGAATGGCGGGGTTTTCCAGCTCGGGATGCGGGGGCCTGTCCTGCGCCAGGATAACTGCCGCTGAAATCAATCCGCCGACAATCCAATATAGGGGTCTCATCTCAGCCTCTCGATTATATTCATTTCTTAACGAGATTCATTCTGCCGGAATCCAACTCACCGCCGTCCCATTATCAGAATCCGGGATGACGCACCGGCGGAATGTTCACCGAACCGCGACCCGGACGGTTTTCAGGCTATTCCCGTCCGAGCTGGTGCCGTACCGGATTTCGTACTCCCCGGGCGTGACGGTCATTTGCCGTCCGGCCCTGTCGTAGAACTCGAACGCCCGGTACGGCAGTTGGATGACGGCCGCGCCCTTCTTTCCGGCTTTCACTTCAACCCGTTGAAAACCCCTCAGCGTTTTCAGCGGTCCGTCCGCGTCGCCCGTCTTCCGCACATAGACCTGGACGATTTCGGTTCCGTCCCTTTTGCCGGTATTGGACACGGGCACCGACAGCTCGAGCGTCTCCCCGGTGCCGAGCGTGGTCCTGTCGACTTTCGCGTCTCCGATCGAAAACTGTGTATAGCTCAAACCGAACCCGAACGGAAAAAGGGCGTCGGACATGAACCGGTAGGTGCGGCCCTTCATGGAATAGTCCTCGAAATCCGGAAGCTGGTCCGAGCGCTTGTAGAAAGTGACGGGCAGTTTGCCCGAGGGGTTGATGTCTCCGAATAGCGCGTCCGCCACGGCCTGTCCGCCTGATTCGCCCGGGTACCACGCCTGGAGGATGGCGTCGCAGGTCTCCGTCTCCGGCGTCAGTGCGATGGCGGAACCGGAGCAATTGACGAAAACGACCTTCTTTCCCGCCTGCTTGAGCGCCTTCAGGCAGTTGCGCTGAACCGCGGGAAGCTCGATGTCGGTCCGGTCTCCGCCCTTGAAACCCGGGAGCGTCACGGGCATTTCCTCGCCTTCCAGCAGAGAGGACAGTCCGCCGACGAACACAACCACGTCCGTGCCGCTGATTTTCCGGAGCAACCCCGAAAAATCCACGTCGACTTCCCTGCCGAAATTCAATTCGATGTTGGCCTGCCAGTTGAAAAGCTGGGCGTACCGGATCTCGATTTTATATGTCTTGCCGGCCTCGAAACGGTAAGGCATTCTCGCCGGAAGCGTGCGCCAGGTGTCATAACGCGACAGGGACTGGCCGTTGATCAGCAGTTCGAAATGCCCGGTCGCGCCGCCCTTGAACACGAGTTCCTCGTCCGCGGCGGGCGTGAATTCCGTTTCATACCGGGCCGAAAAACCCTCGAGCCTTACGCCGGGCGCGAATTCGTGGTTTCCGGCAGTGGTCATCTTCATCGGATTGACGATCCACTGGGTGACGACGCTGTCGCCCTTCCATTCGGGATTGTTCCAGTACGTGGCCCTGAAACCCTTCTGTCCGCCCAGTCCGCATCGGGTGAAAAAGGGTTCCGTCACCTTGTCGTCCACCAGGTCGCATGCCTTGTCAAACAGGATGCGGTCGGCCGGCAGTTTCGAGGCGATGCCGTCGAGCACCGTGATCGTCCGGACCGGCGTCCCGTTGTAATTGCCCCACAGCACGGGCTCGTCGTCCGCGTTCGGGCCGATGACCGCCAGCCCGCGGATGGACTTCTTCAGCGGCAGAATACCGCCCTTGTTCTGCAGCAGGGTCATGGTTTCACGCGCCATGTCCAGGGCCAGCTGACGGTGCGCCTCGCAGTTCACGATCGACATCGGAATACGCGACCAGGGGACGATCGCGTCGTCGTCCATCTCGCCCAGTTCGAACCGGCCCGTCAGAACGCGCGTCAGGCTGGCGTCGACGTCCTCTTCGAGGACCAGGCCCTTCGCGACGGCTTCGGGCAGCGTCTGGTAGGGATAGTTCTCCCAGACGCACTCCAGGTCCGTGCCCGCCAGAAGACCCTTGGATGCCGCGTGCATCGGGCTGGAGGAAACCTTGTGGCTGTTGAAGAAATCCGTGATGGCCCCGCAGTCGGAACCGACGACGTGCTTGAAGCCCCATTCCTCCCTCAGGATTCTCCTCAGCAGACGGGTGTTGCCGCAGCAGGGCTCGTCGTCCAGGCGCTGGTACGCGCACATCACCTGGCGCACGTCCGCCTCCCGGACCAGGGCTTTGAATGCCGGCAGATAGGTTTCCCTGAGGTCGCGCGGATCGACGTTGTTGAGGTTGAGCGAATGACGGCTCCACTCGGGGCCGGAATGCACCGCGTAATGCTTGGCGCAGGCCAGGAGTTTCCGGTACCGGGCGTCCGGCGGGCCCTGCAGGCCCTTCACCACGGCGACGCCCATGCGGGACATCAGGTAGGGGTCCTCTCCGTAGGTTTCCTGCCCGCGGCCCCAGCGCGGGTCGCGGAAGATGTTCACGTTCGGCGTCCAGACCGAAAGACTCATGAACCTGCGGTTTTCCAGGCCCCTCCTCTTCTCGTCATGGTACTTGGCGCGGGTCTCGTCCGAAACGGCGTCGAAAATCCGGTATACCAGGCCGTCGTCGAACGAAGCGGCCATGGCGACCGGTTCCGGAAAAACCGTGACGTCTCCGTTATTGGCGAGACCGTGCAATGCCTCGGACCACCAGTTGAACTTGCGGATGCCCAGCCTCGGAACGGCCTCGGACACGTCGCACAGCAGGGAGGCTTTCTCGGTCAGGGTCAGGCGGGAAACAAGGTCCCGGGCACGCGCTTCGGAGGACAGATCGGGGTTCTGATACGGGTAAGTCTGGGCCTGCGACGCAGCGGCGATCCAGACACACCGCGGCCGGGAGGATTCCCTTGCGGAGGATGCGGAGCATGATCGATTTCATCGGTTGGACTCCTTTTTGGGGACAACCCTGGGCGCGGCTGAACCGGGCCCTGGACTCGTTTATTTCCGTCATCCGGGACGAATGCGGACCCGGGGATTACAGCCGCACGACGGTTTTCCTGCCGGAGTATTTCACGGTTTTCGCGTCCTTTCCCGACTCTTCCGTTCCGATGCCGGCTCCCTTCCCGACCCGCACGACGCGGAACGTACGCGTTTCGAGCATTCCGGGATAGCGGCCCTTGCGGGCCCCGATGGTCAGTGTGCCCGCGGTATCGTCCCAGCGGAACGGGATTTCCGTGTACAGACCCTTTTCGTAATTGTAATTGTCGTTCTCGTCTTCGTACAGGGTGAACCCGCCGTCCGCGCCCGGGTACACCCGTATTTCGAGATCGTCCCATTTTTTCTCTGTCGCGTACTGCACATCCGGCCCGACTGGCAGAATGGCGCCGGACCGGACGAACAGGGGAATGATGTCGATCGGGGTTTCTTTCATAACGGTCCGGCCGCCCGTGGATGTCTCTCCGGTCCAGAAATCGATCCAGTTTGTTCCTCCGGGAAGATAAAGCGAGTCGCTTCGGATCGCGCTGAAATCCTCGACGCGGGTCGTATCCTTTCCGTCGGAGCGTAGCGCCGAATACATCGGCCGGGTCACCGGACAGACAAGAAGCGATTTCCCGAACAGGTACTCATCGTTGATGTCGAGCGCCCGCGTGTCCCCGGGAAAATCCATCATCAGGGCGCGCATCAGGGTCGATTGGCGTGCCGTCACATCCCATGAGGCCGAATAGATGTAGGGCAGCAGCCTGTAGCGCAGGCGGATGCTATTCTCGACCGCGTCATACACACGGTCGCCTTTGCGGCCGAATTGCCAGATCTCGCGGGGCGCGTCCGTGCCGTGCGACCGCATCATGGGGCAGAAGGCCCCGAATTGCATCCATCGGGCGTAGAGCTCCCGGTAATCGGGATCCTCGAGCCGTTTCGGGAAATTCCAGAGAAAGAACCCGCCGATGTCGCTGTTCCAGTGGGGGATGCCGCACAGCGAGAAATTCAGGCCCGCGGAAATCTGGTTCCGGAGCGCGTCCCATGAGGCGACCACGTCGCCGGACCAGGTGTTGGCGGCGTACCGCTGCTGGCCGGCGAATGCCGAGCGGGTCAGGATGAAAACGCGCTTGTCCGAAGTCACGGAACGCTGATGGTCGTAAACGCCCCCCACGGCCGCAAGGGGAAAGGCGTTCCGCACGCTCCGGAACGAACCGAGGAAGGTGCGGTTGTCGAAATCCGAGGGTTTGAACTGCAGGTGGTCCGGATCCGTGGAATCCATCCACCATCCGTCCATTCCGGTCGAGAAAACGCCCTGGTTCAGATATTTCCAGTAGATGTCGCGGCACGCGGGGTGGAAGGGGTCGTAGACGCGGACCCCGGAGGGATACTCCAGGTTCGGCGGCCATTTTTCCGAGCCGGACTCCGGCCACGTCCAGAAATCCATGAGGCCGCCGATTTTCTCCATTTCCCGATAGGGCTTGGTCTGGGGCCCGAAGGAGCTCCAGATGGAGATGATGACGTGCGCACTCAGGCCGTGGATGTCGTCCACCATCCGTTTCGGATCCGGGAATTCCGGGTTCAGGAATTCCATGGCGTTCCACAGGTAATTGTTGCCCCAGTACTGCCAGTCCTGGATGATGCCGTCCAACGGAACGCCGAGATCGCGGTATTTCCGGACCACGCCGACCAGTTCGTCCTGGCTCCTGTACCGCTCCTTGCTCTGCCAGTATCCGTACGTCCACAGGGGGAACATCGGCGCCTGGCCGGTCAGTTCGCGCATGGCCGCGATCACGCCGTCCGCGCTGCCGCCGTTCATGAAGTAATAGTCGATGCCCTCCCCCACCTCGGAGCGGAAGGACGTCTCCGCGGGCCCGTCCTCGAACACCGTGGGCGAGGGGTTGTCCCAGTACACGCCGTATCCCCTCACCGACAGGAAGAACGGAACGAAGTCCTCGGTGTTGTTCTGCACCATGTGCAGCTTCAGGTTCCTCTGGACCATTCGTCCCTGCTGCTGCTGGCCCAGGCCGTAAATGGGCTCGTCCTTTCCGAGCACGAAGGACTGGCTGACGCGGAGCGTCTTCCGGCCCGCATCGTCGAAATCCTCGAACGCGGCGCCGGAGGGCTTCTCCCGGAAAAGCGGTCCGCCCGCCGCGTCCTGAAAGGAGACCGTTCCGTCCCCGAGGTCGAGCCGCACCTGCAGGTTTTCGCTCCGCACCGAAACCTGCTGGTCGTCCCTCCGGACCCGGAGGGGCGTCTCTTCCGGCTCCCGGATCACGGAAAAACTCCTGGAGGAGAAAACCCGGCCTGCCGGCGTTTTTACGACACGAACCGTGGACGGATCGACAAACCGGATCTCCACGTCCATGGAAGCCACCGTGGCCTGGATGCCGGCCGCGGTTTCGGTGTAGGTGCCCGTTTGTGCGGCCGCGGCCGCAGCCGCGAGCAGCAGGATTGCCGGAATTCGCTTGTGCATGGCGTCATCCCCGATAAAGGTTCGGACACCGGATCAGGCCGCGGTCCGCGGGACTCCGATCCGGGTTCGGCTTACAGAATGGTGACCCGGGCCATTTTCAGGTCCTTCGCGTCCGAGCTGTTGCCGTAAAAGATCTCGTACGGCCCGGGCGTCACGGTCATTTCGCGGCCGGCCCTGTCGTAGAACTCGAACGCGCGGAACGGCAATTCGATGACCGCCATGCCTTTCTTTCCGGCTTTCACGTCGATGCGCTGGAATCCTCTCAGGGTTTTCAGCGGCCCGTCCGTGTCATTCCCCTTGCGGATGTATACCTGGACGATCTCGGTTCCGTCCCGCTTGCCGGTGTTGGTCACGGGAACCGTCAGTTCGACGCTTTCGGCGGTGCGGATTTCGGTTCCGCTGATCCGGGCCTCTCCGATCGAGAAGGTTGTATAGCTCAGGCCGAACCCGAACGGGAACAGGGCATCGGACATGAACCGGTACGTGCGGCCCTTCATGGAATAATCCTCGAAATCGGACAATTGCCCGACGTTCTTATAGAAGGTGACCGGCAGTTTGCCCGACGGATTGGTGTCGCCGAACAGCACGTCGGCCACAGCCGTGCCGCCCGATTCGCCCGGATACCAGGCCTGGAGTATGGCGTCACAGGTCTGCGTTTCCGGAACCAGCCCAATGGCGGACCCCGAGCAGTTCACGAAAACAACTTTCTTGCCCGCGGCTTTCAGCGCTTTGATGCAGTCCCGCTGAATTTCCGGAAGCTCGATATCCGTGCGGTCCCCGCCCTTGAAACCGGGCAGTTCCACCGGCATCTGCTCCCCTTCCAGCATGGAGGAAATGCCGCCCGCGAATACGACCACGTCGATTCCCCTGAGTTTCTCGACCAGGCTGTCGAACCGGACCGGCTTTTCAATGCCGAAATTCAGGGTCAGACTGGCAGGCCAGGTGCGCAATTGCCTGAAATTGGCCTCGATCCGGTACGATTTGCCTTTTTCGACCGCCAGGGCAACCCGGTTGAAACGTGATCCCCACCTTCTGTTCTTATAGAGGGTATCCGCGTTGACGAGAATCTCAAGCCCGCCCCGGGCCTCCATCTTGAATACAATCTCCCCGGACTCCGCGGGCGTGAAAACCGTTTCGTATTTCCCTGTGAATCCCTGCAGATTCACGCCCGGGCTGAATGCATACGCCCCGTCCGTGGTCAGCTGGATGGGATGGTCGATCCACTCGACCGCCGCGGGGGTGCCGCTGAATTCCCGGTTGTTCCAGTAGGTCGCCCGGATACCGGGCTTTCCATCTATGGCGCATGCGCTGATCACGGATTCGACAATCATCTTTTCCGTCAGGTCGCAACCCCGTTCATAGACCACCGTTTCAGCAGGAAGTTTGGCCTTGATGCCTTCCAGAATGGTGACGGTCCTCACCGGCGTGCCGTTGTAATTGCCCCACAGCATGCGGCCGTTGTCCGCGTTCGGGCCGATCACGGCCAGTTTCCGGACGGATTTTTTCAGCGGGAGGATGTTACCCCGGTTCTGCAGAAGGGTCATCGTTTCTCTCGCCATATCCAGGCTGAGTTTCTGATGCGCCTCGCAATTCATGACCGAATACGGAATCTTCGTCCAGGGCACGAGAGAATCGGCGTCCATCTCCCCCAGTTCGAAGCGTCCGGCCAGAATCCGCTTCAGACTGCGGTCGACGTCCGCTTCGTCGAGTAATTCCCGCTTCACCGCCTGCGGAATCTGACGGTAGGAGGGGCTGGCGCAGTCGACATCCGTTCCCGCCAGAACGCCTCTGGCTGCCGCGTGCACCGTGTCCGACGATGTCTTGTGGCTGGTGTAGAAATCGGATATGGCGCCGCAGTCGGACACCACCAGATACTTGAATCCCCACTCGTCCCGAAGAATCCTCTGGAGAAGCCGGGTGCTCCCGCAGCAGGGCTCGTCGTCCAGCCGCTGGTAGGCGCACATCACCTCCCGCACGCCCGCATTCTGAACGAGCGCCTGGAACGCAGGCAGGTAGGTTTCCCTGAGATCCCGCGGATCGACGTTGTTGACGTTGAGCGTGTGTCGGCTCCATTCGGGCCCGGAGTGGACTGCGTAGTGCTTGGCGCAGGCCAGGAGTTTTCTGTACCTGGAGTCGGACGGCCCCTGAAGGCCCCGGACCACGGAAAGCCCCATCCGGGTCATCAGGTACGGATCTTCTCCGTAGGTTTCCTGGCCCCGTCCCCATCGCGGATCGCGGAAAATGTTGATATTGGGCGTCCACACGGAGAGTCCCAGGAAACGGCGGTTTTCCTGGCCCCGCCGCTTCATTTCCTGATATTTCGCGCGGACCTCGTCCGACACGGCGCTGAAAACCCGAAGAACCAGCGCGTCGTCGAAAGAGGCCGCCATCGCGATGGGCTGGGGGAATACCGTGACGCTGTCGTTGTTGGCCAGGCCGTGCAGGGCCTCGCTCCACCAGTGAAACTTCGCGATGCCCAGCCTGGGGACGGCCTCGGACACGTCGCACATCAGAAGCGCTTTTTCATCGAGCGTCAGACGGCCGGTCAGATCCGCGGCCCTCGCCTCAGGGCTCAGATCCGGATTCTGATAGGGCAGGATCTGCGCTTTGATCTGAACCGCCAGAACCAGGCACGCGGCAAACAGAATGGCCTTTTTCATCTCGGTCTCCTATGCATCATGATCTGATGATCCGGACGGTCAGAATGTCCGTATGACGAATCCGCCGTGCGGCCGCAGTGTCAGTTCAACCGGCGCCTTCAGGCTGATGGGCTTCTCGATCATTCCGCCCGAATCCGCGGAATCCGTGATCAGCTTCGCCTTTGGGGAACCGCCCGGCACAGGGAACCGGAAGGATATCGTCCGTTCCTTGTTCTCCCCGTTGATTCCCGCGATGAACCACCGATTTCCCTTTTTTCTGGCCAGGACGACGTATTCACCCGGAACCCCGTCGATGAATTTCACATCATCCCAGGTTTCCGGAAGGGACCGCATGTATGCGCGGACGAATTCCTTCTGACCCGCCATGCCTTCCGGCGTCTCGGCGATGTGCTGAATGCCAGAGATGAAGAGCACGGCCGAGGCCGCCTCGAACCCGCCCGTCGTCCTGCGCTTGATGTTCGGTATGCCGGAAAAGTTCACGGGCGTGAAGTCCATGGGATCGAACAGGTTCCGGGTGAACGGAAGCATCGTGCAGTGTGAGGGCTGCTGGTCCGCGAAAAACTGGCCGAAGGTGACGTATTCCTCCCCCTTGATCCCCTCCATGCTGACGAGGTTCGGGTAGGTCCTCACCCATCCCCTGGGATAGGTCGAACCGTGAAAATTGACCGCAAGGCCGAACGCAGCCGCGTCGATCAGGATGTTCTGATAGTACTTCATCATGGACTGGCCGTCGCCGCCGAAGAAATCGATCTTGATTCCGGCGATGCCCATGTCCTTCAGCTTCCCGAACTCGGACCGTCTCGATTCTCTCGTCAGCATCTTGTCGCGCGGCGTGAGCGGCGTCGTGTTCCAGTCTCCGGCCGAGTTGTACCAGAGCAGAATCTTCACGTTTCGCGTCGCTGCGTAATCCGCCAGTTCCTTCATCTTCTCGTATCCGATTTTCGAATCCCAGAAAGCGTCGATGAGGCAGTACCGCCATTTCATGTCCGCTGCGAAATCAATGAACCGTTTCTGACAGCCGAAAACCGTGGAGTCGTCCTTCAGGATGACCCAGCTCCACGAGGCCAGACCGGGCTTCAGCCATGCCGAGACGTCGGTTCGGGCCGGAATCGCGAGGTCCGTTCCCAGTGTGGATTCCACCAGGCCCGCGAGACCCTCGGAGACCGCGATCACGCGCCAGGGCGTGGACCAGGGCAGGACCGATTGCGGCAAGGCCGGTTCGTTTCCGCGGCATTCCTGCGGCTGGGGAAATTGGACGGTGTATTCGCCGTCCGGGGACAGCTGACTCAGCCGCGTTCCGCAGTAATTCGTGTCCACCGCGGTTTCCGTGAGGCTGATCCAGATTTTTCCGGAATGGAAAAGCGCGGGCATCACCCATCCCGCCTGGTCCGGCGACGCCGTTCCGACCGGGATGTCCCGCTGATAGTATTCCTCGTAGGACGGCTGGGAAAAATTCCATCCCGTCCTGGCGTCCGGGCAGTGCTGGAGAAAAGCTTTCGCGGAAAGATCGAAATGAAAGGAAGTGGTTTCGCGGAGGATACGGACAGCCGAATCCGTCTGACCCGGAAAATGGTACCTGAAGGCGACGCCGTCATTCGACACCTGAAAGACGACCTGCATCGGCTTTCCCTGGCCGTTCTTCAGGTGAAAGACGCGCCGGTTGGCCGCATAGGAGCAGTCGAGCCGCTTGCCGTGCGTCAGCGTATACCGGTCGGACACCGCGGCAGGCGCGGAAACCGAATCAACGGCCAGGCCGGCAGTAAAATCCCCGTCGAGCCGCAGAACCCCCAGCCGTGACGGTTTCAGAACGACCGATCCCGAATGGGAGACCGTGTAAACCGGGACTCCGCCTTCGGCAAGGCGGACGTGAACCGCGATTTTTCCGTTCGGGCTGTGGATCGCATCATTCTCCGGCTTGCCGGCTTGCGCCAGGGAAACCTGCAGCAGGAACATGAGCGCGAGTACGATCATTCTCTTCATGATGAGTCCGCCTTTTTGGATTGGTTTTCCGCCTGCCACTACTTGAAGAGCCGGCCCGCGAACTGGTACAGGCCGTTTTTCCACACCTTGAAATCGTGCACGCCCGGTTCGACGGACCAGACATGCGGAACCTGATGCGTTTCGCAATAATCATGGAGCCGCCGGCTGAAGCGGATCAGATTGTCCGCATCTCCGCACGATATCCAGAGCAGTTTCAGTTTCGCGGCCGTTTCCGCGGGATCCGGAATCAGCTCCTCCGGCGTTTTCGTGTTTGGCGCGGACGAGAAACCGCCCACCCAGGCGAACCGATCCAGGTTTCCGAGACCGAAATTCAGCGACTGGCCGCCGCCCATGGACAATCCCGCGATGGCCCGGTTTTCCCGGTCCGCATGAACAGGATAGGTTTTTTCGATGAAGGGGATCAGGTCGTCCAGCAGGTCTCTCTCGAAGGTCGAAAATGCCTGCACCTTCTCGGGAGAGAAGATATTCGCACCCGGGCTGTCGTCTTTCATGGCCCTGCCGTTCGGCATCACGACGATCATGGGAACGGCTTTCCCCTCAGCGATCAGGTTATCCAGTATGACCTGCGGCCTGCCGCCGTTCAGCCATTCCTTTTCGTCGCCGCCGATGCCGTGCAGGAGATAAAGAACGGGATACTTTCCGTGTTCGGGGAATCCCGGAGGCGTGTAGAGGAGCGCCCTGCGCGTCGTACCGACTGTCGCGGACGGGTAGGACACCGTATCGATTCGGCCGTGGGGAATGTCCAGCCGCAGGGAATCGAAACCCGCGGGCGCGATCCGGACAGGGGTCTGGGCCCATGCGTTGAGGCTGATCGCAAGGACAGCGGGCAGAAGAACGGACATTTTCTTCATGGACACTCCTGGTTCAATCATCGGTTGAAAAACGAGACAGGATAAACAGTTTACTTAATCGCATAAGCCGTTAGGCCGGCCGGAATGCAGTATATATATCCTGTTACAATTCATTCAGCGGTTTCTTGGATTGATTGATAAACGGCTGGTTCACAAGGCGTTACATCTTGTTACAAATCGGATTCCGACCCGGACAACAGAAGATATGATAAACACCCAGAGGATAAAAAAAAAACCAATATTTGCATTTTTTTAACCAAATCACGCAGAGCCTTCGAACCGGGCTGTTCTATTCCGATGCCTCGGTCCCTTGCCGAATCTGCTCTTTGGGTAAATTAGACATACCGCGGCATGAAATCAAGGGTAATCCAGCCCGGTGCTTTTCTCGGATCCAGCCGCGATCCGGCTTCACTTCTGTCGCCGGAGCCCTGAGGCGGAGACAGGGTAAGATCGAGCATGAATAGGGCTTGCAATCGCTTGAAATTGTTGTTATTTTTCCCCCGGATTGAAGCTCCCCGCGGCTTGTATTGAACCCGAAGGCATACGATGGCCTGATCCCGCTTCGCGGGACGGTTGGGAGCTTCAATAACGGCGCCGATCCTTCGGCCTTTTCCGGCTGAAACCGCTTCCCCTGATGCATTTAAAATAAAACCCCCATTCAAGGAAGGAAAACCTGCGATGAAAAAGACCGCCCTCCTGGTCCTGCCTTTGGCCCTGATTCTGGCGCTCGACGGTGCGGCCGCGCCGGCACAACCGGATACGGCATCCGCCGAGGAATCGATCTGGAGCGCCGGATGGGAGCTCAATGCCGGCGACAATTACATCTGGCGCGGCATCCCCTGCTACGAAAACCTGGTCATCCAGCCCGACGTCTGGGTGACGGTCAGGGATTTCACCCTTGAATTCTGGAGCACCGTCACAACCTCGGAAAAGGACATCTCGCCCCGCAGGCACGAGATCAACTTCATTCTGACGCACGCGTTCGAGCTGAAAGGCCTGACGATCGAGAATGCCTTCGATTACTATCACTATATACATCAGCCGGACGTGCCCGCGACAGGCGAATGGATCGGCACCGTCGGAGTCCCGATCGGCGCCTTCAAGGTCACCGCGTCAGTGGCGGTGGATGTGATCGAATACGCGGGCGCCGTTCACATGGAACAGGGCGTGTCTTACGAGACGGAAATACAACCGCCGTTCTCCCTCTCCACCGCGCTGAAACTGGGGACCGGATTCAGTAAATTCAATGAGGCCTATGCGGGTCTCTCCCGTTCCGCGCTCAATTTCGCCTCCTGGGAAGGCCGCCTGACCTGGTCCCTGGACAACGGGCTCTATTTTCAGCCTTACCTCCTGCTGACCAAGACCCTCGACAACCGCCTGAGGGATGCGTACAACAGCCGCAACACCGGTTTCGGCCTGACAATCGGCATGGAATACTGATGCGGAAGACGGCCGCGACCATGACTATCCGGCTGCGTTCAGCCGATCTTCTGCCGCGCCGCGGCCCGGTCCTGCTTTTCGGACGGTTCTGCCGGAAAGCCGGCTGACGATGGAATTCGTCGAAATCGAGGACGTTTCCAAGCACTACCGGAACATCCGCGCCGTGGACCGCGTCACCTTGTCGATCCGCAAGGGCGAATTCTATTCCCTTCTCGGGCCGAGCGGATGCGGCAAAACGACTTTGCTCCGGATGCTGGCCGGATTCGAGCGGCCCGACCGCGGCCGCATCCGGCTCGACGGCCGGGACATCACGGATCTTCCCCCGCACAAGCGCACCGTCAACACGATCTTCCAGAATTACGCCCTGTTCCCCCACCTCACCGTGAGGCAGAACATCGCCTTCGGCCTCCAGGTGCAGAAGAAAATGCCCCGGAAACAGATCGACGAAGCCGTCGACCGGATGCTGGGCCTGGTTCAGCTCGAATCCCAGGCGGACAAGAAACCCGCGCTCCTGAGCGGCGGGCAGAAACAGCGCGTGGCCGTGGGCCGCGCCCTGATCCTGAAGCCCCAGGTGCTCCTGCTGGACGAGCCGCTGGCGGCATTGGACCTGAAACTCCGCCAGAAAATGCTCATGGAACTGGACCTCATCCACGACCAGGTCGGCATCACTTTCATCTACGTGACGCATGACCAGGGCGAGGCCATGAGCCTGAGCGACCGGATCGCGGTGATGAACAACGGACGGATCGAGCAGGTGGGGAAACCCGCCGAGATCTACGAGGCGCCCCGGAGCAGTTTCGTCGCCGCCTTCATCGGCGACACCAACTTTTTTGAAGGCCAGGTGCTGGAGCTCGTGGGCGATGAGTACTCCCGGCTGAACATCGCGGGATTCGCCGACCTGGTGTGTTTCAACGACAAGAAAATTTCCGCGGGCAATCCGGTGTTCCTGAGCATACGGCCCGAAAAATTCCACATCGGCCGGAACCGGCCGGAGTTGAGCCCCAAGCACAACCTCGTCCGGGGCCGCGTGGAGGACATCATCTATCTCGGCGGGACGACCAAGTACTGGGTTCAGGCGGAGGGGCACAAGATTTCCATCACCCGCCAGCACGCACGCTTCTTTCTGGACGAGGAGCCGATCCGCTGGAACGACGACGTCTGGGTCTGGTGGCACGCGGATGACGGGTTCATGCTGGAACGGTACAGCGAGGCCGACGAGAGCCTGATCAGCCTCTCACCCGAGACGGCGGAGCCGTCACAGGCGGCGCCTTGACCGGCGGCCGGAAAAGCGGCGAATGGGCGGTCACCGCCCCGACCTTCACGTGGCTGATTCTGCTGTTCGTGATCCCGACCTTCCTGGTCTTCATGATCATGTTCAAGCCGTCCGATCCGTACGGGGGCATCGGGTCCGGCTGGACCCTCCGGACGCTGTTCAGCCTCGGCAACCCGAATTATCCGGCCATTCTCTGGCGCACCGCGTGGCTCAGCGGCCTGACCACGGCGCTCTGCCTGGCCCTGGCCGTGCCGACCGGCTACTGCATGGCGCGAGCCGACCGCCGGTTCCGGAACACGCTGATGCTCCTGGTGATCATTCCGTTCATGACGAGCTTTCTCGTCCGCATCTTCGCCTGGAAGGTGCTCCTGCATCCCGAGGGCCTGATCAAGCGCGGCCTGGTCCTGCTGGGACTGGCGCAAGCCGACACCTCCCTGCTGTACACACCCGGGGCCGTGCTCCTGGTGATGGTGTACACGTCCCTGCCGTTCGCCATTCTGCCGGTCTTCGCGGCCGCCGAAAAGTTCGACTTCCACCTGATCGAGGCGGCCCGCGACCTCGGCGCCAGTCCGACCGGGGCCTTCTTCCGCGTTTTCATTCCGGGCATCAGCCGCGCGCTCTTCACCTCCATCCTGGTCGTCCTGATCCCGTGCCTGGGGTCTTACGTCATCCCGGACGTCGTCGGCGGTCCCAACAGCGAAATGCTCGGCAATAAAATCGCCCAGCGGACCTTTTCGGACCGGAACCTGCCGCACGCGAGCGGATTGTCGGCGATCCTGACCCTGGCCGTCCTGATTCCCATGATCTGGGTGGTGATGTCTCAGCGGAAGCGCGAAACGGGCGGCGGCGGATCCATTTTCAAGGACATCGTATGAAGCGGAGCCGTTTCCCCATGGCGGTCACGGCCGCGGTGCTGGTTTTCTTCTACCTGCCGATCGCGGTGCTGGTCGTCAACTCCTTCAACGCCTCCGCGTACGGCGGCCGATGGGAGGGGTTCTCCCTGCGCTGGTACGCGAAACTGGCCGGCCAGCGCGAGGTCCTCCACGCGCTCGAAAACACCGTCCTCATCGCCTTGTCCGCGACCCTGGTCTCCTGCGTGCTCGGCACCCTCGCCGCTTTCGCGCTCCACCGGTACCGGTCGGCCCTTCAGCGGTGGCACTTCACGCTGATCTACACGCCCCTGGTCGTCCCCGAAATCCTGATGGGCATGAGCCTCCTGCTGACCTTCGTGGCCGCCGGGATTCGGCTCGGCCTGTTCACGATTTTTCTGGCGCATGTCACCTTCTGCATCAGCTATGTCGCCATGGTGGTGCTCGCCCGCCTGCAGGACTTCGACTTCTCGGTCATCGAGGCGGCGCAGGATCTCGGCGCGAACGCGTGGGTGACGGCCCGCCGCGTCCTCGCGCCCATGCTCGCGCCGGGAATCGCCTCGGGCGCGCTTCTGGCGATGACGCTCTCGTTCGACGATTTCGTCATCTCCTTCTTTGTAGCGGGCCCGGGATCCACCACGCTCCCGATCCGCATCTACAGCATGATCAAGTTCGGGTCGCCCGCACTGCTCAACGCGCTGTCGACCCTTCTGCTGTCCGTCACCTTCCTGCTGGTCTGGGCCAGCCAACATCTCATGACGAAAGAGGAAAAGGCGAAATGAAAAAGGCAATCGTTCTGCTGCCGCTGCTCGCGCTTCTGGCGGGCTGCCGATCCGGCGTGAAAACCCTGCAGGTTTACACCTGGGCCGACTACATCCGGCCCGACCTCATCGGCCGCTTCGAGAAGGAGAACGGCTGCCGCATCGTCATCGACACTTTCGAAAGCAATGAAGCCATGTACGCCAAGCTCAAGGCCGGCGCCTCCGGGTACGATATCGTCACGCCCAGCAGTTACATGGTCAAGATCATGAACGACCAGGGCATGCTCCTGGAACTGGACCATTCCCGTCTGCCCAACCTGAAGCACGTGGACACCGCCTTCCTCAGAATCGCCGTGGACCGCCGAATGGACCACAGCGTCCCGTACATGATCACCTACGCGGGAATCGGCTTCCTGGCGGACCGGGTGAAGGACGCCGAACCGACCTGGAAGATGCTGGACCGGGGCGATCTGCACGGCCGCATGACCGTACTCAACGACATGCGCGAGACCGTGGGCGCGGCGCTCAAGTCGCTCGGCTACAGCCTGAACACCGTTGACGAAAAACAGCTGGCCGAGGCGCGCGACACGGTCATCCGCTGGAAGAAAAACATCGCCAAATTCGACAATGAACAGTACAAAATCGGCCTGGCCTCGAGCGAATTCCTCCTCGTCCACGGATACAGCGGCGACATCCTGAAGGTCCGCGAGGAGAATGACCAGGTCGGCTTCATGCTCCCGAAGGAGGGCTTTTCGCTGTCGTGCGACGACCTCGTGATCCTCAAGTCGGCCAAACAGGCGGAACTGGCCCATGCCTTCATCAATTTTCTGCACCAGCCGGACGTGGCCGCGGCCAACACTGAATTCATCCTGTACCTGTGCCCGAATTCTTCGAGCTACACCCTGCTCGGCGATTCGATCAAGTCGGATCCGGGCGTGTTCCCCAGTCCGGAGGCGCTCGCCAAGGGCGAGATCATCCTCGACCTGGGCGCGGACAACGCGAAATACGTGAAAGTCTGGGATGAAATCAAGGCGGCGGGCGGCTGAGAGTCATTCTGACCGCAGAAGTGCCCGGCACCTCTCAGGTGCCGGGCACTTCTCATCTCAGAGGAGATCGCCCCGGGGTTCTACCCCGGGGCGTTTTCATTATGGTCCCAAGGTCTCTGCCCCGGAACACAGAACGGTTTCAATACCTCAGAAAACATCCCCAATCGGAAAATTGTTGAGCCGGACCACATGCGACTTGAATTCCGTTCCCCGCAGTGTATAGGATTCCGATCCGTATCTGGCGTAATGCGTCTCGAACCGGATGCAGGTGATAAGGCGCACGGCAAGATGATCGTTCCATCCCATCAACTCGGACAGAATCCGGAACGGCTGAGTGTAATCGATGCCCCATCCTTCCGTATTAAAAACAAGTGCGCCGCCCCTGTCCTCATACCGGCCCTCCCGGATAAAATAAAAATCCGCCAGATTCAGTTCCAATCCGCTTTTGACGGTAACCGATTTGTCGGCATGACCCATGAAGACATGTTCCCAGGGCTTGATATCGTTGAATACAGTGGTGTATTCCACTGAAAAGTCCTTTTTATGCCGGATCAATTCGTCCTCCACTTCGCGCGACCAATGCAGGGCGATGATATTAAAACCTTCCCTCTTCCCCTTGTACCGCAGGCCCGCGTTCCACTGCATGCCCACGGACAGCCGCCGGGGCAGTAAATCCTCAGCCTGAAGTTCCGGGTAATGCACCTTTTCGCCGACATTGGCCTCGGTCACGTAAAGCCCAGCATGCAGAAACGGGCGCCAGGGGCGGCCGGTACCGGAACCGACGTTCTTCCTTTTTAGCAGGAGTTCCAGGAGCGGCGCTTCGACGATGAAGCCGTAATCGCGGACGTCCGCCTCCGTTTCATAAAAACGGGAAGTATCGAGTCCTGCGCCGATGAATTCAGTATGCGACTTGTTTATTTTCCAGGTCATCCCTATCGCGGCTCGGACCGCGCCATCGTACGCGAAAGCCAGCGTCGTCCCCTTTATTTCCTCCCAGGCGTCTCCCAGATGGTATTCACCCTCGGAATGGACATTGTTCTCGTCCAGGTCGGACATCATGTCGTATTTCATCCGGTGCGTGGACAGGCCCACGGATACGGGAATGCGGGTGAACCGGGCGAGATTGACGCCGAAGGCCATGGATTCCGCGTCAATACTCAGCCCGTCGACTAAAGATGAAAGCCATGCGGTTTTTTCCGGGTATGAGGAATACCCGAAGAAATTATCCTCGGCGAACAGTCCCGCGCCCGCCGGGTTGTAGCGGCTCCCCATGGGAGAGGTCCTGAAGGTATTCCCGTAAGTCTCGCCCATGGCGTTTGCTTCCGGCGACGTTGAGATCAGCAGGGAGAGTATGGCGGCATGGGACTGGGCTTGGACATCATGAACAATACCGGAACAAAACAGCGTCCCGCATATCAACAGGACCGCGGATTTTGTCTTCATGCTCTCTCTCCCGTGCTTGAATTTGGCGAATGAATGAACGGCTGAACAATCGCACTTGGCCCTGATGTCCCCGGCGGCCTGGGTGCCGGCCCTTTCCGGATCCCCAGGCCCGACAGGCGGCCGGGGTTTGCTGATCGATCAGTCTCCGGTAAGCCCGCGGCTCACCACAGAAACGCGACCGCGCGCTTGCCTAGAATCCGGTCGTCGAATACGACGCGGCCTGGTTTGCCGGCCATGCCGGCGCAGACATGCAGGGGAAGCAGGTGTTCCTCGCGGGGGTGGCAGTATCGAGCCGAGGGCGCCTTCTCCCATTCCGTCAGGCGGGTCTCGCGTTCGGATGGATTCAGCGGGCCCGCGCAGGTTTCGATGAGCCAGTCCTGGAAAACGTCATTGGCCGGATCCGGACTGTTCTCTCCCTGCCAGTCGAACGCGGAGATATTATGGAAGGAAAATCCGGAACCCACGACCAGCGTGTTTTCGTTCGAGAGCGCCGCCAGGGCCTTCCCCATCGCGAGATGGCCGGCCGGGTCGAGGCCCCGAATAAGGGAAAGCTGGAGACAGGGAATATCGGCTTCAGGGAACATCATCTTCAGCGGGATGAAAAGACCGTGGTCGAAACCGCGTTTGCCGTTGACGGCCGAAGCGACGCCGTTCCGCTTCAGAATGCCCGCGATCCTTTCCGCGTCGGCCGGACTGCCAGGCGCCGGGTAGGTGATCTCGTAGGCGGCGTCCGGAAACCCGTAGTAATCGTAGAACATTTCCGGATTTTTAGCGCCGAGCAGAGTCGCTTCCTTCTCCTCCCAGTGGGCGCTGATCACCAGGATGAGTTCCGGCCTGGGGAGACGGGCCGGCAGGGCCTTCATGAAATCGATCATGGCCCGGTGGGAGGCGTCGCCCAGGATGGGCAGGGGTCCCCCGCCGTGACTGAAGTACACGATGCGGGCCTTGGGTTCGGGATCGCCGGCCATTTGATGCCCTCGATTGCACGCTGTCCGTGACCTGGTCATCAGCCTCCCGCGGGTTGGTACAAACCCGCGGGAGGTTTTAGAAGTAGCATCCGAATTTATCCTCCCAGCCTGAACCGCACTCCGAACAGGGACGTGACGACCAGCGGCGCTCCGGGTATGAGCGACCACTGCAGTTCCGTCCGGTCGGTGATACGGCGGAGGTATTCCAGCTCGAGCGCGGTCATGAACAGCCTGTACTGCCATCCCTTCCACACGCGGTCTCCGTAAAACTCGTCGTCCACGTATCCTTTGAACCGGTGCCAGTCTCGCCGGTAACTCAGGATGGGGCCTATGCCGACATTGAACCCGTTTCCCCTCCAATAGCCCTGGATCCGGGGCCCCATGTGCAGGCATCCGGCGTTGACGAAGGCGCAGTCGCGATAGAACGAAGAGGTGAAGCGGAAGAAGAACCTGTCGTTCAGCCTGTAGTCCGCGTTGGCAGCCGCGCCGACGGACAGCACGAGGTACGCTTTTTTATCGAGTTTCAGGGGATACACCTCGGGCGTGTTCCCTCCGTGCGGATGCAGAGTCACGCCGAGGTACTGGAGGGACAGGTGCCAGGGAGACGGTTTCAGATGATCCGCTTCCGCCGGCCTGCCGGATGATTCCGGAGTCTGCAGGAGCGCGACTGCCAGGATCAGGATTGGAATGGAAAACCGCACTCGTTCATTCATCGATGCGTCAACCTTTCGGAATCAATGTTCAGCCGCAAGGCGGGCTAAAAGTCAAACTCACAGTTCCGGAGGGGACCATTCGAGTCCGCAGGAGCCGCATCGAAGAAACATCTTCCGTTGGTAGTGTTTCAATGCGCCCGCGCACCGGATGAAAACGGAGGACGCGAACAGGAACAGAATCACACAAAGGGTCGCCGCGAGGTCGGCTCCCCTGCTGAACAGAACCAGCGAGAACGCGAGGATGCATGCGCACAGGCAGAACACGGCCGCCAGGATAACGCGGGCCATGCCCGTTGAAACCCATTTCCAGAACGCCGGCATTCCGAGCACCCGGATCGGGTAAATGTGATCCACTCTCAAAACGGATGTATCCGTTCCCCCGCACTTGAGGCATTGCATCAGATGTCTTTTCCCCTGTTTGAACAGCCGCTCGCGGCCGGTGTGCGCGATCAGCGCACCAGCAGGACCTTCCCGGTCGCGGTATGCCCGGCGGCGCGGACGTGGAGCAGATACACGCCTGCCGCCAGTCCGGCGGTGTTCCATTGCACGCGGTTCGAACCGGCCGCAAGGCGGAATTCTCCGAGACGGGCCGCGGTCTGCCCGAGCGCGTTATAGATCCGGAGTGTCCGCGGTTCCGGCGGCCGCCATGTGCAGGCGAATCTCCGTGACGGATGATCCCGGCCGGCTCGACGCGGTTACGCGGCAGGGCGCTGTACCGCGGCCCGGTTCCCGCGCAAGGCGGACCGACGTGGCCGAGGCGTAACCCTCCATCAGCGCGTCCAGGGCGCCCTGGTCATAGACTGATCCGTCGTTCCGGTTGAACAGGGTCATGGTGTTGTTGCCGATGTATCCGGCGTCCCAGTAGACCGGAATCAGGCCGTGACGGACCATGGACGCGGTGACGGTACCGGTAATAGTGCTCCCGTGAGGCCACGTGCAGGTCCAGGTCCTCGCCGGTCAGGGAGAGACGCTTGACCACGCCGTATTCTCCCAAAATCACGGGAATGCCCTTGTCCACGAATTTCGTCTTGATCTTCTGAAAATACTGGTCCGACGCGCTTTCCTCGCCCCATGTGGCGTTCCGGTCCGGATGCGTCGTGGAACGGTAATCCTTCCCCCAGAACCAGAACATCCTTCCCCAGCTCTCGTCCTGCGTCAGGCCGCAGAATTGCCACGGCGTGTAATAGTGCACCTCGGCCATGAGCCGGTTGTCGATGACGTCCACGGGCCAGGCGGACATCAGATTCACGGTCTTGTCGATATCCGTGGACGGGCCCTGGATGACCAGGACGCGCGACGCGTTGTTCCCGCCCGTGGCGCGCACCGCGTCGATGAAGGTCTGGTGATAGGTCATCAGAACCGCCATCTGGCCTGCGTTGTCCACGTTGGGCTCGTTCGCGCCCGCGAAAAGGAGGCGCTCGTCGTAATCCCGGAACCATTCCGCAATCTGCGTCCAGTAGGATTCCTGCTTCTCGTTGACCGATTCCTGCTTGTCCGTGGTGACGTTGTTCTCCAGCCAGCCGCCGTCCCAGTGGCAGTTCAGGATCACCCACAGGTTGTTCTCATAGCAGTAATCAACAACGGCTTGCACGCGCGCGAGCCAGGTCGGTTCGATCTGCAGGGTCGACTGATCAGCGTGGCTGTCCCAGGCAACCGGGATGCGGATGACGTTGAATCCGGCTTCGCTGACCGCGTCGATGAGTTCCTGGTCGATTTTCGGGTTTCCCCAGGAGGTCTCTCCGCCCGGCGGCTCGAGGCTGTTGCCGGTGTTCCATCCCATGGTCATCTGCGCCGCGATTTCCTGCGCGGTGGGAAGTTGGGCGAAAAGCGGTGTTCCGGTTGAAAGACCGATGATGATCGTGGAAAATATGGCAGCCCTTGACGCTGCCCGGAGGATTCTCAGGAACCGGCTGGAATCTAACATCAGAAGATCTCCTTAAACGCTTAAGTCGTTTAATAATAAAACCCTGCTTGGATGATAGAAACCCTTCAATATATTAACCGGGTGTTGGCTGATTAAATTATTGATTTTAATTTATAGACTCAGGCAATTGAAATCAAGACGATTCTCTTCCCTCCGGCTCCCGGAAGAAGATGTCTATAAAATATAGCTCCTCTGCTTCAGGGTCGACTTTTAAGGCTCTTCTTTTTTTTATTCTTACCGGGGTTTTTAACTTTCGTCTCTTTCACGTTTCGTTTCTTCGCCGGCTTTTTCATTTTGGGTTCCGGCAGCTCACTTGCCGTTCTCCGGACGAGTTCGGCCATCCATTCACGGTCATCGATGCGGTCTTCGATCAGGAAGTAATTCCTGGCGCCTGGATAAGGCGGCGATTCGAGGACGTGCTCCAGGAATGACCTGCCGAAATCGGTCGGTTTGACATAGAACTGATTGTCGCAGATCAATGCGATCACTTTTTTGTCGCAGTACACCGCGTATTCGCCGAACATTTTCCTGTATGAAATTGCGCCGGCATTTCCGATCTGATCGACGATGAATTTGACGAATTCAATGTCTGATGCCATGGGAGTCCCTGTACGCGTGAAGTGAAGTTACAGCCTCGTGACTCGCTCACATGCGGTAGTCGGACCGCTGCTTCCGTTTAAATTCTATTCCAGGATGTATTGACCGTCTAATCTCACGATCGCGCCGCCTCCGAACCACACACGGGCATTTTTTCCGCCGTCTCCGCGGGAAAAGAGTCGGACAAAATTCGGCGTATCGCGAAAGCCGTTTTGCTCGATCCGCATCTTCTCCCCCTGCCACAGTCCTTGCGCGAGAAGGTAATAACCGAAAGCCGAATTTCCGGATCCGGTCGCGGGATCCTCCAGATATCCGAACACAGGCGCGAATACGCGCGTTCGATACCGGCTCTCCGGAAATGCGACTTCCCGCGAATAGAGAAGAACAATGTCTGCCTGCATCTCAAGGCAGAATTCCTTGAGTTTCCGGGGCTCGGGAGAGACATCGAGAATGGGCGCCAACCCCGCCGTCGGGACGATCAATGTCTCCAATCCGCCGTTCACAATCTGAATTGGATGTGATTGATCCAGAGTGTCAAGCGGACAGTTCAACGCCGAAGCGATTTCCGCCGGATCGATCTTTTTATCGGCAAACTTGGGAGGCGGGGCTGACACATAAACGCTCTTCTCGTCCCGATACCGGTTCTCCACCGCCAACCGGGCAGTCCGCGTGGCAATTGTCAATTCGGTTCGCGATTGCATTGCTTCATTGTTCGCGACAAGGTCATTCATAATGGCAATCGTTGCATGACCGCAGAAAGCCACTTCCCGCTCCGAGGAATAATAGCGCAATTCGTAATCCGTTTCCGTTCCGGGGCTGGCATATCCGACTTCGCTGACACATCCCTTCAGCTCTTTCGCGATCCGCAGTTTCTCTGCTTCGGACAGATCATTTTGTTGATCCAGATAAACAACCGCGGCGGGATTCCCGGCGGAAATTCCGGATGCGAATGCGTCGATTTTCCTGAACCTGAGCTTTTTCATGGCTTAGCTGTCACGCCTTTCATAATCGAAACCGATGAAACAAACCGTCCAAATCCCTGGACACCCGGCCGTCTACCGGTTGATCACTCCTTTGAAATCCAGGCTGATTTTCTCCCGGATATCGACCGATCTGTTCGAAGGCCCGTTTGAGTACCATCAATTCGGTCTCCGAGCACTCCGCCGGATCGACTTCGTTGTCCGGAGCAAGCCGCTCGGACAGCTGACGCGCCTGGTGCTGGAACCGTTTTCGCATCAGCATGGAATAGAACTCCACGGTTTCCTGGTGGAACTTCCTCGAGAAAACATTCGCCTCATACAAAAGGGAGAGCCGCTCCAGGGTATGGGTGGCCGTAATTTCATGCCTCAACGCGTAAAGCCGGGCCCCGTCCACGACCGGCAGGATAACCTTTTTTATGTCAAATGGGTTTTTCAGCTTCTGCGTATTCTCCGGAAGCTCCCATCTCAAAACGCTCTCGGAAAGATACAGGAAAAAGGCGTGGTTGCCAGTGATCAGGGACTTTAAATGAGCTTGGAGCGACTCCACGATCTCCCCGCTTCCGGACAGCAGGCGGAAATCGAAGAAAATCTTGGCTTCGAGAAGATTCTGCGGATTCGCCGTGGTCACCCATTCCGTGAAAAGGTTTTTCCATACGGACAGAGGCTGACACCATCGGGGATTCTTCGCCATGACGCCGCCCGGGCAAAATCGGTATCCGACGGCGTCCAGTGCCCCGCAGACCTGCTCCCCCAGACGGAGGAAATAGTCCCGTGCGGCCTCTTCCGATTCCGGCGCCGGTTCCGCGTACACGATGGCGTTGTCCTGGTCCGTGCGGAGCGTCTGCTCCTTCCGGCCGTCGCTCCCGAGTCCGATGAAGGCGAAGGGGACCGGCGGTTCGCCGAGATAGGCTATCGCCAGCGAGACGATACGCCGGGTGAACGCGCTGGAGATCGCGGTCGTCAACCGGGTGATGTCCGCGACGCCCGCCCCCCTTTCGATCACCGTCCTCACCAGGAACAGAAGCCGGTCGGTTTGTCCCGGTAAATCCCGCAGGGAAGGAAGGGTTTCAATTCGCCGGAGAAAGGCGAGATAGGATGCGTGAAAGGCCCCCTGGATCTCCCGCGCATGCACGAGTCCTGCCGGCCGGCCGGCGGCGTCGCGGACCGCCACATGGGAGATGGCGTTCTCGGTAAAAACCTGAAGCGCGTCGATGACCGTAGAGGTCCCTTGCAGGGAAATGACCGGCGCCGTCATCACTGAGTGAACCGGGGCGTCGAGGCTGCCCTGTCTGGCCAGCACCCGTTCGCAGACATCCCCTTCGGTGACGATTCCCACCGCCGCACCGCCGGAAGCGGTGACCAGAACGGCATCCCGCCGCTCACGCGCCATGAGACCGACGGCCTGCCCGACCGTGGAATGCATGTCGCACGACGGGGCGGGTTCCACGAACGGTTGGAGGGGCTGGCCGAGCAGGACGACGGACAAATGGAGATCTGAAAGCAAATTTTCGTTTTCGCTGTCCGTTCGTTTCTGTTCGGTGACGTCTTCCATCAAACCGTCGCAGGCCAGCGGCCGGCCCTGTTTATCGCGGACAAGAACGGCTGAAAGGGAGACGATGGCCCGCGTTCCATCCAGACGCCGGACGGCGGCTGCCCAATCCCTGACGATCCCCTGCCCTAAGAGCGCATCGAAGAACTTTCTGCCCTCGTGCGCTTCGTCGAAAAACTCGAAAAGACTTGAGGCCAGAAGCCGGTCTTTGTCCGGGGCGCCCAGAATGGCCCCGGCGGCCGGGTTGACCTCGAGAAATTTCCCCTCCCGGACGGAGGCGATCCGGAATACGCCGAGGGAGAGCCGGTTCGTCAGGGCCTGGTATTTTTCCTGGCTGCTGTCGAGGGCATCTTCGATCTGCTTGTGCCGGCTGATGTCCTTCACGCTCAGGACGATGCCGTCCGTGCGGGCCAGGTGGATGGGGGAAATTCCGATCAGGACATCCAGAACCCCGCCGTTCCGGGTCCTGATTTTCGTCTCGACCTGTTCAATTTTCAATTCCCTGCCCGCAACAGGCATGAATTGCCTGAAATCGAAGGTGTCCGTCCGGGGCGGCTCGGGGAAGAGTTGCGTGAACGGCGGTTCATCCTGGGTATTTTCGGGATAACCGAGCATGGCGTAGAGGGTTTTATTGCAGAAGACCTCCCGGCCGGTCGTCACCATGATCAATCCTTCCGTGGAGGATTCAACAAGGGCCCTGTATTTTTCCCGCGAGTCATGGAGCTCGCGTTCGGCCCGCTGCCGCCGGCTTTCGGCCCTGAGATTCTGGAAAGCGATGAAGGCCAGGAGCAGTGAGATGATGACGGTGATGCCGATGGAGAGGTTGATGATTTTCCGTTCCAGCGCCGCCAATTCGATCTGGACGTCCTCGATGTAGATCCCGGTTCCGACGATCCATCCCCAGGCCGTGAAACCCTTGACGAACGAGAGCTTGGGGACGATCCGGGTCGAATCGTCCTTCCACTGCCATGTGTAGTCAACGTAACCCTCGGTCGATTCCTCCACCGTCTCCGCCATCTCCACGAACAGGCGTTTTCCGTACGAATCCTCGAAATTCGAGAGGCTTTTCCCATCCAGGTCGGGCCGGTATTGTAGTCTCCCTTTAAGTTGTGACCGGTCAAGACCAGTCAATCATTATGCGCTCCGTTTGGAAATGCACAATCTCTTTGCCCTCAGCAGCTACCGCATCCAAGGCCTTGCAGTCTCGTGCAGCCCAGCCGATATCGACCTTCTGCCCGGCTGCCAGCGGACGCTTTTGCCCGCGGTTTCTAACCTTCACGATAAATTCAGGATTGCCCGCAACCGACATGACCACACGCAGGTGGTCGCCAAGATACAGGATCTCCCTGATTTCGCCCGATACAACATTTTCCTGTTTCTTCGGATCGTCAAATTCAATGCGCTCAGGACGCAGCGAAATCGTGGTCCGCTCACCTACCTTGCTGACATTGACAGCTTCGGCTTTCAGCCTGGTTCCATCATCAAGCGTCACTTCGCAGATGTCATCGCTGATCTGCGTGACCTTTCCTGAGAGTTTGTTGTTCTCGCCAATGAACTGCGCCACGAACGAGTTCTTCGGGCTTTCATACAATGCATCAGGCGGCGATAACTGTTGAATTCTCCCATCCTGAAACACAGCGACGCGGTCTGACATCGTCAGGGCTTCGGTCTGGTCGTGGGTAACATAAACAACCGTTACTCCCAGATTTTCGTGGATGTGCTTGATTTCATACTGCATCTGCTCGCGCAGCTGCTTGTCAAGCGCACCGAGGGGCTCATCCATCAAAACCAGTTCGGGATCAAACACAAGCGCCCTTGCGACGGCAACGCGCTGCTGCTGGCCACCGGACAATTGAGACGGCCTGCGATTACCAAAAGCACCAAGCTCAACCATTTCCAAAGCTCGTTTCACTTTGGTTTCCTGGTCGGCCTTGTTCATTTTGCGGATCTGCAAAGGGAAAGCCAGGTTTTCGGCCACGCTCATGTGGGGGAAAAGAGCGTAATTCTGAAAGACCATCCCGATGCCGCGTTTGTAGGGCGGCACATTGTTGATCGGCTTGTTGTTGAGAAATATCTCGCCACGTGTAGCGGGTTCAAATCCTGCCAGCATCATCAGACAAGTGGTTTTACCGGACCCCGAAGGCCCCAGCATTGTCAGGAATTCGCCGGGCGCAATGTCGAGATTAAGCTCCTTAACAACAAGGTTCTCGCCATCATAACTTTTCTGTACCTTATCAAAGCGCACAGCTGCGCCGTTATTTGAACTCATATACTCGCTCACCCTCTCCCGCTTCTCAAAACTTGAAGCAAATGAGACTATAGCATAACCGGATAGCCGAATGTTTCAACAGTGAAAAACGCCAAACATTGCCTCAAATTACGCCAATTTGATTTTAATGCTAAAATTTGTGCGTAAATTTCAATCAAATTCAACCACGGGTGATTTTCACCGGAATTGGTAGATGCTGCTGGAAAATTTCATTTAACCAGTTTGGCAAAGTCGAACAGACCGCTATCCATCAAATGGCTTGGCCGCACATTGGTCAGCGCACGGATCATCGTGTCCTTGCGACCGGGCATCCTGGCTTCAATATCGCTCAGCATCTGTTTCATGACATTGCGTTGTAGTCCGTCCTGGCTACCACAAAGATCACACGGAATAATGGGAAACTGCAGATGGTCGGAAAACTTCTGTAGATCATCCTCAGCAGCAAAGGCCAGCGGGCGAAGCACGAATGTTTCACCCTCATCATTGAGCAGCTTGGGAGGCATGGCCGCGAGCCTGCCACCATGAAAAAGGTTCATCAGGAAAGTTTCCAAGAACATCTTCCCGGTGATGCCCAAGCACCAGGGCATCACATCCCTCTTCCTTGGCTATCCGGTAAAGATTGCCCCGCCGCAACCGCGAACACAGCGAGCAATACGTGCTTCCCGCGGCAATTTTTTCAGTCACGATGGAATAGGTGTCCTGATATTCTATTCTATGTTCGATGCCGAGACTTGTAAGATAGTTCGGCAGAACATGTTTTGGAAAATTAGGCTGGCCCTGATCGAGATTGCATGCAAGCAAATCAACCGGAAGAACTCCGCGCCATTGCAGATCAAGCAGCACCGCCAAAAGACCGAACGAATCCTTGCCGCCCGAAATTCCAACCAGCCATTTTGGCCGCTCGCCTTTGCCCGATGGCGCACGCTCAATCATGTTGAATTTTTCGACAGCCTCGCGCACCTGCCGCACCAGACGCTTGCGCAGCTTCTTGAATTCAACTGACGAAGGTGCATTGGCGAAAACAGGATGTCCGCCGGACAAGTCATCGTCGTTGGAAATGGGGGTCATGTCGTTCATGGCGCATGACTTACACCACTGCCCTGCCCAAATGCAACACAATGCTCCAGCGTGTATTAGCAGTCAGGATAGTTGCGGCAGATTTGTTGCAGGGCGTCGTTGGGAAAGAATGTTGACGGCAAGACCTGCCATGATCAGCGCCGAACCCAGCCATTTCCACCAGGGCATGGCTTCGCCCAGCAACAGTGCGGATGAAGCGATCCCGAATACCGGAATCAACAGCGCCCATGGGGTCACAACCGATGCACGATAGCGGTTCAACAACAGGTTCCAAAGGCCGTATCCTATGATGCTGTTGCCGATTGCCTGCCAGACAACGACCGCCCATCCGGTGTTGCTCAAATCGCTGACCTCTTGCCAAATCGTATCCATGTCGGAGAACATCAGGCTCAATACCGCCAGCGGAATGGAGGAGAAAACCGAGGCCCAGACAAGAAAGGAAATCATGTTCTGGGGCCGTGATTTCTTGACTACCAGATTCCCCCCGGCCCATCCCATCGCAGCGCCAATGACAACCAGCAGACCTGTGATGGTAGTCTTGCCATCTGCAAATACGGCAATCACCAGAAGACCGGTAAAACTGATGCCGATTGCGAGCCACTGAATGGGTTTCACTCGTTCATCAAACAACAACACCGACATCAGGATTGTGAAGAAAATCTGGGTTTGAACAACAAGAGACGCGAGGCCAGGAGTAATATTTTCCCTGATCGCCCAAAACAGAAGTCCAAATTGCCCAAGCCCGATAAGCACCCCATAGGCGACCAGATATTTCCATTCAATATTTGGCCGCGGCAGGAAAAACACCAGGGGAAAGGCAACCAGCACAAATCTGAGCGTAGCAAAAACAAAAGGCTGCAGTTCGTCAAGGCCCATCGATATGGCAACAAAATTGGTTCCCCAGATGAAGGTAACCAGCAATGCAAGGAGCTGATCGGTAATTTTCATGGCAGCTTGTGTCCTGCAAGGATAGAAAACGCTTTTGCGCGGGTGGCTTTATTTAGCCGACTTCACGAACAAAAACGCCCGGCATAACCGGGCGTTTGAAGAATTTCGCAATTTCCTCGCGATTAACGCGAATAAAATTCGACGATCAGGTTTGGTTCCATCTGAACCGGATAAGGAATGTCTGAAAGCACAGGAACGCGAACATATTTCGCAACCATCTTGCCGTGATCGACTTCCATGTAGTCAGGAACATCACGCTCTGCCAACTGGCTGGCTTCAAGAACCAGTGTCAATTGTTTGGAGCGGTCACGCACTTCGATTACATCGCCGGCTTTGCAGCGGTAAGAAGGAATGTTGACCCGGCGACCGTTTACGTTGACATGTCCGTGGTTGACGAACTGACGGGCGGCAAACACGGTTGCAACGAACTTGGCGCGGTAGACGATGGCGTCCAGACGGCTTTCGAGAAGACCAACAAGTTTTTCACCGGTATCACCACGAAGACGGGCAGCTTCGGCATAAATCTTGCGGAACTGTTTTTCGGTGATTGAGCCGTAATAGCCCTTCAATTTCTGTTTGGCGCGAAGCTGCAAACCGAAGTCTGACAGCTTGTTCTTGCGGCGCTGACCATGCTGGCCAGGTCCGAATTCGCGCTTGTTTACTGGTGACTTTGGACGGCCCCAGATGTTTTCGCCCATACGGCGGTCAATTTTGTACTTGGCTGAGATACGCTTGCTCACAGCATTTCCTTTCAATAAGTTACAGGCCGGTGTTCACACACCGGGTGAAGGAAACGCACCCTCCTCTGCTGGTCGTTTTCACCAGCCGACAGAAATTCCAGCGCACGTTTTGCCAGGAAAATCACGGGATACGTCAAAAAAAGAACCGGGCTTTTGGCCCGGAACTTGGGTGTGGATAGGCTCTCGGCTTTGTTTTGTCAAGCAAAAGTCTGCCAGAACAACGATTGAGACCGCGAACTGCTTGCCGCTTCTATTTACGCAACCTCAATTCCGTAACCTTGCCTGTTATTGCATCGAATGCAGCTTCAAGTCCTGCCGCGTTTTCAACAAAGAAATGGTTCTCAGGCTTGGATGCGCAATTGTGAAGTACATTGTAGATTTCCGTGCCGGGAGCAGTCTGGTCGCTGACGCCGATCGTGAATATTTCGATGGCATTGCCCGAATAGGACTTTTTCGCTTCGGTGCAAGCTGCAAGCGACAGATTGCTAAGGGAATTCGGCAAATCGCTTTCCGAGGACAGCCCTTCTGAAAACGGATCCGAATCCATGTAAAATCCGTAGGGTGTCCAGTTGTCATGGGGACCATTGACTGTCAGCTTTTTGCCGCCCATGCCAAAATCCTTGGGATCAAATGAAAACGGGGTTACCGTGTTGGAAGCATTCTGACACTGGGAGTTCTGATACTCGACCTCGGTTGTCTGCGAACCATCGGTCAACACAACCAATACCTTTCCTGTACCCGAATTCCACTGGTCGCCCTCGGTAAACGGCCATTCACGCGACAAGGTACGCAAACCCCAGGTAATGCCTGGCGCTATAATGGTTCCGTCATTGCCCTGGCTGTCAAGCGAATCAATCTTGGAAATCAGATCCGGATAATTGTTGCTCAAGGGCATGATTTCATGGCGCACACAATTGCGGTTTGGTCCGTCAAACTGGGCGCTTGTTAGCCCTGCGCCTGCCGCTTCATTCATATTGGCATAGCCAGTATTGGTTCCATTGCTGCTGTTCTTGCACATCCCGCCGTCGGGAGTTGGAGGCCAGATATAAGCCTGCAACTTGGCGCCTGGATCATTTGCAATATGGTTTGGTGCAGCACGCTCCTGTACACAGCCCATCCATTCAGTGCCTGCGAATAGGGGATTCGTATTTCCGGTCACAAAGTCGGTATTGGCTTTTCCCACATTGACATTCATTGTGAAGGGCACAATTGAAATCTTGCCTTTGCTGCCGACGGAACCTTCAATTTTTGAGATCAGTGATTTGGATGAGGTTTTCAGCTGTGAAATCCGGCTGGTTCCATCCGGAAACATCGCGTTCATTGATCCGCTCACATCGAGCACCAGTGCAACCTCAACGCCCCTGACCCCGATATTGGCAATCGACTCAACGTTAATCGCCATATTCTGGACGCCTAACAGCCCCATGAAACTTGTCGGGTGCTCGTAGTCGATTTGGACCGTAAGATCGTCCGCGACGAGGCTTACCGCTACCGCATTTTCAGGAATGGTGCTGATCTGTGACAGAAAATAATCTTTCGCAATGGCTTTTCGCTCATCTGAAGTCTTATCAACTTCACGCGCACCTGCGAGCGCTGATGCATCCGCCACATTTTGGACCTTGGACCGCAAATTGCTCAGCTGCGAATAGTCGACCGCCATCCCTATTGCCAACATGATAGGCAAAAGCGCGAGAGCAAAGATAATTGCAAAATTCCCGCGGTCTGATCGTATGAAACTCATGATATTAGCCCCGATATCAGTTTTTTGGCTACAGATATCAAGTGCCAATGAATGAACAGATAAACGAATTCGAAGCCATTTTATGGATTATGTTAAGGCACCATAATCCTAAAACGGGCCAAGTTCGCTTGGGGCAAACACAATTATCAGCATTGAGCTGTTCCGGTTTACACCGTCAGACCAAAGCCTCTCAGAAGCTTGGCCGTTACCGGATCAGGTTTTCCCCCGGTAAACCTTGCAATGTCGGGTTCAAACACTTCTGTTTGAACACTTGGACCGATGAGGCTTACGGCACGGCGCGCGATAGCCTCCGAGGTATCAATCCAGTCAACCGGCCATGGAGCCATCTTGCGCATCCGGTTGACGAGGAATGGATAATGCGTACAGGCCAGAACAATGATATCCGTTCGCCGACCGTCCTTTTCCATGAAACAGGGTTCGATTTCCGCCAGAACCGCCGCCTCATCGACAATACCGCCGCGCATATAGGCTTCGGCAAGCCGCGCAAGCATGGTGCTGCCGACCAGCCTCACTTCGCATTTGCTTGCCCAGTCGCTGATCAAATCCCTTGTATACTGCCTGCGCACGGTTCCAGGTGTTGCAAGCACTGAAACAAGACCGGAACGGGTCCGCTCAGCAGCAGGTTTGATCGCCGGAACAGTGCCGACAAACAATTGATCGGGATACACCTCCCGCAGGCGCTCTATGGCAAGCGTCGATGCGGTGTTACAGGCAATTACTATGATCTCCGGTTTCCACTCTTCAATCAGGGTACCAAACAAACCGATCATGTGTTCGAGAAGTGCCGCCTCTTCCCAGTCACCATAGGGAAATGCTGCATCATCGGCGACATAGATGAAGCGCCGGTCCGGCATCAATACGCGTGCCTCCCGCAGCACAGTCAATCCGCCAATACCCGAGTCGAAGATCAATACACTCATCTCATTTACCTGATAAAAGAGCGGTCCAGCGGTTAATATGGCCCCGCCCCTCGCGGCGCAAAGCCAGTTTTCCGTCATCATCAAAAACAAACAACAATCTCTTTTGGGCAAAACTGCGTGCATAGATCCAGGTAAAGCCGGCACCAAGTGCAAGCCCCATCACAACATCTGAAGGAAAATGAACTCCAATGAAGCTGCGGCTTGAGGCAACAAACACTCCTAGTATCAAGAACGGCCAAAAGAGTCGGGGAAACAAAAGTGCCAATGCCATCGCCAAAGCCCCGGATGTCGTCGAATGGCCAGACGGGAAACTGGCAAAATTGTATCCGGCATGAAAAGGCACTGCTTCCCATGGGGATGCGCCCTCTACAAAAGGTGGTCGCAGCCTGCCAAAACAGATTTTCAATCCGTTGGTAATCAACCCGGAAAGGGCGACGCTGGTAAAAATGAAATAGGCGGTCAAAAAGAACCTGTGCCAAACTGTATTAAGCGCCCCTTTGTGGCGATCGGCTGAAAGAACAGACATCAACAGGATAACGAAACCGCTGGAATACAATATCCAGTCGGCCTGTGCGACCAGCGTCAACTTGCCAAAGAACCAGTTGTTCTTTGTTGCGTTAGCCCGAACAAGTTCAAGAAACCGCGCATCGACAAAAATCAAAAGTGCCAGAACAAGAACCATTGTAATAATGCTTAGGACAAAAACGCGGCTCAGCGGCCATACCGGAAACCGCCTGTCCTGCCTGCGACCGTTCACGAAGGTGATCCATGAACGCACCTTGGCAAACCAGTTTGAAGGTTGAGGCTGAACACGCTTGATCATCAGATGGTGTGACTTGGGCAAAATCGACTCTTTGGTGGAATGGCGAAACGAAAACCTGATTGCACGATTTCATGGCCACATGCAATTGCAGGTTCAGAGTTGTGTTTTGCCCCCATCCGAGAATTTTGCAGCTTCATCTCCTATTTCATAGTAGTCGCCCTTGTCAGCAACAAAGATATGCTTGGTCAGCTTTAGCCCGGTCGGCTTGTCAAAGCTTCCCGCCATGATTGACGTGAAGTCATCTTTTTCTGATTTCCAGAAAAGCACCGATCCGCAATTGGAGCAAAAACCGCGTTTTGCCGACTTTGATGACTGATACCATTTGACATGATCCCCGCCGCTCAATTCGATGGCATCGTCCTTCGCATTGGTGGCTGCGTAATGATGACCCGATTGTTTGCGGCACTGCGTACAGTGACAGGCAAGCACTTCGCGCAACTGGCCTTTAACCCTGAAACTCACATTTCCGCACAAACAGGATCCGGTGTGTATTTCGCTCATTCAGGTTTCTCCACAAATTTGGCCAGCATCAAAAAAAGGGCGGAAATCCACTTGGAATTTCCGCCCGATATTAGGTAATTTGAGACAACCGATCAAACAGCAATTTTCTGCTTCGTGCCGCCACGATCTTCCTGAAGAAGTTCCGAAACCAGGAACGCCAATTCCAGCGATTGCGAAGCATTGAGGCGCGGATCGCAATGTGTGTGGTAGCGGTCACCAAGATCCTCGTCCATCACCGCCCGCGCACCGCCCGTGCATTCGGTAACGTCCTTGCCCGTCATTTCAAAGTGAACACCGCCAGGATAGGTTCCCTCGGCGCGATGGATGGCAAAGAACTGCTGCACTTCTTTAAGCACGCGCTCGAACGGGCGTGTCTTGTAACCACTTGACGATGTGATGGTGTTGCCATGCATAGGATCACAGCTCCAGACAACCTTCTTGCCTTCGCGTTCCACTGTCCTGATCAGATTTGGCAGGTGTTCGCCTACCTTGTCAGATCCAAAACGGGCGATCAGTGTCAATCGTCCTGCGGTATTTTCCGGATTGAGAATATCAATCAGTTCCAACAAACCTTCGCTCGAAGTGGATGGTCCGCATTTGAGACCGATAGGGTTTTTGATACCCCGGCAAAATTCCACATGGGCATGGTCCGGCTGGCGGGTCCTGTCGCCAATCCAGAGCATGTGCCCCGATGTGCCATAATAATCACCACTGGTGGAATCGATGCGCGTCAGCGCCTCCTCGTATCCAAGCAGCAATGCCTCATGGCTGGTATAAAACTCGGTCTCACGCAAACGCGGATGATCATCCGCTGAAAAGCCTATGGCCTTCATGAAGCGCAAGGTTTCCGTAAGCCGGTCGCCGATTTGTTTGTAGCGGTCCGACTGCGGGCTTTTCTCGACAAAATCAAGCATCCATTCATGAACGTGCTCCAGATTGGCATAGCCACCCTGCGCAAATGCGCGAAGCAGGTTGAGCGTCGCTGCAGACTGGCGGTAAGCCATGATCTGGCGCTCAGGATCGGGTGTGCGCACCGCCGGGTCAAATTCCGGAGCATTGATGATATCACCGCGATAGCTCGGCAGTGAAACTTCACCCTGTTTTTCAAAGTCTGACGAGCGGGGCTTGGCAAACTGGCCGGCAATACGCCCAACTTTTACAATCGGCTTTGCAGCAGCAAAGGTAAGAACCACCGACATTTGCAGGAATACGCGGAAAAAATCGCGAATATTGTCTGCGCCATGTTCGGCAAAACTTTCTGCGCAATCTCCACCCTGCAGCAGAAAAGCATTGCCTTCGGAAACCTTGGCGAGTGACTTCGTCAATGCGCGCGCTTCCCCGGCAAATACCAGCGGAGGAAAGCTTGCAATTCGCGCCTCGGCCACCTTCAGCGCTTCCTTGTCCGGAAAATCCGGAATCTGCACGAATGGCTTTGAACGCCAGGAATTTGGAGACCAATTCTGAGACATGGGATTACCTTTTACGCTCTGCATCAACAATCGCGATCTCTTGTAAAAGGATCGCCTGATGCCATTGAAAACCAATTTGTCCAAAAGCACCAATGAATTTGCGCGCGTTATAGGCAAAGACTTCAAGGAAGGCCAGAAAAATCAATCCGAATTTCTGAATTGAACACCTGCATCCTTCAGCAGTTGATCAAAAATCGTTTTTTCCTTGCTGCTCAATGTCACCGCTCTTGGATATAGCGGCTTATCGCGATCCAATATTATCTCCCGGTCGAAACCTGTGGTTGTCTCAATAAACCGGGACAAGCCGGTTTGCCCGTGAGCATTTAGGAAACCCTGCATTACGGCATCCAGATAGGACTGCAACAAAGGCGAGTGGTTATCTTCAACCTTCGTCGCGACATATACAAAACGGTTGGCCAGCGGGATGGATTTCAACTCGCTGCATGCCGAAAGATCAACAAGGTCTTCATCAACATTTACCCGGCTGTAATGTAATTCCCGGACGTCCAGGTCTCGCAAATGGGCAATGTGGTCTATGATCAGCATGCCATCAATGACGGTATTATCATTTCGATGAACGCTAAGGAGGGCCGGCATTCTGCCCTCTGTACCCGGATCACCCGTAGCGCGGGACTGCCAGTGACGCCGCCAGCCTTTCAGTCGCGCAGGATAGGCTGCAACATACCGCGTCCGTAATGTTTCAAGATTGACCAGCGAACCATAACCGAAATAGGCGATCAAGCTGTCAGACATTGAGATCAGTCCTGCCGGACACCATCAACCACCAGATAACTGGGTTGATACATGGTCACCAGTTCCTCGGCAGCGGTCGGATGAACAGCCATTGTCCGGTCAAAATCATCTTTTGTAGCCCCCATTTTCAGGGCAATACCAAGCAACTGAACCATTTCGCCGGCATCAGGGCCGACAATATGAACGCCAAGCACCTTGTCAGTAGCCGTCTCGACAACGATCTTCATCAGCATTTTTTCATCCCGCCCCGCGAGGATGTATTTCATCGGCCGGAAAGTCGCCTTGTAGACTTTCAAGTCACGGCACATTTCCGCTGCCTGCTCTTCGCTCATGCCCACCGTTCCGATTTCCGGTTGGGTGAATACCGCTGTCGGAACCAGCGTATGATCCGGCATGGTCGGATTGTCCTTGTACAAGGTTTCGATCAGACACATGGCCTCGTGGATTGCAACAGGAGTTAGATTGACCCTGTCCGTCACATCGCCAACCGCATAAATGGAAGGCACTTTGGACCGGGAGTATTCATCAACGGCAATCCGGCCGTCCCATTCAAGCTCAACACCGGCGCTCAAAAGCCCGAGATTTTTTGTATTGGGCTTGCGCCCGGTTGCCAAAAGAACCTGCTCCGCCTCCAGAGTTGCGCCGCTATTCAGCTTGACGTTGCGCAGTTTGCCTTCCGGCTTGACGCTTTCAATATTGGTATTGAAGATAAACTTGACGCCTTTTTTCTCCATCTCATGGTGAAGATGCTGCCGCACGTCATGATCAAATCCGCGCAGGATTTCATTGCCGCGATAGACCACTGTGATCTTCGTCCCCAACTGGGCAAAGATGCAGGCGAATTCCAGAGCGATATACCCTGCCCCAAGAACAACCATGCTTTTTGGCAATTCAGGAAGATCGAAAACATCATCGGAAATAATGCAATGCTCTGCCCCTTCAATTTCCGGCATTGCATTGGGCCTGCCGCCGACAGCAATGAGTATGTTTTCTGCGGTCACTTCCCTGCCGCTGTCGTGCAGACTGACAGAATGCGCCCCTGTCACACTCGCGCGGGTATCGAATACCTCCGCCTTGTTGTTCTCGAGCCCCTTGCGATAAAGCCCTTCAAGGCGGGTAATTTCCTTTTCCTTGGCATCAACAAAGGTACTCCAGTCAAAACTGGTTTCCCCAACGCTCCAGCCATATCCGGCGGCGTCTTCAAACTGTTTTGGGAATTGCGATGCGTACACCATCAGTTTCTTGGGCACGCAACCGCGAATGACGCAGGTACCGCCAAAGCGCGACTCTTCTGCCACACCAACTTTCTTTCCGAGGGAAGCTGCTACCCTGCCCGCACGCACGCCTCCTGATCCGCCTCCAATTACAAACAGATCATAATCATAGTTTGTCATTTACATATCCCGTTTCAGGAGTAATTTTCCGCGTATTCGCACAATTCCTGCCAATAAAAAACCCGGCGCGCAAGGCTCGCCGGGTCAATGTAATTTCCTATCGGAAGGATTATTGCAAGCCCTTCTCTTTCAACTTTTCCTGAATGAGTACCTGCAGGTCGCGCTGAACACCACCGGCCCAAATACGCGATGCTTCCGTCATTTCACGAACAACAATCGGGCTTTCGGAAAGGAATTTTTTTCCCGCTTCAGATTCATAGAAATCAGCAATCGAGACCAGTTCAGCTTCGGTAAAGACCTTGGCAAAAACCTGCGCAACCTCATTTTCCAGATCGCCGCGCCGCGATGCAAATGTCAGGGCCGCCTCATCTACCAGCACAGTCAGTTGGGCTTCTTCATCAGGCCTGTTGCGGATCAGTTCGGCTTTTGCCTCTTCTGCCATTTGCGGAAGAATAATATCAAGCCTGTCTGTCGAGCGGGTAGCTGTGATAGCACGTTTTGCTGCATTCAAATGGCTTTCAGTGGCCTCTTGCGCCACTACCGATTGAACTGCACCCACAGCGAAGATCATCACAGCCAATACATAAACCGCGATCTTGTTTCCAAATTTCATTTCAAATACTCCATAATCAGGCGAACCACCTGATCCTTCAAATTATCGCTTATCGTGCTACATTACACGCATCAACGTTTTTTTATACTAATTCCCTCAGCACCCGCAATGACAGCAGCGTTGGCAAGTCCTAAAAAAGTCCATGCTGAACCACGCCAGGAATCTCAAGCAGACCTGTTGAAAGGGTTTCTGCATCCGGAATACGGCCAAATGATGCATCAAGAATAAAATGACCGCCATCGGTTACAAACGGTGCGGTTTCGCTTCCGCGTAATACGATCGCACCTTTCAATTGCAGGCTTTCTGCGAGCTTTGCAATCGCAATCCGTGTCGCACCAAGCCCGAACGGATTGACTTCCACAGGTAGTGGAAATGCCCCAATCGTCTCGACCACCTTGCTTGCATCGGCAATCACCACCATTTGGCTGGATGCGGCAGCAACGATCTTTTCACGCAGCAGTGCTCCGCCGCCACCTTTTATCAGGCGAAGATCGTGGTCGATTTCATCCGCCCCATCAATGGTCAAATCCAACTGCGGAGTTTCATCCAAAGTGGTCAACGGAACACCCAGTTCTTCACATAGCGCCCTCGAGCGCTCGGAAGTCGGAACGCCAATGATCTTGAGCCCGGCTTTTACCTCTTTTGCCAAAATCCGAATGAACTCATCTGCTGTCGATCCGGTTCCGATACCGAGCCGCATTCCGTCTTCGACAAAATCGAACGCTGCTCTTGCTGCTGCGATTTTCAATTCTACTGACATATCCTCACCCCGGCCTGTTTCCATGTAATCAAGCAATTGCGCAACCGCGTAACACGGCGAAAACCGCATTTCCAGACAACCGCGTAACTTCTTCGTGCATAAGTCGCAATTATCGATGGAGTATCCCGCTCAAGGGAATTTGGACTTGAGAACACATCTCACCTGATATAACCGGACTGCAAACAGGAGTTGGCACCATGCCTCAAAATACCGCAATCATATTTGATCTTGATGGAACACTGGCCGACACCGCACCAGATCTGCTTGCTTCCCTGAACCATTGTGTGCGCGACCACGGTTTTGAGACTTTTACCCTCAACGAAATCGGCCATCTTGTCGGCCAGGGTTCGATTGCGATGATCAAACGCGCTTTTGAGCTGCACAACAAGGATCTTGGAGAAGAACTCCTGAAAACCCTTCACCGTGAATTTCTGGTTCACTATGAGGCAAACATCGCGGTTCATTCAAGATTGTTTCCGGGGATACCGGAATTATTGAACGACCTTGACAAGGACGGACATCTTTTGTGCATCTGCACCAACAAGTATGAGGGAATGGCACGCAAGCTGTTGAACGAATTGGGCGTTTACAACCGCTTTGCAGCGGTCACCGGCGGGGACAGTTTCGAATTCAAGAAGCCGGATGCGCGACATCTTCTGAAAACACTGGAAATAGCTGACCGCGCCAGGGGCATCATGGTAGGTGACACCGTTACGGATGCCCATGCCGCTCAAAATGCCAAAATGCCACTGGTTCTGGTCGACTTCGGATATTCAGCCGAGCCTGTCAGCATATTCAATCCCGATGCGATCATTTCGCATTTTGACGAAGCCTACCAGGCAATCGTCAATTTGCGAAAGTAATGGGTTGGATTATGCCACTTTCTTGCTTAGTGGCAGTTCCGGACCTTCCAGCCAACTCATCAGATTAACGAGGCTCATCGGCTTGGCAAAAAAGAACCCTTGCATGATCCTGCATCCGCCTGCTTTGAGTGCCAGCAACTGGGCTTCCGTTTCCACGCCTTCAGCGACTGTTTCATAGTCCAGACTGTGGGCCATTGCGATGATCGTGCGGACAATTGCCTCACCATGCCTGTCATTTCCACCCAATGTATTGACGAAACTGCGGTCGATCTTGAAAACGTCGAACGGCAAACGGCTCAATTGCGCCAGATTTGAGTAACCGGTACCAAAATCGTCAATGGCGAACCGGACACCATGCCGCTTGAGTTCCTCAATATGGCTGAGAGCTATGTCGGGATAGCTCATCGCCATGCTCTCGGTAATTTCGAGTTCCAGAAGCGATGCATCCGCTCCTGTCTTTGCAAGGATGGCCAAGACGATGTCGCTGAATTCTGCCTTTTCGAATTGCTGCATCGAAATGTTGACCGCAACAGGGATTCGGTGACCGGCATTGGTAAATACATTGATTTGTTTGCAGGCTGTCTCAATGACGTATTCACCAAGCGGAATAATCAGGCCGCAATCCTCGGCAATCGAAATGAACTCGCCGGGATTGATCATTCCCTTTTCCGGATGATGCCAGCGGATCAACCCTTCGAGGCTGTGAACCTTCATCGTCTGTGTATCGATCTTCGGCTGATAAAACAGTTCAAGTTCGCCATTGCCAAGCGCCTTGCGCAAATCCGACTCGATTTCCATTCGGTGCGTGGCCTGCTCATTCAGCTCTTTGGAGAAGAAGCGGAAGGTGTTCTTTCCCTCTTCCTTGGCCTGGTACATCGCCATGTCGGCGTGCTTGAGGATGGTCTGGTAGTCATGGCCATCGCGCGGGAAAGCCGCAATGCCGATAGAGGCGCCAACCACAATTTCCTTGCCCTCGATCACAAACGGCTTTGTCATCGAATTGATGATCCGGCGGGCTACAATAGCCGTATCGGTTTCCTCGCGGATTTCCGGCAGCAGGATCGTAAACTCGTCGCCGCCAAGGCGGGCAAAAGTATTGGACTTCCTGTCATCATCGCTTTCGCTGATTTCATGCGCTTCCAGAGCGGCATCAAAGGATACCTGATCACCGTGACGCACCACATCACTGATGCGTTCGGCAAAGCTTGTCAGCAACTTGTCACCAAAATCATGTCCAAAAGTGTCATTAACGCGTTTGAACCCGTCAAGATCGACAAACAGCAGCGCGCCCGATGTGCCTGTCCGCTCATTCTTGGCAACGGCGCGCGACAACTCCCTGCGAAAAAATTCGCGGTTTGGCAGGCGGGTAATCTTGTCAACATAAGCCAGATCATAAATTTGTGCTATATTCTGGCGAATTGTGCCAACCATCTGGTTGAAAGCAGCAGCAAGCTGACGAACCTCAAGCGCGCCCTTGCCTTCTGCCTCCCTCTCCAGATCACCTTCGGCAATGGCCATAGCTGTCTGGGACAGGCCCCTCAATGGAGCGGTAATCTGCGAGATCATTTTGGCAGCAAGAACAAGCCCGAAAAGCAGGATCGGTATTACCGACAGCAATCTGGCCTTTATCATCGGATAAAGCACTTCGCCAATGGCAGGATTGTGGAAGCTGATCATGACCGAGCCGATAGCACGCGGCGTGATTGCAAAATTGTTGTTGCCTGTCTCAAGCAAGGGTTCGACCACCTCGATTAGAGGACCGGCAACACGGTAGGTGGTCTTGGCGTTTTCCATCGCATCAGTCTGCAAGGTGGACACATTGATCGGAATAATCGGCGACGTCATCAGATCACCATCCAGGAAGAAGGTTCCTTCCCGGTCGATAACGATCAGGCGCTCCACATTTGGACGTTTGTGGACCGAAGCCAATATTCTCTCCAGATCATCCAGATCGAGATTGAAGAGCTGCTGCTCAAAACTGCGGGCAATAAGATTTGTTGTCGCGATGGCATCATTGAAACGCGATTGGCGGGACTTTTCCAGCTCTGATGCGGTGTCACTGGCAAGCTGCGCAGCCAGCAAAAGCGCTGCAACACAAAACACCAGACTTAAAAATCTGAAATGTAATCCCGAGACGATGCCCCCGCACCACGTCTTTACTGAATTCATCATCTGTCCACCACTAAGCCGGCCTATTCTTGTTTTATAGCCGTTCCCTGCAGAAACACTTTTACAGCAGGAAAAATGAGAACTGGTAAACAATGCGGTATTTGATTGAAATTTCAGCCAAAAATTCAAACAATGGTTATCAAAACCTTTTCAGTTGTCCGATCCGGCATCGTTCAAAAGTTGACTTTAAGTTCAAACGATTTCACGCTAGGAACACGCCGAACATCACAGGAAAGCCAGTTGGAGCACCTCCCATCATGACACAGACCGTCTACAACCTTTTCCCTCTTGGTTCTGACGAAACGCCCTACAGAAAGCTCACATCGGATCATGTAGGTATTGCCGAGTTCCAGGGCCGAAAGATATTGACCGTTGCACCCGAAGGCTTGCGGCTGTTGTCCGAACAGGCTTTCATCGACATCAACCATTTGTTGCGCCCTGCACATCTAAAGCAGCTGGCAAAGATACTGGACGACCCGGAGGCGACCGAAAATGACCGCTTCGTAGCCTTCGACCTTCTGAAAAATGCAAACATTGCAGCCGGAGGCGTGTTGCCGATGTGCCAGGACACCGGCACCGCAATCATCATGGGCAAGAAAGGCATCAATGTCTGGACCGACGGCACTGATGACGAAGCCCTCGGAAAAGGCGTTATGGATGCCTATGAGAAAAAGAACCTGCGCTACTCGCAATTGGCACCCATCTCGATGTTCGAGGAAAAAAACACCAAAAACAATCTGCCTGCGCAGGTTGAAATATATTCTGAAGGTACCGATGCCTACAAGCTGTTGTTTGTTGCCAAGGGCGGCGGATCTGCAAACAAGACTTTCCTGTATCAGGGAACGCCGTCCCTGTTGACACATGACCGGATGATTGATTTCCTCAAGGAGAAAATCCTTACCCTTGGAACCTCCGCCTGCCCGCCCTACCATCTGGCAATCGTGATCGGCGGTCTTTCTGCCGAGCAGACACTAAAGACCGTGAAACTGGCTTCCACCAAGTACCTGGACAGTCTGCCAACTAAAGGCTCCGAGGATGCCCATGCATTCCGCGACCTCGAAATGGAAGCTGAAGTTCACAAGATGACACAGCAGCTTGGTGTCGGCGCCCAGTTTGGCGGCAAGTATTTCTGCCATGATGTGCGGGTGATCCGCCTGCCGCGTCACGGCGCTTCCCTGCCAATTGGATTGGGTGTTTCCTGCTCTGCCGACAGGCAGGCAATGGGGAAAATCACCTCTGAGGGCATTTTTCTGGAGCAACTGGAATCCGATCCGTCAAAATACCTCCCGGAAATCACAGACGAGCATCTCGATGACAATGTGGTAAAAATCAACCTCAACCAGCCGATGAATCAAATCCTCAGCGAACTCTCCAAACACCCTGTAAAAACTCGTCTTTCCTTGACCGGCACCATCATTGTTGCCCGTGATCTTGCGCATTCGAAAATTCGCGAGCGGCTGGAAAACGGCGAGGAAATGCCGCAATATTTCAAGGACCATCCGGTTTATTACGCCGGTCCGGCCAAGACGCCCAAAGGCATGGCGTCAGGCTCCTTCGGCCCGACAACAGCCGGTCGCATGGACAGCTATGTTGACCAGTTCCAGTCCTTCGGCGGCTCCATGGTGATGCTTGCCAAGGGCAACCGTTCGCGCCAGGTACGCGATGCCTGCGCCCGCCATGGCGGTTTTTATCTCGGCTCTATCGGGGGGCCTGCAGCCCGCCTCGCCCAGGATTGCATCAAGAATGTCGAGGTTGTCGAATACCCTGAACTGGGAATGGAAGCGATCTGGAAAATCGAGGTTGTGGACTTCCCGGCCTTCATCGTTATCGACGACAAGGGCAACGATTTCTTCAAAGAGCTGAATTTGGGATAAAATTACGCAGTAATTTTACCGTAGACTGGCAGACAATTTCCCGCAGGGAAATGACGTGAGGGCTGGGGCACAAGGTCCCGGCTCTCATCGCAAATGCACCGGTCCGGCAGCGTCAACATAAATACTCGTTTCGCATAACCGTACCGATTAAACATATATCAATTGTCCCCTGATACCATGTGCAAGTTCGAAATCCCACGGGGTTTTCGGCGCCGATGCACATTCGCCTTGAATATGGGGATACAAGATGAAGTTTATACTTGGCTTGACTGTGATCGTTGTCGGTGCCGGCTTTCTCATCGCGAGCAAACTCGATGCCTCGCTTCCTACTGCGAAAAAGATTGCCGTCGAACCCGATAGCGTAGCCTTTCATTGCGCAAAGGCTATCCCGCAGATTTTCAGCAAGGCAAAGGAAGCGGGCGACGACTTTGGCGGAATACCTGATAGCGTGGCCTTTGCCGGATTTGATTATGTCACCACCAACTACTGTCTTTGTAATCAGGAAAAATTTGGCAATGACCATTCTGCTGCTGAAAAGGAATTGTTCGGGCAATTGGCCGGGCTGAACCTGAAGCTGTCCTTTTCAAACACGATCGGCAAAAAATACCGCCAGGAACTTGAGCAGGAAGGCCAAATGATCGTCAAAAAACACAGCGATCTGATCAAATTGCAACCGGCATGGATGAAACAAACCAACGATATCTTCCGAACCTGCAGGAAGGAACAGAAAATCCGGGGAAATCTTGTATCGCAAATTTTACGATAGACAATTTTTGACACCGTACTTCGTGAAATCAGGTTCGCATAACCAAAGGCATGACTGATCAAATGTTCCCAAGCTTCTCCTCCATTTTCGGACTTGGAATCGTTATTGCCCTGGTGGGTTATATCTACAAGCGTGACGCAATCCATTGGGAATATGTGGCTAATGGTTACAAACGCAATTGGGCGACACCCATCAAGGAGTGCTGGGGCAACGCCGTATTATACGGCAAGTTCACCGCATCCAAATCCTACAACGGAATTCTGAAAATCGGTATTTTCCCGGATGGCTTTGCAATGCGGGTCATGTTTCCGCCTAAAGCAATTTTTTGCAAGCCGATCTTCATTCCCTATCGTGACATTCTTGGCTGGAACCAGACGTGGTATATCAATGACGAGACGGTCGAACTTGAATTGAAGCATGCTCCCGAGGTCAAGATCGTCATGCCCCGCAGCCAGGTGGAATGGATGAAGGAAAACGCCGGAGCGCAATTAAGGCTGATGAATGAGCCCTCGCCTCACAAGGACAAGCCCGTTTTCTGGTATTGGATCATCATCGCACAGGGTGTGATGGCGGTATTGCTGGTAATTTTCCTGTTGTACAAGTATCTGACCTGGCCGAATTAGACCGAGGGCATGAATCAGAAACAGAGCAGTGTTGATGTAAATCCCCCAAGTCAACAAGCTTCCTGCTTTACATTTTCATAATCCTGCCATGCTATTCTTCGCGCAAATGCGGGGAACAAATGCGCTTCTTGTTTTCAAATTTATGGCTGTTCATGCTGGCAATCCTGTCAGCTTTGGTGATCATTGTTCCTGAACTGGGCATGATTGCAGCGATCAGCGTGATAGGAATTCCACTGGCAATCGCCTATTGGGCAATTCCTGCCCTTTTCATGGTCTTGCTCATCGTCAGGATATTTTGCCTTTTCCTGCCACTGCATGGCGCGGCCGCAATATTGCTGGCGATTGCAGGATGCGCTGTCCTTCTTGCTGTTCCTCCGTTCCTGATCAATGCGCAGGATCAAATCCGGCGCGTATTCATATGTGGCGAAGGACCACAATGAATTGGTGCTGCCCCTCACCGCAAAATCAATTGCGGTGCGCCGCGCCCTGCGTTTCGACAAGGGAACAACACGATGCGATGGTTTTTGCATGCACGCATTGCTTACAGGTACTGCGGAGAAAATTCTGGTTGTCGATACAAAGGCCATTGATCAGCCAATCAATCTCAATGAACCGGCGGAAGAATTCAGCCTCGAAAAAAGGGCCATTTGCCCCCAAATGCAATTCAAGTCCGGCTATCACGACCTTGATTTGCGAGCAGTGAACAAAAGCAGCGAAAGGTCTGCAAGTCCGCTTGAGGAAATGAACCTTCGCATTTCAAACGGTGAATGCCTGGTTTCCCGGCAGACAACATTGGCAGAGGCAGACATCATCATTTCAGAAGGCCGCATTCATGCCCAGGCAAGACGGGCTTTAAACTCCGGTTTCAGCCTTACCTCCGATGCTGTTACCGCTGACCGCATCACCATCCATGACAATTCGAAGAAAAATGGATCTGCATCCGAAATCTATCGCTGGACCGGCGTGCAATACTCGCCCTTGGGATTTTTCCTTCTGCCTGCTCCGCAGTTCATCTATTCGTTTGAAATGAGAATGGGCTGGTGGCGCGAGGGTGGCCGGATCAATATCCCTACCAAATTTTATGAAAAGACAGACTGGGAAGGCTTTCTCACCAAGACAGTCGGTTTCAACCTCGCCCTTGACGGAGCCAAATCAGCCGAGGATATTCAGGTAAAGATGAAGTCAGTTCTTGCAGAGCAGCGCCCGCCAACGCGCGATGAATGGGAGTTGTTTTCTACCTATTTCGACCGCATCGGCATCGGAGCAAACACCTCAATAAGCAGTCCGGATTTTGAAGTTGCCCTCGCCATGTTGCAACGCAGTGACTATCCACCTGTCCCCCGGCTCTACAATGTAACGCGCTTTGCTGAAAAGAATGCTTCACCTCAAACATTGAGCCAATTGGCCGATGCTCTCTTCAAAAGGATGGACGCAGGACAAACCTGGGCAAACGAACTCGATGTTGGCCTGCCTGACAGTGTCAAACAGGTTTCCCTCGGTATTAACTCACTGCCCGATGCTGCACTCCAACCCTATTTTAACCAACTCGTCACACTGGCACCAGATCCGGTTGTGCAGGTTTATGGATATCAGACATTGCAAAAGTTGCATCTCTTTGGCGATCGCGCTGTTCCCGCTTTGCTGGAACTCATGAACAAGGGCCTTTCAGGCGGCGACAAGTTCTTTCGGGACAACACATATCAGCACCCTTATCTCGCTGGTATAGGCGGATTGTGTCTTGCCGGAGAAAACGCTGCATCAGCATTGCCGGAACTTAAAAAAATGTTTGAGGCCGCAAACGTGCCTTTGTTTTCATCCTATGGAAGACTGTATGTGGCTACACTTGTCAGAATGGGGGAGGATCCGGAAAAACTGTGGGCGCAATTTTTCGCCGTCAACAGCAATCAGACCCGCAAGAATTTTGACGCCATGATACGCCGTGCGCTATCAAAAAAACCCGATTGCAGCTTTTGATCATTCTGGTAATTTCCTGAACAATTTTCGGCGTATCTTGAATGTGAAAGATAGTTCAATGCGAAAGGTAACGATGCTCTTCGGCTGCATGTGTTCACTATTTTTCCTGATATTGTTCGTACCGACAGAATCCACAGCGAAGATTGCGAGTTGCGACATTCGATTTCAAAGAATTGTGGCTACCGGTAAAAAGCTTGAGGCAAGGGATCAGGCGCTGCGGGGACCAGAAAAAATTGCTGAGCGATGCAACCATATCAAACAGCATGTCCTGCCAAAATATAGCCAAATGCAAAAAGAGTGGAACCAGAATATTGCGACCTGTGAAGGCTCTGTCGGTCCTGTCTTAAACAGCGTGCTGGAAAACAATATTCAAGCGCAAAAGAGCTTTTTAAGAGATAAATGCAAATAAGGCGAACACATTCCTGCTCAGGCGAGCGTCCGTAGCAAATCGCCAAGCCGCGCGATTTCCTCGTCAATCATCGCTTCGCTTGGTCGCGAGAAATTGAGACGGATGGTATTTGATCCCGAGCCATCAGCAAAAAATGCCTTGCCCGGTACAAAAGCGACCCGTTTGTCCTTCAGCGATTGAGCAAGCAGTTCAGCGCCGTCAAGATGTTGAGGCAGGGTTAGCCAGACAAACATGCCGCCCTCGGGACGCGACCAGGAAACTGTTTTTGGCATATGCTTTTCTAGCGCTGCCAGCATCCTGTCGCGGCGCGCCTGATACACGGCCCGAAGTTTGGGTACATGATCGTCAAAGATCCGGCGCGCAACCTGGTTGATTGCCATCTGGTTGATTGTCGAGGAATGTAGATCTGAAGCCTGTTTCATCAAGACAAGGCGGACGATCACGGATTTGGCTGCACAAATCCAGCCAACCCGCAAACCGGGCGCCAGCGTCTTTGAAAAGCTGCCGCAATAGAGCGTCCGCGCTTCCTCAATGCTGCCCTTTTGGGCTATTTCCATCGCCAGAATAGGAGGAATAGCCTCACCGTCAAAACGCAATGACTGATAGGCGGCGTCCTCGATGATCGCGATGTCGAGCTCATCTGCCAGCTTCAAAATGTTTTCCCGCTCGCCCTTGCCGAGTGTTTCGCCGGTTGGATTGGCAAAATCGACGGACATATAGGCAAACTTTACCCGTCCGCCTTTTTCTGAGGCAGTCTGCCGGTAATCTTCCGCAGCGCGATTTCCCTTGGCAATCAGGCGGTCATAATTCGGCTCATAGGCGTTGAACGCACCGAGCGCGCCCATATAGGTCGGCCAATTCACCAGAGCCGTGTCGCCAGGAGAAAGGAACAATTTGCCGAGATAATCAAGACCTTGCTGCGAACCTGAAGTGATCAGGATATTGTCCACATCGCAAGGTATACCGAGTTTTCCCATTTCCACGGCAATCCACTCGCGAAGCGGTTTGTATCCTTCGCTGACAGAATATTGCAGTGCGGTGTCGCTTTGCCCTTTTTCAAACATGTCACCAAAAGCCTGCTTGAATTCAGCAACTGGAAACAGTTCCGGATCGGGAATCCCGCCGGCAAAAGAGATAATGTCCGGCTGATCGAGCAATTTCAGCAATTCACGAATCTCGGAAGCCTTCATCCGCGATGTGCGGCTGGCAAAAACCTGTTCCCAATTCATTTGTTTTCTCCCGGCAAACAGGCGCACCGCCCGAATATGAAGGGCACAATATTCCTGAATTCAATTTAGGTCAACAATACTGACCTAAATCGGAAACAATATTTGTTTCTGGAAATTCCGCTTACCTGTTGAAAACATTGCTACCTCGACCCACATGGATAACAAAACAATGGAGAAACAGATGAAGTGCCCAATCGATGGTGAAGTTCTTTTGATGACGGCCAGAAATGGCGTTGAAATAGACTATTGCCCGTCTTGCCGTGGTGTATGGCTGGATCGCGGTGAACTCGACAAGATTATTGAGCGCGCTGCGACAGCAGGCGATTCAGATTTGAATCCGGGTGCCGAAACCATTTCGGCCAGACGCGATGATCGTGATGATGATGACGATAAAAGGGAGCGCAAGGATGGCAAGAAACGCCAGAAACGCGATCACGACGATGATCGTCCGGTCCATTACAGAAAATCAAGGGATCATGCATCTTTCATAAAGGAACTGTTCGATTTCTGAAATGGAAAGGTCCATGGCGGAAACAGACCATTGACCCCCGGTTGAACCATGCATAGGTTTAACATTGAAAAACCAGTTAAACATGGAACCTTGTCTTGTCCGACACATCGCACCTGTCAGAACCGCATAAAACCAGCGGACTTCTTGATCCGTTTGGCCGAATGGTTTCCTATTTGCGCGTCTCTGTGACTGACCGCTGCGATTTTCGCTGCGTCTACTGCATGGCCGAAGACATGACGTTCCTACCAAAAAAGGACCTCTTGTCGCTTGAGGAACTGGATCGTCTTTGCAGTGTCTTTATAGGAAAAGGCGTTCGCAAGCTGCGCTTGACAGGAGGTGAACCGCTTGTCCGGCGCGGCATCATGGAGCTGGTCCGCTCGCTTGGCCGCCATATCGAAAGCGGTGCGCTGGAAGAACTGACCCTGACAACAAATGGTTCACAACTGCATCGTTTTGCAGACGAATTGTACGACTGCGGTGTCCGTCGGATCAATGTCTCACTGGACACGCTCGACGCTGACAAATTTGCAAAGATCACCCGCTGGGGGCGGCTCGAACAAGTAATGAATTCTCTTGAAGCAGCCAAAAGTGCAGGACTGCAGGTAAAAATCAATGCTGTTGCACTAAAGGGTGTCAATGAGCATGAAATCGGGGAAATGGTGCACTGGGCCCATGGCGAAGGTTACGATTTTACCCTGATCGAAACGATGCCGCTCGGCGAGATAGACGAAGACCGAACAGAACAATATCTGCCATTGTCGCTGGTGCGTCAGCGCCTGGAAGAAAACCACACGCTGGAACCGATCGCATACAAGACCGGTGGCCCTGCCCGGTACTATAGCGTGAAGGAAACCGGCGGACGCCTTGGGTTCATCACCCCGATGACACATAATTTCTGCGAAAGCTGCAACCGCGTTCGCTTGACCTGCACAGGAACCCTGTTCATGTGTCTGGGTCAGGAGGATGCGGCAGATCTGCGCGCACCTCTACGCGCCTCCGAGGGCGATGAACTGGTTTCAAAGGCCATTGACGAGGCGATTAGCAGAAAACCGAAAGGCCACGATTTTATTATCGACAGAACTTCAAGACCGTCAGTCGGACGTCACATGAGCACTACTGGCGGCTAGCTGAAGAAGACACAAATTCGTCGAAGATTAGCTCACCTTTCCCAGACTTGAGTGCCATGCGTGTTTTGAAAAAGCCATGCGTTTATATGGGGTGACATTCGTATTGGCTGTGCTAGGTCTGAATTGCATTTTAAATTCAGGTATTCGAAATTGTCAGCAGAAATCCCCCCAAAATCAGTATTACAGCCGGCAAGTCACGCGGAAAACCTGAAAGGCGCTGCCTATATGGTGCTCGCCATGGCCGGATTTACGATAAATGACACTTTTGTCAAAAGCGTTGGCCATACGCTGAACCTTGGACAAACCCTGTTTATCAGGGGATGTTTTGCCTGCCTGACAATTTTTATTGTCGCTTATTTCATCGGGCAGCTAAGACCACTGCGCACAATCATGACCAAGCCGGTTTTTTTACGCGCCCTGGGGGAAATGCTTGCGACCTACACATTTGTATTGGCATTGTTTCACATACCCATTGCCAATGTTTCTGCCATATTTCAGGTATTGCCTTTGGCATTGACCCTTTACGCCGCCTTTTTCCTGCGTGAGCAGGTTGGTTGGCGCAGACTTCTGGCAATAATGATCGGATTTGGTGGTGTCCTGCTGATCATTCGCCCCGGAACAGACGGTTTCACCATTTATTCTATCATGGTTCTGGTGTCTGTTGCAGGATCGGTTGTTCGTGACATTGCAACCCGGCACGTGCCAAAAACCGTTCCGAGCCTGATGATAACGCTGATGACTGCTTTCGGGGTGACTGTGATGGGCGGGATAACAGCGCTCAGCGAACCATGGAATCCGGTTGGGCTTCGGGAAATCCTGATGCTCGCCGCGACTTCGATTTTTCTGGTTATCGGCTATTTCAGCGTCGTAAACGCGATGCGGGACGGGGATATCGGTTTCGTCTCGCCATTTCGATATAGCGTGCTATTGTTTTCGATATTCAGTGGCATCATTGTGTTTCAGGAAATTCCCGACATATACACAATATTGGGTTCATTGATCATTGTCAGCTCCGGCATTTACACCCTTTACCGCGAAAGAATGGTCCACAAACAAAAGATTACCCAACCTCCCGTACGAACCTGACTTCCACTTCGGGTTCTCCAGAGCTGATATCGAAAGATTGAGGCAGAAGGAATACTATGAAACTCTCCCCGTCAGCCGTAACGGCATCCGCGCCGAAAGCCCGCTTTTTTGACCGAGCCACTCCCCCGCACATCTTGACCCTTGTCCTGATTGCAGGGATTGGGGCATTGAACATGAATATTATCCTGCCGTCTCTGCCGAGCATTTCGAGCTACTACAAAGCTGATTATGCCCTTGTTCAATTGGCGGTCTCCGGATATCTGGCAATGACCGCAGTCTTGCAATTGCTGACAGGGCCGCTATCCGACAGGTTGGGAAGACGCCCTGTCCTGATTATCAGTTTTACGTTGTTCATCATTGCAACATTGCTGGCGGCCAATGCCGAAACCATCGAAACATTCCTTGCCGCACGTATGGCACAAGCGGTTATTGTGACTGGAATCGCCCTGTCGCGTGCCATTGTTCGTGACATGGTTCCGATGGAACAAGCTGCCAGCATGATCGGCTATGTCACGATGGGAATGACGCTGGTACCCATGGTTGGTCCGACTATTGGAGGTCTTCTGGAGGAAAGCTTCGGATGGCAATCCAATCTCTATTTCACCGCTATTGCCGCTCTGGTTGTTTTGATTGTTGTCTATTTTGATTTGAAGGAGACAAACCAGAACCGCACAACCAGCATGGCTGCTCAATTCAGATCCTATCCTGAACTTCTGAAATCCCGCAGGTTCTGGGGGTTCACCTTTACGGCAATGTTTGCTTCCGGAAGCTTCTTTGCCTTTATCGGGGGCGCGCCTTACGTTGCACGAACATACATGAACCTGTCACCCTCTACCCTTGGCCTCTATTTCATGTGTATCGGCCTTGGCTACATGATCGGCAATTTTATTACCGGCAGGTTTTCCGGTCGTCTCGGTATCTACAAGATCATGCTGAACGGCAATTATGTAGCCGGTTTTGGCGTTGCAATCGCAATATTGTATTTTATGGCCGGATACGGTCATCCTGTTGGTTTCTTCGCTCCATTGTTTTTTGTTGGTGTTGGCAATGGATTGACCATGCCTTCTGCCAATGCCGGCATGGTATCAGTGCGGCCGCATCTTGCCGGCTCAGCAGCAGGTTTGGGCGGAGCTATCCAGATTGGCGGCGGCGCGGCCTTGTCTGCTCTTGCCGGAATAATACTTACCCCGACGTCAGGGCCCTTGCCCCTGCTCTATCTCATGATTGCTTGTTGTGCTTGCGGAGCCATTGCTTCGATCTACACACAAAATATCGCAAAGCAGATAGAACTGGCGGAACAAAACGGCTAAAACCCGTCCATGGCATCTGAATTTCTGGTAAGCCCAAATCCCGACGATCCTGCTCTTTCAACTGCGGTTGAAGGAATTGATCACAATGGAAACAAGGTAATGACAGAAGTCGTTACCGAGCGCCCGCTGACGCTATACCTGAATTCGCAGGAAGTCGTCACCATGATGACGATCGGCGATCAGCCGGACCTGCTTGCCCTTGGTTACCTGCTTAATCAGAACATGCTGAGAAACGATGATACCGTCAGCGCCATTGATTATGACGAAGACCTTGGTGTTGTTGTTGTTCGCACGGCCCATGAAACAAACTTTGAAGACAAGATGAAAAAAAAAGTGCGCACCTCCGGCTGTGCGCAGGGAACAATTTTCGGCGATGTCATCGACGCGTTTGAAACCATCAAGCTCAACGCCGATACGCGGCTTAAGACCTCTTGGCTCTATAAACTTACGAGGGCAATCAATTCTGAACCCAGCCTATATCTTAAAGCGGGTGCGATCCACGGCTGCGTTCTGTGCGAAGAGGACCGGCCCCTTGTTTACATGGAGGATGTTGGCCGCCACAATGCCGTGGACAAAGTGGCCGGCTGGATGTTCCGCAACAAGATCGATCCATCCAACAAGATGTTCTACACCACCGGACGCCTCACCTCGGAAATGGTCATCAAGACTGTCATGATGGGAATTCCGGTTCTTGTTTCCCGCTCCGGGTTTACCGCATGGGGCGTGCAACTGGCAAAGCAGGCAAACCTGACCTTGATCGGCCGCGCCCGCGGAAAACGGTTTGTCGCCCTTGCCGGCCTGGAGCGCATCGAATTTGACATTGACCCGGCCTCGGTACCAGAGGAAGACAAAAAGTCCGCGCGCAAGGGTGACGATTGATGAGTGAAGTTTCACCTGAAGAACATGCCGTGGGAGTTGTCATAGCTGGCGGACTTTCCCGTAGAATGGAAGGTCCGGAAAAAAGCCTGATGCTGCTGAACGGACAACCGATCATCAAACATGTCTGTGACCGCTTTCAGGATCAGCTTGCTGACATTATTTTGAATGCCAACGGCGATGCCGCCCGGTTTGCGTTTTTGGACATACCCGTTCAGCCCGATACTGTAGCCGGGTTTGCCGGACCTCTGGCTGGTATTCTTGCGGGTATGCGCTGGGCGCAAATAAACAGACAAGCTGCGAGCCGCATCATCACGGTTGCAGCCGACACACCCTTCTTTCCCCTAAATCTGGTGAAGTTGTTTGATGAGCATATTGCCCAATTGAAACCGGGCGCCAAACGCAGCGCGATTTGCCTAGCCTACAGCGATAATAATCGCCATCCCGTTTTCGGCTCTTGGCCGATAACGCTTGCAGATAAACTTGAGCATTTTCTGACGGTGGAGAATGAACGCAAAGTGATGCTTTTTGTCCAGCGGTTCGAATTGATCAAAGTTGATTTTCCATTGGTTGAGGTTGGTGGGCGCAGTATTGACCCGTTTTTCAACATCAATACGCCTGCCGATTTCACCCTTGCAGAGACCTTGATGCCGGAAATGTTGACAATGACCAAAGCCTCACTTGTTTTCGGTGTAACAGGCTGGAAAAATTCCGGCAAAACGCGGATGGTTGCAAGACTGGTTACCGAATTTTCCGCGCGTGGCTACAAAGTGTCGACGGTCAAGCACGCCCATCACTCTTTTGATATTGATCACGAAGGCACTAACTCGTGGCAACACCGCAAGGCAGGAGCAAGCGAAGTTGCGCTGGTTTCTCGAAACCGCTGGGCACTGATGCATGAACTGGAGAACGAGGAGGAGCCGCCACTTGCCGAAATTTTGGCAAAGCTCGCCCCCTGTGATATTGTCATCATTGAAGGTTTCAAACGCGAAGGTCATCCGAAAATCGAAATGATCCGCAAGGAAACCGCCAAGGATGCACCGCTTTGGCCGGACGACAAGTCGATTGCAGCAGTCGTCAGCGAGAAAGGCCGGAAGATTGTCAATTGCCCTGGTCGTCCCGGATGACATCGCGATCATTGCCGACTTCATCATTCAGTGGAAACACGGAGACAATGTCAGTGCCCTCTTCTGATCATGACAACGCCACTATCGTCAACAAACGCATACTCATGGACGACTGCTTTTTGAATGACAAGGAGCGATTACCCCATGAAGAGGCAATTGCAATTTTGAAAAGTCGGCTAAAACCGGTCGCGCTGAATGAAATGAGCGCGCTCGAACGCTCTTCTGGAAAAATACTTGCAGCCGACATCCACGCGACCCGCAACATTCCTTCAACTGACAATTCGGCAGTAGATGGTTATGCCTATCGCGCTTCGGATTTTGCTGATGCAGGCGGCTTTTTCCCGGTGACAAACCGTATTGCGGCGGGCGACCTCAGACCACCCGTTCTTGCTACTGCGGGTTCCGTGCGAATTTTCACCGGCGCTGTCATGCCGCAAGGGGCTGATACGGTTGCAATGCAGGAAGACTGCCAGATCGAAATTCGTGACAGCAAGGAATTCGTCGCTATTCCGTCAGGCTTGAAACCCGGCGCAAACAGGCGCCGTGCGGCTAGAGGATCTTGTATCGGCAACCTGATCGCTTCACGGGGCGAAATTCTCACACCGCAAACCATTTCAGCAATCGCATCCAGCGGGATCGCTGGATAATTGGCATTTACCGCCCGCTTCGGATCGCCGTCCTGTCAAGCGGCAATGAACTTCGCGAACCCGGCGAAAACGCGAAGGGATGGTCAGGTTTTCGATCTCAAACAGGCATTTGCTGAAGGCACTGCTTGGTACTCTTCCAGTGAAGGTTACCGACCTCGGCATTCTGCCCGATGATATTGATACGATCCGCAACGAGCATCGCAGGCGCTGCAGTAAACCATGATATCATTATTTCAACCGGTGGAGCATCCCGCGGGGAGGAAGACCACATTATTGCCGCTCTTGATCGTCTCGGCAAACGCCATTTGTGGCAACTTGCCGTGAAACCCGGACGCCCGATGAGCTTCGGACAAATCGGTGACACCGTGTTCTTTGGGCTTCCAGGAAATCCGGTTGCCTGTTTCGTTTGCTTTTTGCTCTATGTGCGACCCGCAATATTGCGCCTCGGCGGGGCGGATTGGCACGAACCGCGACGTTTTCTTGTGCCAGCCAATTTCGACTACCCCAAAAAAGAAACCGGACCGGCGCGAGTTTTGGCGTGGCATGTACCGCTCGCGGGAAGATGGTACTTACGGTCTCGAAAAGTTTGACCGCGATGGGTCCGGACTGATCAGCGGCCTGCGCCAGGCAGACGGGCTTATTGAAATCCCCGAAGCCGTTACCGGCGTTCGTAGCGGTGATTTGCTGAATTTCATTCCATGGAGCGAATTCGGAATTTGACAGCCGGGAAGAATTACAAATCTTTAAGTTGAGCCAATTGATTCAATCTGCAAAGTAAAGGCAGCAAGTTATTACACCGACTCACTTTTCGGAGCATTGAAATTGGTAACCACCGGCTACAACAAGGCATCAATCGTTGCGCACTGGATTGCGGCGGTATGCATTATTGCTCTTTTTGTCACCCATGAAGGTGAACGCGGCAGCCTTGAGCGCATGTTCCACATCAGTGGCGGGGCAATTATCGGCATTTTCCTGCTGTGGCGGGTTCTTCGCAGACCGGTGCGCGGCTTCACCGACAAACCTGATCAGCATCCCCTGTTCAATCTTGCGTCCCAGCTTGTCCTTTGGGGGCTTTTGATCAGCATTGTCCTCGTCACGCTTTCAGGCTACTTTTTGCCGTGGAGCCGTGGTGGCGCACTCGACATGTTTGGTCTCTTTGCAATCCCCTCGCCCATACCATCCAATCACACGTTTCATGAACTGCTTGAAACTGTTCATGATGTTGGCGGTCACGTCATCATGCTGCTATTCATCATCCACCTTGTTGGCGCGCTCAAGCACCGCTTTGTGGACAAGGACAATATTGTCCAACGCATCATCAGACCGGTGACTGGAGGCAGATAACGGTCGTTAGACGCGATTGTTGTCTATTCAGACAAACAGCTCGATCTTCTCGAACTTGCGAACATCGACAAGACCTATGTCGGATATTCGCAGTTCGGGAATTACCACCAGCGCCAGCAGCGAATGTTGCATATAGGCATTGTTGAGTTTGCACCCCATCTGCTGCATGGCAGAAACCATCTGATCAGCTTTTGCCGCGACAATTTCAGCAGGTTCATCTGACATCAGTCCGGCAATGGGCAACTCAACCAGAGCAAGTTCCTCGCCCTTGTGATAAACACACACGCCGCCGCCAACCTGCCGCAACCGGTTCGCTGCTTTTGCCATGTCCGCATGGTTTGTTCCAATGACAATCATGTGGTGACTGTCATGGGCAACTGTGGAGGCAATCGCACAATCCTTGTTGTAGCCAAACCCTGACACGAAACAATTGGTCACTGTCCCTTTCGCCCTGTGCCGCTCAACAAGGGCAATCTGGCATATGTCCTTGCCTCGATCCATCTGGGCAATGCCGTCCTTGATGGCTACGGTCTTGATCAATGCCCTTGTCGGAGCCTGGTTTTCAATGACGCCGATTACATTCGCCTTGGCCGAACCTGCAGATTTTCCTGTGCCTTTGGGCGCCTTGATCAGAAAATCACTTTCGGTGAGATCACGCTTCATGTTGATGGTGTTCTTCGCCGATTTCGGATAATCGAATTTCGGCATTTTCACAGCAAGTCCGTTTGTATCAGAAACCTTGATCCCCCTCGCAAAAACCGCGTCAATCAACAGTTCGGCAAGGTTGGATACAATCAGAAAATCTGCCCTTCTTCCGGGCGTAATTGAACCAAGTTCACGCTCTAGACCAAAATGTTCCGCCGTATTGAGCGTTGCCATCTGGATTGCGGTTACCGGCTTCAAACCCTGGGCGATCGCATGGCGAACAACGCGGTTCATGTGTCCTTCATGGACCAGAGTTCCCGAATGACAGTCATCAGTGCAAAGAATAAAATTGCGCGGATCAAGGTTCATTTCAGTTACCGCCTTGATCTGCTCGGCAACATCATACCAGGCAGAACCAAGCCGCAACATGGCCTTCATGCCTTGCCGCACCCGGGCGGCGGCATCGATAGCGCGCGTTCCTTCATGGTCATCAGCCGGCCCGCCCGCTGCGTAAGCATGAAAGGCAATCCCGAGATCTGGCGAGGCATAATGTCCCCCAACCGTTTTTCCGGCACGGCTGGTCGCGGCAATTTCTCCCAGCATCTTCTTGTCACCGGCAGCAACACCCGGAAAATTCATCACTTCCCCAAGCCCGATAATATTGGGCCACAACATCGCTTCGCCAACTTCCTTGGGACCGAGCGAGGCTCCGGCGTTTTCAAGGCCTGGTGCGGAAGGAACGCAGGATGGCATCTGGACAAAAACATTGATCGGCAAGCCCATCGCTTCATCATGCATCAGCTTGACACCGGCAAGTCCAAGAACATTGGCAATCTCGTGCGGGTCAATGAACATTGACGTGGTACCGTGAGGAATTACCGCCCGGGCGAACTCTGAGACTGTAAGCATCCCGCTTTCAACATGCATGTGAGCGTCGCACAAACCGGGAACCAGATATCGTCCTCTTGCTTCTATCACTTCGGTTTTTTTGCCGATGCAATGGCTGGCATCCGGTCCACAATAGGCAAACCTGCCCTCGATGATTGCCAAATCCGTGTTGGAAATGATTTCGCCCGAATGAACATTCACCCATCGGCCGTTTTTCACGACAACATCTGCCGGTTTTCTACCCGATGCGACGTCTACCAGTTGAGCTAGAACCTGATCTTTCGGTTTCAAATCTGACACGGTTTCACCTTTTATTTGTTGGCACCTGAAGCTGCCTGAAGCGTCAAAACCCCGGCAGCGTCATTTCTGTAGGTTTCCTGTTTCGTCACCATCGGGATATATTGCATATTGCCCCACAAGCCGGCCAGATCGTCATAATGATCGGACATTACGTTTCCGCTTTGACCGGTCGAGATGACAAACAGGGATTTTTCCAGATCGGCAAAATCATACACGGTACGAAGCGCCGCTCCATGCATGCCGGCAAATGGTTCTTTTTTGGAAAAATTGTTGGAATTGCGCAACAAGGTATACTTGCCGCCATCCATTTCCTGCCGGATGGTAAAATACGGATCCAGCATTTCCACCTGCGTGAAAGGGCGGTGCTCATGTAAAGTTACGTGTGCCGTACCCCAACGCCACTCCTGCCATTTCGAACCATAGGCCGCAGATAGTTCAGCAACGGTTTTCTCCAGGGATTTGAAAAGCACATCGCCACAGCTTTCACTGTCCGATGTTGTAACGTCATTGCACCAATCGGAGCCTCCAACCGTCTTGAGCATGCCCAGAATACGCGTGATATTGCCAACCTCAACAAGTTCGAAGTCATCGCCCAGTTCGTCTTTCAACATCGCTTCCGCCAAATTCTTGTGCCAGGCGGTCAGGATCAGCGGCACAGCGTCATCACGCAGCATCTCACCTTTCCAGTTCTGCAAGGCTTCAATGATCTGTTCATTGATCAAAACGCCCTGAGGAAGTTGCTGCAAAGCCTCATCGCGAAACTGCATCATTGCTTTTGACACAGTGTCTGACTGGCCGGCAATCATTGAAGCCACGCTCTGTTTTGCATTGGAGCGAATGAACAACTCCTCTACGCGCTCCTGGCGAAAATGTTCAGCCCAGTCATAGGTAATATGATGAGGATAGTCAGAAGGCAGCCAATTGGCATTGGCGGTTGCCACAGCGCCTGAAACCGGATTGATCACTCGGGGCGTTTCATCTGCATCGACAAACCCTTCCCATCCAAAAAAGGCACCCAGCCGGGCACCGGTGCCCGCCCTGCGACTTTGTTGAATTCTGACCGCTTGGGCACCCTTCCAGGAGCTACAAGACCGACATTGCCATCGACATCAGCAATGACAATTGACTGCATCGGAGAAATCATCTGCCGGGTAGCAGCAACAAACTGCTCAACATTTTCTGCGACAGACATGTCAAAAACACCGTCCATGGTCGTGTCGTCATTTGTAAGCGCAGTCCACGACAACGCAGCCACTTGGAACTCCGGCAGTCGCTCTCTCAGTTTTTCATAACCATCAGGCAAAACCGGGCCATGACGGGTTGAGCGCCTTACCATTGGTATGTCAGCGTTTCCCTTCACCTTGATTACAATCTCTTCGGAGACGAATTCCTCAAATCCGCTTTCGGTTTTATATTGAGCCGGATCCTGCGGATTGATCTGTTCCAGAAAAATATCCTGTGAATCAAGATAGGTAGTTGTCAGGCCCCAGGCGAGACGGTCATTGCGGCCCGACAGGATTAGTGGAGTGCCAGGCAACGATCCTCCGATCAGGTTTCGCTCAGTGCCTCCATCCATCCACTTCAAATGTGCGAGATAAAAAACCGACGGTGCGGTGAAACCCAAATGCGGATCATTGGCAAGCAAGGGTTTTCCGCTTTCTGTCCTGCTACCGGAAATTGCCCAGTTGTTTGAAGCAGGCAATTGCAATTGCCATGGCGCTGTTGCCAAGGGCGGCGCATCTCTTTCGGCCGCTTCCGCAAATTGACTGGATTTTGGATCGGGCATTTTCGCTGCTGTCTTGCCACGTTCCTTGAAGCCATAGAGCGCACGAAGATCCGGCAAGGCTGGCGCACTGTCACGTGGACCTGCCGGATAGATATCCTCAATCTGCCTCGGAGCGAAGCCTTTGCCTGCCAGCGTCAGTCTGCCGATCTCCTCGTCCAGATTGGCATCAAGCGTCAACGCCATAACCTTGAGCACGGCAAGGCTCTGCCAAGGCTCCCACGGTTCCGGATTATGCCCAAGAATGATGAACTCTACAGGCAGTGAAGGCTCCAACGCACCTGACCTGCGCTTTATCCAGGCATTGACACCATCAGCATAGGCGGCAAGTAGCGTACGGGTTTCAGGTTTTAATATCTTCTCCGAGTTTTTGGCTGCATCCACAATGTTGAGCGTTTTCAGAAAGCGGTCAGAAGGAACAGTCTTTTCACCAAACATTTCTGAAAGACGGCCCTGCCCGGCCATGCGAAGCACTTCCATCTGCCACAGACGCTCGCTTGCATGAACATACCCCAAGGCGCGAACAACATCGCTCCGGCTTTGCGCTTCAATATGAGGCACACCGTGGACATCGCGGACAACTTCAACATTGTTTTCGAGCGCGGCAAGGGGCACGCTGCCACTTTCCGGAGCAACTGTCTGGGTCAGCAGGCCATAGGCAGCCACCAAAGCGGCCCCCGCCAGAACTACGACCGCAAAAAGCGCTACATCCAACCCAGCGTATCAATTTCCTCATCCCCGGCACACTTTCTCAATTGCGATATTCGTTCAACCCGCTTGTAATGCTTAACCAAGTTTTGCATCTTGGCCAAGTAAATGAAATCAGGAAATTTATGCATACAATGGGCATTCGACAGAAAAAATCTGCTTCGCAACTTCTCGCGGAACTTGAGAAGCTTTCGATACCGGAAAACCGGCAGGGAATGGCCCGGTTCGGAATAGATGTTTCATCAGCCCTTGGCGTTTCCGTACCCAATATCCGTTCTGTTGGAAAATCTGCAGTCAGGGATCACCTTACGGCAGAAGAGCTATGGCAAACCGGTATTCACGAGGCCCGAATACTTGCATCCCTGGTTGACATTCCCGCCGAAGTGACGCGCGACCAGATGGATCGGTGGGCAAACGACTTCAATTCCTGGGATGTCTGCGATCAGGTTTGTGGCAATCTCTTTGATCGTGCCATTTTTGCAGAACAGGCAATATCCGATTGGCATCGCGATGATAGGGAGTTCGTCAAGAGAGCGGCGTTTGCAATGATTGCATGGCGCGCGGTTCATCTGAAAAATGCCCCTGATGCTCTTTTCGGGGCATATTTACCCCTGATTGAGGCGGCATCAAACGACAATCGCAATTTCGTCAAAAAGGCGGTCAACTGGGCATTGCGTCAAATCGGCAAACGCAACATCGTTTTACACGGTTCCGCGCTGAACCTTGCAGTCAGACTTGCGGCAAGTTCTGACAGTGCTGCCAGGTGGATAGGCTCGAATGCGGTCAGGGAGTTGGATAAGGCTGCGCTTGTTGCCCGGCTTGGCAAATGAGAACCTGCGGTCAGATGGTTTTTGCCATTTCCAGATAAGTCAGCGGCAGTTCCATTGTGTCCTTGATCCGCTCCATCGCAAAAGCGGACGAAACATCTTCAATTTCAATTTCCGAAACCAGCTTTTTATAAACAGCATCATAGGCGGCAATATCAGGGACGACCACTTTCAGCAAATAGTCCACCTGGCCACTCATCCGGTAAAAGCCGACTACTTCCGGCATCTTGACAATGATTTCGGAAAATCGCTTCAGCCATTCGCCATTGTGCTTGTCTGTCTTGATGGAGACAAAAACTGTCACCCCCACATTGACCTTGGAGGGATTAAGTACCGCAACACGTCGCTCGATGACCTTGTCTTCCTCCATTTTCTGGATACGTCGCCAGCAAGGAGTTGTTGACAATCCAACCTTGCGGGCAATATCTGCGACGGGAATGGTGGCATCTGCTTGTAAAATTGAAAGAATTTTCTTGTCAGTCCGGTCCATCTGAATTCATTCCGCGAAGATAATGCCCAAAAAAAGCATAAATGATGGAATGGCATTTCAAAAGTCAACCAAATTTCATCCAAACTTGGAATTATGTTCTCATTTCCTCAGGTCGCCGGATCATCCGGCATTATGCCTGAAGATACCGTTTAACCTCTGTGCGAAGCACCGGCAATAATTCGCTTTCGAACCAGGGATTTCTCTTGAGCCATCCGGTATTGCGCCATGAAGGATGGGGCAATGGCAAACAGCGGTACTGTTCATGGTAATTCCGCCAGTTTGCAACAGTCTCCGACACTGTTTTCATCGCAGCCTCGCCAAGATGATATTTTTGAGCACTCGCCCCTATCAGAAGCTTCAACTCCAATTGCGGCATCAAGTTGAACACCCGCGCATGCCATGTTTTCTGACATTCCATTCTGGGTGGAAGATCACCGCCACTCTTGTCATATCCCGGAAAACAAAATCCCATCGGGACAATGGCAAAGCGGTTCTTGTTATAAAAAGTCTCACCGTCAACGCCCAGCCATTGGCGCAACCTTTCGCCGGACGGATCGGAAAAAGGTATGCCGGACAGATTTACCCTGTTGCCCGGCGCCTGTCCGCATATGGCGATTTTTGCCTGTTGCGACAAGATAACCACGGGATTGGGTTCATGCGGCAGCGGCCGGTTGATGTCGTCCGGATTTTCCAGACACTTTCGGCAAAGCCGTATCTCGCCATGCAATTGATTTATTGCAGACATTGACCCTCACTCGAAAGCTGCGCTGGGTCGGGCAGCAATGCGCTCAAACCACTCCGTCAGGTTTTCAAGTTCCGCAGGTATTTGAAGCCGGGCGGGCCTCAGGAACTGGCAGGCAGCCAGAAGCGTGATATCTGCAACACTGAACCGGTCAAGGGCAATGTATTGCTGCCCTTTGAGTTGTTGATCGAGAATATTCATGAACGCCCTTGCCCGGCCCTGGTTCATTTCACCCCATGCAGCAATTTGAACCGGCTCGATCGTCAGGGCACCAGGATGCAGGTGTCTGAAAGCAAACGCCACCGGAAGAAGAAAATACAGCTCCACCCGGCGTTGCCACATTTCGACCTTGGCAATTTCAATGGCGGTTTTGCCAAACAGGTTTGGTTCGGGATGCAAAGCTTCAAAATAACGGCAAATTGCAATCGTTTCAGAAATCACGGTCCCATCGTCAAGTTCCAGCGCAGGAACAGTTTTCGTCGGATTAAGTTTGGCAAAGGCCTCTGAACGTGGCTCAAGCGCATTGATATCCATCTGGACCCGCTCCACTTCAATACCTTTTTCCTTGAGGAAAATCTGGACCCGGCGCGGATTTGGAGCCCTGCCCCCGTCATACAATTTCATAGTCTTCTCCCGTGCTGTAAATCTTCAATGAAAAAATTGGGTCTTTAACATTATCCCTTGAAATAATTCAGAATTGTTGCCATCCACATTCTCGCCTTTGCCTGCAGGCTGTTGAGTAGTCCGTGATCCGCATTGGTATCAATGACATCGCCATGGGTATCCCGCCAATCCTTCGGCATGTCAAATTCTCCCGCCCAAATACCGAGCTTGCCGGTCCGCGACTGGCGCTCTTCCGCATGATAGTCGCCATAGGCAACTGCCCAGCCATTCGCCACCATTTCGCGATTGACATCAAGCCGCGACGACGAGCACCGAACCAGCGTTCTGCCATATTTGTCGATACCAACGCCATTGCATCCGATTGTTCCGTCCTTCATCAGATTTCGCAAGAAACTCGCCGCCTGTTTTCCGCAGGGCCACGTCGCTTCGGATTGCCCGCACGTTTGCCGGTATTCCGGCGCATCAATCCCCTCTAGACGAAAACGCTCCTCCTCGAGTTGGAGACTGTCCCCGTCAATGACACGAAAACTGCCCTGATATCGGGCTTCACCAAACCCGCCGAAATGGGCAGCGAGAAAGCCAATCAGCAAAAGTAGGCCGATAGAGGTAAAATGATCCGCAATCCTGCGCAAAGTCCCAGTTTTTCTGCTTTTTGACAAGTTCGGTTACTCACTGCGGGAAACTTCGGAAATCAAATTCTAAACAGGATATTAACCAATAACATCTAGCTTTTGGTCAAGTTTGAAGAACAGCGTTTCAACAAACCCAAATCATGTTTTTGAGACCAGTTAATCCGTAAATGCAAAGCTTCAAGACCACAACCACTGACAAGAATATTGTCGACCGGACGAAGCGGAAATCCGCGGCATCCAGGGTGATCAGCGAAGCGCGACGCGATGCTACCAATGGCGTTGTCAAACCCCAGCAATACGAAGTCGAACGCATGGTCTCCTATGCGGAAAACCACATTAACGCCAAATTTGTCATTCCGGTATTTGTCATAACCATTGCCGCAGTCCTCAGCAGTTGGCTCGGCATAACCCTGACACTCTATTGGGCGGCCATCACACTGCTCGCCTACGGACTCCAGATCGTGACTTGCAACCGCTTTGTAAAAAGCGAGGAGACCACGATTGACCTGGTCAAGTGGCGGCGAACGTTCCTGCTTACCCAGGTAATGGTTGCGATAAGCTGGTCATTGATTGCGGTATTCCATTGCGCGACCTGTACCATTGCCGACACATTTTTCATTGTCCAGTTTTCCACCATTCTGGTCCTTCAGGCTGTAACCATGATGTTGTGTTACAGCTTTGGCTACAGCCTGCTGGTCACTTCTGCTCCTCCCAGCATCATTCTGGCAATCTTTCTCAGTTTGAGTTACGAACCGGCTTCCATGATCATGGCAACTATCCTGATCATGTCACAAGCCTTCTTCTATATCATTGCCAACCGTTTTCGCTTGTCTCTTCTGACGGATCTGGCCAACCGCGCCGAGCGCGAAAACCTGATCGCTGAACTTGAAACGGCAAAATCCATATCCGAGGAAGCGAGAAGACGGGCTGAAGAAGCCAATCTGGCAAAATCACGGTTTCTGGCAACCATGAGCCATGAGTTGAGAACACCTCTCAATGCCATTCTGGGCTTTTCCGAGGTGATGCAGGAAGAGGTTTTGGGGCCATTGGGCAACGAGACATACAAGGGATATGTTACCGATATCAACAATTCCGGTGCACATCTGTTGAATGTGATCAACGAAATTCTGGATCTTTCCCGCATTGAGGCCGGAAGGCAGGAACTTCAGGAAGAAGCCTTGCGCCTGTGCCATGTGGTTGAGGATGCCATGCACATGGTTGAACTCAAAGCGCGCACCAAAGGCATCAATCTCGTTTACAAGTATCAGGATGAAATGCCGCTTATTTGGGCCGATGAAAAAGCTGTGCGCCAGATTGCCTTGAACCTTTTGTCCAATGCCCTGAAGTTTACCCCGAGCGGGGGAACCATAACGGTGAATATCGGCTGGACCAGCAAGGGCGGCCAGTATTTCTCGGTCACGGATACGGGTCCGGGTATCCCTGAAGATGAAATACCGATTGTGCTTTCATCGTTCGGGCAAGGCTCGATTGCAATCAAAAGCGCCGAACAGGGAAGCGGCCTCGGACTGCCTATTGTCCAGGCCCTGATGCATATGCATGACGGCAAATTCGATCTCCGCTCAAAGCTGCGCGAGGGCACGGTGGCAATTGCCACATTCCCGCGTTCGCGCGTGCTTGAAATCATGGAAAAAGCAGCAATTTCCGGCGCAGCAAAAAACAAGCCCAGCCTCGCAAAAGCCCGCCAGGCTTCGTAGTCCGGTAAATTCAGACCAGGTATCAGGCCTGGATAACCACACCGCCATGGATTGCAGCAACCGATTTGATAAGGCCGATTGCCTGTGCAGCAGCTGCCCCGTCACCTATCATGCCGAAATCGTCGAGAACAACCGGCAGTCCGCTTGCCGCGACTGCATGACGATAACCTGAACCTGACCTTTCATCGCCATTCCCCGAAGTGGCAACAACACAATGATCGCAAAGGCTCTTGTCAATTCGCTGAAGCAGTAAAACGACTGCCATGACGCTCGGACCATCAAGAACAACCGGGATATGGTTGACACGGGCAGCCAGGATTGCTCCGGCAACTGCGGAATGTTCCCGTCCGCCAAGACGTCGCAACAGTTCCAGCGGCTCAACGCCCGCCCCGCCATGCAGTGCGACCGCCGCTTCCGCCTTTGTCAAACGCTCCTCGATCAGACCTGATTCAAGATGGGAAAGAAATTCGCGGGCCGGTCTTTGGGTGACAATGCTTGAAATTGCTGCATTGGCAATCTCGCTCCCCTGCCCGAAGGCTCCAAGTCCAAGTAAGTCAATCCCTCCGGCAATTGCTTCCATGCCAAATCCGATCGTCGCCGCCGAGCCTTTTTCGTCCATCGCATCCTGATTGGAAATATCTTCAACCGGATACTGCAGCGCCAGATCAAACACCTTGAGCCCGATATCGTGGGCAGCACAAACCTGGTTTACTGCGCTGCCCCCCGCTGCAAGCCGGGTAACAGTTTCAAGCGTCGGTTCTCCGGCAGGGTTTTCAAGTCCGGTGCCTGCGGCATGCGTGCCCGCAAAAAGAGCCAGCATTGGCCGCGACACGTTCGGGCTCTTGCCACTCCAACCCGCCAGCCATTCGCTCAAAAACGCCTGCTTGCCCAAATTTCCGAATGTTGCAGCAATTTCTTCATTGCGGATATTCGCAAGCTTCAGTGCCTGCTCATCGTTCTTGGGCATTTGCCCGATAAGATTGCGGATATCATCAAAAGGAAGACCGGTAAGAGACACTGTTTGTTTCCTCAATATTTAGCATTGCCGTGAGCGAGTCCCTAACCGGACTTTCTCTGTTGCACAAGGAAACTTGCCGCTTTTCGTATGATATCCATCGCAAATGAGGAAGAAAACTTGCCAAATCCAGCCAAACTTCCTACCTGAAACACAGGTCGCTTCAAACAGGGCGCCCCAGTGCAACGTTTCATCCAAAAGGAAGGCTTTTCATTCATCTTGGATGAGGAAAAGTTGCCCTGGATTCAAACATTTTGCGGCCTGCATATCTCAACCAAATGATGGCAGGACACAAGGATAACAGGAACCGGATTTGGCCAACATCGCTTCTCCCTGCATACTCGTCTGCTCAATTGATGATGCCAGCGGCTATTGTTTTGGCTGTGGACGCACACGCGGCGAAATTGCCGGATGGATCAACTTTTCCGCAGACCAGCGCTCGCAAATCATGACCATCCTTCCCGCCCGCATGGAAACGATAGAACGAAAGCCGCGCCGCGAAACACGCCGCCAGAAAATCGCACGCGAACGCGGAGAAATACAAGTTCGACCAAGCTCAATCGAATCAAGCGATTTTTGATGCGCGGACTTTGGATCATTCTTGGATTGATCGGGGCGGTTCTTATCCTGCTGATTGCATCCAGTGACACCGGTAAAATATTCGGATTGAAGAACGACGCATTTGCCTACACTTTCTATCTCGGAGTTTGGGCAGTGATCGTTAGTTCTGCGGTTATTCCGCGCGCTGGCGGTTTCGCAAAAGCCGCGCGCAATGCAGTGATTTGGCTGGGGATCATACTGGTTCTGACAACCGGTTATATCTACCGGTTTGATCTGCAGGATCTGGGTTCGCGGCTGACAGCTGGCCTCATTCCCGGCAGTCCTGTTTCGGGGCAGTCGGGTAGTGGACGAAACCAGATTACCATCATACGCAGCCGGAACGGGCAATTCGAAGCCCAGGCAAGTGTAAATGGTTCGCCGGTTTCGTTTCTGGTCGACACAGGTGCAAGTTCGGTAGTTTTATCCCACGATGACGCTGTGCGGATCGGGCTCGATCTTTCAGGACTTTCCTATTCGGTTCCGGTTTCAACCGCCAATGGGATGACCGAGGTAGCCCGCATGACAATCGGCAATCTTGCCATTGGAGAAATTCAACGGGACAATATTGCTGTCATGGTGGCGCGCCAGGGTGATCTGGATCAAAGTCTGCTCGGGATGAGTTACCTGCAGACTTTCTGGAGTTTCGAAATCCGTGGAGACCGGCTCATCCTGACCGATTAAAGCCGCCTGCCGGTTACAGACGACCATAAAGCTGCCTTTCAGGCTGCTTCCGCCTCGGTATTGGGTTTCATATCCTGCTTGATTTCGACAAAAGCCGCATTGATTTGACGGAACATGTCGCCAATGTATTGCGCAACCTCCCGGGGCAATTCCACTTTGGCGTAGGTATCGGGATGATATTGTTTGGCAAGTTCGAGATACGTGTGGCGAACCACCTGGAAATCAGAACCCTTGGCAACTTTCAGAACCTGGTAGGGATCACAATTTTGACCGGTGCGCGGGTCAAGAACCGGCGTCTTCAGTTTTTCGACAGGTTCCAGTATTGCAATCGCCTGCTTGGAAACAAACCGTTTCTGTCCGTCTTTGGTAACAATCTCAAGAAATGGAGCATTGTAGGCAAGTACGCCCTGAATGGTCGAACTTGTTCCCATGGAAAGACGACCTGTCATGGTTTTGCCGTCAACCATTGTGATCGTAACTTCTATGGTATCACTGGAATTTGAAAACATCGGCGGCCTCCATTTGTTACGGCCGCCCACTACCGCATGTCATTTGACAGACAATACCCCATACAGGTTAAAATATGTTTACCTGATAATTTCGCCAAACAGTTGAAATTGTTTAAAATACCGGTCACCTCAGCTACAATATGCTGATGAAAAACCGTATCGAGACGAAAACCAGAAAAAGGCCAAAGCCGATTTCCAACTGGCGTTTTGTCAATATGTGTGCCGCCTTGACACCGAAAGGCGCCATGAACATCGTAATCGGGATCATCATCGCAAAAGCCAGCAAATTGACAAAACCGAATGAAAACGGCGGCAGGTTCCCTGCTCCCCATCCGGCCCAGACATAGCCTATCACACCCGGTATGGAGATGAGAATGCCCGTTCCTGCGCTTGTTGCGACTGCCTGGTGCATGGGACGTCCGTAAACGGTCATGAAGGTATTGTTCATCACCCCACCACCGATACCCATGAATGTCGACAGGAATCCGATAAGCCAGCCCACAACACTTCGCACCCAACCCGTCGGGATGTCACCACCCAGTTTCCATCCGTCTTTTGCAAACAACAGTCGAATGGAGATCAGCAGGGCGACAACAGCAAATATGCCGCGCAGTCCGGCTCCTGATATATAGGCGGTTACAAGCGATGCGCAGACGACACCAAATGGCACAACATACAAAAAGGATTTCAGCAAATCCTCGTCCACTGCCCCGCGTGCCTTGTGTTTTCGGTAACTCTGCAGGGAAGTCGGCACAATGATGGCGAGGGACGTGCCAACTGCCACATGCATGTTGTGTGCATCCGGAAACTTTAGTGCACCGAGCATCTGATAAAAAACCGGAACAAGTATCGCTCCGCCGCCAATACCAAAAAGGCCAGCCAAAAAACCGGCAACAATTCCAGCTATGACAAGGGCAAGTATGAAGGGATAGAGTTCACTCAGTGGCGGCAAAAATTCCACGATTGGCACTTTCAGGAAGGAACAAGTGCCAATCGATTATGCCGCCAGCAGTCATGCGTCAAGGCACAAACGCCCCACAATTGATATCGGTGTCACATCACCACAACGGTTGTTCCGATCGGAACACGGCTGTAAAGATCCTCGACATGCGCGTTCACCATGCGGATGCAGCCGTTGGAGGCTGCCGTTCCAATGGTTTGCGGCTGGGTTGTTCCGTGAATCCGGTAAAACGTGTCATAACCCTTGTCGAACAGATACAGCGCACGCGAGCCGAGCGGATTGGTTGGACCGCCTGGCATACCGTCCTTGTATTGCGCATATTTGCCGGGTTCGCGCTCTATCATCTCGTCGGTTGGACGCCAGCCCGGCCATTCCTTTTTCACATCAATCGTGGCTGTGCCAGACCATGCAAGGGCATCACGGCCCACACCAACGCCATACCGGCGGGCTGTAAAAGGTGTTTCGACCAGATACAAAAACCGTTTGCTGGTTTCAACAACAATGGTGCCTTTCTTGTATCGCGATGTATAGGCAACTCTCTGGGGCGCATATTTGGGATCGACAACAAACGGCTTTGCCTTGGCTTTTTTTACGACCTGTTTTACCTGTTTTTTCTTCTTGGCTGCAAAAGCCGGATCAGAAAAAACGGATGGAACCGCACTCCCTGCCAAAACCACCGCAATTCCCTTGATCACATCTCTGCGCAGCATTCACATTTCTCCAGGATTTCCATAAATCAGCGGCCAACCATCCCGCTTCAAAATTCTCTTACATCGCCTTATCCTTGCGGTCAAACTTGATTACACCACTTCAACAATTCGTGAATCAGACAGATCTACCGCAGCGAATGCGCTCTCGATAACCTCCACTCCGGCACCAGAAATGCTTGCCTCGCTGCTCAATATCTGCCGCCAGCGGCGCGCACCGGGCACACCTTGAAAAAGGCCAACCATATGCCGCGTTACCTGATGCAACCGTCCGCCTTTTTGTAGATGATCCTGGGAGTATGCAATCATTCCGGCGATGATTTCATCAAAGGAAACAGGGCTGGCCTCGCACTTGTAAAAGCGTTGATCCACTTCCCGAAGGATAAACGGCGTTTGATAAGCCGCCCTGCCCAGCATCACCCCGTCCGGCGACACGTCACCAGCCTCGAGCGCCTCCATCGCATGATTCAAGTTCTCAAGCCCCCCGTTCAAACCTATGAAACGAAACCTGTTTTCCGATTTGAGGCGGTAAACCCTGTCATAGTCGAGAGGAGGAATTTCGCGGTTCTGTTTAGGGCTGAGGCCTTCAAGCCAGGCCTTGCGCGCATGGACCCACAAACCGTCACAGCCTTTTTCCCAGACAGCATTTGCCAGATCATCGAGAGCCGGACCGGTATCCTGATCATCGACGCCAATCCGGCACTTGACCGTTACAGGCAGGTTCGTGGCAGATTTCATCGCCTCAACGCATTCACCGACAAGACCAGGTTCACGCATCAGGCAGGCACCAAATGTACCGGATTGAACCCTGTCGGAAGGGCAACCAACGTTCAGATTGAATTCACTGTATCCGTATGGGGCTGCCATTTCGACTGCTTTTGCAAGCTTGTCAGGGCTCGAGCCCCCAAGTTGCAGAGCAACAGGTCCGTCTGTCGCGTCACCAAGAAGCCGCTCAAGGTCACCATGGATTATTGCATCGGCTACGATCATCTCACTATAGAGCAGAGCGTGCCTTGTCATGATCCTGTGAAAATAACGGCAATGCCTGTCGGTCCAGTCGATCATGGGCGCGACTGAGAATATTTTCTCTTTGTTTTTCAATGCTTTAAGGTACATTTTTATGGAATTTCGTCTTCAACAGTCTTCACATGTTGGAATGTATTTCACGGTCAAGCTTACGTGTTGATCGCGGCATACGGATGGCTTGCTTGCTTGACAGGGCGTACACGACATAATCGCAATCTTCAAGGTATAACGGGGCAATCGGCACCATAGGCACTTGAGTATGCCAAGCACCTGCACAATTTTCCTGAATGAATAAATCAGTTCAGGACGCGCACTATCATCTGTCACATGAAAATCGCCACATCGCGGATGCCTGCACTTTTGCTGCGAAGCGCTTTGTGTTTAATAGAGCTTGGCACCAATGATCAGGAACACACTTTGCTTGAATTTGCAGTATCTTCATTTCGGATATCCGGCCAAACGGCAACTCTGGAGAACGAAGTATGGCAGTAACTCTTCGAGAGGTAGCCGAGCGAGCCGGCGTTTCCCGTTCTGCTGTCTCTCGCACTTTCACCGAGGGCGCGTCGGTTTCGCCTTCCACCAGGGCACTTGTTCTCGAAGCCGCCAATGAGCTCGGTTACGTTCCAAGCATCCTTGCATCAGGCCTCAGCACTGGTCGCACCAAATTGATCGGACTGGTTTCCAACAACTTCGAAAATCCGTTCTTTCTGGAGATTTTCAACCAGTTTACCCAACATCTGCAGGCTCGCGGCCTGCGACCGCTGTTGGTAAACCTCACAGACAACCGCGAACCGGAATCCTCCGCTGCCCTGTTGCGGCAATATTCGGTGGATGGGGTTGTCGTTGCCTCCTCAACCTTGCCTCCTGAATTCTCCACGGCATTTGCCCAGGCTGGTCTTCCTGTGGTTCACGCATTTGCCCGCCATCTCAAGCGCCCGGATATTGATACCGTAGGCGTTGACAATGTCGAGGTTGGCAGGATGGCGGCGCGGTTGTTTCATTCGCGCGGCTACCGGAAAGTCGGATTTCTTGGCGGACCTGAATGGGCAACTTCAACCATTGACAGACACAACGGGTTTCTGAAAATGGCTTCACAACTGGATGCCATGGAGGTGACTTCCGGGTTTTCAGCCAACTACGCTTTTGATGCAGGCAGGCAGGCGATGGCGCGAATACTGGATAAGGGTGAACCTGCCGAGGCATATTTTTGCGGCGATGACGTGCTATCCATAGGTGCGATGACAATGCTGCGCGAACGTGGCTTTTCGATCCCCGGTCAGGTTGGGCTTTTGGGTGTCAATGACATGGAAATGGCGCATTGGCAGAACATCGCTCTGACTACCATACACCAGCCCGTGGGCAAGATCGTCGAGGCGGTCGTTCAGCGATTATGCGAACTGATGCAATCACCAGATTCACCCGCGAGAGCCATTCTTTTTGAACCAACGCTTGTGGAACGTTCAACACTGAGAGCTCTCCCCGAAAGTTCAGCTTGAGGAGTTCCTCCCGGCCTGACATCGTTTTACCCTCTGGACTGATCGCTATTTTTGAAACATCGGCGGCCTCGCATCACGCCATGCACCCTGATCTTTGCCAGATTGTGCCACCGCATAAATTGCCGCGATGGAACGAAGACCGTCAATCGCGCGCGGATAAAGATTGGCAGCAGGATCAGGTGATCTTCCCGATTTGTGTGCGGAAATGACTTCGGCCAAATCCTTGTAGATATTGGCAAAGGCTAGCGGCATGCCCTCGGCGTGACCAATGGTGACACGGCTGGTGCGATCAGCTTCCGGCGAAAGGCCCGCCTCACCGCGCTCGATGGTCTGAAGCCTGCCGCCCAGTTCCATCCAGAATAGCTGGTTCGGCTGTTCCTGCGACCAGCGCAGTCCGCCCTTTTCACCAAACACCTGGAGTGTAAGGCCATGCTGGCGGCCAATGGCAACCGATGACGTCCACAATCTGCCGATGGCACCGCCATTCATGCGGAAATTGACCATCGCATCGTCTTCAAGTTCCCGGCTTTCAATGCAGGAGGCACAATCAGCGGAGAGCTTTTCGACTTCCTGGCCGGTAACAAAACTTGCCATATGCATAGCGTGAATACCGCAATCGGCGAACTGGGCAGAAACGCCCGCCTGGGCAGGATCATACCGCCAGCGCACCCGTGGATTATCGGCATCCGCTGCATTAGCATGATGACCATGGGCAAATTCTGCCACCACAAGCCGGATACGGCCCAGATCCCCTCTCCCAACCATTGCCCGCATGTGCCGGACCAGCGAATAGCCTGTGTAGCCATAGTTGACAGCGCAGATCATTCCGGATCTTTCACTGATCCGCACGATCTCCTCAGCCTCCTCGACGGTAATGGTCATCGGCTTTTCACAAAGCACATGAAATCCGGCCTCAAGATAGGCCTTTGTGATCTCAAAATGTGTGTTGTTGGGAGTTGCCACCGTTACAAGATCCACACGGTCCGGGCGATCTTTCTCACCTTCAAGCATTTCACGCCAGTCACCATAGGACCGCTCAGCTGCGAGACCAAGCCGCTTGCCATAGTCGCGACCCGCATCCGGACGATGGTCAAGCGCTCCCGCAGTAAAGTCAAACAAGCCGTCAAGCCCTGCGCCGAGCCTGTGGGCCGGACCGATCTGGCTGCCTTCGCCGCCGCCAATCATGCCCCATTTCAATTTGGACATACTTACACCTGTGATGTTGTTGAGATTTAGATTTCAGAAATTTTTTGCCATTTGCCATTCTCATGGCTTTTCCAGCACGCCTCAATGACGCGGTTAACCTCCAGCCCGTCGCGGAAGGTTGGCCACACCGCAGCGCCTGTTTCAATTGCCGCAAGGAAGTCCTTCGCCTCAATGATAATCTGGTCCTGGTAGCCTGTCCCATGCCCCGGCCCCTGGCAGAACGGCAGGAAGTCCGGATGAGCTGGACCTGCAAGTATCTTTACAAAGCCACGGGTACTCTCGGGTCCTTCAGCGCGATAAAGCCAGATTGCGTTCTGGTCCTCCTGATCAAACCGGATAGCACCTTTTGTACCTGTTATTTCATAGCAATAACCCATCTTGCGTCCATGGCTGACGCGACTTGAAAAGATGTGCCCCATGGCTCCATTTTCAAAACGACACATCATTTGAGCCTGGTCATCATTGAGCACGGCTTGAGGACCCTCCGGCCCGGGACGCTCTTTGTGAACGGTTGCTATCATGGCATTGACCTCGCTAATCGGTCCGGCCAGCGCAAGCGCCGCATTGATCGGATGGGGTGCCAGATCGCCCATGTTTCCGGTCGAACGGTCCTGTGTGCGCCAATGAGCCGGCGCCAGCGGATCTGCAAGAAAATCTTCGGTCTGCTCACCGCGATACCAGACAATCTCTCCGATTGTGCCTTCCTGAAGCAATTGACGTACAAATTGCGAAGCTGGCGTGCGAATGTAATTGTAGCCCACCATATTGACCACACCCGCCTTTTCGGCGGCAAGTGTCATTTGCCTTGCCTCCTCGATCAATCCTTGTTTTTGTGGAACTTGCCCTCGAAGCAAAATGGCCGGAATGCTCGAAGCCATACTGCCATGGTTTCAATCCTTGTTTTTGTGGAACTTGCCCTCGAAGACGAGTACATGGGCGAGAATTTGATGTATCGTGTTTCAATCCTTGTTTTTGTGGAACTTGCCCTCGAAGGCCTACCTTTCTGATCATCCTTCTAATCTCTGTTTCAATCCTTGTTTTTGTGGAACTTGCCCTCGAAGTCCCTGTGCTTTGACTGAAGTTCAGGATTGCCCTCTGTTTCAATCCTTGTTTTTGTGGAACTTGCCCTCGAAGTCAGGTTCGCAGGGTTCTTTACAGACTACGTTGAGTTTCAATCCTTGTTTTTGTGGAACTTGCCCTCGAAGAGAGAGATGAGCTACAATATCTATGGAATGGGTTTCAATCCTTGTTTTTGTGGAACTTGCCCTCGAAGCAACCTGCTGTAGTCTTCCAGCTGCACGTTCATGTTTCAATCCTTGTTTTTGTGGAACTTGCCCTCGAAGTTGCATGCCGATTACATGGACCTGCATGCATGATACGTTTCAATCCTTGTTTTTGTGGAACTTGCCCTCGAAGCGAGCAAAGTCGTGATCACTACGCACCGATTGCAGTTTCAATCCTTGTTTTTGTGGAACTTGCCCTCGAAGGTTACTGACATGATACTTTTTTCTACTCTTGAGTTTCGAATCCTTGTTTTTGTGGAACTCGCCCTCGAACATAGATGGTGGCGACGCTGTCCGCGAACATGCATGTTTCAATCCTTGTTTTTGTGGAACTCGCCCTCGGAGTGTATACCATGTCTGTTCAATCATGCTCTGGCATTCGAGGGTTTCAATCCTTGTTTTTGTGGAACTCGCCCTCGAACGTAGGTCAGGCGTTCGCACGCCCCTTTCAAGGTGACAGTTTCAATCCTTGTTTTTGTGGAACTCGCCCTCGGAGCGGACAACATAATCTAGCAGGCTCTTAAATCGTAGTTTCAATCCTTGTTTTTGTGGAACTTGCCCTCGGAGTACTGGATAATGGAGATAAGTCTTGCAACCGCAGCATGAGTTTCAATCCTTGTTTTTGTGGAACTTGCCCTCGGATTGATGGCGAGATTTGCCAGTCACCTGTGCAACCACTGTTTCAATCCTTGTTTTTGTGGAACTCGCCCTCGAACTTCATCAAGAGGTCTAGCTAGACCACCTCTATCTGTTTCAATCCTTGTTTTTGTGGAACTCGCCCTCGGACGTCTTGCAAGGGAAGGGATGCTCATGCTTATTTTATGTTTCAATCCTTGTTTTTGTGGAACTCGCCCTCGGACAGCGGCTTTTTTTCGTCCTTTTTCCGTTTCTCAGTGTCAAACAGGCCTTTTCCCACCCTCCCGCTGGCATTAGTGGAATTTATTAGATGGCTTATAAATTCATTCCGGCCAGGTGGGTCTAAAATTAGGCTCTCAGGCCCAAAAAAAGATTACGCATATTTATTTCAACCTTGCAACCGCCCCGTAACCTCTGGAGACTGACTTGCCCAGGCCCAGAAAGTCCGGGATGGTAAAGGTGTGGTGAACTCTCCTCGTATCCCCGTGACCTTTGTCCCCTTCAGCAGGCAGATCTCGTCCTGCATCCTGCCCACCTCCAGCCGAATGTGCTCCTTGGCCACGTAGCCCAGCCCCTTGGAGGCGGATAGAATGTTGCCAACCAATATTCTTCTCAGCAGATCTCTTCTCTCTTCTCTGTTTGCATTTAAATACTTGGGGTAGTTGTCCTGGCTCAGAGCCAACCAGGGAGTGGCGAAACTGTAGCTGTGGATCTCCTCAGAGCAGCCGAACTCCTCGCTCTTCAGGGTAATGCCACGCTCCATGATGCTGTATTTGCTCTCGCCCAATTTTATCTCATCGAATTTATCGTAAATCTCTTTCAGGACCTCCGCGCCCTCATTGATGCCCAGGACCAGGGGACTGCCCTCCAGCATCTTGTACTGGATGAGAGGATATTTGTAGATCAGCTTGTCTGTCACATGCTGGTGCAGCAGAGCATACTCATTGAAGCTGGTGGCAAAAAAGCCGCGTATCTTGGCCGCGTCCCCGTGCATGGGCGCGTCCGAGTGCAGGGTGAGGCGGAGGATTTTGAGGATCATGGCTATCCTGTCTTATCCGAAGAACTCTTCACGACTAATCCCCGCCTCTTTTAGAATCTTCATTCAACAACCCTTTGGGAACATCATAACCATGAAATGGAACCACCGTTGACTTTTTGGTTTCAGGGTTGTGGTAAAAATGATGGCTGCCGCTGATTCTCTCCAGCTCAAAACCACATTTCTCAAGTATTTTAGCCAGCTTTTCCGGCGGGATGCAGGGTAGTTTAGCCATGCCAATCAGGAACATGCATTCAAGTTGCTTAAAAATTTAAGCATTTGCCTCGACTGCAACGTGCATATCATCGAATCATCGGATTCTACCGGCACTTCTTCGCCGCGGGCGATCATGCAGGCTATAAAGCCCTCAATGGCCTCTTTTGCCATTGCCAGCGCCTCTTCAACCGTTCGCCCGAAGGTAGGCAACCTGGGAGAGATGGCACAATCACCGTGTAAGTTCCATCTTCCTCTTTTCGGAGCATATTTTATAGCGTAATGTCTTCATCATAGTAGTCTCCTATTCTGTATTGATATTTGATGCTGTCTTTGATCTTGCGGCTTTGCGGGCTCCCGCGCATGGACGCGTGCGAGGGGAGGGTGAGGCGGAGGATTTTGAGATCCATCATGTCCTCGGTTAGAATATCAGATTTCCACCGATAGAATTCTTAGGATCAACATCCAGTCCTACACCATCTTGGTCATAAAATTGCTCGTCCAAAATTCTAAATTTTTTAATTTGATCGATTGTTAAATCATCAGGTCTAACGGGCATCCAACTTCTAAATTGCATACTAACAGAATTTGCTGCGATTCGTTTTCTAAGCCTTTTTATTGCGTAACGTCTTTGCCATCTATCTTCTATGGCTATCGCTTTTTGAAGTTCTTCTTTTAACCTTTCATCTAAAGAGGATACTATAAATTGTTCTTGATAATCATCTCCTCGTAACAATTTCTTTATATCTACAACTTCCTCTTTTCCCATCTCCACATACTTATGAGTATAGTTGGCATAAGCATTTACGATTTTCATGGATTGCCCCAAATTTGCCCTCATCGACTCAAAATATTTATATCCGAGATCAAAAAATAGTCTTTCTTCTATCTCAAGACCTACACTACTTAAACTGCGGGCTGTTGAATCCAATGCAATGCTGTCGTAAATCATTTCAGAAAAGGCTTTTCCTTTATCTGACTCTAGCCTAACAATTTCTACATGACCTATATCCTTTTTACCATTGCGATTACATCTACCGCATATTTGAAAAATGGAATCTACAGGTGCCCAATCTCGCACGATGTAATCTACATCGATGTCAACTCCTGCTTCAACGCATTGAGTTGTCACAATCAGAGGTTTTTCTTCATTGTCGATAGCTCTTTTTATTCTTAGTATCCGGTCGCTACGCTGGGAAGGCACAACAAGAGACGATAAATATAATGTATGGCGTATCTCATTTATCTTTTTATATACTAATTTGCTGGTCTCTCTCGTGTTTAATACTATCATCATCGATTTATCTGCATGTTTATCCAAAAATTCTGGCAATTCTTCTAAAAAGGACTGAAATTGCTTTTTCTCTGGGTTTATATGTAGTTTAACTCTTCTACGATTTTCAAAATACCCTCTGCAATCCGGAACTCTTTCTATCGCATCAGGCAAGAATCCAGGTTGTGTTGCCGACATTAATAGGATATGCGTGTTCCCTATCACAGACAATATTCTAAAGAATCTTTCGAAAGGTTTCCAAAGTTCTGAAGGTAACGCCTGGACCTCATCAAATATAATTATGGAGTTGAAGAGATTATGGAATCTCATAAGCGGCTTGGATCTTAGGGAGAATACAGAGTAAAGTAGCTGATCAAAAGTTGAAACGATTATTTCAGCATTCCAAATATTCAAGAAAAAATCTACGGAGTTGTCGCTTCGTTCTGTATCGTCAACGCCATCGCGATATTTGAAATCAGCTATGGAATAGGTTGGAATGTACAATCTATCCTCGTATTGACTATATAGTTCGCCTAAAATGTTTTTATAAATTTCGTCGGTTTGCTCGATGATGGAGAGAAATGGGAGTGATATGATTATCTTTGGAGAGAATCCTTTTTCTTTTTGAATTCTATTTCTAAGTTTTAGTGCCCAAGACGCAGATAACAAGGTCTTTCCTAAACCTGTTGGTAGGGTAATAGAGTGAAGTCGTTGATTTAGCGGAAATTGGCTAACATCTCGAATTGTCTCCCTATAAGCTCTATTTCTTTCATCATCTATCGACTTACCACCTTTTAATTTTTTTAGATGTTCATCTACGAGGTTATCTGGAATTTGGATTGAGGTTCTTTCATATTGATCAACATTGTCTGATGCTAGATACGCCTTATCTGCCTCTAATAGTATAGAATATAATAATAACGCTAAAAGCCTATGCTCTATCTGGATATCTAACCATTTATCTTTGTCGTATCCTTTAGGTATTTTCCCATATTCTCGGTGCAATTTTCTAAATTTACTTGATATAGACTCTATTTTGTTGATATCAAAATCTGCCGCTTCTGAAAAATTGATATCATTGAACTCATAATTGAATATTTCAGGCTTAACGCTTTTGATTTGCTTTTCCAACAAACTATAATTTTCATTAATGCCCTTCAATGCTTCATCGATGCTTTTATATGTCCCATGATGCCCCTCTATTGCCAGGTAAATTGCGAACGGTAAAAAGGATCTCCAATGATCTTCCAATTGATTTTTTAGGAGCCATTTTTGTGCCATATAGCATCCAAAAAAGGCTGAAATAAGAGAATGTGATTTTTCTTTAGCAGTTCCATTATAATCTTTATTCTCTGCTATGCTATTTATATATTCTTGGAAGAATGATGTACTTTTCCCAAAATCATGACATGCTGCAACTAAGATACAAAGTTCCCCTATTTGTTGTGTAGATATCCCATTAAAACTTAGCGACTTTTGAGATATTAGAGAGCTTGCAGCTCGTACAACTTGATTTATGTGATCCTTTAATTTCAGGGTTTTATTTAATGAATGGGAGACAAGTTGGTATTCCATAGTCATCACTCTTAAAGAAACGTAATAATTTTATCCATAAATTGATATGGAGCGATGTTCATCCTAATAGGTAACGGTTTGGGAAGCATATTCATTAAATAGTACTTAAGTGTGAATATCCTATCAGAAGTCGCGCTATAGGGAGCTTTAACCTCTTGGATCTGATGCCCATCATCGGGCTTCAGGAGTTCAAATTGTAAAGAACATTCCTTTTTGGATATAACTGTGGATACCTCATAATCTCCTGGGCTCAAAGGTTCAGCTGATCCGCATGAAATGTATTCTAATTTTGCAAAAAATTCCGACAATCCTATTGCAGGTGTATAAAAATATCTCTCATTTTTTATTCTATTTGTTAATTCATCCATATCATATTTTAGATTGATATATAGTAGGAACGATGGATTCCTTAAGAGTTCCATTGGTATCTGTGTTGCTTTGTTCCACTCAGGAGTGTTCTTCAATTTAGCTGGCTTCCAATTCTTTTTCGGACGCTTAATCGAATAGTCCACTCCACCAGAACCATCTTGCCTAAGATTTGTTACATGAGTTATTGTTTTTGTACTTTCTTCTATTTCAACTGCTGCTTTTAAATTATTTTCGTCGAATTTATCAGCAATTTCTTCCTTTGGGATGCCAAGAATTGCTCCCAATAATCCTGCTATTGCTGTCCTTGGTGGAAAAGGATAAGAAAACGATGATACATTGCTATACGGCTTTCTAAAATGACCATATTTTCCAGAGTATCGAAAAGAAACTATAGGGATGGAATCCATATCAATCCCTCTCTTAACCAAGCCTATCGATATCTAGGTTTACAACTTTCTCCGCTCCAATTTCTGCCTTTAAATTGGAGAACAAATCCACACAGTAGAGCTTTTCGAACTCAGGTGATAAGCAATATTCTATACGTTCTATCTTATCTTTAGCTCTTTTTATAGATTCAATCAATTTGGTGAAATCAAGAGTATAATCTCCTATCTTCCGGATATTTATTTCTTCTTTTACATTTGGCGTTGGCTTCAATGTGACCTTTTCTTCCAATCCACCAATATGATATTCCGTAGGGATTTCCTTTTCCATGCCATTCTCATTTACTTTGATCCTATCTTTATATACTATATTTAGAAGCATTCTTGGCTGTTGGTCTCGCTTAGTGCGAGTATGAGCAGACGTGGTTTCTCTAATGCCTTTCCAAAGTGCAATTTTGAACTTACTGAGATCATCTTCAGTTAGCCCTGTTGTAATAGCCGCATTCTCATTAGCAATCCCATGAAATCCAATAAGCCCATAAGGAATGGCGTAATATGTTGTGAATGTCCCCATTTTCTGTTCAGAGTCCTCTGTCTCTCCTTTTGATCTAAATATACTCGTACCATGGAATGTTACTTCTTCTACTTTGTTCAGTGTTTCGCCAAAGTTGATCTGAATTGGACCTGTAACTTTGCTTGTCTCGCCCCAGGCATCTGGTGCACCTTTAAAAGCAAGAGGACTTCCAAACATCCTTAGATCTATAAAATTTGTTAACAGGAACTTCATTAGATCATTACCATCTAAATTATTTTTTTCCAGCCGATCTCGAACTCTGTCGGTGAGATTTACAGTTTTGGAACCTAGCTTTGTTACCAGGACGTAATCTTCACCTTTTGTTTGTATTAAATAATCTCTTATGAATCTTTTTAATCTTACATCAGTGACATAGCAATGTTTAGTAACGTCATCGATACGTGGTCTGTTCTCATCGGGATCGCCATTAGGATTCCCATTTTTAATATCATACATGAAGAGGAATTCATTTCTATTTTCTATACTAATTTTTTCATTAGTTTCCGCGAATTGTTTTGCAGAATCTAGTTCTTGTGTATTTTCATCAGTCATTTTAATCACTCCTTTGAGATTGATCCTCTTTGCCTTTGCTCGGGAGATAATATCCTGATAGGCTCTGTCCTAAACATAAGTAGTAGGCTATTTCTTTCCGATCTATATCCCATTTATCAATATCCGAGCCAAGTGCTCCAATTGCCTCAGCTACTCCTCGCATCTCTCCCGACCATGCACTTTTTGGCGCACTGTAGTCGTCCAGCTTTCTCGATGTCTTCACAAATATTTCCATCAAATCATTTTGGCTTATCTGTAGCCCGTTCAACCATTTCAAAGCGTTGGCCGAGATTTGTTTTGCAAGCTGAATGCTTACTAATTTTCCCAGAAGTAATCCCAATAAAAATGCGTATTCTTTTTCTTTTGTATCCAAGCCTCTGGCTTCATTGCTTAGGAAGTCGTTCAATGGTCCCAGGCCGTCATGCTTTTCAAGATACTTATTCACGAAATTATTTCCTGAATTCATACCGATCACATCCAACTTCTCTAAAAATAAGAGTAAATAAATCATTCTAGCTATATTATTTCTGGATAAAATATATTTTTTCATCGTCTTTCGAAGCCCCCAAAAAATCATAAGACAATTTCGAGGAAAATTCAGCTAATAAATCTTTCAATGGATAGGCTCTTTTAAGGAAGATTGCATTTAGGATATCTAAGCTATTAACAAATGATGCTTTATATGGGTTCCTTTTGCCTTTAGGAGGCTTCATATATTTGGGCATCCCCAGTGCGTCTTGTATTATGCGAAGATTCCCATTAAGTGGTGGTAGATTAAGCTTCCAAGGATGACTTATTGAATACTTATCATTTGCTAAATTTGTCTCACCAATAGCCCACCCAATTTTAGAGAGTCTCGATGGGACAACATCTGGAATGACCTTTCTTATATTTTCTATGCTCTGACCTGCCACGTCACCCATTAAGAATGTAACCGTAGCTATGCCCTCATTTTCAGATAAATCGATAATAATATCTTTTTCTGTCCTTTCAGCGCCAACCAGATTCTTTTTAAGTAGCTCAAGTGAGGATTTGACAATTTTTAATCCGTCTTGCATATCATTACTTTTAATTAAGTGGGGAATAATTATAGTTTGATATCCGGCAATATTTTGGCGAAGCTTTGTAGTGCTGCCAAATACATGAAATTTTGCCGCGTACAAAGCTTCTGCACACGATGCACATATTGGAAATCCTTTGCTTGAGTTTTCTATGGAGACGTCAGGAAAGAACACTGGTTTATCCACATTTGCAATATTTATGCCTGCACCAGAAAGTACATTGGGATACAATTCTCCCTCAAAGTTGCATAAAATGCATTTAATACCTGGATAACTGAATGATTTAGCTTTATCAGTCTGAAAAATCATTTTTGGTTTATTTTTTAATGCAAAATCTAGGAGCTCTTTGATTTGAGAATTATATTCGCCATTAATCTTCACTGAAAAAACTTTTAACTTTTTGTTCTTTTTCGACCAATCTATAACCTCAAAAAACGATTTCTTATCTAAGGTTCCATTTTTGTCCAATTCACCTATCTCAATATCTTTTGCAGCAAATATTTTTACTGTTTTTTGTAACCAATCGGCATCATTATGCTTAGCCTCTTCAATATATTTCTCTACTGTCTTTTTAAGTTTACTTTGGCTTTCTTTCCAAGTAGGCGTTATGTATGTTCCTTGTGATGCAGTCTTTAGGAATAAATATTTCCAGCTATCTTCTGTGACTTTTTCTTCTTCGAATTTTATTCTTCCATATTCATCAATAGCAAATATTCCTATTCGATCGGAGGTTATAGGTTCAAACTGAAGTTTTGCATAGTCTCCACTTTCAATAGCCCTCTTTCTCTGTTCCAAAAAAGATTCAACTGAATCTAAGGCACTAGGATCAAATTCAATTTCCTGAAATACATCAATCATTTTTAGAATGCCCAGATTTCTTATCGCTTCTAGCATCAAACCACTTCGTTCTTTTTGCTTTTCCTTTATATTTTACAGG
>CAVTNR010000011.1:0-89823 GCA_963736115.1 uncultured bacterium
ATTCTGGGCGGCTGCTGCGGCACCACCCCCGTGCACATACGGAAAATGTCCGAGTCCCTGGCTCAGAAGCAGACCCGAACCGTTCTTCGCGATGTTCGCCGCGAAACGTTCCGGGCTGAATGCCGCCCGCTCGATCCGGTCCCGAAGGAAAGTCGGTCCCGTCTGGCGGCAAAACTATGCGCGGGCGAATTCGTGCGCACGGTCGAGATGACGCCCCCGCGCGGAAGAGACCTCGCGCCGCAGCTCGGCGGGGCCGAAAAACTCAAGGCCGCCGGCATCGACGCCATCAACATTCCGGACGGTCCTAGGGCATCGGCCCGCATGAACGGGCTCGCCATGGCCGTCAAACTCCAGTCCGAGATCGGAATCGAACCGGTTCTTCACATCGCCTGCCGGGACTACAGCCTGATCGGACTGCAGTCCTTCCTGCTCGGCGCATCCGTGCTCGGGGTCCGGAATGTCCTCGCGATCACGGGCGATCCGCCCATGCTCGGCGACTATCCGCAAAGTTCCGCCGTTTTCGACATGGATTCCATCGGCCTGACGCATCTGCTGAACAACCTCAACCACGGCCTCGACATCGGGGATAAACCCATCGGATCGGTGACGGAATTCTTCATCGGAGTGGGAGCGGACCCCAGCGCCGTGAATCTGGAACGGGAGAGGGGCCGGCTGACCCAGAAAGCCGGTGCCGGTGCCGAATTCGTCATCACCCAGCCCGTTTTCGACGCGGGACCGCTCAGCGCTTTCATCGAGAAAGTGGACAACCGGGTCTTCCGTTTATCGCCGGCATCTGGCCTCTGGTGAGCTATCAGAACGCCGAATTCATGAAGAACGAAGTACCGGGTGTCGTGGTGCCGGATTCCGTTCTGGAACGTATCGGCCGTTTCCGGAACAAGGAAGATCAGCTGAAGATCGGTATAGAAATTGCTCAGGAGATGGTGCGACAGGTCAGACCGCTGGTTCAGGGGGTTCAGATCAGCGCACCGTTCGGCCGGGTGGACGCCGCGATCAGCGTGGCCGAAGCCGCCCGATGACCCTTCTCGATCGGAGACCTCCATGAATGAACCGCTGATATTCGAGCTTTCCGCAGAAGGAAGGGAGGGTTTCTCGCTTCCGGAAGCGGATGTCCCGGTCAGGCCCGTCGATACGCTCATACCGGCGCCCATGCGGCGCCGCGTTCCACCCCGTTTTCCGGAGATTTCGGAACTGGACGCGGTGCGCCATTTCGTCCACCTGTCGGTCAAAAACCACCACCTGGATCGGGGATTCTACCCGCTCGGATCCTGCACCATGAAGTATAATCCGAAGGTGAACGAAACCGCGGCCGGCCTGGACGGATTCTCCGGTCTGCACCCATTCCAGCCGGAAAACGGCACCCGTGGCGCGCTGCGCCTGATGGTGGAACTGGCGGATTATCTCGGTGCCGTCGCCGGGATGGATGCCGTCACGCTCCAGCCTTCCGCCGGCGCACACGGGGAGATGACGGGTTTGAAGGTCGTGCGCGCCTTTCACGAAAGCCGGGGAAATCCCCGGCGCACCGTGGTCCTTCCGGATTCCGCGCACGGAACCAATCCCGCAAGCGCCGCGGTGTCGGGGTATGCCTGCGTTCAGGTGCGTTCCGACGGCCGCGGTCTCGTGGACCTGGAAGACCTGGAGCGGCACCTCGACGGAGAGACGGCGGCGTTCATGCTGACGAATCCGAACACGCTCGGGCTCTTCGAAAAGCAGATCCGGCGCATCGCGGAGATGGTTCACGATCGCGGCGCGCTTCTCTACATGGACGGCGCCAACCTGAACGCCATGCTCGGCATTGTCCGTCCCGGAGATATCGGTTTCGATGTGATTCATTTCAACCTGCACAAAACTTTCTCGACACCGCACGGAGGCGGAGGACCGGGATCGGGCCCCGTCGGCGTGCGCTCTCCGCTCGCGCCATTTCTGCCCCGGCCCCTGATCCGTCGGTCCGCCGGGGGCCGACCCGAATGGGACGGCGAAGCCGCGGATTCCCCGTCCATCGGAAAGATGAACGCATTTTACGGCCATTTTGCGGTGATGGTGCGCGCGTACGCGTATATCCGCATGCTCGGCGGAAGCGGCCTGCGGGCCGTTTCGGAAAATGCCGTACTGAACGCCAACTATCTCATGCGGCGGCTGGAGAAATCCTTCGATCTTCCGCATCCGGGGCCCCATATGCACGAATTCGTTCTGTCCGGAGACCGCCAGAAGGAGAGCGGGGTCCGGACGCTGGACATTGCCAAACGGCTGCTGGATTACGGCATACACGCGCCAACCGTCTATTTCCCGCTGATCGTGCACGAAGCCATGATGATCGAACCCACCGAGACCGAGTCCAAGGAGACTCTGGACGCGTTTGCGGCGGCCATGGAATCCATTCTCAAAGAGATCGCCGAAAATCCCGAAACACTCCACGACGCCCCCGAACCACTCCCGTGGGCCGGCTGGACGAAGGCGCGGCCGCCCGGAATCTCGATGTCCGGTTCCGGCCGGAGTGAAGCGGAACTGTTTTCATGACCGCAGGGGACACCCATGCTTCTGAAGGCGGGGCCGCGGCTCGCCCGGAGCCTTTGGAAACTATTTTGGTGGTCGACGACAAGGCCAACAACCGCCTTCTGCTTCAGACCTACCTTGAATCGGCCGGATACCGCGTCCGTCTGACGGCCAACGGAGAAGAGGCGCTCCGCTTCATCACGGAGAACGCGCCGTCTCTCGTCCTGCTGGATGTGATGCTGCCGGGAATCAACGGGTATGAGGTGTGCCGGATTCTGAAGCTCTCGAAATCCCGCCGCGGCCTTCCCGTGGTCCTGGTCACGGCGCTTCAGGGGGAGGAGGAGCGCGTGAAGGGAATCGAGGCCGGCGCCGACGATTTTATCGGACGCCCGATTCACCGGCTGGAACTGCTCACTCGCGTTCGGTCACTCCTGCGGATCCGGCGTCTGCACGACGAGTTGGAGCAGAAAATTCTCGAGTTGGAGAAGGCCAAGATCCAACTGCAGCAGCTGGCTGTGACGGACGGCCTGACAGGTCTCTATAATTATCAGTATTTCAAGCACAAACTGCAGATCGAGGTCGCCCGTTCGCGGCGTCACGGACTGCCCGTTTCCCTGCTGATGATGGACATTGATTATTTTAAAATGTACAACGATCATTTCGGGCACCCGCTCGGCGACCGGGTTCTGCGCCGCTTCGGGAATCTGCTGTTCGAGCACGTGCGGCAGATCGACATCCTGTCCCGCTACGGGGGAGAGGAGTTCGCCCTGATTCTGCCAGGCACGCCCAAGGACGCGTCGATGATTGTGGCTGAAAAGCTGAGAACCCTGATCGAGAAATCCTATTTCCCGCTTTCGGAAAAACTGCCGTTCGGCCGGGTGACCATGAGCGTGGGAGCGGCCTGTTTTCCGGACGATGCATCAAACGAGGAGGAACTGGTTCGGAAATCCGACGAAGCCCTGTACCGCGCGAAAAAAGAGGGCCGGAACCGGTCCGTTTCCGCCTAGGATGCATGCAATGCCAGCCGCTCCCGCCAAACGGAAATTGAACCGGTCGACTTTCGTCAAACTCTGGATTCTCCTGTTCACGGCGTCCGCCCTCCCGGTTGGCGTTTTGAGACTCGCCGGAAACGGATTCGCTTTCGGAGGCCGGAATGTCTCCGCCCGTGATCTGCTGAAATCCAGGGCCGAGTCCCTCTCGCGCATCGCCGAGGAGGCCATGTTGGCGGACGTCCGGGAGATCTGGATGTCCGATTCCGCCGATCCGGACCGCGAATCCTCTTTCTTCGCGGACTGGGAGCTCCGGTATCCATCCGTCGTGACGGCCGATTTGTGGCGGACCGACGGCTCCGGCCCCGACCGCTGGATCCATGATGCGCTTGCCGGCCAAATCCGGTCCGGTGTCGCGGACGTCGCCTCGCGGAACCGTCTGGACGCTTTCCTCTCGCCGAAACGCGTGTCCTGGACGCTCCGGAGAAAAACGCCGTACCAGGAAACCGCTTTTCTTCGCATTCCGTTCCGCGGGTCCCTGGCGGGGATTCTGATCCCGTGGGAGTCCCGGAAAAGCAGGTCGATCCTCTGGATACGCTTCGTTGTCGCCGATCCGTCCGAGGCCGTCCGCTCGCGTCTGGATCCGGGGGAAACGGTTCGCCTGGTGGACGGAGACTCCGCCCTGATCACATGGGAAATGCCTGCTTCGGGCTCGCGTGGCCACGCCGGTTCGTCTCCGGCGACATGGAGTGCGTCTGCGCCGTTGTCGATTCTTTCCTGGCGAGTCGAGATTCAGCGTCAAATCGCCGGATCCGTCCCGGCCGGCGGCTCCGCCCGGCCGCTGATTCTCTGGCTTCTGACCTGCCTCCTGATCTCCGGAACAGCCGCGTTCGCGGGCGTCTGGTGGATCGAACGGCCGTTCGAACGGCTGATGTCCTCCGCGATTGAAATCGGCAGAGGCAATTTCGGGATCCGGATTTCAGACCAGAAGAACCGGTCCATGCACCGTCTCGCCAAACTGCTCAATTACATGGCGACGGAAATGGACCATCTTCAGAGGATGAATGTCAGCGCGATCATCAATGAAAAGAACAAAACGGAGATCATGCTCCGCAACATCGCGGACGGCGTGCTCGTGCTCGATGAAGAAGGTAGAATCGTGCTGATGAACGAGACAGCTTCCCGGTGGCTGCGTCTCAACGAATCCGCGGTGCTCGGCCGGCCCTTTCAGGAGTGCATCCGTATCCGTCCCCTGGCGGCGTTGCTTCGCGACGTCCTCAAGGACAAACCCAACGCCTCCGATGAATTCGCGATCAAAGCCTCCGAAGACCGGCAGACGCTCGTGCTGTCGGCGAATGCGGCCCGCGTCACCAACCGCGACGGACGGAATGTGGGGGCGGTCACCGTCCTGAGGGACGTGACCAAGGAGAAGGAGGCCGACCGCATCAAAACAGAACTGGTCTCCATGGTCGCGCACGAACTGAAATCGCCCCTGACATCCATCTACGGATTCACGGAGCTGCTTCTGGATTCGGAAACCAAAAACAAAAAGGCGGCCGAATACGCGCGGGTCATCCAGTCGGAAGTGAGCCGCCTGACCGATTTTGTCGACAAGTTTCTCAGTCTGTCCAGGCTTGAGTCCGGTAAAATCCGGATCCAGATGGATCCGTTCGACCTCCGATCCGTTGTGGAGAAAAGCGTGTCCGTGCTTCAGGGCCATGCCGCACGCAAGGATATCCTCATCGCGCTTCAGCTACCCGACTCCCTGCCGCTCACGGCGGGGGATCCATCGCTGATCGAGCAGGTTTTGGTGAACCTCATCGGCAATGCGATCAAGTACAGTCCCCGTCAGTCCAAGATCGGAATCGAGACGGCGGTCGGCTCTAAAGACGTGTCCATTCATGTCATCGACAACGGCTACGGCATCCCGAAGGAAGCCCTGCCGAGGATATTCGACAAGTTCTACCGGGTCGCGGAGATGCGCGAAAGTGAAGAAACCGAAGGCTCGGGTCTGGGACTGGCCCTGGTCAAAGAGATCGTCGAAAAGCACGGCGGGTTCATCAAGGTGAAAAGCAAGCTGGGAGTGGGCTCCGTATTCTCCTTCTCCCTGCTCCAGGCCGGTATGTTTCTGCGGCCGGGAAGCGGAGAGAACCGGTGATGGCGGATCCCCGCAAACGGACGGTCCTGCTCCTCGACCCGGACGGCGGATCGGAAACCGTTCTCCGTCGGGCGCTGCAGGATACGGACACGGTCATCCGGCGTGCCCTTTCCGTTGAGGAAGCCGTACGCCTGACCGGAGAACTGCGTCCCGAACTGATCGTGGCTGAGTTCGACTCCGATTCCGCAGAAGGCCTTCGACTGTTCCAGATAATCCTCGAGGACCGGGAGTACCGTGACCGGTTTCCCGTTCCGTTCGTGATGATTTCAGATCCCCTGACTCGCGAGCGGCACGCGGATGAACTGTTTCCACTCGGTCTCATGGGCTGGGTTGTCCGTCCTCTTGAGCCGGCAACGGTACGGGAGGTTTTCCATAACTGGCTCTGGCTCCATGAAGCTTTCCGGAAAGCCCATCGGCTGAAGCAGGAGGTCCGCAAATCCGAATACCGGTACCGGGATCTCCTGGAAAATGCATCCGATTTTATTTTCACGCTGGATTCGGAAGGCCGTTTTCTGTATCTCAACAACCGTTTTAAATCCCTGACCGGATTCGAGAAGGAGGAGTGGCTGGGCCGTCCCTTTCCCGATCTCTTCGAGGCAGAAGACCGGGGATCCGCTCTGGAACACTACGAGCAGACTCACCAGGGAAGGTCCCGGGTTTTCGAGGCGCATGTTCTTCACAAGACCACCGCGCCCAACGTGCTGTCGATCAGTCTGACGCCCATCGTCGAAGTCGCATCCGTCACGGGAACCATGGGTATCGGACGGGATATCCTCGAACAAAAACGGATGGAGCGGGAGATCCTCGATCTTGAAAACTTCAACGCGAGCATCATCGAAAGCATGGAAGCCGGTCTTCTGACCGTTGACCTCGACGGCATCATTACCTCCCTGAACACAGGAGGCCAGAACATACTCGAGCGGAAATCCGAGGAGGTTCTCGGCCGTCCCATCGGGGAGGTCCTGCCTCCCGGGGAAGCGGAAGCGCTTCTTTCGCCGGGCCCCGTCGACACCGGACTGCCGTCGCGCCGGGAGATGGAGTTGACCCTCAAGTCGGGCCGCAAGGCCTCTATCGGTTATACCGTGACCAACCGGGTGGACAACCAGAGGCGGAAGATGGGAACCATTGTCTCCTTCCGCGACATTACCCTGATCAAACAAATGCAGAACGAGGTCATTCGGATGGACCGGCTGGCTTCGCTCGGCGTCCTGGCTTCAGGCATCGCGCATGAGATCAAGAATCCGCTGGCCGGCATCAAGTCGCTGGCCCAGGCCTGTGAGGAGGAATTCGAGGGGGAAGACCCGCGCCGTGAATATTTGGCCCGCATCATCCGGCAGGTCAACCGCATGGATGACCTGCTACGGACGTTTTTTGCCTACGCCAAGCCCAAACCGCCGGATCGGAAACCGGTTCCCCTCAGCGACATCGTCCGCGAAGTCGGTCACCTGATGAACCGTAAAATGGACAAAGCGGGAATCCGCTATTCCGTGGAACTGGCCGACGTCCTCCCAGCCGTCGTCGTGGACGGACCGCAGATCCAGCAGGTTTTCCTGAACCTGATGCTCAACGCCGTGGATGCCATGCCCGAAGGCGGGAATCTGGCGATCCGGGCGGCCACCGCGGGCCCGGACTTCCGGGGCCTGATGCGCAGGCGCACACCGGACTCGCATCCGGCTCCTTCGTTGAAAGGAGCGTCCTACGTGGAAATCCGGATCTGCGATTCGGGCACCGGCATCCCGGAGGACAAGCTGGAAACCATTTTCGACCCATTCTTCACCACCAAGCCCAGCGGCCTCGGCCTCGGGCTGTCCATCGTGTACCGCATCATCGCCGAACACCAGGGGGACATCCGAGTCAAGAGCCGTCCCGATCAGGGGACGGAATTCAGCATTTATTTACCCACGGGAGATCCTTCATGAATTCCGCCAACATACTCGTCATCGAGGACAACGAAGACCTTTCGTTTACCATATCCAAAGTTCTGCACAAGGAGGGTTTTAAACTGTTCACGGCGAAGTCCGGGGAGGAAGGCCTTCTTCTGTTCCGGAAGGAAATCGTGGACCTGCTCCTGCTCGACCTGAAGCTCCCGAAGATGAACGGGCTGGAGGTGCTCTCGCGCGTCAAAGAAATGGACCCGGACCTCGCCGTCATCATGATGACGGCATCCACCGATGTCAAGCCGGCCATCGAGGCCATGAAACGGGGCGCCATCGATTATCTCATGAAGCCGTTCGAGCTGGATGAGCTGAAATTGGTCGTCATAAAGGCGCTGGAAATGCACCAGCTCAAGATTGAAGTGGCGCGTCTCCGACGTGACCATGTGAAGGCGAATCCCCACGACACGCTGTACGGCGAAAGTCCGAGAATCAAGGAGATCCGCAGGCTGATCCAGATCGTTTCGGAGACTCCCCGGACATCCGTTCTCATACAGGGGGAAAGCGGCACGGGCAAGGAGCTTGTCTCAAACGCCGTTCACACGGCCAGCAGCCGGGCCGGCAAGCCCTACATCAAGATCAACTGCAGCGCCATTCCGGACAATCTTCTGGAGAGCGAGCTCTTCGGCCACGAAAAAGGCGCCTTCACGGACGCGAAACTCATGAAGAAGGGGCTTTTTGAACTCGCCAACGGCGGCACGATTTTTCTCGATGAAATATCCAGCATGAAGCTCGGGCTGCAGCCGAAGATTCTGCGAGTGCTCGAGACGCAGACGTTCCGCCGCATTGGCGGCATCGGCGACATCAAGATCGATATCCGGGTCATCGCCGCCTCCAACACCGACCTCGGCGAACTGGTGAAGCTCAAGGAATTCCGGGATGACCTTTATTACCGCCTGAAGGTCATGGAAATCGACCTGCCGCCGCTCCGGGATCGGAAGGAAGACATCATGCTTCTCGCGAAGCTCTTCCTTCAGGAATTCAACAAGGAATTCAACAAGCGGGTCCAGAAATTCCATGCGAAAACCGAGGAGCTCCTTCTGGCCTACCATTGGCCGGGGAACGTCCGGGAGCTGAAAAACGTCATTGAGCGCGCCGTCATTCTCACGCAGGACGACTCTCTTCACCCGGACCACCTTCCCATCGAGCTGAAGGAAGAGGGACGCTCCTCCATGCCGGAAAGAGCCGCCATGGGCAGGATGTCCCTGGAGGACATGGAAAAAATGCATATTGACCAGGTTCTGCAATCCGTCAAGGGAAACAAGTCCCAGGCGGCGAAAATTCTGAACATATCCAGATCAACGCTCAGGGAAAAACTGAAGGCCTATCATATCTCATGATGCTCTGATTTCGACCACGCAGTACGAGCGGGCGCCTGCGGAAGCAGGCGTTGTCGTTTTGCTAAACAATTGAATATAAAGGAGTAGAGTGCTTTGCGCGAATTCCAGTGGAAAACTGTTTCCTGGTATATATTTTGCCCGATAAAGTATCAGCATGTCACATAAGTACAGGGAAACAGACCCTTTGAAAACTTGGAAAAAAAGAGTATTGATTGTGGACGATGAGGAGGATCTGACCTGGAGCATCGTCCGGGGCTTTTCGAAAGAGAGGTCCGGCGTCGAAGTACACTGCGCCAGTTCGGGTTCGCATGCATTGGATCTGATGGACCGTCATTCCTACGATCTGCTGGTTACGGACTTGCGGATGCCCGGTCTGGACGGAAAGGGTCTCGTGCAGCGGGCGCGGTCCATGCACCCCGGACTGAAAATCATCCTGATGACCGCTTTTCCGTCTCCGGATGTCCGGGAATTCGCGGAACGCTTCCGCGTCTCGGAAACCGTGGAAAAGCCTTTTGAGATGGGGGAATTCCGGCGACTGATCGGGAGTCACCTGGAGACGGAATCCGTGTCTTCCGGAACCACCTGACCGAGAGCGCCTGTCATTCATCGCCTTGGGGAGAATCGACTTCATGAAAGACGTTCCTGCATCATCCGCCGCTCCGGACATTCCGCCGGAACGGATGGATGTCTATCAGACATCCATCCGGGTTCTGGGAGCCGGAGGCGCCGGAAATAACACCATCGACCGGCTCCAGAGACTGGGTATCCGGAACGTGGACACCATCGCCCTCAATACGGATGCGCAGCAACTGCTCGAGACGCACACCCAACGGCGCATCCTGATCGGAAAGAACATCACGGCCGGGCTCGGATCCGGCGGCGATCCCCAGATCGGGGAGCGTTCGGCGGAAGAGAACCATGCCGCGATACGCTCCGCGATCGAGGGCGCGGATCTGCTGTTCATCACCGGCGGCCTCGGTGGCGGTACCGCCACGGGTTCCATCCCGATCATCGGACGGGTGGCCCGGGAACAGGGGACACTGACGATGGCCATCGTCACCATGCCCTTCTCCGAGGAAGGCATCGTTCGATGGGAAAACGCCCAGATCGGCCTCGAAAAGATTCGCAAGAATGTGGATACCGTGATCGTCCTGCGCAATGACAAGCTGTACGAACTGTATCCGGACACCACATTGCTCGAAGCCTTCCGTAAGGCGGACGAAATACTCATCCACAGCCTCATCGGATTGTCCGAGCTTGTGCAGAAACGGGGACTGATCAATCTCGATTTCGCCGATATCCGGTCGGTTCTCACCGACGGACCCAATGCCGTGGTCGGGCTCGGGGAGAGCCGCTCCGAGAACCGGGCCGAGGAAGCCGCGCGACGCGCATTCAGCCATCCCATGATGGACTCCGACATTACGGGCGCCCAGAGCGCCATGGTGCACATCACCGGCGACGCGGATCTGACACTGAAAGAATCCCGGCAGGTCGTTCAGGCGCTCTCCCATAAGCTGGACCCGGGGGCGAAAATCATCTGGGGCGTGACCATCGACAAGTCGGTCAAGGGGACCCTGAAAGTCCTGCTCATCGTGACCGGTCTTGTGGAAAAAGAGGATGATTTTCCGAAGCGCCTCGATGAGTCGGATACCGTTCCCCGGCAGTCCGTCGAGACGGAAGGGACAGCGCTGGGCCCGCTTCAACCGATCCGCGACGACGGCAAGAGCATTTTCGACATCAAGGAATCCATCATGGCTTCCGGCGAGGAGACCACCACGCTGACGAAGCCCAGAAAGGCCGTCGCCCAGTCCTCGCAGATCTTTTACACGATATTTGAAGAAGAGGCGGCCGCGGACCTGAAACGCTTCGACCGGGCGGTCCATCTTCTTCGGGAGACGCCGGACAGCCGCAAAGCCCTGCTGGATGCCCTTCAATCCTGCAAGATGCTGTTCGCATCAGCCCAGATGTTCGGATTCGATGAAACCTGCCAACTGCTCGGCGCGGTTCAGGATATTCTCCAGAGCGTCCACGCGAAGGAGATCCAGATGAATCCGAGAATCCTGGATTCCATCACGCTGGCGATCGAGATGGTCGTGGATCTGATGGAAAACCGCTGCGACGGACGAGGCGAAACCGGGTACATCGTCGACCGGCTGCGCGATCTCCGGAGCGAGCAGATGGAATCCGCGGCTTCCGCGGACGGAAACAAACCGTGACCGGCGGATGCATCGCCGCCCGTTTCCAGCCGACCGGCAGGGAACGGGCTTTTTGTTTTGCGGAGGATCCGGCATGAATCCGTGCGTTCCGCTGTCCGAAAAGCCGGGCCGGGCGGGAAAGGACCTCGGGCCTGCGGTGCGCGTGGCCGGAACCGAACAGGTCCGTGCGGCCCATGAAACTTATCTGACCGACGAATCCCGGATGCCTGGCGGATTTGCGGATGAACTGGTGTTCGCCCGCAGTGAAAAACAGGTCTGTGAATTACTGGCCGGAGCCGGGCGCAGGGGAACCTCGGTGACGGTTTCCGGCGCCAGGACGGGCATTGTCGGCGGTGCGGTTCCGTTCGGAGGGGCGCTGTTGTCCATGGAATCCTTCAACGGATTTCTCGGCGCCCGCCATGCGGACGGGGAAGAGGACTGGCGGATCCGGGTTGAACCCGGATTGACCCTGGAAGCGCTGAACCGCATACTCGAAACCGGACTTCCAGCCGGAAACGGCGGATCGGGTTATGACCTTGACCGATTTCCGGAAACACCCCTGTTTCTGGCGGAATCCGCTTCCTGGTTCTATCCGCCTGATCCCACGGAGAAAACCGCGCATCTCGGCGGAACCGTGGCGACCAATGCTTCCGGATCGCGATCCCTGAAATACGGTCCCACTCGGGAATGGGTGACGGCGCTTCGCGTGGTCCTGCCGGACGGCCGCGCGCTGGAACTTCGAAGGGGCGAATGCATTTCACACGGCGGCTCCGCACTGCGCATCATGGCCGACGGCCAGGAGCGCATCGTGCATCCGCCCCGGATCCGTGCGGTCCGCGTCAAGTCCACGGCCGGTTACTGGGGCGGAACGCCCCTGGATTGGATCGATCTTTTCATCGGATCCGAGGGTACGCTCGGGGTCATCACGGAAATAGAACTTCGGCTGGCCCGTAAACCGGAATCCGTGTTCGGCGGCCTCGCCTTTTTTCATTCCGAGGAACAGGCGCTTTCCTTTGTCCGGCTCGCGTCTTCTCAGGACGGTCCGGGTCCATCGGTGCTCGAATTTTTTGATGCGGCCGGTATCCGTCTCGCGGCGGGCAGGGAATCCGGAGCGGCAACGTTTCCGGCCTCTTCTTTCCCAGTCGACCCCGAATCTTCCGGTTGCGCGGTTTATTTCGAACAGGAATGTGCGGCGGACGGCATGGAGGAGTCGCTGGATGGGTACGGCCGCATGCTGTCCCGGTGCGGCAGTTCGCTGGACGAGGCATGGGGCGCGATGGACGAGAGGGAATTGCGAAGAATCGCTGATTTCCGCCACGCGCTTCCGGAAGCGATCAATACGATCATTGGCCAGCGGAAGCGGATTTTTCCGGGAATCCACAAAGTCAGCACGGATTTCGCGGTTCCCGGAGAATCCTTTCATCACCTGTTCCGGTTTTACCGGGAACGCCTGGACCCGACGGGCTTGGAATACGTCATTTTCGGGCATGTCGGTGAAAATCATGTTCATCTGAACGTTCTGCCTGGATCCGAGGAGGACCTGACTTCAGCGGTACAGGTCGGCCGGGATCTGGCAATCGAAGCGGTCCGGCTGGGCGGCACAGTGAGCGCGGAACATGGCATCGGAAAGCTTAAAAAACATCTACTTGCCCTGCAATTCGGACCGGAGGACCTGGATTCCATGATCCGCGTGAAAAAAGAACTGGATCCGGACTTGATTCTCGGCAGAGGGACACTTTTTGATATCCCCTAACCCGTTGTATTTATAAAATTTTCTTGACATTTGCCGTTTTTTACATTAAATTTGTGACACTTTGGGGCGATTAGCTCAGTTGGTTAGAGCGCTTGCTTGACATGCAAGAGGTCACTGGTTCGACTCCAGTATTGCCCACTCGAGATTTTCCTGCGTAAGGAGAGAATAAAGGACACTCGTTGAGTCAAATCACGATCACATTCGAAGGCGGAACCCAAAAGCAGGTCGAAAAAGGCATTTCCATATTTCAGGCGGTTCAGCAGGCGCTCCCCGAATTGGCTTCTTCCGCAATTGCCGCGGTAGTCAACGGAAAAATTACGGATTTACAGGATCGAATCGAATCGGACGCGACGGTTCAAGTCGTCTCGGATCGCGATCCTGAAGGCCTGCATGTATTCTGGCACAGCGCCTCCCACGTGATGGCCCAGGCGGTCCGCGCACTTTTCCCGGATGCCAAACTGGGCATCGGCCCGTCCATTGAGAACGGATTCTATTACGATTTCCGGATGGACAGGACTCTGACCGCCGAGGATCTGCCGGCCATCGAAGCGAAGATGAAGGAAATCGTCAAGGCCGATCAGCCCTTCATCCGCGATCGGCTGTCGCCGGGTGAAGCCGAGGCGTTGTTCGGAAGCCGGGGGGAGGATTTCAAACTCGAGCTGATCCGGGACATCCCCGCCGACAGCCTGACCGTCTACCGCAACGGCGATTTCGTCGACCTGTGCCGTGGGCCTCATGTTCCGGCCACCGGACGGATCCGGCATTTTAAACTGCTCAGCGTGGCCGGCGCCTACTGGAGGGGCGACGAGCGGAACGCCGTGATGCAGCGGATTTACGGTATCGCTTTCCGCGATCACGATTCGCTCAAGAGCCATCTGGCCATGCTCGAGGAGGCCCGGAAACGCGATCACCGCAAGCTGGGAAAAGAGCTGGACCTGTTCAGTTTTCAGCCCGAAGGGCCGGGATTCGCGTTCTGGCACCCGAACGGGATGTCGCTTTACAATTCCGCCATGGAGGCGGTCCGCGAAATTCTCGTCCGCAAGGGTTACGCAGAGATCAAGACGCCGATCCTGCTCAACGAGTCGCTGTGGCACCGGAGCGGACACTGGGATCATTACAAGGAGAACATGTACTTCACGAGCATCGACGAACAGCCGTTCGCCGTGAAGCCCATGAACTGCCCGGGCTGTCTGCTCGTCTACCGCAACACGCCGCGCTCCTACCGCGACCTTCCCGTGAAATTCATGGAGATGGGGCTGGTCCACCGGCACGAAAAATCGGGCGTTCTGCACGGCCTGTTCCGCGTCCGGCAGTTCACCCAGGACGACGCGCACGTGTTCTGCACTCCGGATCAGCTCGAAGCCGAAATCGGGAAACTGATCGACCTCGTGGCTGAAGTGTATGCGCTTTTCGGATTCCACCGCTACCAGATCGAGGTTTCCACACGCCCGTCGAAATCCATCGGGTCCGATGAGATGTGGCGGAACGCCGAGGACGCCCTGACGCACTCGCTTGCCTCCAAGGGAATCGCGTATACGCTGAACCCCGGCGAGGGCGCCTTTTACGGCCCGAAAATCGACTATCACATCCAGGATTCGCTCGGCCGAACGTGGCAGTGCGGAACGATTCAGGTGGATTATTCCATGCCCGAACGGTTCGACCTGGAGTATGTCGGAACCGACAACGCAAAACACAGGCCGGTCATGATCCACCGCGCCATTTTCGGCTCCATCGAGCGTTTCATCGGGATCCTGATCGAACATTTCGGCGGCGCGTTCCCGCTCTGGCTGGCCCCGGTGCAGTGCGTGCTGATCCCGATTACGGACAAGCACCATGAGGCGGCCTCTGCGGCGGCCGACCGGCTCGGCCGGGAGGGCATCCGCGTCCGGGTCGACAGCCGCAACGAGAAGATGGGTTACAAAATCCGGGAGGCGGAGAAGCTGAAAATACCCGCGATGGCCGTGATCGGAGACCGGGAGGCGGAACAGGGAACCGTATCCGTCCGCCGGCACGGACGCGGCGATCTCGGCTCCCTGCCGCTCGAGGCATTCGCGGAATCCCTGAAGGACGAAATCGCAAGGAGGGCGAGCCATTAGCAAAGACGAAATCCGTCTCAACGAGGAAATCCCGTCCGAAACGATGCGGGTCATCGACGCGGACGGGAAACAGATCGGCGTCCTGATTAAATCGAGGGCGCTCGAACTGGCGGCCGAACGCAACCTGGATCTGGTGGAAATCGTTCCGAACGCGTCGCCGCCCGTCTGCCGCATCATGGATTTCGGCAAGTACAAGTACCAGCTCAGCAAGAAGGAGAAGCTGAGCAAGAAAAAACAGCACATCATTCATGTCAAGGAAATCCGGTTCCGTCCGACCATCGACAGTCACGATATCGAGACCAAGCTCAAGCAGGCCCGGAAATTCCTCGACATGGGGGACCATGTGCGGGTCCGCATCATGTTCCGCGGGCGTCAGATCGTTCATCCCGAACTTGGACGGGCCGTCCTCGACCAGGTTCAGAAGGAACTGTCCGACATCGCCAAAATGGAAAAGGATGCGATCACCGAAGACCGCAGCATCGTCGTCACCTTCATTAAAAAATAGATCAAAGGAGCCTTCATCCCATGCCGAAAACCCGAACAAGGAGCGGCGTGAAAAAGCGGTTTTTCGCAACCGCATCAGGCAGTACCATCAAGCGTGGTAAGGCGTATGCCCGCCACATTCTCACGTCCAAGTCCACCAAACGCAAACGCAAACTGCGCCAGTCGGATAGCGTGTCCTCGTCCGAGAACCGCCGCGTCAAGCGGATGCTCGGCATCTGACGCCGGTCCTGCTTCGCATCCGAACCGCATAACCCAGGAAGAATCGAATGCCCAGATCAACCAACAACGTCGCTTCGCGGGCGCGGAGGAAGAAAATCCTCAAGGCGGCCCGCGGCTATTTCGGTGGAAAGAGCAAACTCATCAAAACGGCGAAAGAAGCCGTCCAGCGCTCCATGCGCTACGCCTACCGGGACCGCCGAACCCGGAAGCGGGAATACCGGACGCTCTGGATCGCCCGCATCAACGCGGCCGTTCGGCCGTTCGGCCTGAATTATTCGGGCTTCATCCGGAGCCTCGCGAAATCGAACATCGAGATCGACCGCAAACTGCTCGCGGATCTCGCGGTCACCGATCCGAAAGCCTTCGCCCGCATCGTCGAACAGGTGAAGAACGCCTGACCGGGGGCCCGATTCCATGGCATCGGAAAACCTGACCGGGGAAATCCGGAAAATCGACGAGGCGTTCCAGTCCCGTCTGGCCGAAGCGAAAGACGCTCCGTCCCTGGAACGGATTCGGACGGATTTTCTCGGCCGTAAAGGACATATCGCGCGCCTGTTCGAGACGCTGGGCGAAGCGGATCCCGCCGTCCGCAGGGAGGCGGGCCGCCTTCTGAATGAGCTGAAAAACCGGGCTCAGTCCGCCGTTCTGGAGGAAGCCGCCCGCGTTTCGGCGAAAGAATCCGAGGAAGACCGTCCGGATCTGACGCTTCCCGGATACGCGCCCCCGGTCGGACGCCTGCACCCGCTGACGATCGTCATGCGCAGGGTCAAATCCTGTTTTCAGAAGATGGGCTTTGCGGTCGCTCAGGGACCGGAAGTCGAATCGGATTACTACAACTTCGAAGCGTTGAACATTCCGCCGGGTCATCCCGCCCGCGACATGCAGGACACTCTGTACGTCAGCGACCGCGTGGTTCTGCGCACGCACACATCCCCCGTTCAGATCCGGGTGATGGAGAAGCAGAAACCGCCCGTCCGGATCATAGCGCCCGGACGGGTCTACCGACGCGATACGCCGGATGCCTCGCATTCTCCGGTTTTCCACCAGGTGGAAGGTCTGTGCGTGGACGAGGGCGTAAGTTTCGCCGATCTGAAGGCGGTCATCCTGGCCTTTGCCCGGGAGATGTTCGGATCGGACATGACGATCCGTTTCCGGCCGAGTTTTTTTCCGTTCACGGAACCCAGCGCCGAGTACGACTTCACCTGCGTCATCTGCAGGGGAAAGGGCTGCAGGGTGTGTAAAAATACGGGATGGGTGGAGATTTCCGGAGCGGGCATGGTGAATCCCGAGGTATTCCGTTTCGCGGGCATCGACAGCGAACGGTACACCGGATACGCTTTCGGCATGGGCGTCGAACGACTCACCATGCTTCTGTACGAGGTTCAGGACATCCGCGCATTTTATGAAAACGACCTCCGTTTTCTCGGGCAGTTCTAGGACGACGCCATGAAGATACCGCTTTCCTGGCTCCAGGACTGGATTTCCGTTCCACTCGACGCGCATGAAACCGCGCGGCGGCTCACGTTGGCCGGTCTGGAAGTCGAATCCGTCGACACCGTCGGAGGCCGCTTCCGGGGCGTGGTGATCGGACGCATCCTGTCCGTCGAACCGGTTCCCGGAGCCGACAAGCTCCGTCTGTGCCGCGTGGACGTCGGCTCCGGCGAGATCCCCGTCGTCTGCGGCGCCCCGAACGTGCGGGACGGGATTCTGGTGCCCGTTGCTCCGGAAGGCGCCGAACTGCCCGGCAATGTTAAAATCCGCCGGACGGTCATCCGGAACGCGGAATCGGCCGGCATGATCTGTTCCGACCGGGAACTGGGCCTCGGAGACGACCATTCCGGCATACTCATTCTTGACGATCCGTCGCTCCGGCCCGGCGATGCCTTCACGGATCGAGAGGACTCCGATTTTGTCCTGGACATCAACGTCACTCCCAATCGGCCGGACTGCCTGTGTATCCGGGGCATTGCCCGGGAAGTGGCTCTACTCAACGGCTGTGCGCTCCGTTACCCGGAGACCGGGAAACTTGTGGATGCGGCCGGCGGCCCGATCGACATCCGCATCGAGGATCCGGACGGGTGCAGCCGCTACACGGCCCGCCGGCTGAAGGATGTCCGCATCGGCCCATCCCCCGAGTGGATCCGGAAACGGATCGAAGCGGCCGGCATGCACGCCGTCAATAATATCGTGGATATCACCAATTACGTCATGCTGGAGACGGGTCAGCCGCTTCACGCGTTCGACGCGGATCTCCTGGACGGAGGCCGCATCATCGTCCGACGCGCCGGTGCACTCCCTCAGTTCACGACCCTGGACGGCCAGGAACGAATGCTGTCCGCCGGAGATCTCCTGATCTGCGACGGGTCGCGTCCGGTCGCGCTGGCCGGTATCATGGGAGGGCGGAATTCCGAAGTATCCGAGGGAACCCGCAGCATCCTCCTGGAAAGCGCGCATTTCGATCCGATGACCATCCGGCGCACCGTGAAGCGGATTGGAATCTCTTCCGAAGCCAGTATCCGCATGGAGAAAGGCGTCGATCCTTCCGGGACGCGGGCCGCACTGGAACGGGCGATCGCGCTGATGGTCGAACTGAGCGGCGGCAGTCCGGATTCCGGCGTGACCGACGTCGTGGCGCGTCCGATCCGTCCGGTCCGGGTCTCACTCCGTCCGCAGCGTATCCGTAAAGTACTCGGCGCAGAGATCCCGCAGGAGGATGTCCTCCGCATACTCTCCGGACTCGACATGACCGTCGAAGGAACGGATCCGTTTGAGGTCACGGTGCCGACTCACAGGCCGGATGTGACGGGGGAGATCGACCTGATCGAGGAAGTGGTGCGTCATTTCGGGTTCGACCGGATTGAACCCACCGCTTCCACGACCGTCCCGACCGGCGTTGTTTCGAACCGGGAGGATGAATTCATCGAACGGCTCCGGGATCTTCTGTCCGGCATGGGATTCACGGAAGTTTTCAACAACAGCATGGTCGACCGGGAATCGACGGATTTGTTTTTCACGCCCGTTCCCGCCGTCCCGGTGCGCAACCCGCTGAGCCCGGAAACCGCTTTCCTGCGCACCGCTCTGATGCCCGGCCTGATGGAAAGCGTCCGCTGGAACCACAACCGTTCCGTCTTCGATCTGCGTCTGTTCGAGATTGGACGCGTGTTCGAGCACCGAGGGGAGGGGCTTCCGGAGGAACGGGTTCGCGTCGCAGGCGTCATCAGCGAATCGGCCCGCCAGAAGGGGTACTGGAAATCACGCTCTCCGCGGCCGGACTGGTATGCCGTTAAGGGAACTCTCGAGGCCCTGGCGGAGGCGCTGCATCTCAAGGAAGCGGCATTCCGGCCGTCTCCCGGACGGGGATGGGTTTCGGGGACCGCCGCGGCTTTTTTCTCGGCGGGAAAGCGAATCGGATCGTTTGGAGAGGCGGATCCGTCCGTTCGCGACGCATGCGAAGTGTCGGAAAGGGTTTTCGGTTTCGAGTTGGATGGTTCCGAATTGTTGGAATGCCTGCCGCAGTCCCCGGTCGTCCGCCCGGTTCCCCGGTATCCCGCCGTGCGGCGGGATCTCGCCCTGGTGGTCGATGCAGGCGTGCCGGTGGGTTCCATTCAGGAAACCCTGTTCCAAAACGGAGGCGGTCTGCTCGTGTCCGCCGATCTTTTCGATCTCTACCAGGGGAAACAGATCCCCGCCGGACGGAAGAGCCTCGCCTTCACCCTCGCTTTTCTGTCTCCGGAACGCACGCTCACAGACGCCGACGTCGACCCGGTGATGAACGGAATCGTCCGTTTCCTCGAATCGGCCCACGGCGCATCCCTGCGGTCTTAATTCACGCGGGAGGGTATGATGGATCTTCAGTTCTTCGACATGCTGGAAGAGAAGGTGAGCCGGATGGTTCAGCAGCTCGGACAGCTCAAGACGGAGAACCGCGAACTCCGGATGCGGAACCAGGAACTGCAGGCCGTTCTGGAGGACAAGGAACGCGTGGTGTACACCCTGCGGACCGAACTGGACCAGTCCCGGACCGTCCAGGGGGAAATCGAAAATTACCGCAAGAGCCAGGACCGGATACGGTCCAAGGTGGAAACTCTTCTTGAGAAGCTGAAGGATTTCGAGAATATCCCCTGACGCGCCATCCGCGCAACGGGGGCACAGACCCGGTCACGTTGAAGGAATTTGAAATCGTACGGGATCGTTCCGATGGAATCTGACAAAAATGTTCTGAAGGTCAGAATCTACGGCGCCGAATACTTGATCCGAGGACAGGCGGACGTCAATTACATGCAGTCGGTCGCTGAATACGTGAATGACAAAATGCTTGAAATCGATCAGACGATTCGGACCGATTCCTCGCTCAAAGTAGCCATACTCGCCACGCTGAACATCACCGACGAGCTGTTCCGCGAGCGGGCGGAATCGGAAGCCATTCGAAACGAACTTGAGAATAAAATACGGGAGCTGAATCTTCTGATCGACCGGCAGTTGTCCGCATCGGACGTGTGAACCGGACGGTCCTCCGCTCTTCCTTCCTTCAACTTCCTCTTCACCGAAGTCCCGCCGACCGGCGTGATCGACCGGGTCCTCCATCTTTTTTCGCGACTTGTGCACATAGATCGGAGGCATTATGATTCCATTGGTTTGGGTGATTATCGGATTCCTGCTTACGTCCGTATTGTTCTTTTTCCTGGGATGGGTCGTCAACAACAAGCTGGGACAGGGCAAGGTCGCGAGCGCCGAGAAGCTGGCGGCGAAAATCATATCGGAATCGGAGAAAGAGGCCGAATCCCTCAAGAACCAGAAGCTCATTGAAGCGAAGGATGAATCCATCCGGCTCCGCCAGAACGTCGAGCGTGAAACGCGCAACCAGCGCCAGGAGCTCGACAAGCAGAAACGGAAGCTGGAGTTCAAGGAAATCGAGCTCGACCGCCGGCTGAACCACCTGAATCAGCGGGAGACCGAGCTGAAAAAGCTGGAACAGAGCCTGAAGGACCGCAACGACCACCTCTCGAAAAAGGGCGAGGAGCTCGACCAGGTCATCGCCGAGCAGAACGACCGACTCATGAAGATTTCCGGAATGAGTCACGATGAGGCCCTGAAGGAGCTGAAATCCAACCTGCTGGCAAAGGCCAAGCAGGAATCCGCTCAGATCATCAAGGAAATCAAGGACCAGGCACGGCTGACCGCGAATAAAGAGTCGAAGGAAATCATCATTTCGTCGATTCAACGCACAGCCGCCGACCATTCGACGGAGGCCACGGTCTCGGTCGTCCATCTGCCGAGCGACGAGATGAAGGGACGGATCATCGGCCGCGAAGGCCGGAACATCCGCGCCTTCGAGAACGCGACGGGCATCGACATGATCGTGGATGACACGCCGGAAGCGGTGATCCTGTCGGGGTTCGATCCGTTACGGCGGGAAATCGCCAAGCGGGCTCTCGAGAAACTGATCACGGACGGCCGGATCCACCCGGGACGCATTGAGGAAGTCGTCGAGAAGACGAAGAAGGAGATGGAAGAGGTCATCCTTCAGCTCGGCGAGCAGGCTCTGTTCGAGACCGGCGTTCACGGAATCCATCCCGAACTCGTCAAGCTTCTCGGAAAGCTGAATTTCCGGACCAGCTACGGACAGAACGTTCTTCAGCACAGCGTGGAGATGGCCCATCTGTCCGGGCTGATGGCCGCGGAACTCGGTCTCGACGCGGTGATCGCCAAGCGCGCCGCGCTCCTCCACGACATCGGGAAAGCCGTGGACAAGGATACGGAAGGCACCCATTTCCAAATCGGCGCTGACCTGGTTAAAAAATACGGGGAAGGGGCCATCGTGCAGAACGCGGTGGCTTCGCACCACGGGGACGTGGAGATGATTTCCCCGATTTCAGCCCTCGTGCAGGCGTCGGACTCGATCTCAGGTTCACGTCCGGGCGCCCGGCGCGAGACCCTGGAAGGGTACATCAAGCGCCTTGACAAACTGGAGGAGATCGCGGAGTCCTTTCAGGGTGTTTCGAAAACCTATGCCATCCAGGCGGGGCGGGAGATCCGGGTTCTGGTTGAGCCCGATCGGATCAGCGACGCATTGGCCGATCAGCTCGCAACGGACATTTCAGAGAAAATCCAGTCCGAAATGGAGTATCCCGGACAGATCCGTGTGACGGTGATCCGCGAATACCGCTCGACCCAGTACGCGAAATAAACCGAATATTCCGATTCCGTGAGGCCGGCCTTGGCACCGCTGCGCATACTCTTCATCGGAGACGTCATCGGCAATTCCGGCGTCTCCCTTCTGCAATCCTCCCTGAGCGGACTTCAGCGCCGGACGGAGGCGGACATCACCGTCCTGAATGCGGAAAACGCGTCTGCGGGGAGGGGGCTGACGCCGTCCATGGCCGCAACCCTGTTCGGACTCGGCGTGGACGTGCTCACCAGCGGCAACCACATCTGGAACAAGGACAAGATTTTCCCCGTCCTCGACGAACAGCCTTATCTGTTGCGTCCCCTGAATTATCCTCCGGGAGCGCCCGGGCACGGCGTCTGCGTTTTCCGGACCGCGACCGGCGAACCGGTCGGCGTGCTGAATCTCCAGGGAAGAAGCTTCATGATGCCGATCGAATGCCCGTTCCGCGCAGCGGACGCTGAAATCGACCGCCTGAACCGCGAAGGGGTCCGCGTCATTTTTGTCGATTTCCACGCGGAAGCCACTGCGGAGAAACTCGCGTTGGGACGTTATTTAGACGGCCGGATTACGGCCCTGGTCGGGACGCATACGCATGTTCAAACCGCCGACGAAACCCTGCTGCCGAAAGGAACGGCCTATATCACGGATGCCGGAATGACCGGGCCTGTTGATTCGGTCATCGGCATGGATACCGATACCGCCATTCTCCGTTTCAGGAGTCAGCTTCCGGTCCCTTACCGCGCTTCCGAGTCCCCCGCTTTTCTAAACGGGGTTGTCATTGAAGCTGATGCGTCCAGCGGCAGGGCGGTACGGATCGAACGCCTGCGGGAAACGCAACCACACTGAACGGGGGTTTGTTTTGGCTCAGCTGATAGACGGAAAAGCCATTGCTGCGGCCATTCGGGCCGAATCAGCCGCTGAATCGGCGGCCTTCAAGTCTCGCGGCCTGACGCCGAAACTCGCGGTCATACTGGTGGGTGATGATGCGGCTTCGGCCCAGTACGTCCGAAACAAGGAAAAGGCATGCGCCGAGGCGGGCATTCTCTCCGAGACTCTCCGGCTTCCCGGATCCACGGAAACCGGGGCGCTTCTCGATACGATTCGCCGCCTCAATGAGGACTCCGCCGTGCACGGCCTGCTGGTTCAGGTCCCGCTTCCGAAGCAGATTGACGAATCCGCTGTCCTTCTGGCTGTTTCGCCAGAGAAGGATGTGGACTGCTTTCATCCCCTGAATGTCGGTCGACTGATCGCCGGATTCGACGCGGACAGTTTCGTCCCCTGCACTCCGGCGGGAGTCGTGGAAATGCTGATGCGGTCCGGAAATCCACCGGCAGGCAAACGGGTGGTCATTGTGGGCCGTAGCGCGATCGTGGGCAAACCGCTCGCGCTCCTGCTGATGGGGAAGGGACCCTCCGCGGACGCCACGGTCACGGTCTGCCACACGCGAACGCCGGACCTGGCCGTTTTCACCCGGACTGCGGACATCCTCGTGGCCGCGGCCGGACGGCCGGAAATGATCCGCGGCGACATGGTCCGGCCCGGCGCCGTAGTGATTGACGTCGGCACCAACCGGGTTCCTGATCCGACCGGCGCGAAACCGCACCGCTGGGTCGGGGATGTCTGCTTCGAGGAGGTTTATCCGAAGGCATCATCCATTTCGCCTGTTCCCGGCGGAGTCGGCCCCATGACCATCGCGATGCTTCTGAGAAATACCCTGACAGCCTGCCGCCGCCATGAAAGGAGTCGAAAGACTTGAAACTGTCCCGCGCTTATCTGCCCACGCTCAAGGAAATTCCCGCGGACGCGGTGATTCCGAGCCACCGTTTGATGATCCGCGCGGGTCTAATCCGCCCGCTCGCCGCAGGCATCTACACCGTTCTGCCGCTCGGCTGGAAGATAATGAAAAAGATCATGGCCATCGTCCGTGAGGAGATGGATGAAATCGGCGCGCAAGAACTCCACATGCCCGCTCTGAATCCGGCTGAAATCTGGGACGAGACGGGCCGGAACGCGGACTTCGGAGACGAGATCTTCCGCCTCAAGGACCGGAAAGACCGTCCCCTCATTCTGGCGCCCACGCATGAGGAAATCATCTGCGATCTGGCCCGGAAATTCATCAAGTCCTACAAGGATCTTCCGCAGATGTGGTACCAGATCCAGAACAAGTTCCGGGACGAACCACGCCCGCGATCGGGTGTCATCCGGACCCGTCAATTCTTCATGAAGGACTCGTACAGCCTGGACAGCGACGAGGAAGGTCTCGATCGATCCTACCGCCTGCATGCCGACGCCTACCGGGCCATTTTCAGCCGATGCGGGCTCAACTTTCATGTGGTCGGCGCCTCGAGCGGGCTGATGGGGGGGAAGGTCTCGCAGGAATTCATGTTCGAGTCCGAATTCGGCGAGGACACGCTGGCGATCTGCAAATGCGGGTACGCGGCCAACCTGGAAATCGCATCCGCCAAAATCGAAACGGCGGAGTTTCCGTCCTCTCCGCTCACCCGTGTCGAAACGCCCGGAAAAAAGACCATTGAGGAGGTGTCCGGTTTCCTGGGTAAAGAGCCCTTCCGTTTCGCCAAAGCTGTTCTGATGGTCGCGGACGGAAAAACGGTCATGGTTCTGGTCCGGGGAGATCACGAACTCAACGAAAACAAACTCCAATCGTTTCTGGGCGCGGCCGTCCGGCCCGCGCATCCGGAGGAGATCGTCGCGGCCTGCGGCGCTGAGGCCGGATTTGTCGGACCGGTGCATCCTTCCGGACCGGTCCGCATCCTCGCCGATCAGACGCTGGCCGGACAGCGGGACCTCGTCGTCGGCGCCAACCTTCGAGATCACCACTTCATTGGCGCCGAGCACGGCCGTGATTTCACGGTCGAGGCGTTCGGCGATTTCCGTACTGTCACCGCAGGAGACGCCTGCGGCTCCTGCGGTCGCCCGCTCCGCGTCACGAACGCCATCGAGCTCGGGCACATCTTCAAGCTCGGCATTAAGTATTCGGCCGCCATGAAAGCCACTTTTCTGGACCGGAACGGAAAAGAGAAGCCGATTGTCATGGGCAGTTACGGCATCGGCATCGAACGGATTCTGGCCGCCGCGATCGAACAGGGTCATGACGACAAGGGGCTTATCTGGAACTCCGTGCTCACGCCCTATCACGTCCATCTGATTCCGGTCAAGATGGACAATCCGGAAATTGTCCGCGTCGCGGAATCCCTGTACGACGCGCTCGGCGCGGACGCCTGGGAATGCCTCCTCGACGACCGGTCCGCCTCACCGGGTTTCAAATTCAAGGATGCCGATCTGATCGGAATCCCCCTGCAGGTGGTCATCGGCGAACGCTGGATCCGGGAGAAAAAACTCGAACTCCGCATCCGGCGCACGGGCGAAACGGCCCTGATCGACGAAAACGAATTGTCACCGCGGATCCGCGATTATTTCGGAGAGAAACGGGAGGGAGCATGATGAAAACCCCCGGATCGAAATCCGTCCAGACGGTCCTGAAGGTGTCTGAAATCCAGGCCGACCCCGAACTGTTTCCGATTCCCGGAGAGACGCCCTCTCCCGAGGACATCCGATCTCTTCTGGAAAAACGGTACGCGACGGAGTTTGGAAAGCTGACGGTCACGCTGGAGGAAGACGTCATCCGCATCCAGTTCAGGCCCCGTTCCGTCGACATCAACGCCGAGCAGATACACGGCGCAGCCGTCCGTCTCGCCCGTCAGCGTCAGTTCGACCCGGCCCTGGAGAAGTGGAAACAGGCCGTTTCCGTGAATCCGGACGATTCGGAATACCATTACCATATCGGTCTCGTTCTGTACGAACAGCGGCGTTACGACGAGGCCGCACAGGCGCTCGAACGCGCCGTCCGGATCTGTCCGGTTCATTACAAGGCGCATCTGGCGCTTGGGCTGAGCCGGATCAAGATGAACCGGCATGACGAAGCGGTCCGGCATTTCACCGAATCCGTCCGCCTGCACCGTGAGAACGTTCTCGGCTATCTGAATCTCGGCGCCGCGGCCAGTCTGCAGAAACGCTTCAACGAGGCCATCGAAGCCTTCAATCACGCCATCCAGTACAATCCCAGGGAAAGCCGTGCGTATCTCGGAATGGCAAAAATCTACGTCCATCTGAACGACACCGAGGCCGCGAACAGCTATTTCAAGAAAGTCATCGAACTGGCTCCGGAAACGCCCATCGCAGAATTCGCGAAAAAGTCCATCTCCGAGTCGCGGTCCGAAACCGCTCCGGATGTGCTTCAGGGAGACCGCCTGGCGGCTCTCTCAAAGGGCACCGGGTACGCCCTGGCAGGCAATTACACGGCGGCCGCGGAACATTACCAGATATACCTTCGGAACCAAACTTCGGACGATTTCGCCTGGTACCTGCTCGGAGAAGCCGAAATCCGGAAAGGCCGGCTGGACGAAGCAGCGGACGACTTCCGGAAATGCGTCCGTCTGAATCCGAAAAAAGGTCTTTATCAAAAAGCACTGGGAACGGTTTACCATTTCCAGAAGAAACCCGCGGAAAGCGCCGAATGCTTCAAGCGGGCAATAGAACTCGGAAAGATCGATCCTATGGTGGTGACGCTTTATGGTATCCAGCTCCTGCGCATGCGTAAAACCGACGAGGCCATGCACCAGTTCCGCATGGCGCTGAAGAAAAACCAGAACAATCCGCTGGCCATGTACCAGCTGGCATACGCGTATTCGCTGAAGCATGACAATAAAAAGGCGATGGAATGGCTGGATAAGGTGAATGCGGTGGAATTTTTCGCTCCGATCAAGGAGCACGCCAGGCGGTTGACGAATTCCCTGAAATAAAACGGTGATTGAAAGAGATTCGGTCAACTTCGCATAAGATATATTATGTATACTTCCGGATTATGATGTCTGGTTGGCACTTGGTTAGTCCTTGATTGATAAAACCCTTATTCTTTATCTTTGTCCCTCTCAAACCATTCATCTTCTCTTTTTCTAATTTCCAATTATCAGGGCGTTTAAAACTCTTTCGTGAATACGAATCTCCTTCCGGAATTATATTTTCTTCCGCCCATAATTATGTATACTTCCGGATTGTGATGTCTGGTTTGTCCTTGGTTAGTCCTTGATTGATAAAACCCTTATTCTTTATCTTTGTCCCTCTCAAACCATTCATCTTCTCTTTTTCTAATTTCCAATTATCAGGGCGTTTAAAACTCTTTCGTGAATACGAATCTCCTTCCGGAATTATATTTTCTTCCGCCCATAATTATGTATACTTCCGGATTATGATGTCTGGTTGGCCCTTTGTTAGTCCTTGATTGATAAAACCCTTATTTTTTATCCTTGTCCCTCTCCAAACAACTATTATAATTTTCTTCCATTCGTCATTTTTATAATCATCAACTCCGGGTTCAATAAAAAATCCCGGTTATAGAACCGGGAAGGATTGCGGATACCGGGTACCCCCGGCGCGACTCGAACGCGCGACCTACTGCTTAGAAGGCAGTTGCTCTATCCGATCTGAGCTACGGGGGCGTCCAAACGCCAGGGGAATTTAGCCAATTGACGTAGCAAAGTCAATAGCCAATAAACAGCCAACAAACGCGGGGCTACTGAACGTTCAAAGCCGCGACTGTCATTCCTCCAGGTGCCGCAGGCGGCGTTAAATGGATTTCGATGGAATCGCCTGTACGGATTTCCGATGAAACGGTCGATTCAGAATCCATCAGCCCGCCTACAGGCAATCTGTACCGGGCTGTCCCCTCGGACACGGTTCCGTCCAGGGCCAGCGTTCCGGTGAAAGTATTTCCCGGTACGGTGCCGGTCAGGATAATGGTTGAAACCGTTCCATCCGCTTCGTCCATGTAAAGAGGACCGGGATTTTTGACAACGGAATCAGAAGCGGTCAATTCCACGTTCAACACCTTTTTTAGTATCCGGAGAGACTGGATCGTGGCGTAGAGTTCCTTTTCTGTGATCGTAATTGGATCCGGATCGATTTGAGGGAAATAAAGCGGTTCATATTCATATACGCCGATATCCGGATTCTGACCGTTGTACGGATAGGAAACGCCGTCTCCGGCTTTCCAGGAGATGTTCCGATCCACCGTGATCCGGTTGTTCGTATAATCCGCCGAGAGGATCATCAGATTTTTCTGCGCTCCGATCTGGATGACATCGCCCTGACCGGGAATGCCGAAACCGTCCGTGAGACACCGCGCGGATTCCAATGAAACCAGGGTTCCGGATCCGGCGGATGCGGTCCGGGTCAGCATGGTTCCCTGGTCAATGCATCCGGATTCCTTTTTCAACTTGAAATTGTAGCTGGCGGCGTCCATGTCGATCCACTCGAGGCCGTGAAAGGTGGTTTTCCTCCAGTCGTAAGGAGATGAGACAAAACCCGGATCTCCCGTCAGGGTCGTGGGCGCGAACCTTCGTTTCCATTCCGCGAGGGACATGAACCCGAGCCAGTAGATCTCGGTCGCATTCCCGAGTTCGCCCCAGACGCAGTTGTACTCGGCCTTGATACCGGTCTGATTGTCCGCATCCTCAAGAATGATCGGGCAGATTTGATCGTACCGGGCCGTGCGTTTGCGGCCGTAAAGGATGTTGTTCTTCAGAATGGCATTGTGAACCCATTGATCCGTCAGGTACAGTTCCGCCATGTTCTGACATCGGCTGGTGTCTGCCATGTTCCGAAACAGGATGTTGTGCGTCATGGCCAGATTGCCGGTGTTGTTGTTCAGGACGCCGGAACCTCCATTGTTGTAGAAGATGTTCCGAGTCATCAGGTGATGTCCGCCGGTTCCGGCGAGGTCCCAGGTGAATCCGTTACCGTCCCAGTACGATCCGCTCCGTTTCTGCCAATTCGCGTACATGACGTTTCGCCGGACAAGCGAAAACCACTGGATGCCGGAATCCAGCAATTCCCGGTTGTTGATGGAGGCGCCGTCACCCCACCCGCTGTCGCCGTCCGCCTTCCATCCGTTGTGGTGCAGAACACAGTCCTGTATGATGATGTGATTCGATCCGACGGTGTTCAGACCGGCGTTTCCATTGTCGTACACGACCAGATCATCCAGAAACACATAATCCGCGTAATAGACCGAGACGCCGTCCTGCTGATACCCGTGAAAGGAAAGATTCCGGATATGAAAATGGGTTTTGGTGAAGGGTGATGAAAGCTGTCCCTGGATGATGAATCCGAACTGTCCGGTTCCCGTGATATCCGGGCGGGTTCCGGGGTCACCCGTCACCGTGATCCATTTTCCAGGCGTTCCGGAATTCGTAAACGGGATGTCGCTTTCAACATAGGTGCCGGCCAGTACGGTCAGGCTGTCTCCGGCGGCCAGGATCGAAGCCGCTTTCCGTATGGTTTTCCACGGCGTGGAACGGTTCATTGCCTGCGCATTCGTGCGGCTGTCGTTTCCTGACGGAGAAACAAAATAAGTGGAGGCCGTCAGGGAAGCGGTCCAGAGGACCAAGAGCAGAATCGGAAAAACTTTCCCGCAACCGTTTCCGACCGCCACGAATCGGGGCAAATATTTCCTTTTCATGGCAAATACCCCTTTCGATAACCCCTTGTTTTACTGTAGATAAGCCTATTACCTTTTCTTCACAATCCTATATATAGGCAAAGCAGGGGCCAATAAAAATCCCCGTGAAAGTTACCACTATTTCACGGGGCGGGTACCGGTTGTTTCATTCCGTTAACCTGATTTCCGGCTCCATTCGTTCAGAATACGGTCGTACGGCGCAATCCATAATCGCTCTTTCAGGGAACCCAGAAAGCGGATGAAATCCCTGAAGCGGCCGAGCCGTCTGATATCCGATGGATCGAAATAGAGATTGATGTATGATCCCGTGTCCATCGCGGTTCGTATGACTTTTTCAATCCGGCCGAAAAACGCGGTTTCACGGTCCGCCTGAACCGGTCCTTCCGTTCTCGGAAACCGGTTGTAGGTGTCAAAGCAGGTGTGAATATAAGCCGGGTCGAATGAAAGCGGAAATTCCCATATTCCATCCGACTCCCGGTACGGCATTCCGTATTCCGGACATTGAATGGAAATCCTGGAACTGGAGTATCGGTAGCCGAGCCCGGCCAGAACGGGGTATACGTCACGCGTATGGGAATCGCCGAAATGAGGGGTACGGAAACCCGTCGGCCGGTAATTCAGCCGTTCACGGATGATGCGATCCGCGGTTTCGATTTCCTCGCGTCGGGCTTCGGGTGTCAGTTCATTGAACCGTTCATCCGGATGGAATCGGCTGTTGCTGGGATGGGTGGTGGTATGGTTGACCAGTTCGTGGCCGCGCCGGATCAGTTCCAGGTGACTGTCCGGATCCAGTTCGACCCATTTAGCAATACAGGCGAATGAGGCGGCCAGCCCCTCCCCTGCCAGCGTATCCAACAGTTCCGGCATCGCATGGTAATCGGCTTCATGGTCGCAGTCGAAAGACAGAGTGAGACACGCGTTCTTTCCAGGCCAGGGCGCGGATCTCCCCCCGTTGTGTGAGTAGAAGGCCGAGTTGAATCCGTTGGACCAGACTCGTCCGACGATCCGGCGAAGCGCTTTCGAGGCGATCCCCGGTCTTTCCCTCCGGAAAGCGGAGGCCACGAGATCTGCCAGCCCCATTCGGATTTTCACCGCATCTACCTCTCTTTTCGGAAGGACCGGATCCCCCGGATCAGGGTTTCCGTCTCGTTGTCCGGCAGCAAACGGACGTGTTTCCCGCCCGCTTCCCGCAGCACTTTCAGATCGGTCGCCAGAATGGGCAGCCCCATCGCCGCGGCTTCCGCGAATTTGATGGGCGTCACATGTTCCGTCACCGGATTCCTGGGTCTCGGCACCACAACCGCGTCGGCGCGGCCGGCCAGAATCCGGATCATTTCCGAATGGGGAACGCTTTCATGATATCGGACATTCTTCGTATCGCGGCCCGGGATGCCGTAGCAGTGCAGCTGAAAGTAGGCATCGGATTCCAGTCGGGCGAAAGCGTCGATCAGATTCCGGAATCCCTGCCAGGGTTTTTCCGACCCCATGTAAACGAAATGAAGACGTCCTTGCGGGCGTTTTTTTCGGCGTATCGCCGGAAGACGCACGGGGATGGGCAGTACGAACATCCGATCTTCCGGAATCCGGAAGGCGGACTTCAGATATCCGGCCATGGACGCGCTGAGCACGCGGACCACGGTTGTTTTCAGGGCGAGCTGAAAAGTCCAGCGGGACAGCAAAATTCGCATGCGCGACCTCTCGGCCATTTTCAGCTCGATCCAGGGAAAGGAGGCCAGATCGTATACGGTTTTTTTGCGGAGCATCGCGCAGAAGGGGATCCACCGAAGAAACAGCTTCTCGGAGCGGATCCAGACGACGTCCGCGTTCCGCAGGTCGCGGAGCCGCGCGTGTCCGCCGAGGCGTACGCGGTTCCAGCGCTTGAAAAATTCCGACAGGTATTGCAGGTGAATGGTGTGCCCGCAGATCCGGCCGGGGTCATGATCCGAAAGGATCAGAATGTTCTGGTTTCGGAAACGCGGATTGAGGCTCCCCGCCGAGAGCGGCGGGGAATCTTCTATCTGTAGAGAAGAGACATTTGATATTCGCTCGTTTACCCCGCGGTAAGCCGCGGGGAATGCGCTCGCTGTCAGATTCATCCGGACTCCGGGCCGGAGGGGTTGATTTCGGAAATGAACGCCCGGTGCTTGCCGCTGGCATCCGGCGGGATGGAATCGCGGAACCGGACGTTCAGTCGCACCAGGCCGTCGAAGTCCTCCTCAAAGGCTTTCCGGAAATAGGATTCCACATCGGCTTGATCCTCCGGATTGCAGACCGCCTCCACCTCGAACCGGTCCAGGCTTTTCTGGATGATCCTGTACTGCCTGATTTTTCTGCCGATTTCATAGAAGCTGTACTGGGCCATGTGACAGAAGAGGACGGGAGAAACCTGGGAGCCGTCGGGAAGGTGCACCACTTCGGAGTCCCGTCCGATGTCGACCCGGATCCGGGAGAGTTTCGACCCGCAGGCGCAGGGCTCCGGATCAGGGCGCACCAGGTCACCGACCTCGTACCGCAGCAGAGGCGTCGCGCGGTTGTTCAGCTCGGTCAGAATCAGATTTTTGGCGCCATCGGGACCCGGCCGGGGCGGATCCGCGAATTCCGCGATGAGGTTCTCCTCCATCAGATGCATGGCTCCGGAAGGACACTGAAACGCGATGATGCCGACTTCGCTGGCGCCGTATTCATCGATCACGGGGCACTGGAATGTCGATTCCAGAAAACGACGCTGATAGTCGTAGAGGCGTTCGGATGTGGTGCAGACGGCGCGGATGCCGAGTTCGGCGGGGTTGCGTCCGCTTTCTTCGAAAAGCCTGGCGATTCCGAAAATGGAACTGACATAACCGCGCACATACGCGTCCCGGTGCTTCCGAAAGACATTCCAGATTTCGGAGGCAGAGGCGTCCGTCAGCCGCATGACCGAGAAACGGAACCGATTTTCGATCCAGCTCATGCGGAGGTTCCGCTTCAGGGACGGTTGGAGGTGATACGTCCCCCAGATTTCCAGCACGGGCGCGCCGATGTCCCACCCCCACCAGCGGCGGCTCCGGAACAGGGCGGCCAGCCTGTGGCTCTCGGCTTCCGTATCCGCACAGAGCACCTTGGGTTCGCCTGTTGAACCGCTTGACTGGTGGCAGTACGTTCTCGAAAAAAGACCCGGAAGACTGATGATTTCCTTGTTCTCCCGCAGAAGGGATTTGGTGAGCACCGGCAGGCGGGCAAGATCGGCCAGGGAACGGAAGGAATCGGCGGTAAGGCCGTTCCTTTGCAGCAATCCGTGATAATAGGGCGTCCGAACGCCGCAGTCGGCGATGAGTGAACGGAGTTTCCGGAGCTGAAGGGCCCGGATTTCCGCCTGCGTGCGGTTCCTTCCGGCTTCCAGTTCACGGAGTTTGGACCGTATCGTCAGTCCCCGCGTTTTTTCGTACAGCGGGAATGAAACGGCCCTGATGAACCGTTCCTTCCATTTCATGCCGGATTCCCCCTTCGGCTGAGCAGTTCCCGGAACATGCGGATTTCTCCCGTTCCGAAAGTCCGGATCGCGAAAAGCATTGAAAGATAAGCCAGTCCGTACACGGGAAGAAGAACGGCCGGCGAATGATGACGGAAAGGAATGAGCACGGCTCCCAGGGTCACTGCCGAAATCAGGGCCTTGGTGAGGATTTTCACCGGATGGACGCCTGGTATCCGGGACGACAGTTCCCTGGCGGAGAGCATCGTGATCAGCGCCTGGGATCCGGCGCTGGCGGCGCAGAGGCCGATGCCGCCGGTTGCCGGGATCAGCAGGAGCGCGAGAACGACATTGAAAGCGGTGCCGAAAGCCTGAAACCGGACAAATACCGCTTCGCGGTCCATGGCCGAAAAAGCAACCATGAAAGCCTGATTGAGGAAGGCAAATACGAGCATCCAGAGCAGGATTTGGAGCATCGGAACCGAAGGGCTGAATGAGGATCCGTACAGGAGCCCGATGATCGGACCGGCGAGTACGGAGAAACTGACCGCGATCGGGATCACGAGGATGAACAGGTATTTCAGGGATTTCTCATAACTCAGGCGAAATGAGGAATCATCTCCCGATTCCCGGAACTTCGACATGGCGGGCAGTACGGCGCTGGTGAATGCCATGGGCAGGAAGGTCAGAACCCCGCAGATCCGGAGGGCCGCCGAGAAATACCCGGTTTCGGATTCTCCCTTGAAGAAGGTCAGCAGAATAGTTCCGATCTGGGTATTGACGGTCACGATGATCCCGAGCGCGGCAAAGGGCAGGGCGGAGCGGAACAGTCCTGCATAGAAGGCGGTTTTTCCGGTGAAAACCGGCCGGGCGTAGCGGCTGACGAGAATCCGGATGCCGGCAACGAAAAAAACCGCATACAGCGCGAGGCGGACGGCCAGCATCGGCAGTAGACCGTGCCCCATCCAGATGACGGCCACGCCGGTGATCGAAACCGACAGATTGAGCCCGATCTTGTTGAAGACTTCATGCACGGCGTTTTGATGGGCCCGGTAAATCGCGTAGAAAACATCCAGGACAGAGGAGAAAACAAGAATGCCGGCGCAGATCAGGACAACGGCGCTCTTTTCCGCGCCGGTACCCATCAATAGCAGGGTGATCCAGACCGCGGCCAGAACCGCCGCGCCCAGAAGGGTTTCAAGCACGAGAAGTCCGCCGAGCACGGGCCCTGTTCGTTCCGGATGCCGGGCCAGGTCCCGTACAATCATGGTGCGGAACCCGAAACGCGTGATGAATCCGAAAAGTTCGGTGAAGGACAGAGCGAATGCCAGAAGACCGAGCTTTTCAGCTCCGAGCCTGCGCGCGATCAGAATGGTCAGAAGGGCTCCGAGAGCGCGCGTGACGACTTCCGCGGAAACGAGAAGGGTCGTGTTTCGGGCGATGACCATTCTATCGGAGGGCATTATGGCCTCCTTCCCCGCCCTGGATTGCGGTCTGTGTTTCCGGCTGGCCGGACAGGGCGATGATCGCCGCGGCGAAGATCCAGAAAAGGAGAAAAGCCTCGGAATCGATGGTCGCATTGTTGACGGTATGATGGATCAGGAGCCCCGTAACCCCGCTGATGCACCCGATCATGAGCTGTTTGGGGCGGTCCGGACCGGACGCGGAAAGGGAAAAGAAGGTCCGGGCATACAATCCGAGAGTGAATGCGAGAAACGCGGCGAGCCCCGGAAGACCGATCTCGGCCGCAAGTTGAAGGTAAACATTGTGAACTGGATGAAAGAATTCAAGGGTCAGACCGGTCGGGTCGAACGGGGCCATGGAGAGGGTGTAATTGTTAAGACCGACGCCCAGCCATGGGAATTTCCGGATCATGCCCAGTGCGATCTGCATCATCGGTATTCTCGATTGGGCGGATCCGTAATCTTCACCCGTGAAACGCAGGAGAATGAAGTCGCGGAGCGCCCAGAGCACGATGGAAATGACGGCGAGCACGATCAACCCCCGGAACACAGCGCGACTCCGGTTCGCGGCGATGCGCCAGTGCAGGAGGGCGAAAACCAGAAGTCCTCCGGCGAAGCCGATCCATCCGCCGCGGCTGAACGTGAATACGAGCAGCATTGTGCCCGCGAGAACGGCCGCCAGCAGAAGAATTCGCGGAAGCGCCCGTTTCAACGAGGACCACCAGCCCATGAACAGAAGCAGCATCATGACGAGATAACTGGCAAAACGGTCCGATCCGTCAAGCGTGCCGGATACGCTGATCATGGAGCGGTCACCGATGCGCCGGACGGTGTTTACCGTGGTGTTCGTCAGGATCCCGAGGGCCACGTCACGGTTGAGTGTGTACTGGACGGTTCCCACCGCAAGTTCGAATAGGTAGACGACCAGCAGGACCGTCAGAGCGTTTGACACGGCGCCACGGTCCCGGAAGGCATCGGCAAGGACGAGAAAGAGCAGAAGCGCCTTGGTCAGTTCGAGAAGCTGGTACAGGCCGAGACGCGGACTGATGGCCTGGGTCAGCGAGAAAGCCGAAAAGACGAAAAGCAGAAGAAGCGAAACCCAGGCCCACATCGGCGGACCCGGCCTTCCGGACCGCATACCGAAGAAGGCCGGAGGACGGATCACCATAAAACCCAATAACCCGATGTTCCAGAGCGCCACAATGAGGCCCTTGGCGCCTCCGGAATGATCCGGATTCAGAAAAAATGTCTTGTCGATGTTGATGATCAACGATGCGATGAGAATCGACAGGGTGGCTGCGCCGCTTTTACGGAACGTCAAAGCCGCAAGACCGCCTCCCGCCGCCAGAAGGCCGCCCAGGATGAGGGCCGGGGGCATGGAGAGAAACCGCATGGCCGCCGCTCCCGCCAGAACGCCGGCCGCAAATCCGGGCAGCAGAATGCGGAGAAACCGGCCGCGGGATCCTTTGATGCGTGACTGGGCGCTCACGGTCCGGCCTCGCGCTGCCCTTCCGCCGCCAGCCCGGCGGACAGGCCGTAAAAGGCCCATGCCTGGGACCAGCGCATGTAGGGGATCCGGATCCGGTAATGACGGTGCATCTGGTAGTAGAAAAAACCGGATGGATCCTGCATGTGCGTCACCAGCCAGCGGATCAGGGATCGTCTTCCGGCTCGGATCGCATCATTCTGCGGTACGGCACAGAGAGCGGACACTGCGGCGAAGGCGTGGATATCCCTGGGAAAAGGCCGGTCATGCCAAAGGGAAGCGGATCCGTCTTCCCGGAAGAATGTCCGAAGGAAGTACGCGGTTCCCTTTTCCAGTACCGGGCCGAATACATTTTCGCCGGTACAGGACCGGTAACGGCACAAACTTTCGAGAATGAAAGCGGTGTGGTGCAGGTCGATCCATGTCTGAGTCGGGGCTTCGCCGTAGACCCATGATCCGTCAGGGCGCTGATGCTCCGCCACCCAGTTCATCATCCTGCGTCCGGAACGCAGCCAGTCCCTGCGGTTCCGGACCGATCCGATCCGGACGAGAAAGGAAGCGCCGATGGCATTCGAGTTGAATATCCGCGACCGGTCCAGGGGCGTGTATCCGAGGCAGAGCCGCGTGCCGTCATCAACAACCCGTGGCAGGTTTTTCAGAATGAAATGCGCCGAACCCTCGGCGATCGCGAGAGGCGCGGGATCTCCGGTCGCGGCATACGCGTCCAGGAGGGCGTGCCCCGCGAAGCCGGTGTTGACGATGGTCGGCGTATGGGCGGGATACAGCTGATTCCGGTTCTGCCAGGGGAAATGATAGCCCCAGCAGGGGTGATGGTATCCGGGGGAACGATTCTCCTCGAGAAGGCGGACCAGCAGACGGATGCGCTCCTCCCGGTGGTCCGGGAAAAATGCGGCCGGACGGATTGCGTATCCGCTCAGGAACAGGGCCAGGCCTTTGGGATTCAGCCCGCCGGGAATTCCCAACACGGGCCGCAGGTTGAACGGCAGGCGGCGCATGATCTGGGTGAATATAATGCGCGTCAACGGTTTGTTGAAGAATGGATGTGATGCGACCGGAGACAGGAGGGCGTCATACGGATCAAACCCGCGGTACGATTCGCGCTCCACGTATGCGGACAGGAGCGAAAGGGATTTCAGAATGAGGGCACTGGAGCATCCGGTGTTCAGCGGCCCGGTTCCTCGACAGTCGGAATTGCCGTATTCGACAATGCGTTCGTCGACCGGCAGCATCCGTGCTCCTCGTTCCGGCCAATCCGATGAAACGGCGGGAACCGCGGGATCCCGCGTCACGGAACCGCGGACGGACCGCCCGCGCGGGAGTTCAACGCCCGGCAACATGGAACTCCGGCGGTTTCAGTTGGATCCAGGGAAAGGATACGGACCGCCGGCCATTCTCATCCGGCGGATTCAATTGCAGGTCCCGGGTTGCTTTTCCCCGGACCAGAATCCGGACATGTTTACCGTCCGGAACGTAGAACGTGAGGCCCTGCAGGTTCTCGCTGTCCGCTTCCATCTCGCCGAGAATCGGGTCCCGGATGCCGTGGATCCGGATGACCGTTCCCGTGGAATCCTCATCAAAGGACCAGCGGATCGCGCGGCGGACCGTGACATAATTCAACAGTTTGGCGGTGGTCGTGACGAGAATGCGTCCTTCCTTCGAATGAACGGATAAATTGCGCAGCGCTTCCGCGGTTTGAGGGTTCACCCAGGGCGACCCTTCTCCGTTTTTGCCGAGATGCGTGTAGACGATGCCCGTTCCGCGGACCTCCAGGAGGCGCCGCAGAACGGCTTCGGAAATGTTCGCGGCCAGTCCGCGGCTGTCCGCCCCGTATCCGATACCGTCCGGATTGACGTCGTAGCGCATGAATTCATAGACACGTCTGCCGTCTTCCAGCCGACGGATGCCGATCAGGCCATTGTCCCGGTGTAGAAAATACCGCGTGCTTGAAACTCCGAACCTCGATAATACTCTCTTGAGAAACGACTTGGCGCCGTTCCGGAGGGACTTCAGACACCCCTTCCGGTCCGGCGGACAGAGATACGACCGCCAGGAGACCGGGGCATCCTGGCCGACAATCGAGGTGCTGCTTCCGAGACTGACGTACCGGATGGCGTACGGAACCGTCACGTCCGAGTGATAGGCCGGATCGCCGACCCGGTCGCCGCGGTTCGAGGCGAACCATTTCGATATATTGGACCGCGCATCGCTGTGGTTGATCCAGACCGGTACGCTGCAGCCGTTCTGCGCGAGCGCCCGAAGCGCGGAACCAGCCTGAACGCGTGTCGTGCATCCTTCTCCGTAGGAGTGCAGGCAATCGATAATTCCGGCATGGATGAAGTCGCGAATAATCCGCTTGTCTTGAGGCCGGTCCGAGAACCAGGCAAACTCGTTCCGTCCCGGGCGGTCGAACATGTAGAAGCTGTTTCCGATCTCCAGACGGACGCCGCGGCCGAAGGCGGTTTCGTGATCCGTATTGAGGAATTCCTGTATGGAGAGGAATTCCTCCGGTGTCTCCGTGTTGTCGATGTCGCTGCAGATGCTGAGCGCGGCACGATACGGAAATGGATATTGCCGCAGTGCCACGGGCGCCTGAGGCGGCGTATCATTGCGGTACAGCCGGCCGGTGCGGGAAAAATCCCATTGAACGGCCAGGATCAGGCAGGCCGGGATCAGAGCCGTGACGGCGAAGGCCCTGAACAGAATCCGTCGCATCCGTCGGCCGGAATGGGAGCGCTTCACGGTTTGCCCATCGAAGCGAGACGGTAGCAGTTACCGAAAATTCTTTCCGCATTTTTCATGCTGTACAACCGGTTCACTTTCGAGCGGTTGTGCCTCCCCATCCGATTTCTGATGGATGGACGGGCGATGAGAACGGCCAGAGCCCGGACCAGGGCCTTCGGATCGCGGGGAGGAATCAGGAGACCGCCGGTTCCTTCTTCGATCATTTCCGGAACGGCTCCCACTCGGGTCGCCGCGACAGGGAGACCCGCGGACATGGCTTCGAGCACGGACATGGGAAATCCCTCCCCATGGCTGGGTAAAGTGAAAATGTCCGCGGCCGACATCCATTCGCGAACAGCCGGCGGGGACAGATTTCCAGTGAACAGCATGCGATCTCCTCCGCGCATGGACTGTCGGATCCGCCGGAGTTCGCTTTCCGCTCCTCCCCCGCCGATGACGCAGAACCGGAGTTCCGGATGAGAGGGCAGCAGGATTTCGGCCGCGTGCATCAGTTCAAACACCCCCTTGGCCGGGTACAGGTGTGGAGCCGTAAACAAAATAACGCAGGCGCCTGATGGAATTCCGAGCCCGGACCGGATTTTCATCCGAGGAGGCGTCTCCTCCGTTTTCACGAGGTTCGGAACACGGTCGATGCCGTCTCTCCGGCTCAGTGAACGGAGCGGAAGTTCCTGCATCCTCGAAAGAACGCCGATCCGCGTCGGGAACGACAGGAGAATACGCGGCATCGACCCCGCGCCCGGGTGGCGACTCATGAACGATTCCAGATCTCCGCCGTGGATTTGCAGAAAAACCGTCTTGCCCGCGGCCCGTGAAAGAATCACGTATATCGAATCCCGCCAGAAAGACCAGTCGCCGAAAGAGGTGTGCACATGAACCAGGTGCGGGGCCCTTCGAACGAGAAACAGGATGAAACGCGCCAGGTCCCACAGAACCCGTACCGCCTTCAGTGCAACGGATTCCTCCCCGTAGGACGCGGATCCCCCTTTGCGTGAATAGGTATGGAAGGGAAGAAACGCGTGTCTTCGGCGAAGGCCGGACCGCATCAGATTGTCGATGCAGGCCGAGATTCCGCCAATGGCCGGAGGAAAGGCGCCGAGCATGGCGACGCGGAACCGCATGAGGCTTTTCTGCTCAGGCATGGCCGGAGACGGTCCGGATCAGCTCGTCGGCCAGAAGTTCGGCCAGGCCGGCATGTCCGTTGCCGGCGGACCATCGGCGCCGCTTCACGATCCGGATGCGCCCGATTTCAGATTCGTTTTCGATGAAGTTCAGGCGACCGGTCCGGTTGAGATGACGGTCCACGGCCCCGCTTCTGCCCCTGAAAATCGAGTAGACCGGAACACCCAGGGCCGCCGCCTCGCGGTTCATGGTGCCCCCCCCGCCGACGACCAGATCGGAATGCCAGATCCAGTTCAGGGCGTCCACCGCGCGGTCCGGGACGATGAGCCTGCCCGGCAGGCGGGAAACCCGTTGTCGCAGATTCAGACCGTCCTCGACCGATCGCGGAAGGAACAGCACCGTGACGCCGTGATGCTTCAGCAGAGCTTCCGCAACCCGGTAAAAAAGGGTTTCACTCTCGGGGCTCCGGTAATGGGCCGAGAAGGAGGGGGCGCGCAGCACCACAATCACGGAGTTCCGCGGAATTTTCAGGCGGCCGAACGTGGCTGTGTCCGGAGTGAAGCCGTGGACATAGGCGTCTTCCTTCAACCCCGGATAGGCGAAGATTTTGGACTGAGGCACACCCCTCTCCAGCAGAACCCGTGTCGGTATCGCGGACGGAAAAAAGAGACGTTTCGCGAAACGGTTGGCGACGCTGAGGAATACATGCTCGTAATCGGTCATGAAAACCGAAGGTATGCCGAGAAGGGAGGCGGCCACGACCTGGTATGTGGAACCCTGGCTGACCGCCAGGGACAGACGGTGTCCATGGCATGAGCGGACCAGCTGGGCCGTCCGGATGAGGAATCCGGCCGCTTTTGCGGAAGAATGCTTTCCATAATCCCGTCCGATGACGAGAGGATTGAGCCCGTGAAGTCCGCATAGCTCCTTCACTTGAAACCGGTCCCGGATCGTGATGAAACACCGGTGTCCCCTGTTCTCGAGGGCCCGTATCTGGGGAGCGAAGAAAAGGACGTGCGGCGGATGGCAGAGATCAAACCAAAAAGTCAAACCCAGACCTCCCGGTTTGGCGTCACTCAGGCCCCGGCCGGAGAGACTCGAAAGCCGCCGGCTGAGGGGCGTTCTGAAATTGCGCCCGTGCGTGAAAAATCAGGATGCGCCGTAATAATCCCGGTATGAACGGCGTTCGCCCCGGTCCGCGCCTGTGAGGACCGCCCCCGCGACTCGGGCGCCGACCCCCTGAAACCGGTCGACGGTTTCCTGGAGCTGTTTCAGACTGGACTTTCCCAGCCGGACGACCACCAGAACGGCGTCTGTCAGTGGGGACAGAACCAGCGCATCCGTGACCGGCAGCAGCGGTGGACTGTCCAGGATCACGACGCCGTATTTTTTCTGGGTTTCGCGAAGAAACATTTTCATGGCGGATGAACCGAGTATTTCAGGGGCATTCTTCACGGCCGGTCCGGCCGCGAGAAAATCAAGGTTTTTCAGCGTGGTTTCGCGGACGAGGGATTCCCAGCCTGTTTTCAGGCTCAGGACGGAGGTCAGTCCTGTTTTCATCTCGGATCCCATAAAAAGCAGGTCTAGGGCCGGCTTCCGGAGATCCGCGTCCACCAGAAGCGTGGCAATCCCGTTTTCGGCGAAGGCGATTGCGAGATTCGCGGCTGTTGTGGTTTTTCCGTCCGACGGCTCCGGACTGGTTACAATCAGGGTTTTCCAACGATTCTGGCGCATCGTGTAATAAAGTGAGGTCCGGACCGCCCGATACACTTCCCGAAGCTCCGGTTCGTCATTGCCGAAACCGACCAGAAAGGGGTAGATACGGCGCGCCCGCTGGGTCCGGGCCTCTCCTTCACCCCGGGAAACGGATTTACGCCCGGCCGGGCGCAGTTCCGGAACGGCGCCCAGAACCGGAACGCCCAGGGGAGCCAGATCCTCGGCCGATCCGACCGCACCGAACAGCGTCTGCTTGACAAACACGGTGCCGGCGGCAAGGAGAGTGCCCATCAGAACCGCCAGAATGAGATTCAGCCGGACGTTCGGCCTGAACGGCGCGGAAGGCGGAACGGCACGGTCCAGAACCCGGATCAGACCGGATTGCCCGTTCTCTCCGATCCGCGCCTGCTCGTATTTTTCTTTGAGCATGGAGTAAATCTTGGTGTTGAGCTGAACGTCCCGTTCGAGCCGGGCCAGTTCGAGGCTGGTATCCGGGAGCCGGTCCAGTTTCCCCGAGTAATCGTCGACGATGGATTTGAGGGCCGACATCCGGGCCGTCCAGGACGACTGCTGGGTCCGGATTTCAAGAATGGAGCTGATGAGATTTTCGGAAAAGGCCAGGGGATCCGCGGGCGGAATTTCAGCCTTCAGCAGACGGCGGGTCTCCTCTTCGATCCGGTTCTTGAGTCCCCGGATCCGGTTCTCCATCTGGGTGATTCGGGTGTCGTCCGCAGGATTGTATCCGGCGCCCGCGAGCTGGGCTTCATAGGCCACCCGCTGGGCTTCGATTTCGGCGAGTTGTTTTTGAAGTTCAGCCAGAACCGGATTGGACTGCCGGGTCATGTTTTCCACGATGTGTTTCCGGCTTTCGTCCAGCTGTTCCTTGAGGAAGGCGAGCTGGTTCTGCGCGGCCTCGGACTCGGTCTTGGCCTGGTTGTACTGAGACTCGAAACTGGCAAGCTGCTGGACAAGCTGAGCGGTCTCGTCGGGAAGGGAAACCACATTGCTGCGTTTCTGATACCGCGCCAGTTTTTCCTCGGATTCGGCGAGAGCCGTCTCCATCTCCTGGAGCTTAATCTCAAGGAAATTTTTGACCTGGATGACCTCACCGCGGTTGTCCGAGCGATTGTAATCACGGTAGGCATCGACCCAGACGTTGACCAGAATCGCGGCTTCCCGGGCCGAATGGGCACGGCCTTTCAGGTAGAGGATGTCCGAATCCCTGCCGTATGAGACGCGTGTGGATGCGTAGAATCGCTCGATCCAGTCCTCCGGACCGGCGGTTTTCCGGACGGGTTCCGGTTGTGTTTTTCCGCCGGACAGCCGGACCCGCAGGCCGTTCATCCGGCCCGGACGCGCCGTTTGAAGAATGTCCAGGGAATCGGCGTTCTCCGAAGCAGCCAGACGGTTCACCACATCGGCGGTGAGGGTCCGGCTTTCGAGTATGGTGACCTGGTTCTTGATCCAGTATTGCTGCTGGGATTCAGCGGCGAGATTGAATATCTTCTCGTTCCAACCGGGCTGTTCCTGGATGGAGAGCGTGGCCGAAGCCTCGTATTCGCGGGGGGCGCGCATGGAAAGAAAGGCCACCGCCGCCACAAAACCAATCCATACCGCGGCAAACAACCCCGCGTTCCGCCGAAGCATACGGAGCCAGCGGAAGAGATCGGCCGTGGATTTCGGTGCGGATTTCTCCGGTTGCCGGCTTTTTTCGTTGAGAGTCGCGTTCAAGGCGCGGCGGCTCCCCGGCATTCCAGTCCTTCGGTTTCAGGATCCTCGAACTCCACGGCGACGGGGATTTCCGGGGAAATCGACCCGCCCGAAGCCTCCACGCTTCGGAGCCATTCATACGTCCGCGTCAGTCCTTCCTTCAGGCTGATCTGGGGTGTCCACCGGACGATGCGACGGATTTTTTCGATGTTGACAACGCGGCGCCGGATGTTGTCGATGTCGCGGCGGTCGATGTGGACCGGTTTCTGGCTGGATCCGAAAATCGATAGAATGGTTCCGGCCAGTTTGTTGACGCTCGTTTCACTGCCGGATCCCACGTTGAAAATGTCGCCCACGGCCTTGGGGTTGAGCGCGGCCATTAACGTGGCCTCCACCACGTCCGAGACGTACGTGAAATCGCGGGTTTGTTCGCCGTCTCCGTGGATGAGCGGCGGTACCCCGTTCATGAGTTTCTCGAAGAATTTCGAAACCACGCCGCAATACGGATTGGTCGGAGACTGATTGAGTCCGTAAACGTTTGAATAACGCAGAATGACGACCGGAACGCCGTAGGTTTCGAAGAAGGATGAACAGAAATTCTCGCCGGACAGCTTGCTCGCCGCGTAGGGATTGATAATGCTCAGGCGGTCGTCCTCATTGATCGGGATGTAGCGGGCGTTCCCGTATACGGAAGCCGAAGAGGCGTAGACGATTTTCTCGATCCCGTGTTTCTTCGCCGCCAGAAGCACGTTGAAAACACCGCCGGTATTGACCAGAAAATCAAGCCGCGGGGAGCGGGTGGAGACGATGATGTTCCGGACGGCAAGGTTGAAGACGATTTCGGACTCCTGGACCAGTCGGGAGACCAGGTCGAACCGGGTCACCGATCCCTCGATGAAACGGATGCGGTCGAACTGCCGGATGTTCTCCCGGCGGCCGGTGAAAAGGTCGTCCAGAACCGTGACCCGGGCGCCTTCTTCGACCAGCCGGTCTGTCAGATTGGATCCTATGAATCCGGCCCCGCCAGTGACCAGAACCCGTTTACCCGCGAACCTCTTCATGGTGCTGATTTTCTCCCTTGCTCAAGTGGCGTCCTTCATGGAAAGAACAAACGGAACGGTCATCATCAGAATGCGTAAATCCAGAAGCAGACTCCAGTGGTCCACGTACCAGAGGTCGTGCAGAATGGCTTCTTCGTAATTATCGGGCGTGAAGCGGAGATTCAGTTTTGACCATCCGGTGAGGCCCGGCTTTACCTGGAGGCGCCGGTGGTACCATTTCTTGTAGGATTCCACCTCGTATGTCGGATGGGGCCTGGGCCCGACCAGGCTCATCTCGCCGGTCAGGATGTTGAAAATCTGGGGCAGTTCGTCCAGACTGCTTGCGCGGAGAAAACGGCCAACCCGTGTGATTCTCCGGTTGAGGTATTCCACATACTGCTCCACCCGGTCCGTCTGTCCGGCTTCTTCGGTTCCGGACAACAAGGACTCCACATAGGATTTATGCTCCTTCTCTCCGTCGTCGGCCCGCATGGTCCTGAATTTCCAGATGCGGAATTTTCTGCCGCGGTACCCGATCCGCTCCTGACGGAAAAAAACAGGACCCCGCGAAGTCGCTTTGATCAGGATCGCGACAATCAGGAAAACGGGCAGGCTGAAAGCCAGAAAGATGGAGGCGAAACCCAGGTCGAAGAGCCGCTTGACTGCCTGCCGGAGTCCGAGCCCGATTTCCCGGGCGAGACCCGTCTGAATCGAAGATGCCCTGCCGATCCGGCAATCCCCTAAGGATGCGGCAATCTGATCATCGATGGCGTGATGGAAGGATTTGAAAGGTGCCGGTTTCATATCATCCAAATTCCGTGATGTCCCCAATCAGGCGAAACGGTATCCCAACCCGTGTATGGTCTGAATATACCGTGAGGGGTTGGTTTTCTCCCCTAGTTTTTCTCTCAGACGCTTGACATGAACGTCCACGGTTCTGTCCGTGACGTAGACGTTCTCACCCCACACCTTCCCGAGAATCTCCTCGCGTGAAAATATTGTGTCCCGGTGCGTGATCAGGAGGTACAGGAGCTTGAACTGCGTATACGTAAGGTCCACCGGCTTGCCGTTTTTCATGACCTCATGGGTTTCGAGGTTGATTTCGATGTCCTTGATCTGGATGGTGTTCGGCGACGTGTCGACCAGGTCGATGCGCCGGATCAGGGCTTTGACCTTGGCCACCAGCTCCTCAAGGGCTTCAGTGCCCGCCTGGCATTCGTCCGCGCCGTTTTCGAGCGCGTTGATGCGGTCCGATGATTTCCGGCTTCCGGTTAAAACGACCAACGCGGTTTTTCGGTTGGTCTCCTGCAGCATACGGTTGATTTCGCCGATTTTGCCCTGTGCGGCGGCGTAATCGATGACGAACGCGCGCGGATTCTCTTTTTTCAGAATCGGCAGCGCATCCTGGTCCGGCGGTATTGAAACCACCCGGAATCCGGCTGAAGTGAAATGCCTTTCGATCTCCTTTGCGACGGAGGCGTCAGGCGTGGCGACAAGAACTTTGGGTGCGGTCATGGTGGCATCCGTTTGTTAATGAAACATCACAGATGTGAACGATAGGTAATATAAAGCAAGTTCCATGCCACCCAAATGCGCTATTATTTAGGCTTAACAGACATCCTCGTACGTTGTTGGGAGGGAAAAACCGGATGGGGGGAGGAAAAAAATGCCTGTTCCTTTGGGGATTTAAACCTCCATTCGGATCAGTCGACTGAAACGGAAGGGTCAGCCTCTGCCCGGCAGAACCAACCAGAACAAATAGGCGTATACCACCGGCGCCACCAGAATGGGCGCGTCGAAACGGTCGAACATGCCGCCATGGCCGGGAAGCAGATTTGAAGAATCTTTGACGCCGGCATCCCTTTTGAATACGGATTCGGTCAGGTCTCCAATCTGCGAAAAAACGCCGATGATCACTCCGATGAGGATCGCGTCCGTTGTGCTCAGCATCGGCAGGGTCCGGTTCTGGATGAACACGCTGACCAGCGGCGCGGAACCAAGGCCGGCGATACCGCCTTCCCAGGTCTTTTTCGGGCTGACCCGTGGAAAAAGTTTGTGCCGGCCGAAGCTGGAGCCGATAAAATAAGCCGCCGTGTCGCATACCCAGATCGTCAGAACGGTCATCAGCAAAAGCCATCCTCCAGCGGCGTACGGCCATCCCGCGTCCGCGGGGAGTTCCCGAATCGGGATGAAAAAGGAAAAAAGGCCGACATAGAAAAAACCGGCGATGGATGCGGAGGCATTGGCGATGGCGCCCGGCTTTCCGCGGAACAGCTCAACCAGGAGTGAAAGGACAAGAAAGCATCCTGCGACGCGGGCGGCGACCGGTGTTCCGCCGAAATACCAGGCCGCGTTGAGCGCCGGGAACGCGGCCAGGCCGGGCCAGACGGCCGGGTGAATCCCCTTCCGCTTTGAAAGGCCGCGCCATTCCCAGAACGACACCACCTGTACAATGGTGATCAGGACGGGCAGGGCCAGCCGGCCAGCCCAGAGCGATCCCAGCACCACCGGTATGCCGAACACCGCTACCGCGATTCTCTTTGGGAGCGTGGAATAAGCGGAACTCATGTGCGTCTCTCTCCTGCGTTGGTTAGGTAGATGCCCTTCAATCCCTCGACCGGGCAGCGCACGGCGCAGATGCCGCATCCCACACAGGCATCCTCGACCACATAGGGCTGAAGCACGTTGTTCTCCCGGCCATCGATGGTCATCACGATCACTTCGCGGAAGCGGATGGCTTTTTCGGGGACGGGACAATGCTCCTCGCAGACCATGCAGTTTTCGCCGTAGTACCAGGGAATGCACCGCGTCTTGTCGAAATGCGCGGTGCCCATTTTGACCGACTTCTTCTCCTCCACGGTCAGGCGGGGAATGGCGCCCGTCGGACAGACCTGTCCGCACAGATTGCATTCATGTTCGCAATATCCCTTGGGAGGCGACAGCAAGGGAGTGCCCAGTCCGTCCCACCCGGTTTGAAGGCCGGCCAGCTGCAGACCCTGACCGGATGTGGAACAGACGCGCACGCATTCTCCGCACCGGATGCATCGGTCGAGAAATTCATCCTCTATCCGGGCGGCAGGCGGGCGGATGACCAGGCCGCTTCGGACCGGGTCGGTGAAACGGGTTCTCGCCAGACCCGCCGCGAAGAGACCGGTCAAACCGGCGCCCAGCAGTTTCCTGCGGGACAGGTCTACCGGAGTCGCGGAAGGTTTACGGACGAAACGGAAGCGGACAACCCGGTCCGGGCAACCAGCCTGGCAGTCCATGCAGTTGATGCATTCCGCGTGACGAGTCGAAACATAATCCGCGGGAATGGCGTCCATCCGGCACTCGGCCGCGCAGAGTCCGCAGGCCCGGCATTTTTCTCCGACCGTGCGCCGGTACCAGCGGGTGCGCGACAGAACCCCGAGCAGTCCGCCCAGCGGACACAGGTAACGGCACCAGAACCGCCTCCGGATCAGCCCTGCCAGGAGAATGGCCAGAAACAGAACGGCGATCCAGAAGGCTCCGCTGAAATCGGATGGCGCCACGGGAAGAAAGGAGCCGTGCAGCCAGTCATCCGCGCGGCCGGCTGCGGATTCCAGGAAAGGGATGCCCGTTAAAAAAACGAGAAGGCCTTCGGCCATCCAGACAAAAACAGGGAAAATCACAGCGGTCAGGGTGCGCGTCAGGATGGAAATCGGATCGAACCAACCCGCCATCTGAACGGAGAAAAAAGCAGCTGTCACCAGCGCGGCCAGCAGAAAATATTTGACGCTTCTGAGCCGGGCGGATTCCGCTCCGGCGGACGCGCCGGTCTGCGCGTCCGCGCCTCGGCCGGACCGGCGTTTCCGGGCAGGGTTCGCGCAGTTGTCGAAACCGTCGATGACGGTGCCCATCGGACACACCCAACCGCAGAAAAACCGGCCGAGCAGGACGCCGGCCGCAACGAGGATTACAGCCCAGAGACAGGCCGGGATCCAGGAACGGGCGGCGACGGCAGCGGTGAAAGTTCCGAGGGGACTCAGGCGGAGGAAGGCGTCCACGGGAAGCCCGGTCTCCAGTGGATAAGAGGCCTTGATCCAGAACAGGATAAAAAGCAGAAGAAAGAAAACCTGTGAAATTCGTCTTGCGGTGCGCATGGAACGGTCCGTTAGGCGCCGAGGTTCACGGTCCTGACGGACACGCGGCTGAGGTCATTCTCGCCGAGGCCCCTGCGTTTCGCCTCGGTCAGGAAGGGAATCCGGCCGGGATTCAGGCTGAACAGGGTCGCGCCGAATGCATCCACCGCGACGGGATCCGTCCCGGCGATGACGGTTCTGCGGAGGGAGACGTCCGAGAGATTGCCGCCGCTCGGTCCGTTCCGCGTCAGGACGCGGAATGCATCCAGGACGATGAGGTCGGGCCGGATGCGGGCGTTGAGATCCGCTATCTTCGGGGCGAAATCACGGTGAAACTGTCCGCGGTTTCCGCCGATGACGCCCATCAGATTTTTCATGCCGAGGGAGACACCGGCGTCCGGCACGCTGTGATGCTTGGCCGCCGGGACATTGATGAGCCGGTCCGCCTCCAGCACGTCTTCGTAAATTTCCCACGATCGGATCTTCTCGCCTTCCGGAAAGGCCACGGACTTGAACTTTCGCTCCGACACAAAGGAAACCTCGGCGCCGGCCTGGCGCGCGGCCTGTTCGATGCCGGTCCGCTTGTAGCACCGTCTGGGCTCGTTGAGCGTGTAGTCGAACACACGGACTTTTTTCGCGCCAGCCTCGAGGGCCATGCGGACCACTTCCGCCACCACGTCCGGATTGGTGGTGGCCCCCTGCTCCGGAACGCGGTCCCAGGCGATGTTGGGTTTCACCACGACCACGTCCCCGGGTTTGACGAATTTCCGCATGCCGCCGATTTCATCGACCGCCCGGCGCGCAAGCGCGGCGGGTGAACCGTCCCGGACCACGGCGATTTCGGTCGCAGGCGCTGAAAAGGCCGGGACGCTTTTTCGGAGAATCAGGGAACCGGTCGCCGCCCAGAGGGCGGTTCGTCCAAGGAACTGACGTCTGTCCATGGGCCTTCCGTTCCGGTCTAATTGGTGTCCTGGGGCTTCACTGACTTGGGATGATCGACCTTTTTCTTGACCGATTCGGCGTCCACGAACTCGAGCCCGTCATCCTTGCAGCGGACCAGGATCTGTGCGCCGCCGGGGAAACGGTTCTTCAGAAGTTCCTCGGCCATCGGATCCTCCACGTACTTTCGCACAATGCGCCGGACCTGGCGGGCGCCGTATGTGGGGTCATACCCTTTGTCCACGAGGAATTCCTTGGCCTTGTCCGTGAAAACGACCTGCACGTTTCGATCCTGAAGCTCCTTCATGCTGGACTGCAGCGCCAGATCAACGATGCGGTGCATGTGCTCCCGGCGGAGCGGCCGGAACACCACGCTCTCGTCGATCCGGTTGATGAATTCCGGATTGAACAGCCTCTTGGTCTCCTCCAGCATGACGGACCGCATCGACTCGTAGTCGATTTCGTCCTCCTTCGCGCTGAATCCGTACGATCCTTTCCGGATCGCACGGGTGCCGATGTTGGAGGTCATGATCAGAATCGTGTTTTTAAAGTCGACTTTCCGGCCGAGTCCGTCGGTGAGATGGCCGTCATCTAGAATCTGAAGGAGCAGATTGAAGACATCCGGATGGGCCTTTTCAATCTCGTCCAGCAAAACGACGGAATAGGGTCTCCGGCGCACTTTTTCCGTCAGCTGGCCCCCTTCCTCATATCCAACGTAGCCGGGAGGCGCGCCGGTCATCCGGGAGACGGCGAATTTTTCCATGAATTCCGACATGTCCATTCGGATCAGGGCGTTCTCATCGTCGAACAGATACTCCGCGAGCACTTTGGCCAGATAGGTCTTGCCGACCCCGGTGGGCCCCAGGAAGAGAAATGAGCCGATCGGCCTGCGGGGATCCTTGAGACCCGCGCGCGTCCGGCAGATGGCCCGGCTCAGAATTTCGATGCTCTCGTCCTGGCCGATGACGCGCTGTTTCAGGAGCGAGGACATGGCGAGCAGTTTCTCGGACTCGGACTGGGCGACGCGGGAAATGGGAATGCCGGTCATCATCGAAACGACTTCAGCGATGTCGTCGGTCGTGACCGTGGCGAGGGCCTCCCCTTCCTCCTCCTCCCAGCGTTTCTTGGAGTCCTCGAGATCCGTCTGCAGTTTCTTCTCCCGGTCCCGCAACACGGCGGCTTTCTCGAATTCCTGGTTCCGGATCACGTTTTCCTTCTCGGTGCGGATGACCTTGAGACGCTCCTCGAACATGGTGATCTCGCGCGGAACGGCGATGTTGGCCAGATGCACCTTGGATCCGGCCTCGTCCAGCACGTCAATGGCCTTGTCCGGCAGAAACTTGTCGGTGATATAGCGGTCGGATAGACGCACGCAGGATTCGACGGCGTCCTCGGCATAGCGGATCCGGTGATGCTTTTCATAACGCTCCCGCAGACCGAACAGAATGCGGATCGTATCCTCTACCGAGGGCGGGTCGACGATCACTTTCTGAAAACGACGCTCCAGGGCCCCGTCCTTCTCGATGTACTGCCGATACTCGTCCAGAGTGGTCGCGCCGATGCACTGCAGTTCCCCGCGGGCCAGTGCGGGCTTGAACATGTTCGATGCATCCAGGGATCCGGACGCGCCGCCGGCCCCGACGATCGTGTGCAGTTCGTCGATGAACAGGATGATGTTCTTTGATTTACCGAGCTCGTTCATGATGGCTTTCATGCGCTCTTCAAACTGGCCGCGGTATTTCGTGCCCGCCACGATGGCGCCGAGGTCCAGCGTCACCACGCGCTTGTTGTGGAGGACGCGCGACACGTTCTTTTCAATGATGCGCATGGCCAGGCCTTCGGCGATGGCGGTCTTGCCGACGCCCGGTTCGCCGATGAGGACGGGATTGTTCTTCTTCCGACGGGAGAGGATCTGGGCGACCCGCCGGATTTCGTTTTCGCGCCCGATGACGGGATCCAGGTCCCCCTTCTGCGCGAGCACGGTCAGGTCCCGGCCGAAATGGTCGAGCGCCGGGGTTTGCGATTTGCTTTTCGGTTCCTTCTGGCTGGACGTGCCCCGCAGGACGTTTTCCAGCTCTTCGAGAACGGACTCGTAAGTGACATCGAAGCTTGAGAGCACCTGCGCGGCGATGCCTTCCTGGTCGCGGAGCAGTGCCAGCAGCAGATGTTCGGTTCCGATCACATTGGATTTGAAACGTTCTGCTTCGGCGGTGGCCACCCGGAGAACACGTTCGGCCCGCTTTGTGAACGGAATATTGCCCACGGTGATGGTGCCGCCGGATGATTTGACAGTGTCCTCGACCGCTTTTTTCAGTTCCTCCAGGTCCAGGTCCATATTCTGAAAGATCTCAATGGCAACGCCTCCGCCCTCCTTGATAAGGCCGAGCAGGAGGTGCTCCGTGCCGATGTAGTCATGGCCGAGCCGCAACGCTTCTTCCCTGGAGAGCTGAATGACGAGCTGTACGCGTTGCGAAAAATTATTCTTGATCATGGCATAAGTCCTTTATTCTGAGAAAAATGACAACCCAGAAATGATATGCAAATATCAGGCCATCAAACCGGGTCAGTCATCACCAAGAAAGGCGTCTAACATCATATTTTTCATGATTGCTTGATTCTACCGTCTATCATCTCGATGACCCGGTCTGCCTTTTTGGCCAGGTCTGGATTATGAGTGACCACCACAAACGACATGTTTTCCTGCCGGACCCTGTTCCACATCAGTTCATGCAATGCGTCGCTGTTTGCGCGGTCCAGGTTACCCGAGGGTTCGTCCGCCAGGACCAGAACCGGATTGTTGACCAGCGCGCGCGCGAAAGCGATCCGCTGCTGTTCGCCGCCGGACAGCTCTCTCGGCTTGTGGGACCTGCGGTTCGAAAGACCCATGGCATCGAGAAGCATTCTGGAGCGCCGGAAGGCGGAATCGGGGGTCTCACGGGCGATCAGGGCCGGCATGGCGACATTCTCCTCCGCGCTGAAGTCCGGCAGGAGATGGTGGAACTGAAAGACAAATCCGATGCGCCGGTTGCGGAAACCGGACAAGCGCGAATCGTTCATTGAAAAAACGGGAACGGATTCGATGGAAATCCTTCCCCGGGTGGGCCGGTCCAGAGCGCCGAGGATGTGCAAAAGGGTGCTTTTACCGGCGCCGGACGGGCCGATCACGGCGAGAATCTCCCCACGGACGATCTTGAGGTCAATCCCCTTCAGGACCGGAAGCGTACGGTTGCCCGCGATCGGGAAGGATTTATGGATATCTTCTGCTGAAAGCAGCACGTTGGATTCGGCTTTATTCATACCGGATCGCCTCCACGGGAACCAGGTCGGCCGCTTTTTTGGCAGGATAAATCGAGGCGACGAGGCAGATCAGGACGGAGGCCAGGCCGATGTACAGGAAGTCCGTCCCCTGCATCCGGACGGGCATGACGCTGATGAAGTATACGTCTCCCGGAAGCGAGATGAACTTATAGGTCTGCTGGGCCCAGCACAAGCCGTATCCGATGGCCAGGCCGAGTGCGGTGCCGACGATTCCCACGCCCACGCCGAGGAACAGAAAAAGCCGCATCACGCCTCCGGAGGTCGCGCCGATGGATTTCAGAATGCCGATCTCCTTCGTTTTCTCCATGACGACCATGATGATGGTGCTGATGATGTTGAATGCCGCCACCATGATGATCAGCGACAGGATGATGAACATGGCCATTTTTTCGAGCTGCATCCAGGAAAACAGGTTCTTCCGCATCTCGAACCAGGTCATCGGATAATAGGGGAATCCGAGGCGTTTCTCGATTGTGTCGACCACGTCGTCCGCCTTGTACAGGTCGTCCAGCCTCAGTTCGATGCCCGAAACGCGTTCGCCCATTTTGAAAAGTTCCTGCGCGGCTCCGTTCGAGATGTAGACGTAGGTGTTGTCATATTCATACATGCCGGTCTCGAAATAACCCGTGACGATGAACTGCTTGACGGGCGGCATCTGAAGCATGGAGCGGATGCCCGACGGACTGAACAGGGTAACCACATCGCCGGGTTCCGCGAGAAGCCGGTCGGCCAGATAGCGTCCGAGAACGATGCCGGGCAGTGTCCGGCCGTCGCCGCGCGGAACGGGGCCCAGATCGAGCCGGCCGTACGCCATGTTCCGGGAGAGGTCGGAGACCTCGTCGAGGGTTCCCGGATCGGCGCCCCGGATGAGGCAGCCGTCGTTCCGGTCGCCGGCCTGGATCATCCCTTTTTCAAGGATGTAGGGGGAAAGGCCGATGACGTGCGGAATGCCCCGCATTTTCTCCATGACGGCGGCCGGGTCGGAGATGCCGTCGTCGTGATAGCTGCGGACCCGGATGTGGGTGTCGAAACCGATGATGCGTGAACGAACCTCGGATTCGAATCCGTTCATGACCGACAGGACGATGATCAGTGCCGCCACGCCGATGGTGACTCCGAGGATCGAGATCCAGGCGATCAGGGTGATGAAGCCCGTTCGCCGCCGGGCGCTGAGGTACCGGCGGGCGACGAACCATTCATACGGGATCCAGTTCTTCATCGGTTTCCGTTCTCCGGCCGGCGTTTCACGCGGACTGTTCCGGCCGCATCGCCGGGAAGAGGATGACGTCGCGGATGGACGGCGCGTCCGTCAGCAGCATGGTCAGGCGGTCGACGCCGATACCCAGTCCGGCCGTGGGCGGCATGCCGTATTCCAGAGCCCGCAGAAAATCCTCGTCCAGCAGCATGGCCTCTTCATCGCCAGCCGCGCGGAGTCCCGCCTGCTCCTGGAAACGCCGTCTCTGGTCGAGCGGATCATTCAGTTCGCTGAAGGCGTTGCAGAGCTCGCGGCCCGCGACGAACCCTTCAAACCGTTCGACCAGACCGGGCAAGGAACGGTGTTTCTTGGCAAGTGGCGAAAGCTCGATCGGGTAATCCGTGATGAACGTCGGCTGGACCAGATGCGGCTGGACGGTCTGCGAGAAAATTTCATCCAGCCATTTCCCCCGGCCCGGACTGCCTTCGATCTGGAGGCGCAGTTTTGAGGCGAACGTTTTCAGCCGGGGAATATCCATGCCGGAGCAGTCCTCCCCCGTGTGCCTTTGGATCGCCTCGAAAAACGGAATCCGCTCCCAGGGCGGCGTGAAGCGGAGTTCGGTTCCCTGGTGGCTCACCGTTCCGGCGCCGAGGACGTTCAGGCAAACCGCATGGACCATGTCCTCGACCAGGGACTGCATGAAAACATAGTCGCGGTAGGCGACGTACAGTTCCATCATGGTGAATTCCGGGTTGTGGTCCCGGTCCATCCCCTCGTTGCGGAAATCCTTGGCGATTTCAAAAACACCTTCGAATCCGCCCACCAGGAGTCGCTTGAGATAGAGTTCATCGGCGATGCGGAGATACAGCGGCATATCCAGGGCATGGTGGTGGGTGGTGAAGGGGCGGGCAAAGGCGCCTCCGTACTGCGGTTGAAGCGCCGGCGTTTCCACCTCGAGGTAACCCAGGCCTTCCAGATACCGCCTCATTTCCGAAACAATCCGTGAACGCAGGATGAAGGTTCTGCGTACGTCCGGATTGACGACCAGGTCGGCATAACGCTGGCGATACCGGGTCTCTTTGTCGGCGAACGCGTCATACACGGTTTTTTCGTCGCCTTCGATTTTTTCCTTGACGATGGGCAGCGGTCTCAGGGATTTGGTCAGAAGCGTCAGCTCCGCGGCCTGAATCGTGGTCTCCCCTGTCCGGGTCCGGAAAACATCTCCTTTTACGCCGATAAAATCCCCCAGGTCGAGCAGGCGGAAGATTGCGTATCCAGCTTCGCCCAGCCGGTCCTGCGCGAAGTAAACCTGAATGCGGCCGGAGGCATCCGCGATGTGGGCGAAGCTCGCCTTTCCCATGCGGCGGAGCGACACCAGGCGGCCCGCCACGGCCGTGGTCAAGGAGGCTTCGCCGCCCGACTCGAAGGCGCCGTGCACTTCGGCGGCCGAATGGGTGCGGTCGAAGGCATAGGTGTAGGGATCGATACCGAGAGATTCCAGTTTTTCAAGTTTTTCGATGCGCTGCCGGCGCAATTCTTCCAGAGGGTCCAAACCGCTTTCTCCTATCGGTTGAATTCGAGCAAGTAAGCCTTGATGAAGGCGTCCAGGGCCCCGTCCATGACCGACTGCACATCGGATGTCTCGGTGTCGGTCCGGTGGTCCTTCACCATGTTATAGGGGTGAAAAACGTAGGAGCGGATCTGATTGCCCCACGAAATGTCCTTTTTCTGCTTCTCCATCGCCTCGAACTTCCGGCCCTCCTCCTCCTTCCGGAGCTGGTAAATCCGGGCCGTCAGCATCTTCATCGCGTTTGCCTTGTTCTGGTGCTGGGACCGTTCGTTCTGGCACTGTGTCACGATGCCGGTCGGAAGGTGGGTGATCCGGACTGCTGAACTGGTCTTGTTGACGTGCTGGCCGCCCGCGCCTGAGGACCGGTAGGTGTCGATCCGGAGTTCCGAGGGATCGATGGTGACATTGATGGATTCTTCGATTTCCGGGTAGACGAAAACGGATGCGAAGGACGTGTGCCGGCGCTTGTTCGCGTCGAATGGAGAAATGCGCACGAGCCGGTGGACGCCGGCCTCGGCCTTCAGGTACCCATAGGCGTTCGTTCCCTTGATCTCGATGGAGGCGCTCTTCAGACCAGCCTCGTCCCCGTCCTGGTAGTCCATGACATCGACCTGGTAATGATGACGCTCGGCGAAGCGTAGATACATCCGGAACAGCATTTCCGCCCAGTCCTGCGATTCGGTGCCGCCGGCGCCCGGATGGATGGTGAGGATGGCATTCCGGGCGTCATCCTCGCCGCCGAGCATGCGCCGCAGTTCCAGGTCGGCCAGCGCTTCGTCGAGACGGACCCGGCCCCGCTCCACCTCTGCGAGTGCCGATGCATCGTTCTCTTCTGTCGCCAGACCGAGAAATCCCGAGAGGTCGTCGAACTGGGCGCGGATTGAATCCCACTGGCCGGTCCAGCTTTTCAGCTCGGTGATCTGTCTCAGGATGCCCTGGGCTTTCTCGTTGTCGTTCCAGAAATCGGGCCGGGCGGTGAGTTGTTCCAGCTGAAGCGCCTTTTCTTTCCTGGACGCGATGTCAAAGATGCCTCCAGAGATTCTGAATGCGTTCTTCGTCGGATGCGAGCAGGCGCTTGAGTTCTTCGGACATGCGGTTCAGTTCCTCTCGGTTTTCAGGAGTGCCGGTCCGGGTACCGTGATGACGCCCTGCAGGGCGGATTCGGCCACCGTGGCCGGACTGGCCAGGTACACTTCGGACGAGGGCGAACCCATCCGTCCCTTGAAATTCCGGTTGGTAGTGGAAATGCAGACTTCCCCGTCGGCCAGGATGCCCTGATGTGCGCCCAGACACGGACCACAGCCGGGGTTGCAGACCGTGACGCCCGCGGCGAGAAGGGTTTCCAGTACTCCCCCGGACGCCATTTCCCGGAGGATAGTCCGGGACGCGGGAATGGCGATACAGCGCACGTCCGGATGAATCCGCTTCCCCGCCATCCGTTCGGCCGCGATCCGGAAGTCGTCCAGCCTTCCGTTCGTGCAGGATCCCAGAAAAGCCTGGTGAATGCGGCGTCCGGCCATTTCGGCCACGGGCTTCACGTTGTCCACCTGATGGGGACAGGCGATTTGAGGAACGAGTTCCTCCGCCTGGACTGAAAAGCTTGCCTGGACATCCGCATCCGGATCCGCTGACGGCGCATCCGGATCCGTGCCGGCCGCGGATTCGAGAAAAGCGGCAGTCGTCCGGTCACAGGGGACAAACGCGCATTTTGCGCCCATTTCCATGGATAGGTTACAAAGCGTGAAGCGTTCGGAAACACTCATCGCGTCGACCGTTCCGCCGCTGAATTCCACGCTGCGGTAATCGGCCCCGGCGCTCCCGAGCCGGCCGATCAGCGAAAGAATCAGGTCCTTCGCGTAAACGTCGCCGGGGAGACGCCCCTCGATGCGGATTCGAATGGTTTCCGGGACCCGGAGCCATGTCTTCCCGGTCGCCCAGACCGCGGCCATTTCGGTGGCGCCGATGCCAGTGGACAGGGCGCAAACGCAGCCGTAGGAAGTGGTGTGGGAATCTGTGCCCAGAATCAGCTGTCCGGGCAGGGCGTGTCCTTTTTCAAGCATTATCTGATGACAGATCCCCTCACCGATGTCATAAAAACGGCTGATCCCCTGTTGTCTCACAAATTCCCGGATAGCCTTGTGACCGTTGGCGGTCTTCAGTGATTCCGCGGGAGTCCGGTGATCCAGCGGGATGACGATTTTGTCGGGATTCCATACGGAGGAAACGCCGATTTCCTCGAATTGCCGGATCACCAGGGCCGCATTGTCGTGGGACATGACCATGTCGGGTTCAACGACTACGATTTCGCCTATTTTTACCGATTCTTTTCCGGCTTTTTTCGCAAGTATTTTCTGAACAAGAGTTTGGCTCATATTGGTTCCGGGTTGTATCCGCGGTTCAAAAAATAAATTTACCGAAAAAGTACATTAAAGTCAAGGCAATAACCAATTGAAAATCAAAAAAATAAAAGACCGTCCCGGTATTGCCGGAAACGGCCTTTTTTCCATCGTTTGACTGCGGATCAGCGCAAAAGATCCTCGAGTTGAACCGACCGGTCTGTTTTTTCGTCCCTGTATTTGATCAGAATGGGTGTGCATACGGACAACCCCCTCTCACGCCCCGGGCCGGACAGGATGGGCCTTGTTCCGGGAATGACCACGGCGTTCGGAGGAATGATCAGCGGCCCGTCCCCAAACCGGGACAGAATACGGTCATGAACCAGATCGTATACAGGCGTGGATCCGGTGATCACGGTTCCGGCTCCGATCACCGCTCCGGTTCCGACCACGGTCCCTTCATAGACGCCGCAGTTCCCGCCGATGAGCACATCGTCCTCGATGACCACGGGAAGGGACCCGACAGGTTCCAGCACGCCGCCGATCTGGGATCCGGCGCTGATATGCACGCGCTTGCCGACCTGCGCGCATGAACCCACGAGCGCATGCGAGTCGATCATGGTGCCGTCATCGACATAAGCGCCGACGTTCACGTACATCGGCGGCATGCAGGTCACGTTCCGCCCGATGTACGCGCCGTCCCGGATGGCCGAGCCGCCCGGAACGATGCGTACACCGTCGCGGATGCCGATTGACTTCGGGGGAAACGTATCCTTGTCATAAAAGACAAAACGGCCGTTCACGGAATAATCCGTCAAAACGCCGATCCGGAAGCCGAGAAGAATGCCTTTCTTCACCCATGAGTTCACCGTCCACCCGCCCTCGGCTTTTTCCGCTGCGCGCACCCGGCCCGCGTTCAATTCCTCCATGAAGGTCCGGAACAGATCACGGTCCTCTGCCGCCGGCGTTCCCGACTCCGTGCGTCCATACGCCGCTTCGATCCGTTCCCTCAGATTCACGCGGATTCCTTTCCGCCCGTCGGGGCCAGTCCGAGATCCGAGAGAACCGCAAAGATCCGGGCCCGACTCTCGGGGTTGACCGGCACCAGCGGAAGACGCAGCACTTCCAGAATCCGGCCCATGCGGGCGAGCGCGGCCTTGACCGGCGCCGGGCTGGTTTCGATGAAATTGACGCGCATGAGCGGGAAAATCCTTTTCTGGATTATCATCGCGCGGTCGAATGCGCCTTCCAGGCCGGCCCTGACCAGCGCGGACGTTTCCGCCGGCACTTCATTCGACACCACTGAAATCAGCCCGGCGCCCCCGAGGGACAGGATCGGAACCGTATTGCCGTCGTCCCCGGACAGCAGGATAAAGGATTCCGGCATTTTCACGGCCAGTTCCGAGATCTGGTCGATGTTACCGGAGGCTTCCTTGATGCCGACGATGTTGGGAACGGCCGCGAGCCGCACCGCGGTGTCCGGGAGCAAATTCACACCCGTCCGGGAGGGGACGTTGTAAAGGAAAACAGGCGCATTCACGGACGCGGCCACTGTCTCGTAATGACGGAAAAGCCCCTCCTGCGTCGGTCTGTTGTAATACGGCGTGACGGACAGCACGGCGTCCGCGCCGGCCTCTTCAATGACGGCACGGGCCATCTCGGCGACGCGGAGCGTGTTGTTGCCCCCGGCTCCGGCCATCACCGGCACGCGTCCGGCCGCGGTTTCCGCCGTGATCCGGACGACGGCCAGATGTTCCTCGCGGCTCAGAACGGCGCTTTCGCCCGTACTGCCGCAGGGAACCAGAAAATCGATGCCCTCCGCGATCTGCCATTCCACGAGGCGCCGGAGGGCGTCCTCGTCGAGCGATCCGTCGTTCCGGAACGGCGTGACGAGCGCGGTGCCGCATCCCCTGAATCTGACAGCGAGCGTATTCAAATCGGTTTGTCCGGTCATGTCTTCCTCTCTGAAAGCATCTGCTCCAGTACTTCGCTGAAATGATAGAATCCGGTCCGGCCCCTGATCCATTCCGCCGCCATGAGCGCGCCCGCGGCCAGGCCTTCCCTTCCACGGGCGGTATGCACCAGCGTCACCGTGTCAACGGCCGAGTCGAAGCTCACGGCATGCCGGCCCGGAATGTATCCCGCTCGCACGCTGGAGACAGGCACAATTCGGTTCCGGTAGGAACAGGCCATGAGACCGCGCAATTCCAGCGCGGTCCCGGACGGGGCGTCCTTCTTGAATTGATGGTGCGCCTCCTCGATGAAGGGGTCGTACTGGCTGAAGGCGGAAAACAGTTCGCCGGCGCGTTCAACGACGCGGTAAAAAAGGTTGACGCCCAGGGAGAAATTGGCCGCATGAACGAACCCGATCCCGGACTTCCGGACCTCCTCCTCCGCTTCCTTGAGAAAACCGGCCCATCCGGTCGTTCCCTCCACCATCGGAAGACCCAGGTCCGACGCGGCCTTGATATTGCCGAGTACAGCTTCGGCGGACGAGAAATCGATCAGGACATCGGCGCCCGACAGTTCCTCGCGGCATTCCGCATCCGGCTTGAGCGGACGGGCGTCCCAGAACCGGGCAATGACGCCGTGTCCATGCTCGACGGCGAGCTGTTCCAGTGTTCCGCCCATCCGTCCCGTTCCGATGATTCCGATTCTCATGCGCGGCCTCCGTCGGGGGTGTTCTCGAACAATACGGGATCGGGATCGGAGAAAAAATAGCGGTGCAGGCGTTTCACCCGGTCCTCGACTGCGTCGGATCGGACGATCAGAACGCATGAGACCGGCGATATGCCGGAGAAGAAGCCTTCGTCGGCCGGGTCCAGCGCGCCTCCGATCCACTCGCTCAGGGCTCCCCGGTCCGCATCCAGGCCGGCGCCGACCAGGGACACAGTGGCCCGTTGTGTCCGGATGACCGGACGGCCGAGACGGTTCAGGGATTCAAGAAACGAATCCGCGCCCGGTCCCGGCGTAAACGTCAGAGACAGGTCGTAGCCGGACGCGGCCGCGAGCCCCAGTTCGATGTCGGCTTTTTCCGCTTCGAGAACCGCCCGGGCCAGGAGGTTCCAGCCCGGAGATTCGCCTGAGGACAGACGGACCCAGGTCACCGGCGTCCGGAAGGAGATGGATTTGATCCGGTTCCGGCCGGCCGTTTCTTCGGCCGAAACGATTGTGCCCGCGGCGCCGGGCCGGCCGGTGTGCGCGATACGGATCGGAATGCCGCATCGGACCGCGGGATTGACGGCTTTCGGATGAAGGACACGGGCGCCCCAGAAAGTGAGATCGGCCGCCTCCCGGTACGAGACGGATTTGACGGTCAGGACCGCCGGTACGCGTTCCGGATCCGCGGTCATGATGCCCGGAACATCCTTCCATATCTGTATTTCGGAAACGCCGGCCGCCGCGCCGGTCAGGGCAGCGGTGTAGTCGGATCCCTCGAATCCGAGCGTCGTGGTGAGTCCGCGCCGTGTGGATCCGATATATCCCTGAAGAACGGGGATGCGTCCCATTTCGACGGACCGGAGCACAGCTTCGCGTATGCGGCCGGACGATTCCTCTTCCAGGCACCGCGCACGGGTGAAACGGTCGTCCGTCAGAACCAGCTGCCGTGAGTCGAGCCGATCGGCATCGATGCCGATTCTCTGCAGCGCCCCGCACATCAGAATGGATGAAAGCAATTCCCCGTAGGACAGAACCTTGTCCTGGGACTGCGGAGACAATTCCCCAAGAACCGCGATTCCCCCGAGCAGACGCTCCAGTTCCTCGAAGCAGTCCTGGAACCGGGCGGCATCCTGCGATGCGGGCCAGTCCGGCATGAGCTCCCGGGCGGTGATTTCATGACTCCGCCGGATTTCCGCGAGCACGTCCATGGCCGGGCCGCGTTTTCCGGAAGCCGATGCTTCGGCCGCGTCCAGGAGCCGCCGCGTTGTTTTTCCCATGGCTGAAACCACCAGCAGTGGCCGGAGTTTCAGCCGATCCGATACGATGCGGAGGACGTTCCGAAGGGCGGCCGCGTCTTTCAGCGTGGCGCCGCCGAATTTCATGACAATCACGGCCGGACTTCTCCGGATTCCCTCAGGCGTCGGACCAGCCGCGTGTAGAGGGAAACAGATTTGACCAGTTCGGTTTTGGTGACGGATTCGTCCGGCGTGTGGGCGTCCAGAATCGATCCCGGGCCCATGAGGAGAGGACGGCCCCAGCGGTTCAGAAGCGGAATATCGGTTGTGAAGGAAACAACCGTGGTTTCGAAACCCTCCATTGCTTCTAGAAAAACGGGTTCACAGGAGAACAGGGTTTCCATGCCGATATCGTGTCCCAGGGCCAGACGGACGCGCGTTTCTGTTTCGGAAGCGGGGCCGACGCAACGCATCATCACTTCAGCCTCCGCGCGATCCGGGACGATATTCGCCGCCGTACCTCCGGCCAGAGTGCCGATGTTCAGGGATTCCGGACCGAGAACGTCATGGGTGCGGAGCGGCATTGTCCGGAGGCGGCTCAGTCCGTTCAGAAGTTTTTCAATCGCGGATTCGCCCCGCTCCGGGTAAGCCGAATGGGCCGGCCTTCCGGCCGCAGAAAGACGGAACCGGAGCGCGCCCTTGGAACCGAGGGCCAGCCGGTTTTCCGTCGGTTCACCATTGATCAGGAAGCGGCACCGGTTCGGCAGCGCATTGGCGGCCCGGGCGCCGTCGCTTCCCTTCTCCTCCCCTGATACGAAAAGCAGACCCGCGTCACGCACGCCTTCACGGGTCAGGGTCAGGACGGCCTGTATCATCGCCGCCATCGCGCCCTTGGCGTCGCATGCGCCCCGGCCGTAGATCCGGTGATCATCCTCAGAGGGGCCGATGAAGGGCGGAACCGTATCGAGATGTGTGGACAGAACCACCGAGGGCTCTTCAAGAATTGCGATCAGGTTCGAACGGCCGCCGCCGATCGGCTGGAGGGTCACAGCCAGACCCGCGGCTTCGAGAAATTCCTTCAGAAAACGGACGATGGCGGTTTCATTGCCGGTCACGGAATCAATGGCGATCAGGCGCCGTGTCAACTCGGGTAAATCCATGTTTCTCCGTTCGATCCGGCACCGCCGGACCTGGTTAAAGTACATAAAACCCGATGAAAAGTCAAGGCGCGCTTCAGCCGTTTACGGGCATAAAAATCAATTGCTTTTTTGCCATTTTTTCATCATTTTGAATCGGTCATGAGAAAAAAGCTGATACTCGACATTCTGCCGCAACCCGACGACACCACCTGCGGGCCCACCAGTCTTCATGCGGTTTACCGGTACTTTGGCGAAGTGCTTCCCCTGGACCGTGTCATATCCGAAGTCCGGCCGCTTGAGGACGGCGGCACCATGGCGGTTTATCTCGCGCACCATGCCCTGGACCGCGGATACAAGGCCACCATCTACACGTACAATCTCCAGGTTTTCGATCCGACCTGGTTCGGCGCCGGAGACCGAGGTCTCCGCGAAAAACTGCTGCTTCAGGCGAGGCAGCATCCGCAGGACCGGGTCCGCGACGCCAGCCGGGCCTACCTGGATTTTCTGCAGAAGGGCGGACGGATCCGGTTCGAGGACGGCACGGCGCAGATCATCCGTAGGACGCTCAGCCGTTCCATCCCCATTCTCACCGGACTTCTCTCCACCTACCTGTATCAGTGCAGCCGCGAGACGTCGGAAGGACAGCTCCTGGTGCCGGACGATGTACGGGGCGAACCCACCGGCCATTTCGTCGTTCTGACCGGCTACGACCAGAAACTACGCAAAGTACAGATCGCCGATCCCTTGCGTCAGAATCCCTATTCCTCCGATCAGGCCTATGCCGTCGACCTGCAGCGCCTCATCGGGGCCATTCTGCTGGGAATCCTGACGTATGACGCCAACCTGCTGGTCATCGAGCCTCACTAACCCGGAGCGCAATCCGACCGAAATATGCCGATCCTGATCGTCGTCACCTCGCCCAAAGAATGGCCGCTGAACATCCCCGGCGTCGAACTCGTCTCCGCCAAATCCTATCTGCTGGAGGAGCGCTACTGTGAAATGCGCGGCGCCAAGGTGTTCAATCTCTGCCGGTCCTACCGCTACCAGAGCCTCGGCTATTACGTCTCCCTGCTGGCCACGGCCCGCGGCCACAAGCCTCTGCCCAGCGTCATGACCATCCAGGACATGAAGTCCCAGCGGATCATCCGCCTCGTCTCGGATGAGCTGGACGATATCGATCCAGAAAAGCCTGGAGCCGCTCCAGACGCGGCGGTTCACGCTGAGCATCTACTTCGGCCGGAATCCTGGCAAGCCAATACGATCGTCTGGCTCGCACCTCTTCAATCTCTTTCCATGCTCCCCTGCTGCGGGCCGAGTTCGTGCTACAACAACAAATGGCAGGTGCAGAGCATCGACCCCATTTCCGGCCAGCGAGATCCCCCAGGAACAGCTTTGCCTTCGTGTCGAGGTGGCCTCTGAATACTTCTCCGGACGCCGGTCTCCGTCCCCAAACGCGCCCCCGCGCTACGACATGGCGATCCTGCACAATCCCGAGGAGAGGAACGGGCCCTCCGACCGAAGGCGATCCGAGAAATTCATCCAGGCGGCGGAGGCCCTCGGTATGGCCGCGGAGCTCGATCACCAAGGAGGACTACGGCCGTCTGCTGGAGTATCGATGCGCTCTTCATCCGGGAGACCACGTCGGTCAACCACCACACCTACCGCTTCGCGCGCCGGGCCGCCGCCGAGGGGCTGGTGGTCATCGACGATCCGGAGTCGATCCTGCGCTGCTCAACAAGGTGTACCTGGCCGAACTGCTGGAGCACCACAAGATTCCGGCGCCCAAGACCCTCATCGTGCACCGGGACAACGTCGGACTCCGTCATCTCCGAACTCGGGCTTCCCGTGCATCCTCAAGCAGCCCGACAGCACCTTCTCGCAGGGCGTGATCAAGGTCGAGGACCGCGAACGATTCGACACGGAAGTGGAGCGCCTGCTCGACAAGTCGGACCTGGTCATCGCCCAGGAATTCATGCCCACGGAGTTCGACTGGCGCGTCGGCATCCTCGACCACAAGCCGCTCTACGTCTGCAAGTACTTCATGATGGGCCGTCACTGGCAGATCATCAAGCAGACCAGACCGGGCGCTTTCTCGAAGGACGCTGGAGACGATGCCGGTGGAGATCGCGCCCAAGACAGCTGATCCGGACCGCGCTCAAGGCCGCCAACCTGATCGGCGACGGCCTCTATGGCGTGGATCTCAAGGAAATCGACGGCAATTTCACGGTGATCGAGGTCAACGACAATCCCACGATCGAGGCCGGCGTCGAGGACGACGTGCTCAAGGACGATCTCTACACGCGCATCATGGAGGTGTTCCTGCGCCGCATCGAGCGCCGGAAGGAAAGGAATTTCAGGGAATGAGGCGGAAACCGCTCGGCCTTTTCAGCGGTTTCGGAGTCGAGCTCGAATACATGATTGTCCGCGGCCTTGATTGCTCTGTCTTCCCCGTCTCAGACCGTGTGCTCAGCCGATTCAATGGATCCCTGTCATCCGAAATCCGCCGGGGCCCGCTCGACTGGTCCAATGAACTGGTGCTGCATGTCATCGAGCTGAAAACCAACGGTCCCGCGCGCCGACTTGAGGCACTGCCCGCCCTGTTCCAGTCCGACGTTTCGGCCATCAACGCCTTTCTGGAAACGGAAGGCGGCCGTCTGCTTCCGACGGCCATGCATCCCTGGATGGACCCGTCCCGTGAGACGCGGCTCTGGCCGCATGAATACAACGAAGTGTACGAATCCTACAACCGTATTTTCGGCTGCAGCGGGCATGGATGGGCCAATCTCCAGAGCATGCACTTGAATCTGCCCTTTGCGGACGACTCTGAATTCGGACGCCTGCATGCGGCCATCCGCCTGATCCTTCCGCTCCTGCCCGCTCTGGCGGCGAGTTCCCCGGTCGTCGAAGGCCGGCCCACGGGACTGCTCGACAGCCGGATCGAGTTTTACAGAAAGAACCAGGCCCGCGTGCCGTCTCTCACGGGCTCCATCATCCCGGAGCCCGTCTACACGGAGGCGGATTACCGGGGCGAGATACTGGAACGTCTCTACCGCGACATCGCCCCTCTGGATGAAACCCGCTGTCTTCAGCACGAATGGCTGAACTCGCGCGGCGCCATCGCCCGCTTCGAACGTCATGCGATCGAGATCCGGCTGATCGACGTTCAGGAATGCCCGCTGGCCGACCTGACCGTGGCGGCCGCGGTGGTCGGCGCGCTACGGCTGCTGGATTCCGGGGAAGTCCCGGACACGGACCCGCGGCGGTCTTTTCCCACGGACGCGCTCTCGGACCTGCTGATGCGGACGATCCGGGACGGTGAAAGCGCGCCGGTTCCGGACGAAGCGTATCAGAAAGCGCTCGGGCTCCGTCCGGACGCGTCGGCAACAGCGGGCGCGATCTGGCGCCGGCTGGCGGAGCGCATGTCCGGAGATCTTCTCGATCCCGTCTGGCGCGGGCCGCTGAAGACGATCCTCGACCGGGGTCCGCTGGCCCGTCGGATGCTCCGCGTCCTGAACGATGACTTCTCCCGTGCCGGCCAGACGGCGCTCTGCAACAGGCTGGCGGACTGCCTCGCCGAAGGAAGGCTGCTGGATGCCTGACCGCCTGTCTCTCGTATTCACCTGCGAACACGCCTCTCCTTCGCTCCCGGCTTCATTCCGGAAAGAATTCCGCGCCCGGCTTGAACGGATGCCGCAACACCGCCTGTTTGACCGCGGAGCAGCCGCTCTGGCCGAACGTCTTTCCGTCCGTTTCCGTGCCCCCCTGCTCCGCTCCCGCTTTTCCCGTCTGCTCGTGGACCTCAACCGGTCCGTGGAAAACCGGGAACTGTTCTCGGAATTGTCGGCAATACTCCCCGATGAACGCAAAAAAGCCCTGCTCGCTCGGGTGTACCGCCCCTACCGCGACTCCGTCGAGAGACGCGTGGATCGTTTGATCCGCCGGGGAAAAGCGGTCATCCATGTTTCCGTTCACACATTCACCCCGGTCCTGAACGGCGCATACCGTAAAACGGAAATCGGCCTGCTTTTCGACCCTTCCCGTTCCTTCGAGAAACGGCTGTGTTTTTCATGGCGGCGGCGGTTGAAGGAGGAGTACCCCGGCCTGGCGGTTCATTTCAACCGGCCCTATCATGGCCGGTCGGACGGATTCACAAAGAGTCTGAGAGAAGGGCGGGCGGACAGCCGGTATGCGGGGATTGAAATCGAAGTGAATCAGATTTTTTTCGTTTCGGGGAGAGCCGTAGAGGGGCGCCGCATCCGGGGCGCAATCGTGCGGAGCCTCGCGGACGCGGTTTCGGATTTACCCGGCGCATCCGCGTCCGGTTCCATCCGAACGGAGCGTTAATCGGCCCGCGTAGGCTCCGTCTTTCATCCTTCCTTTTTCAGCCGATCCAGCAGCTTCCCCATGTCTTCAGGCAGCTCCGAATCAAAACGCATCTTCTCACCCGTGGCCGGATGCAGAAAACCCAGTGTTTTCGCGTGCAGGGCCTGACGCGTGATTCCTTCCAGCATTTCTTCCGCCAAACCGGTCGCGGCCCGGCTCAATCCCTTCGGGGTTCGTCCCCCGTATTCAGGATCTCCGAACACCGGGTGTCCGAGATGGGCCATGTGCACGCGAATCTGATGTGTACGGCCGGTTTCGAGATTGAGACTGACCGAACAAAGAAAGGAGAACCGTTCGAGTGTCCGGTAATGGGTGACGGCGCGTTTGCCGCGGGACGCGACCGCGATGCGCCGCCTGTCGCGGACACTCCTGTTCAGCAGGGTTTCCACAGTACCGGAGGGTATCGGAAGATTCCCCCAGAGGACGGCGCGGTATTCCCGCTCGACGCTCTTTTTTTCGAACTGGAGCGACAGCGCCGCATGGGTTGTTTCATCTTTGGCCACGACGAGCAGGCCCGATGTGCCCTTATCCAGCCGGTGCACGATACCGCTCCGCTCCGGTCCGGAGCCTCCCGCGAGATCGGATGTGTACCCGAGAAGGGCGTTCACCAGCGTGCCGGAGAAGTGCCCGCAGGCCGGATGAACCACCATGCCGGCGGGCTTGTTCACCACCATCAGATGGCCGTCCTCGTAGACAATGTCCAGCGGTATGGTTTCCGGCTGAAGGTCCTGGGGAGGGGGCTTGGGAACCGAAACCACAATGACATCCGCGGGAAGGACGGGCCGGTTCGGTTTGGCCGCAAAGCCGTTCACCGTGACCCGGTTTTTCCGGATCAGTTTCTGAATTCGGCTCCTGGAGAGCTCGGGGATTTCCCGTGTGAGGTAGGAATCGAGCCGTTCCCGGGTTTTCCGGCCGGGGACGGTGATCTCGAAACGCCTTTCGGTCATGGGGTGGGCGGAGGTTCCGCTCCGGCTTCGTCCCGCCTGCCGCGGCGCAGGGCCTTCTCGTCCCGGGCCATCAGCACAAACAGGATGCCTGCCCCGATCACTACTGCGGAGTCGGCCACGTTGAACACGGGCCATCGAACGGATCGGATTCCGACGTCGATGAAATCCACCACGCTCCCGGCCGTGAGCCGGTCGATCAGATTGCCGGCCGCGCCGCCCAGGATGAGTCCCACTCCGGATCGGATCCAGGCGGATGCACGCCGGATTTTCCAGAAATAACAGGCGACCCCGACGCAGGCCGCGACCGAGAAGGCGTTGAACAGGGCCCCGTTGCCGATGTGAATGCCGAAGGCAATACCGTCGTTCCGCACGAAAGTCAGCCGGAGCACGTCCCCCAGGACAGGCACGGATTCCCCCGGCGTCATGGTTCGCGCGACCAGCCGTTTGGTCGCCTGATCGAGGAGCAGAACCCCGGCGGACAACAGAAGCGGCAGTCCCTTCAAATGACCTCCTCTTCGGCTTCGGAGTCGGACGGCGTCTTTTCCTCGCTGGCTTTGCACTGGATGCAGAGCCGGGCGTGCGGAACGGCTTCCAGTCGCTCCTCGCTGATCGGCTTCTGGCAGGAATGGCAGAGTCCGTAGGTGCCGTTTTCCACCCGTTCGAGCGCCATGTCGATATGGTAGAGGAGCCGGCCGTCGCGCTGGGCATAGAAAAAGCTCTTCTCACGCTCCGCCGTATCGGTTCCCTGATCGGCCATGTGAAAGGAATAAGCAGAATGGTCGCCCGTGGCCTCCTTCAAGGTCGTTTGCATCTCGGAGTCCTTGATGAGGGTGAGCTGCTGCATGAGGTCCTTCCGCTTCTCGAGCAGGAGGTTCTTGAAAAAAGCCGTTCGTTTCGCATCCATGACCCTGACTCCCAAATGATGCGGGCGTTTACGGAATCAGCCCGCCCTTTCAATGACAATGGTAACCGATTCCCCGTCCAGAGGGATTTCACGTCCGCTGCCGGCCTGACCGACGCTGCGCGAAAAATGATCCGCCAGCAGTTCGTTCCGGATATAATCCGTGCGTGCTTCGAACATGGCGGACAGACGGTCGGACGAGACGTAGGACAGCCGGACGCGGTCGGTCACCTTGAAACCGAGTTCCTTGCGCAGGTTCTGCGCATGATGAACGAATTCCCGGGTGATCCCCATTCCCGTCAGTTCGGGTGTCAGCCGTGTGTCGAGGCCGACGGTCATGACATCACCGGATTGGATGGCGTAATCTTCGGCCGGACGGTTCGTCAGCTCGACATCTTCCAGCGCGATCTCGCCACGGGTTCCGTCGGCAAGCGTCAGAGAGAGGCGGCCCGTCTTTTCCAACTCGGAGATTTCATTCGGGTCCAGTGAGCGGATACGCTCGGCTGCCGCATTGGATTTCGGGCCGAATTTCGGGCCGAGTTTCCGGAAAACCGGACCGGCCTGGCGGCGCATGAGCGCGGACGGATCGCCGGTGACATCCAGACGCAGGACGTTCACTTCCTCGAGGATGAGGTTCTCGAAGCGCGCCAGCGCCTCGGCGGCCGACGGGTCGGTCGCATGCACGACTGCGCGGGCCAGGGGCTGGCGGACGCGAAGTCCCGATTCGTTCCGCGCGGCTCGGCACAGGGTCACGGCTTCCTGGGCGGCCTTCATCTGAAGTTCCAGCGTTTCGTCCCGGTAACCGAATCCGGGCGCGGCCGGATCGGGGTATCCGGCGAGATGCACGCTCTCAAAAGGTTCGACCCGGCCCTGGTTCAGGTTCCGGTACATGTCCTCGACGAAAAACGGCGAAAACGGAGCGATCAGCTTGGCCAGGGCCAGCAGAGTTTCGTACAGGGTTTGATAGGCGGAACGCTTGTCGTCGTTCAACTCCGCCTTCCAGAAACGGCGACGGTTGCGACGCACATACCAGTTCGACAGGTCGTCAATGACGAAGTCCTGAATCGCCTTGGCGGCTTTGCAGGAATCGTAGCGTTCGAGAACCTGGCCGACGTCCCGGACGAGGGCGTTCCGCACGGAGAGCAGCCATCGGTCGATCTCGGGACGGGATTCGACGGGGATCGGGTCGTCTCCGGGCTCCCACCCGTCGATGTTGGCGTACATGACGAAGAAGCTGTAGGTATTGACCAGCGTCCCGAAAAATTTGCGCATGACCTCCTTGACGCCGTCCGCATCGAACCGCGTGGGAACCCATGGCGGACTCACGGTGAAGAGGTACCACCGCAGGGGATCTGCGCCCATCTCGTCCAGGATTCCGAACGGATCCACGGCATTGCCGCGCGTCTTCGACATTTTCTGGCCGTTCTTGTCGAGGATCAGCTCGATGGACACACAGTCGCGGTATGCCGACCGGTCCGAGATCAGGGTGCTGATGACGAGGAGTGAATAGAACCATCCGCGCGTCTGGTCGATCCCTTCCGCGATGAAATCAGCCGGAAAGTTCTTCTCGAAACGTCCGTCGGCCGCGAAGGGATGATGAAACTGGGCGTACGGCATGGCCCCTGAATCAAACCAGCAGTCGATGACCTCGGGCGTCCGCCGCCGGGTGCCGTCGCAGTCCGGGCATGGAAAAGTCACTGCGTCGATGTAGGGCTTGTGCAGATCGGAAGGCTCGGCGCCGCCGGAAAGCGATTTCAGCTCGGCGCGGCTTTCGACCGCCTGAACCTTGCCGCAGGAATCGCAGATCCAGAGATTGAGCGGGGTACCCCAGTACCGGTCGCGAGAAAGGGCCCAGTCGATGTTGTTCTCGAGCCACTGCCCGAACCGGCCTTCCCCCACATCGCGCGGGAACCAGCGGATGCCGCGGTTGTTCTCGATGAGTCTGTCTTTGAACGCCGTCGTTCTCAGATACCAGGATTTCTTGGCATAGTAGAGCAGGGGCGAATCGCACCGCCAGCAGTGCGGGTATGCGTGCGTGAATTTCTCCTGCCGGTAGAAAAGGCCGCTCTGCTTGAGCGCGTCAATGAGGGCCTGTTCGACTTCAGGATCCTTGACGCCCTTTCCAGTCCACCGCGGCACGAGGTCGTTGAACAGGCCCTTTTCATCCACGGTGTGCTTCGCGGGCAGTCCGATGCGAAGACCGAGCTGGTAATCGTCCTCGCCGTACATAACCGCCGTGTGCACCACGCCGGTGCCGTCCTCGGTGTTCACGAAGTCCGCGGCCGCGACCCGGTAGGCCGGATGCGCCTCGTCTTCGAGGTTCACGTCGTCGAATAGCGGCTTGTAGCGCCAGCCGACCATCTCCGCGCCCTTGAGGCGCCTGAGGATGCGGGCTTCACCCTTCAGCATGGACAACCGGGCTTCCGCCAGGTAATAGATTTCCGGACCCGCGGGCGTGTCCTGTTCCGCTTCGACGTAATCGATGTCCTCTCCGACGGCCAGCGCCACGTTGCCGGGAAGGGTCCAGGGAGTCGTGGTCCAGGCCAGAACGAACCGGTTTTCGCCCTCGGTCAGGCGGAATTTGACGGTCACCGACCGTTCGGTCACATCGCGGTAGCCCAGGGAAGTTTCATGGCTGGATAAAGCCGTCTCGCACCTGGGGCAGTAGGTCAGGATTTTGAATCCCTGGTACAGGTGACCCTTCTTCCAGAACTGCGCCAGCAGCCACCAGACCGTCTCGATGTAATTGTTGTCATAGGTGATGTAGGGATGTTCGAGGTCCACCCAGAACCCGATCCGTCGCGTCAATTCGTTCCACTCGCCCACATACCGGAAAACCGATTCACGGCATTTCTGGTTGAACCGGTCGACCCCGTACGCCTCGATCTGCTCCTTGTGCTGGAATCCGAGTTCTTTCTCCACCTCGATCTCGACCGGAAGGCCGTGGGTGTCCCAGCCCGCTTTCCGATGCACCCGGTAACCCTGCATCGTCCGGAGACGGCACACAAAATCCTTGATGCTTCTGGAGATCACATGATGGATGCCGGGCCTTCCATTGGCCGTGGGCGGACCTTCGTAGAAAATGAACGGGCGGTCTTCCGGGCGCTCCTGGACCGATTTTTCAAATATCCGGCGGCTGTCCCAGAAGGCGAGGATGTCCTTCTCCATCTTCGGGAAATCAATCGAACTGGGCACTTCACGGAACGGCAAGACGGGCTGTCCTTTCATGGTTTCGGGATCGGATGATCCGTTCCGGACCGGGTCCGGAAACGGGGTGACTCAGGTCAGATAGCGGCCGATGATGCAGTCGAGTTTCTCCCGCGTGGCCGCGGGGATCAGATCCGGCCGCGTGACAAGGGCGTTCCGCAGTGCGTCCCCGCAGGAACAGGCTCTCCTGTCCGTGATGTGCGACAGTGCCCGGAACACGATCCGCCGCACGGCTTCCGCGTTCTTCTGCATGGAAGCGAGCACGCGTTCCGAGTTCACCAGGTTCCGGTCTTCGTCCCCGACCCAGCTGTCGTAATCCGTGACCATGGCGACCGGGGCATAGCAGATTTCAGCTTCCCTGCAGAGTTTTGCCTCGGCCACTCCGGTCATGCCGACCACATCGAAACCCCAGGACTTATACAGAAGCGATTCCGCCCGGGTCGAGAATGCCGGTCCTTCAATGTTCAGGTATATCCCGCCCGAGTGCAGACGCGAGCCGAATCCCTCCTCCTGTCCCGCCTCGAACAGAATGCGTTTTAGATCTCCGCAAACCGGCCGGTCGAAGGCGATGTGCGCGACGAGACCGTCCCCGAAAAAGGTGGATGGACGGTCTCGTATTGTGCGGTCGAAGTACTGATCGACCAGCACGAAATCGCCCGGCTTGATCTCCTTCCGAAAGGATCCGACCGCCGAAACCGAAAGAATACAATCCGCGCCCAATTTCTTGAACGCCCAGATATTGGCCCGGTAGTTGATCTCGCCGGGAAGCAATCGATGGCCCGTCCCGTGCCGGGACAGAAACAGGACTTCCCGTCCGCCGATCTCGAATAGTTCGAACGTTTCAGAAGGATCTCCGAACGGCGTTTTCATGGCGATCCGGTCCTTCGGAGGACCTCCCCCCAGATTGTACATTCCGCTTCCGCCGATAATTCCGATTCGCTTCACCGTCCTTGTCCTTTCACGCGTCGGATCAATCATCCAATCCCGGGATCCGGCCGGATCGTTCATGTGGTTCCGTCAAAACGGTTCACAGCCTGTTATTCTTCGGTTCTCACCGATCCGGTGTATTCCGGCTACCGCTCTCGATTTCACGGAGCAGTTCCTCCCGCTGCCGCCTCGCCTCCTCACGCATGCGGCGTTCCTCATCGATCCGCTTCCGGAGCTCCTCCGGACCGGCGGCTGAGCTGTCGGGCCGGGTCTCGATGTTTCTGCGCTTGAGCCGGATGGTTTCAATCGCGGCCTGCCGGTCTTTCTGCCGCCCGGTCTTCAGGAAAAACGCGGTTCCGAGTCCGGTGCCGAGGGCGGCTGTGGCGGCCAGCACCGCGCCTCCGTTTGCCGAGGAATGGCCGAGCAGCGATCCGGCGAAAAAGCTGAATCCCAGGCTCAGGGTGCCGCCGCCGATGCCGTGGACCGCGGCCTTCCTGCCGGTCTGCACAGAGCGGATTTCCTCCTCGGAAATGCCCCTCCCGAATTCGTCCGAAACCGGCGGCTTGCGCCGGATCGAAGCGATCCGGTCCCTCGGAACCGCCACGGAACCGCCGTCCGGACGGTCGAGAATAATCTGAACCGGATCGGCCTTGATCACAGTGCCTTCAATCGACCGGCCTGAATCCAGGCGCACGGACAGGCTGTTCGTCTTCTCGACCTTCTCGTAAGGCACCACGGCCATCTGTGAGCAGCCGCAGATCCAAACGGCCGTGAAGGTCATCCACAGGATGGATTTGGACATCAGGACTCCCTTCAGGATTTCATCGACGAATTGTCCGTCCGGTCGGACGACCGCGGCCGGGCCGTCTCTTCCGATGTTTTGGGGTAACCCACGTCGTCTATTTCCAGCACCTTGATCAGTTCGATCTGCGATTCGAGCAGATGTCTCAGCCGCTTGGCGAAGGAATCCTTCTGGGCGCGGAGAATGGCGAGGTCATTCCGCATCCGGTCCAGCTTTTCACGGGCATCGTCCAGGGTTTTCTCGGCCTTCAGTTCAGACTCGCGCAGAATGATCTGCGCTTCGCGCTTCGCGTTCTCACGCGCCTGGCTGACGTTTTCCTGGGCGTTCATCAGGGTTTCCTGGAGGGTTTTCTCAACCTGCTGGTAATCGCGGAGCTGGACCTTGAGTTTCGTGGCCTCCTCATGAAGCCGGTTTTTCTCATTGATCAGGGTCTCATATTCATCGGATACCATCTCCAGGAAGGTTTCCACCTCAGCCTGGTCGTATCCGCGCATTTTTGCGGCGAACCGCTGCTTCTTGATTTCCAGAGGCGTGATCTTCACGGATTCTCCTATCCCCGGACCGGTTTCATTATTGAAAGCTCCTTTGAAGCTCCCCGCGACCCGTCCCGCTTTGCGGGATCAACCTACAGATGCCGATGGTTGAAGACTGCGCGGGACCGGGGAATGCGCGAGCGATCAGATTCATTCAGATTTTTAATTTAAGTCTTTCCCGTTGAAAAATCAATGAAAAACTGATCAACCTTCTTGAAAATACAGGAGTTTGAGCGTCCGGACCGTGGTTTTGGAGCGAGCCGTCAACAGATACAGCCCCGACGGCAAAGGTCTGCCTGCACTGTCTTTTCCGTCCCACTGCATGCGGATGCGTCCCGCGGCCGCGCCGGTCGCGGCGAATGTCCGGATGCGGCGGCCCAGACAATCGACGATCTCCAGGTCAATGCGGCCCGGTTTCCGGACATCGCATTCAATCGTTGTCCGTCCGGAAAAGGGATTCGGATAAGCGCCTGTCAGGCTGAAATCACTGCCGCCTTCCGATTGTCCTCCGTTCATCCAGGTGGACAGCGCATGAAGCGAATCCGGAGCGCGGAGGGGGGAGCGTCCCTGGCGCGATTCATCGTCGGTTGTATAGAGGCAGAACCGGATCCGCTCGGGATGATCGGTTTCCGGCAGGACAACGGTAAATCGACCCGTCGGTTCACCCTCGATCGGAACGGCCGGGAGGGTTCTCGGCTCCGGATCCCCCGCAAGCCACACCGAGGCTTCCGCCGAAAGCGGCGCATTTCCGGACCGCGTGAAAACCCGGAATCGTATGGAAACAGATCCGTCCGACGCATCTGTGACGACTGAAAAATCCCGGAACACCGGCCCGGTCCAGAAAACCGCCTCATATGCGTCAGCGATTCCCCATCCGACAAGCGTGTCCGGACCTTCGGCCTGACTGGCCGTCCGTCTCAGGGCCTCGATGACCTCGGCCGGAGTCATGCCCGGATGGGCCTCGAGCATGAGGCCGCAGATGCCGGCCACCATGGGGCAGGCATAGGAAGTGCCGTTGGACCAGCCGTATCCCCCGTCGGCAGTCGCATGGTACGCGCTGTTGCCGAAAGCCGATACGTCCGGCTTGATGCGGCCGTCGGCAGTGGGACCGCAGGAACTGAAATAGGCGTGTGTCCTCATGCGGTTGACGGCACCCACGGCGATGACGCTGTCCCCGTCCGCAGGCGAGCAGATATAATGCCAGGGCCGGTCGAATTCATTCCCGGCGGAATTGACCACTACGACACCCCGCGAAACAGCCATGTCGGCCGCGACCGTGGTAACGCAGGTGGCGCCGTTCATGTCCGCATAGGTGTACCCGGGTCCGGACTCCTCGTCCGGAAAGAGATCGTATCCGAGCGAGCTGGATACGATGTCGACGCCCGCGGTGTCGACCAGCCATTCGATGCCGGCCACCCATTTATCCTCTTCCAGTTTCTTCTCGAAGGGGATCCATTCCGTCTTGGCCAGCGCGAAAGCGGCTCCGTAAGCCGGTCCGATCAGTTCTCCGGGGTCGTATCCGCCGATGACGGACAAGGTCCCGGTGCCGTGGCCGCCCTGCCGGGGATCGTCTCCCGTTTCCGGGGACGTGATATCATTGCCGTCGTAGAAATCGTGCTCGGCTGTGACTTGAAGCCCCTTGAAGGCCGGATGTCCCCGGTACTGAAAACCGTCATCGAGCATGCCGATGATCACGCCTTTCCCGGACAGGCCGATGGCGTGCACCTCCGGCACACGGACCATTTCAGCCTGCTCGAATCCCGGACCGTAATCCATGCCCGAGGATGAGGACCGGAACAATCCCGTCTCCGGCCGTGAAGTCTCCGGACCGGGTTCCCGGGCGGCGCCGGCCACGGGCTGGTCGCGGAGTACGAAGGGCAGATGCCGGATCCGTTCCATCTGGACGGCATCTGCCTGTATGCTCACCGCATTCAGCCAGCGGGAATGCGTCCGGATCACCGCGCCGGTCGCGGTTACGGCCTCCAGGTATTGCGGGACCAGGGGAAGGTCCGAAGCGTCAAAAAGGGCGGATTCGGGCCGGACGGCCCTTCTCCGAGCCAGACTGCGCGCCGGAATCCGGATGGCGTCCCTGTCCCCTGCGGACAGGAACACTCCCTTGTCCCTGAAAAAAACCCACCGGTGAAAATTTCCATCGGCGCCGCTCCAGGACAAGGCCGGCCATGCGATTGCGGCGATCAGACACATGACCCTCGCGGACCTGCGCATGTTATCGACTCCCTGGTTGAAAAAAATATCCGTTCATGAATCTGATCGCTCGCGTATTCCCCGACGCTTGCGGCGGGGTAAACGAGCGAATATTATATATTTTCTTCACTACAGACAGAAGATTCCCCGCGGCTTGCCGCGGGGAGCTTCAATCTGTCGGCGAGCGCATTCCCCGGTGCCGCAATGCGGGGCCTTCAGCCGGAAGGCATAGAATTAATCTGTCCCGCGCAGTCTTCAACCATCGGCATCTGCAGGTTGATCCCGCAAAGCGGGACGGGCGGCGGGGTCCTTCAATTCCCTTCAGCTGTCCCCCCGCTTCAGGCCTGGCATTGCGCAGTCACGCATCATGGAAGCCCGGCCTCATACGGCGGGACGGGGTCCTTTTTTATTTTACGATAAATCATCCAATAAATCAATCGCTTTTATATTGACAAGCGCGACTGGTTCCGTTATATTGAAGCCGTCCTTTAACGGGAGCCTCATGAACGGACTGCCGGTTTTCGGATTCATCGCGCTTTCGCTTCTGCTTCTCTATTATTCGGCCCTGCTTATTCATTTCACGCGGGGATTCATCCGGCTTCGACGGCCGGATGCTCCGAACGCCCGGCCCGCGGTGAGCGTGGTCGTCCCGGCCCGCAACGAGAGCCGCTGTCTTCCCCGGCTCCTCCGATGCCTCGAACAGCAGGACTACCCCGCCCGTCTGACCCAGATCATTCTCGTGGACGACCGCTCGTCAGACGGCACTCATACCCTCATGGCCCGTTTCGCGGCAGGCCGCCGCAACGTCCGCGTTCTGCGCATCCGCCGGGAAGACGCCTCAGTGTCCCCCAAGAAGGCCGCCCTCACCCGGGGAATCGCGTCTGCTTCCGGCCGCATCATCCTGACGACCGACGCCGACACGCTCCCCGGTCCCTCCTGGATCAGTGAAATCGTGCGCTGGTACGACAGCGGCACGGCCGCGGTGATCGGTTATGCGCCTTACCGGATCGATCCGCCTTTTGACGGATTCTTACACCGCCTCCTGGCGCTGGAATACCTGTCCATGGGCGCGGTCGCCGCGGCCACGACAGGCATGGGCTCACCCTCCACCTGCAACGGCGCCAATTTCTCCTTTCGCCGGGACGTGTTCACGAAACTGAACGGCTACGGGAAAACGGGACGGTGGCTTTCCGGAGACGATGACCTTTTCATGCAGCGCATCGTTCGTGAAACCCCTCTGTCCATCCGTTTCGCCGCGGATCCCGCGGCCGCGGTGCCCACGGATCCGCCTGCCGGTTTCCGCGATTTCGTCCGCCAGCGTATTCGCTTCAGTTCCAAACATCTGGCGTATCCGGCCGGCATGATCGCCGTCCTCTCCGGCGTATACCTTTTTTACGTTTTTCTGCTCGCGGCGACCCTGGCCTCGGCGTTTCATTCCGGCTGGGTTTTCTGGATCCTGCCGGTCTGGTTCGTGAAGGTCGTTCTGGAAATCCGGTTCCTACGGGCGGGAGCGCGAAAGCTCGATGACCGGGGGCTGCTCCGGTTTTATCCGCTCATGCTCCCAATGCACCTCCTTTACGTCGTCCTATTCCCTTTGCTCGGTCAGATCGTCCGGCCGAAATGGAAATGAGGCGCGGTCCCATGACCGCATAAAAAAAATGAGCCGTGAAAACGGGATCCCCGTCTTCCGGCTCATTTGTCTGTGAGCGGAGCTCAGGCGCGTCCGGGTTTGAGTACCCGGCGGAACCGCTACCGTCCGGTCTTTTGTGCGAGGCCCTTCAGCCAGGCCGTCACTTTATCCGCCATCGCGTTTCCGTTGAATCCGAATTTGTCGGCCAGAACCTCGGCCGGCGCGGAAGCGCCGAACCGGTTCATCCCGACGAAGAGCAGGGGCGACTCGGTGATGTCGCGCCATCCCATTCCGATTCCCGCCTCGACAACGGCTACCGGCGTTCCATCCTCCGGCAGAACCGAATCGCGGTACGGCTGGAGCTGTTTCTGGAAGACGGAACCGCAGGGCATGGAGACGACCCTGCCGTCCACGCCCGACTCCGCCAAACGGGTTCTGCAATCGAGCGCGACGGACACTTCGGATCCGGTTCCGATCAGGATCACATCCGGCCGTTTCCCTTTTTCTTTCACCAGGACATATCCGCCCTTCTGGACATCCGAAATCTCAGCGGTCCGGATTTCGGTCAGCTCGGGGACATTCTGCCGTGTGAGGCAGATGGCCGTGGGGCCGTCCTGTTTGCGAATGGCGTACGCGTAGGCCATGGCTGTTTCGAGTCCGTCCGCAGGCCGGAAAACCGTGAGCCCGGGAATGGAACGGAGGGCGGCGACATGTTCGATCGGCTGATGCGTGGGCCCGTCCTCTCCGACGAAAATACTGTCATGCGTGAAGAGGTAAACCACCTGAATGCCCATGATGGAGGCCAGGCGGATCGAAGGCCGCATGTAGTCGGAGAACACGAGGAATGTGGATCCATACGGAATGAAGCCGCCGTACAGAGCCATGCCGTTGAGAATGCCGCCCATGGCATGCTCCCGGATGCCGAAATGAAGGTTTCGACCCTCGAAGCGGCCCGCGGAGACGGAAGCGGAGCCGTCGATTCCGGTTTTGGTCGAGGGCGTCAGGTCCGCGGATCCCCCGACCCAGCCGGGCATGGCTTCTGCGGCCTTCTGGATCACCTTGTATCCGTGAATCCGGGTCGCGGCGGTCTTACCGGTCAGCCCGGAAATCAGGGTCTTCTCAAGGTCTTTCGGAATCCGGTGGTCCGCCATGTCCTTCCACAGACCGGCCAGGTCCGGGAAACGGGTCTGCCACTCCCGGAAGCGGGTCTGCCAGGCGTCATATTCCGGCTTGAGCGAACGGACGCGGGCTTCGAACAGGTCCCGCACGGGCTGGGGAACGAGAGAAGGGAGACTCCGATTCCCATCCGATATTCCGGCGCGTCGCGGCGACCTCCTCCGGCCCGAGCGGCGCTCCGTGCACCTCGGATGTGTCCTGCTTGCCGGGACTGCCGAATCCGATACGGGTGCGCGCGAGAATGAGCGAGGGTCTGCCGGTTTCGGCGATCCCCGCCGCGATGGCAGATGCGATCGCCTCGCGGTCATGACCGTCCGTCTTCACCGTATGCCAGCCGAGGGCCTCGAAACGGGCGGCCACATTCTCGGAGAAGGCCAGGTCCGTCTTGCCCTCGATGGTGATGTGATTGTCGTCGTAGAGATAGACAAGATTCCCCAGACAGAGGTGGCCTGCCACCGAGGCCGCTTCAGAGGAAATGCCTTCCATCAAGTCGCCGTCGCTGACGACGGCGAAGACGCGGTGATTGACAGGCTCAAATCCTTCACGGTTGAAACGAGCGGCGGCCATGCGGGAGGCAAGCGCCATCCCCACGCCGTTTGCAAACCCCTGTCCCAGGGGACCGGTGGAGGTTTCCACGCCGGGCAGGCAACCGTACTCGGGATGACCCGGCGTCCGGCTCTCCCACTGCCTGAACTGCCTGAGATCATCGAGGGTCACTTCGTAACCCGAGAGATGGAGCATGGCGTATAGAAGCATGGACCCGTGGCCGGCGGAGAGGATGAACCGGTCCCGGTCGGGCCAGTTCGGATCCTTCGGATTGAACCGGAGAAACCGGTTCCACAGCACGAAAACGCAGTCCGCCATTCCCATGGGCATCCCGGGATGGCCTGAATTGGCTTTTTGCACGCCGTCGACGGCGAGCATCCGGATCGTATTAACGACAAGTTGATCGATATTGTCGGGTTTCACTTCAGTTCCTCCGATGATGGTTTTCAGTGACGCGTCCGATCCGGCGGCTGCGGCGATTCATCGACGCCCGTGAGTTCGGCGATCTTGACGCGGATCTTCTCCGGGGGCAGGACGAAATCGACGCACCCCGTGGCCGCGGCTTCCTTGGGCATTCCGAAAATACTGGAAGTCCGCTCGTCCTGCGCGAGCGTGACGCCTCCGATCCGCTTCACATGGACGATTCCGTCCGCCCCGTCCCGGCCCATTCCCGTCATCACCACTCCCACGAACGAGGCGCCGAATTCCATATAGAGCGAGTTCATCGTCACATCCACGGAAGGGCAGACGTAATTGACCTTCTGGCCGTGCGCCAGCCGGATCGTCCGGTTGTGCCGGACGACCAGGTGCACTTCGCTCGGAGCGATGAACACAGTGCCGTCTTCCAGCAGGTCTCCGTTCTGCGCGATCACCACCCGCATCCGGGTTCCGGAGGCCAGGCTGTCACGCAGGGAATCGTTGATGAATTTCGGCATGTGCTGGACCACGATCACGCTGGCCTTGAGCCGCGGCATTCCCTGGAAAAGCGTTTTAAGCGCGCGCGGTCCGCCGGCTGATGCGCCGATCACGACAATGGTTCTGGGCTGGATGACCCATTCGGACATGGACGATCCTTCGGGGAAACGGTCAGGAACCAGGCACCTTCAGGTAGGACAGGTACTCCTGGCAGACCTGAACCAGCCGTTTAGCTTCGAACGGTTTCCGGAGGTAATCCAGAACGTATTCCTTCAGGTGCTCCATCTTGATGTCGGGCTCTTCCTGTCCGGTGAGCATGCAGACCAGATTGCCGTCGTAGAGCTTTTCATCAACGACCGCCTGGACAGTGTCCCACCCGTCCATGCCCGGCATCACGATGTCCATGAGGATCAGTCCGCGGAACCCCTCCCGGAGACGCTCAATGCATTCCGTTCCGCTGGCGGCCGTGGTGACCCGGCAGCCGGACGCCTCCATGATCCGCTTGACGCTGTAGCGAACCATTTCCTCGTCGTCCACTATCAGTATGTCCTTCATTCAGCCTCCGCTCCCGGCCCGGCGCCGCCGGCCCGCGCCGGCGCCCGACGGGCGTCCTGAGTCATTACCGCGTGAGACGCCGTTTGGCTTTTTTCGGAACCCGGCCGAAGACCGGAACGATGTCGACGTGCCGCTCGGCGCCTTCTCCGTGGCTCTCTGACCGGACGCCGCCCCGGGTCTTCAGGTACTCATGTACGATGAACCGCTCGAAGGAATCCATGGCCGGCATGGATCGGGTTTCTCCGGATATCAGCACTTCCTGGACAAGGGTTTCCGCCATGCGCTGCAGTTTTCCGACCGGGACAATGCTCAGCACCACCTCTCCCTGCCCGTCCCGAAACGCCCGTACCTTGCACTCGGCCGTTCTCTCGAAATGCCGGTGAAGCTGCTTCCGCTGAAACGGATTGAAGCCGGAAACGGCGTACGGCTCGATGGAATCGAGAAAATGCTCCACGGCGTTCCGGATCGTCTCTTTCACGTTTTCATCCATGGGTTCCGGGGGCCGTCCGCCGCGGCGGCCGTCTCTTCTGTCCCCTCTTTCATTCTCCACTGCCGGGTCCTCTTCTGAATGTGTTTATGAGGAACCGCCCGGCGGGCGGGCGGTTTCGTGAACGCAGATGCCTGCAAAAATCAAAGCCCCGCCCATCCAGCCTCTGGGAGTCAGGAATTCGGCCAGAAAAATCCGGGCGAATACGGCTGCGAAAACAGGTTCGGTGGCATACAGAACAGCCGCGGCGGTCGACGATGTACGGGGCTGGTAACGGGTTTGTCCCCAGAAACCGGCCGCGGTTGCGAAAACGCCCAGATAGACGATTCCGGCCGCGATGCCGGGGCCCACATCGAAACGGAGGCGGCCGAGAAAAGGGGCCGCCAGTGTCGCGAGCACCGCCGTCCAGAAAATCATCATCCAGGCATACGGCAGGGATTCATCCCGTCCGACAAAGCACTCGATCAGGACGATCTGAACGGAGAATGCCACCGCTCCGACCGCAGTCAGCGCGTCGCCGCGGTTGAATCCGCCCAGACCGGCTCCGGCGATCAGCACCACGCCGACGGACGCCAGCAGGAGACCCACGCCTTCCTGAAGGCTCAGTCCGCGGCCCCGGAACACCCGGTTCCAGACCGGAACCAGAACCACGCTCAGTGCGGTCAGAAATCCCGAATTCGAGGCCGATGTATACTTCAGTCCGGCGGTCTGGCAGAACATGCCGGCGAACATCGCGGCGCCGAGGAGGAATCCCCGCCTCCAGGCGGCCGGGGCAAGGGTCTTCCGCCGTTTCAGAAACAACGGAAGCAGGAGCCCGACGGCGATCCAGAAACGCACTGCGAGGTAAAGGGCAGGATTCAGGTCGCGGACGGAAGCGCGCATCAGAGGAAAACTGGTTCCCCAGATCATGCACAGCGCCAGCAGGACCAGATCCGCGCGCAGTTTCTCCGGGCGGTCCGTCAAATATTTTTCCGAGTGTAACGATGGGCGAACCGGTAGCCGTTCATGGTGCAGACGTCGGCCAGCCGCCGTTTCGGCACGTGAACGACTCCGTCACGGTCCGTCCAGGGACGAACGGAGTCGCCGCATTCTTCGGCGACCGGAGATTCGGACGGAATTCCCAGGCTGATCACGGAGTCGACGTGCAGATGATGCGGGATTTTGAGCTTCGCCTTGAGGCGTTTCCGGTGCAGGTCCTCGATCCGGCATGCGCCGAGGCCCAGTTCCGTGGCCGCCAGGGAGGCGTTCTGAACCGCCGCGGCCGCGTCCGTCGAACCGCCCCTCTTCTTTTTCATCAGGTCGATCAGAACCACGATGTAAGCGGCCGGCCGTTCCCCGGATTTGGGGGCGGACAGAGGCGCACCGGCCGCCTCCCATTTCACGCAGTCGAACACTTCGGACACGCGCCTGGGAAGGTTGACGATGACGTATTCACAGGGTTGGACATTGCCGGGAGACACAGCCCAGCGGGCTGCGTCGACAATCTGCAGGAGATCTTTTTCCGCTACCGGTTTGGGCTTGAAACGCCGTATGGTCCTGCGTTTCTGCATGGCGGCGTACAACGACGGCATTGAATCAACCTCGGTTGGACTTGCACAATTTGATTATTTTAATAAATTTGGATCGAATAATCAAGCGTTTTATTGCCGGTTACGGGCTCAGGTATCGGCGGAGATCAAATGGGTCTTGACTTTCTGTTTTGAAATTATTAAATTTATGCTATTGAAAACGAGGTAGATGCATGCGTCCATTCCCGTCCCATCTTCGGTTCGGTTATTCCACCACTTATTGGATCCGCAATTTCGGGCGGGATCGCTGAATTTCTGCGTTAAGCTTCGCATCCGGCCCACTTGATCCAAGTGGGCTTTTTGATTTTGGAGGATTGATGAAAGACCGGCTGGATCAGCTTCGTAAACGCATTCTGGACATCGACGGAGAACTCGTCCATCTCCTGGCCGAACGCGCCAGACTCGCGCTCGAAATCGGCCGCATCAAGTGCGACCTCGGCGTCCCCCTGCAGGATCCGGACCGTGAGCGGGAAGTGCTGAAGAACGCGAAACGGATTCCGCACCATCCGCTTCAGCCGTCTCAGGTCGATGATCTTTTCACCCGGATTCTCGAGATCTGCCGGGACGCCCAGATCCAGGCCGCTCCAGCGGCCGGGAGCAGCCGGTCATGATCGTCGTCATGCGCGAAGACGCTTCAGACGCCCAGATTCAAGCCCTTTCGGACCGGATCCGCGGCATGGGATTCGACATCCACCCGGACCGCGGCGCGAACCGGACTGTTCTCGGCGTGATCGGCGACACGAGCCGTCTCGACCCCCGTTCCCTGGAAATGGAAGAGGGCGTGGCAGAGGTTCTGCGCGTCACCGAACCCTACAAGCTGGCAAGCCGCGCTTTTCATCCCAACGACACGGTGATCCGCATCGGAGACGTGGCCATCGGCGGCGACGAGGTCATCGTCATCGCCGGGCCGTGCGCGGTGGAAAGCGCCGAACAGATCCGGGAAACCGCATCGCGTGTCCGGCAGGCCGGCGCCCGGATTCTGCGCGGGGGCGCGTTCAAACCCAGAACTTCCCCCTACAGCTTTCAGGGCCTCGGCGAAAAGGGGCTGGAATTGCTGCGGGACGCGGCGCGGGAACAGGACATGCTGTGCGTTTCCGAAGTGATGGAGCCGGCTTTCGTCCGGAGCGTCGCGGACCGGGTGGACATCGTACAGGTCGGCGCCCGGAACATGCAGAATTTCCCGCTGCTCAAGGAAGTGGGCAAGATCGATAGACCCATACTGCTGAAACGAGGCATGTCCGCCACCATTGAGGAACTGCTGATGGCCGCCGAATACATCATGGCCAGCGGCAATTCCCGGGTCATTCTCTGCGAACGCGGCATCCGCACCTTCGAAACCTACACACGGAATACAATGGACATATCCGCCATCCCCGTGGTGAAAAAACGCAGCCACCTCCCCATCCTCGCGGATCCCAGCCACGGAACAGGGCGACGGGACAAGGTGGCGCCGATGGCGCGCGCGGCCGTTGCGGCCGGAGCGGATGGACTCATCATCGAAGTGCACACGCATCCGGACCAGGCCCTCTCGGACGGTCCGCAGTCCCTCTATCCGGACCGATTCGCCGCGCTGATGGAGGAGTTGAAGACAATCGCCTGGGCCATCGGCCGGCGCATCGGAACCGAGTCCAACCGGGGACCGGAGAAAACGCATTGAAGGGTTTCCGCCGCATCACAGTGGTGGGCGTCGGCCTCATCGGCGGTTCGCTGGGCCTGGCCCTGAAACGGAAGCTTCCGGACACGCGGGTCAGCGGTGTTGACTCGCCGGAGGCGGTCGAGGCCGGACTGGCCGCAGGCGCGCTGGACGCGGGATTCTCCCGTGACCGTCTGCAGGAAGCCGTTTCGGATTCCGATCTGGTGTTTCTCTGCGCGCCGATCGACGCTATCCTCCTGCTCCTGCCGTCCGTGGCGGAGGCTCTTCCGGCCGGCGGCCTCGTCACGGACTCGGGAAGCACCAAGCGCCTGATCGTGGAAACCGCGGACCGGGTTTTTCCGGCGGATCGCCATTTCATCGGCGGGCATCCCATGGCCGGAAGCGAGGGCCGCGGCATCCGCTGGTCGGATCCCCTCCTGTTCGAGAACGCGGCCTGGGTGTTGACGCCCTCCCGGCCGCTTCCCCAGAACCGCATTCAGCCGCTAGGCGATCTGATCGAACGGCTCGGCGCCAAGGTTCTCTTCCTCAGCCCCGTCCTGCATGACCGTGTGGCCGCGGCCGTCAGCCATCTTCCCCAGCTGCTCGCGGTCACATTGATGAACTGGGTGTCCGGCCATCAGGAGGAATCCCCGCACTTCCTCAAGCTGGCGGCGGGCGGTTTCCGGGACATGACCCGGATCGCGTCCAGCCCCTACGACACCTGGAATCCGATTCTGACCACCAACCGCGAGGAAATTCTCTCAGCTCTGGACGCATTCGCCGGCGGGCTCTCCGACACCCGTGCCCTACTGGAACAGGACAAGCTCCGGAAGGCATTTGAATCCGCGGCCGAAAAACGGCTTTCCATTCCGAGGGACACGCGCGGATTTCTGCGGGCGCATCATGATCTTCGTGTGCGTGTCGAGGACAGACCCGGCGTGATCGCATCCATCGCCGCGGCTCTGGCTGAACGCGGCATTAACATCAAGGACATCGAAATCCTGAAAGTGCGGGAAGGTGACGCGGGCACTCTGCGGCTTTCCTTTGAAACCCCGGAGGCGCGCGCGGAGGCGGCCGCAACGCTCAAGGGAATCGGGTTTACGTCCGAACCGCTGAACGGATTGTGACCGCCGGTTCTCCCGCTTCGCGGGACCAAGCAATACGATTTTTTCTGATTGAAGGCCCGCCGTTTCCGGCGGGGGATTTTCCGGACCTCGGCCTCAGGAAGGGAGCATGCATCAGATCGTGAGAAAAGCGGGACGCTGGCGCGCCGTCCTGTCCGTTCCGGGAGACAAGTCCATGTCGCATCGCGCGCTGCTGTTCGGCGCGCTCGCCGCGGGCCGGTCGAAAATCACGCGACTAGCGCCCGGACGGGACGTGGCCAGCACGGCGGCCTGCCTGACCGCGCTGGGCGTCCGAATTGAACGCTATAGCGGAAACGCCGTTGTCGTGGACGGCAAGGGACCGTCCGGACTCGCCGCTCCGACGCATGATCTGGACGCGGGCAATTCCGGCACCACGATCCGGCTTCTGTCCGGCATTCTCGCAAACCGGCCGTTCACATCGGTCATCACGGGAGACGCCTCTCTCAGACGCAGGCCCATGCGCCGCATCGTGGAGCCCCTGGAACGCATGGGCGGACGCATCGAAACGACGGCTTCAGGCACGGCTCCGCTCCGAATCCGGGGAACCCGTCTATCAGGCGCGGACCTGACGCTTCCCGTGGCCAGCGCCCAGCTGAAATCCTGCGTTCTCCTCGCGGGCCTTCTGGCCGAGGGCCGCACCTCGGTGACGGAACCCGCGCTGTCCCGCGATCACACGGAACGCATGCTTGCCGGTATGGGCGTTCGGATCCGCCGGGACGGCCTGCGACTCGAGCTGGAAGGACCCCAGACCCCCTTGCCCTGTGATTTCGACGTTCCCGGAGATATCTCTTCGGCCGCATTCCTGATGGTCGCGGCCGCGCTGATCCCGGAATCAGAACTGACAATTGAAAACGTCGGAGTGAATCCGACCCGCACCGGTATTCTCGATGTCCTGCGGCGCATGGGATGCCCGGTCGAGGAATTGAACCCCCGGACCCTGCAGGGCGAACCCCGGGCCGACCTGAGGATCCGCACCGCCTCCCTCACCGGCACGGAGATCAGCGGCGATTTGATCCCGAAAATCATCGATGAAATCCCCATCCTGGCCGTGGCCGCCTGCCGGGCTTCCGGCCGGACCGTGGTGCGGAACGCCGCCGAACTGCGTGTCAAGGAAACCGACCGTATTGCCGCCGTGACGAAGAACCTGGCCGCCATGGGTGTCCGCGCGGAAGTGTTCGAGGACGGTTTCGCGATCGAGGGGCCCCAGCCGCTCCGCGGCGCGGTCATTGACAGCATGGAGGACCACCGCATCGCCATGGCCTTTACCGTGGCCGGACTTCTCGCGCAAGGCGAAACGCGGATCAACGGCACGGAATGCGCCGACATTTCGTATCCCGGTTTTTTCAACCTCCTGTCCGGAATCGAATATGCCTGATTTCAGCCGCACCTTCTGCGTGATCGGCGATCCGATCGGACACACGCTCTCCCCCCTGATCCACGCCGCGGTTTTCAAGCAACTCGGCGTCTCAATGGATTACGAAGCGGTCCGCGTCGCTCCGGACCGCCTGGCCGGATTCGTCGAGGAATCCAGGCGGTCCCGCCGGCCGGGCTTCAATGTCACGATTCCGCACAAGCAGACCGTGATTCCCTTTCTGGACGGCACGCACGGAGACGCCTCCCGGATCGGAGCGGTGAACACCGTCGCCGCGGCGGACGGAAAGCTGACCGGATACAACACCGACGTGGACGGATGCCGGGCCGCGCTCTCCCGCGGAGGATGGGACTCCGGCGCAGGAGACGTTCTTCTGCTCGGCGCGGGCGGCGCAGGCCGCGCCGCGGTTCGTGCCCTGTCCCTGGAAGGGCTGAAAAAACTCTCCGTATTCGAAACCGACATCAGCCGTGCGGAGTCGCTGAAGACCGGACTGGCCGCTCCCCTCGGCATGGAGATGGAGATCCTCTCCTCCGCGGATGCGCTGGAAGCCGCCGTCCGGAACTCCGGCCTGCTGATCAACGCCACGCCCGTCGGCCTGTGGCCGGCCGTCGGATCTTCGCCCCTGCCGGATCCCGGATGGCTTTCCCCGTCCGGCCTGGTGTTCGACATGGTGCCCAATCCGGTTGAAACGCGGCTGCTCCGTGAGGCGCGACTGCGGGGATGCCGGACCGTTCCGGGCATCGTCATGCTCGTCGCCCAGGCCCTCGCCGCGGACGCCGTCTGGCTCGGCCGTTCCATGCCGGACGGCCTGTTCGAAACCTGCCTGACCCTCTGCATCCAACACCTGGAGGCCCATGGCCACGCTCCGGATCCTCACGGCCGGTGAATCGCACGGCCCCGCGCTCGTCGGCATTCTTGAAGGAATGCCGGCCGGGCTTGCGTTGAACCGCGAGAAAATCGACGCCCAGATGGCCCGCCGCCAGGCGGGACTCGGCCGGGGCGGCCGCATGAAGATCGAGACGGACCGAGTGGAAATTCTGTCCGGTCTGCGCTTCGGCGTGACGCTGGGAACGCCGATCGCGATGACCGTGACGAACCGGGACTGGGAAAACTGGAAAACCCGCATGGACCCGTGGAGCGGCCGCGAGGATGACCCCGTCCGTATCCCCCGTCCCGGCCATGCGGACCTGGCGGGCGCGGTGAAATACGGGCATACCGACATCCGCAATGTCCTGGAGCGCGCCAGCGCGCGGGAAACGGCCGTTCGGGTCGCGATCGGCGCGGTGCTTCGGCAGCTGCTGGAACCGTTCGGCGTCTGGATCGGAAGCCACGTGATCCGCATTCACGGCGCGGCCGCGGGGACGACGTTCCGCGACCTGCTGGAAATGAAGAAACCCGAAGCCGAGATGGAAATTCTGAAACGTCGCCGGCCTGGCCGAAACATCCGACTTGCGCTGCGCGGACGCGGACGCAGCCGAGGCCATGCGGGCCGCGGTGCGGGAGGCCGCGGAAAAAGGCGACACGGTGGGCGGCGCCTTCGAAGCGGCCGCGTTGAACGTCCCGATCGGCCTGGGATCGCACGTATGTGGGACCGCCGGCTGGACAGCCGCATCGCCGCGGCCGTGATGAGCATCCCCGCGATCAAATCAGTCGAAATCGGCATCGGCGCGGATGCGGCCTCCAGACTCGGATCAGAGGTCCATGACGCGATTGTTCCGGGGGATGCCTGTCCGGCGCGTTCCACGAACCGCGCGGGCGGCATCGAGGGCGGCATCGGCAACGGCCAGCCCATTGTGATCCGGGCCGTCATGAAACCCATCCCCACGCTGAAAAAACCGCTTCCCTCGGTACGGCTCGACACGGGAAGCCCGACGGACGCGCACCATGAGCGCTCCGATGTCTGCGCGGTGCCGTCCGCGGCCGTGGTGGCGGAAGCCATGCTGGCCATGACGCTGGCGGAGGCCTTCATGGAACGATACGGAGGCGACACGTTCGACCAGATGAGGAGGCGCTTCGATGAAATCCGGTGACGGCCACATCTACCTCCTGGGATTCATGGGATCCGGCAAGACACGCGTGGGCCGGATTCTCGCCGAATCCATGCGGCGGCCTTTCATCGACACCGACGCCCATATCGTGGAGGAAACGGGCCTCTCCATCAACGCGCTCTTCGAGAAGAAGGGGGAAGCCGGGTTCCGGGAAATCGAACGGAACGTGATCCGGTGTCTGGCGGACACCCGGGGTTGCG
>CAVTNR010000012.1:0-446460 GCA_963736115.1 uncultured bacterium
AAGGCCTGGAGTGGTATTGATTTCGCCGATGATGCCGTTTGATCGTCAGCTGCTCCCCGATGTCTTTCGCGATGATGTCGACGCCGGCGAGTCGCACCCCGATGTTCCGCGTAAGCCTCGAGCAGGCAGCGATGGTCGCAGGGTGAACCTGCCCAGGCAGGCTGTGGTTCTCGGCAGAACTGTTTTCGTTTACGGCACGCTTGAGCACCACGGTCTCGCCGGCTGCTGGCACGCTGCGCGTTGAAAGGCCCTGGGCTGCAAGATAGTGAAGGCATTCCCTGTCTTGCCGGATGGGGCTGAGCGCCGTGAAGGGACGGCCCGGCAGCCGGGCCGCGTTCTCCGCCGTGACCAGTTCCCCAATGCTTCGCATGCCGTCGCCCGTCACGAGGGGTGGATCGCGCCGCACTGCGTCGACCAATTCTCCGTCGAGAAAGAGGAGCCGCCAGCTGTGGCCTTCGACCTGTTCTTCCGCGATCAGCCGGGGATCGAAGCGGGCCGCCGCAAAGGCCGCCCGGCGGAGTGCAGACGGTGACGTGATGCCGGTCGTGACACCGCGGCCACCGCCGGTTCCCGCATTGGGCTTCACCACCAGGGGGCGGCCGGCGCTTTCCAGAAGCTCCATGGCCTTCGTCATGTCTGTGGCGGTGAACCTCACATGGCGCCGGGGAAGCCCTGTTCGGCGATCAGTTCATAGGTCATCGCCTTGTTGCCCATGAGCTTCAGCGTCAGGTGATCGTCCAGCCTGACATCAGGACCACGCACGATGAGAACCGTGCCATTCCGGGTCAGGCGGCTGAAGCCATCGTCCCATTTGCGGAATTCGGCTCCCAGCTCCTGTGCCACATTGGCCCAGAACAGGTCATAGTAGCGCCGGCGCAGTTCCTGGAACCTGACGTGGTAGTCTCGGGCGCATAGAGGATGCGGAGCGAGCGGAACAGGCTGCGGGTGATGGCGTAAGGCAGCATCATGTCACCAGACTATTCGATCAGGCAATGATCGGCTTCTAGTTGACGGTCCACCCGCTCGTTCGAGAAGCGGCCGGCTTTTACGTCCATCTCGTACTGCTGCATGCGGGCACGATGGGTGCGAAGCCGCATGATGGTTTCTTCGGCCACCTCGCGGCGGATAACTGCGATGCCGCTCATGTCGGCCGCAATGATATCGCCGGGATTGACCACGATGCCGCCGCAGGAGACCGCATAGTTGAGCTCACCCGGGCCGCGGTGCAGCGGGCCGAAAGGCGTTACGCCGCGAGCGTATACGGGCAGGTCGGCTTCGATCAGGCCGGGCAGGTCGCGCACCAGTCCGTCGACGATAAAGCCAGCAATTCCGCGGTGTTTGGCCTTGTTGGTCACGAGATCGCCGAGCACGGCGTTGCGGTGAGCTCGCTGGTGTCAACGACGACGATGTCACCGGGCATCGCAGCGTCGAGAGCCTTGTGGACCATGAGGTTGTCGCCCGGAAACACCTTGACTGTGAGGGCAGGGCCGATCAGGCGCTTGCTGTTGACGATATTCCTGATTTCCGGCGCCATCGTATACATGCGGTTCAGGATGTCGGAAATGTCCGGCGTCTCGAAGTCGCGCAGCATGTTGATGATGTGCTGCGGCGGACGCTCGATGTTGAGGCGAATGCGGAAACCGGCGCCGGGAGTCATCTCGGATGACTTGGGGCGTTCCGTGGCTCCCGTATCGGGAGACTGCTTACCGAAGTTGCTGGGTATGATGGCCATGATCCTGATCCTCGCAAGTGGAAGTAAATCTTCCGGCTAAAGACGATGCAGGGCAGGTGCCACGGTCGCAGTGGATTAACCTTGTCGTTAACGCTTTCTTAATGCGATGTGCCGGGGTTAGAATAATCCAAGCAAGGGGAGTTCGCCAGATAGTCTCGAGAGCGATATTGCGCAGATCGCGCGGCAGGAGGAGGCGTTGCGCTTCATGAAATTCAGCGAGGCGGACGCCTGGGCGCTGGGCAGCATAATGCGAGCGAGAGCGGAAGACCGGAAGATTTCCCTTCGTTATCGATGTTCGAATAGGCGTCCGTCCACTTTTCTACACAGCCTTGCCAGGCTCGACACCGGAGAACCCGGACTGGGTGCGCCGCAAGGTGAATACGGTTTTGCGTTTCCACAAGTCATCCTACCGCGTGGGCCGTGAATACGAGCTGCAGGGCAAGAAGTTCGAGGCCGCGCGCGGCATCGACCCCATGGATTTCGCCAATGCGGGCGGCGGCTTTCCCATTCATCTGAAAGGCACGGGTGTCGTCGGTGTCATTACCGTCTCCGGTGTGCCGCAGCGAGAAGACCATGGCTTCGTGGTCGAGATGCTTTGCGAGTTCCTCGGGCAGGATCATGGAAGCCTGGCGCTGGTGCCCGAGAACGCCTGATGGAACTGGGCGTGCTTTTCCTTGTGGTCGCTACCATCGCGGCCTTTCTGGTCGGGGCGTCTAAGGGCGGACTGCCAATGGTGGGAGCACTTGGTGTTCCGCTCATGGCGCTCGTCATGCCGCCGGTTGCCGCTGCCGCCATGCTTCTGCCCGTTTATATCGTCAGCGACATGGTTGGGCTTTGGGCCTATCGGAAACAGTTCGACAAGCCGGAACCTCTACATTCTCGTCCCCGCGATGATCTTCGGCGTCGGCATCGGCTGGGCCACGGCGCGCATCACGGCGGAATGGATGGTGACGCTGCTCGTCGGGCTTGTCGGCCTCTACTATTGCCTGACCATTGTACTCAAGAAGGCCGATGCGCCGCCGAAGCCCGCTGACGTGCCGCGCGGCATTTTCTGGGGCACCATCACGGGGTTCACGAGTTTCGTGTCTCACACTGGCGGGCCGCCGTATCAGACTTACGTGCTGCCGCAGAAGCTGCCGAAGATGGTGTTCGCGGGCACCAGCACCATCGCGTTTGCGGTCATCAATGTGGTGAAGCTCGTGCCTTACTGGGCGCTGGGCCAGTTCAACCCCGGCAATCTCGAACTTGCGGCCATGCTGTCGCCCGTGGCAATCGTGGGCGCCGTGATCGGCTACAGGCTTACCGCCATCATTCCCGAAAAAGTGTTCTACCGGCTCGTCGAGGTGGCGCTGTTCATCGTGTCGCTGAAACTCATCTACGACGCGTTGTTCAAGTGATCCGCATCGAGCCCGTCACCAGCCTCGACCTTCGCTGCCTGGACGGCGGCTGGGATTTCGCCACCGGAACCGCGAGGCCATCGACCGGCACTGGCTGGGCATTGTTGCGGAAAAGCCTGCGCTGTGGAACGGGCAGGTGCTGCTGTGCACGGGCGCCAAGGCGGCGAACGGGCATTTCTCGGCGACCTTCACTGAGACCGACTACGCGAGCTTCGTCGCCTGGCGCGACTGGGGCAGGCCGGATGCGAGCGTCTGCAATTGCTTTGGCGTTGCTGCCGCATTCTCGTCCGACGGCGCGCTGGTGCTGGGCGTCATGGGCGGCTGGACGCTGAATGCGGGCAAGGCCTATCCGCCCTCGGGCACGCTGGAGCCGAAGGATGTCCGGGCCGGACGGTTCTGGTCGATCTTTTCGGAAACATGCGGACGGAGTTGCTGGAGGAGACCGGGCTCGATCTTCACCATTCCACTGTCGGCGAGATCGTCGCGATCTTCGAAGGGCCGCGCCTTGCGATCGCCCGGCGTCATGACTTTGCGCTGAGTTTCGCCGAGATGGAAAAGCGGTTCGCCGCGCATTCCGCCAGCGAGGAAAACCCGGAGCTTGCAGCCATTGAACCCGTGCGGGCCGCATCGCAAATCGATTCAAGAATGCCACCCTATGCAGCGGAAATCATTCGGTACTTCATTTCCTCAACTTGAGGGTTGACGGCTTGCGCTGCCACTGCAACTTGCGCGTCTGGAGGGGGCTCCAGATAGCAGACGGCGGATTACCAGAATGACATTGCTACGACGACTTGCCCTCGCGCTGCCACTGGCCGTGGCGGCGTGTTTCATTTCTTTGACACCTGTACAGGCGGAGGAGGGCCAGCGGGTGATCCTCGTTCTGGATGCCTCGGGCTCCATGTGGGGGCAGATCGATGGAAAGCCCAAGATGCAGATCGCCAAGGAGGTGGTCGCCAAGGTCGTCGGCAGCTGGAAGCCGGAGGACGAACTTGGCCTCGTGGCCTATGGCCATCGCAAGAAGGGTGCGTGCGACGACATTGAAGTGCTGGCCGAGCCCGGAAAGCTCGATGCCGCGTCGTTTCTTGACAGGGTGAACGGCCTCAATCCCAAGGGCAAGACGCCGATGACGCAGGCCGTGCGGCAGGCGGCCGAGGCGCTGAAATATACCGAGAAGCAGGCGACCGTGATCCTCGTCTCCGATGGCATCGAGACGTGCGACCCGAACCCCTGCGCGGTTGCCGAGGAACTTGAGAAACTGGGCGTTGCACTCACCGTTCACACCGTTGGCTTCGGCCTCGACGACAAGGGCGCGGTCGAGCAGCTCAAGTGCCTCGCCGAGAAGACCGGCGGCATCTCGACCATCGCCGACAATGCCGACGAACTGAAGGACGCGCTCACCAAGACGGTCGAGGCCAAGACCGAACCTCCGCCGCCGCCGCCTGAACCCGCCGCGCCTGAGTTCAACGTGACGGGCACGGTCGAGATGGCCGAGGGCGTTGGCTTCCCGCCGAAGTTTTCGACGCCCAACTGGGAGTTCTTCCGTGCCGTGAACGGTGAGAAGGGCGAATGGGTGAAGACGGAGTATGGCTCGGCGATCAAGACCAGCATCGAGACGCCCGGAGCCTATATCGCCAGGGTTTCTCTCAGTTCTGCTGCCATCGAAGTGCCCTTCGTTCTGGAGGCCGGAAAGCCGGTTCAGCTCGATGTCAGCCTGGAAGCGGGCGTCGTGCAGTTGAAGGGCATGATGGATGCCCAGACACCGCTGGCCGAAGGCAAGGGAACGTGGGAACTGCTGACGACCGAGGGCAACTGGCTTGCCACGGAATATGGCCCGCAGGCCGCATTCATGGCGAATGCCGGCACTTACAAGATGAGGCTCACGCTGGGCGAGGCGAAGATCGAGCAGGATCTGACGGTCACGCCCGGCAAGATCGACGACGTGGTGATGACGCTGGGTGCCGGTATCGTGCAGGCGTCGGCTGTCTTCGCGGCGGGCGGCCCTGCGGTTCCCGAAGGCGCAACATTCGAACTGCGCAAGGCCGAGGCCGCTCTCGACGGCAGTCATGAGTGGATTGCGACCGAATACCAGTCGCCGTCGCAGTTCAACGTGCCCGCGGGCAAGTACCTGCTGGTGGTGATCCGCGACTACGCCACCGGCTCGACCGAGGTTCAGGTGACGCCGGGTGGTGTCACCAAGGTCGAGGTCAATCTCGACGGGGGCTATCTGGCGCTTACCGGTCCAGCAGACGCGACATTTGAGGTTTATGGCAGCGAGAAGGATATCGCGGGCAACCGCAACCGCGGATCGCCACGGAATTCAATGGCCAGTTCAACAAGGCGTTCAATGCCGGCACATACCATGTCGTGGCGAGCAAGGATGGCACCGTCGTCGCCGAAAAGGACTTCGAGGTGAAGGCGGGGCAGCGCACCGAAGGCACGATCCCCTAAGCACGGCATCGCGGCAATCGGGACAATGTTCCGGTTGCCGCATGCTCCGGCCCGCGCAATAGTTCCGGGCATGAAGCTCACATTCCATACCTATGACGTGTTCACCGCCACGGCGTTCGCGGGCAATCCGCTGGCGATCGTCGAGGATGCCGATGGCCTGAGCGATGCCCAGATGCAGACCATCGCGCGCGAGTTCAATCTCTCCGAGACGATCTTCGTCCTGAAGCCGAAGGATCCCGCCAATACGGCGAGCGTCCGCATCTTCTTTCCCACCGCCGAGATCCCTTTCGCGGGCCACCCGACAGTGGGCTGCGCCATTCATCTGGCCCAGAAGAAATACAAGCCGGGCTGCGCTTTCGAGACGACGATCAGGCTTGAGGAGGTGGCGGGTCTTGTGCCGGTGAAGGTCTCGCGCATCGGCGACGTGCCGCGCGCGCAGTTCACGGCACCGGTCACGCCCTTCGCCGTCGACATGCCCTTGCCCTCGATCGAGGACACGGCGCGGGCCTTGTCGCTCGAAGTCTCCGACATCGGCTTTGACGGTCACGGCCTCGGGCTCTTCCAGGGCGGGCCGCGATTCTTCTATGTGCCCCTCAACTCGCGCGCGGCGCTCGCCAGGGCGAAGGTCATCGAGCCGCACTGGTCGCGCGTGGTGAGTGCCATGGGGATTGGCAATGCCTATCTCTATGTGCGCGGCGGCGACGACCCGAAGACAAGTTTCCGCGGCCGCATGTATGCGCCCACCGATGGCATCCCCGAAGATCCGGCCACGGGGTCCGCGACCGCGCTTCTGGCGGCCCAGCTCTTGCGGTCCGAGAAGCTTTCCGATGGCACGCACCGCTGGCAGCTGGAGCAGGGCTATGAGATGGGGCGGCCGTCCGATCTCTGGCTCGAAGCCGATGTTGCGGATGCGAAGCTCACCGCCGTGCGGGTTGCAGGTCAGGCCGTGCAAATCATGTCGGGTGTGCTAGAAGTCTGACGGGGAAGACGAACGGGCGATATTGGGAGGGGGACCAGCCGCCGATGAAGACGATTTTGCTCATCGCTCATCTGATCGCAATTGCCACGGGAACGGGCATGAGCATCGCCAACTACATCAACATCCGCGTCGCCGCCGGCGAGAAGGGCGAACGCCGCGAGGCTTTGGCCTTCCTGCGCCGCGTGCTTGCGCGCATCGCCGACATCGTCATTCTCGCCATCTGGATCACCGGCATCGGCCTCTGGCTCAACCTGCCGCCGGCTGACGAGCCCAACAGCTGGTTCGCGGTCAAGCTTGGTTTCGTGGTGCTCCTCACGCTCAGCCATGGCCTTGCCCGGATGACGGCGGGCCGCATGATGCGCACTGGCGACCAGTCGCTCTACCCGCGCATGGAACTGTTCGTCTCGGGCGTGTGGATGTCGGCGCTGGCCGCCATCATCCTCGCGGTGCTGGCCTTCGAAACGTGAGGCTTACTCGATCGAGAGCATGGCCTTCGCTTCGGTGAGCACGTCCACGCCTTCCTGCTCGTTGCCCGCGCCGCATAGCTTGGCCGCCTGGCTCCGCATGTCCTGAACCTGCGCCTTCTGTTCGGCGGGCACGGCATCGGAGGCCAGTGCCTGCGTCGACCTTCTTGAGGTCGTCGTCGCAGGGGCCAGCGAAAGCAACGCCGGTCGTGAAGGCAAGCAGGACAAGGGCGGTGGCGGCGGCTTTCATGGGCGGGCAATCCTCAGAGTTGGTGTTGCGGCATCATAGACCCTGCGGGGCGGATGATGCCAGACGTCCCGCACGTCTCTGCAAGCCGATTGTGGCGCTTCCGCAACAGGAACCGGTCATTTGAGGGCATTCTTGCAGTTTCTGCTTGTGAGCGAGGTGCGACAGGCTAGAGGCCCGCTCCCCGGACGGACACCGCCCGAGCCCAAGCGGGTCAAGCTCGTGAGCTTGCCTGGCGCAGCGTCTCCCTGAGATCCGTGTGTACCTGGGCCGGAACAGGACGTCCGGTTGAGGATGTAGCTCAGCGGTAGAGCGCCGGCGATCCGCCGGAGGTCGTGGGTTCGAGTCCCGTCGTCTTCTCCACTGCGAATAGCTCAGTTGGTAGAGCAACAGATTGGACTCTGTTGGTCGAAGGTTCGATTCCTTCTACGCACCCGCGGCGTCAAACCCGCAACAGGCTTTAACCTGTCTTTGAACTGAGCCTTCCGGAGTGGCTGGCGCAAACCGTCGATACATCCGCGCAAGCGGAGGTGGAGGTGGTGCAACGCCGCCCGCATCCTGCCTGTGCCGCGGAGTGCCGCCGCAGCGCGCCTCGGGACCTGGCTCTGACGCAGCCCTGGCTGTCAGGCTCCGTCCCGCTGGCCCGCCGCGCTGGCGCCAAGGCCCGCAAGGTGCCGGTCCAAGGCCGCTCCGGAAGGTGTTCGCAATTCAACCTCAACCTCAAACCCCAAGCCCAACGACGACAAAGGAAAATCCGCCTCATGCGATGAGCTGACGCGACCGAAGAAGGAGAATGACGATGATCGAAGTCCGCAAGTTTCTGCTCCGCACCCGGGTCACCGTGCCTGAGGGCGAGCGCGCCATCGTGCTGGTCAACGGCAAGCTCGATACCATTCTCCGTCCGGGGCGTCACTTCTTCACGGCCATCGAAAGGTCGGTCTCCGTCGAGGCGCATGCGCTGAAGGACCCGGTGTTCAACAGCGGCCTTGAAGGCGCGTTGCGGCAGTCGCGGCCCGATCTGGTGGCCGAGCACTTCACCGACGTGCGGACGGGGGCGCAGGAGACTTGCCGTCATCTATCGCGATGGCAAGCTCTACTGGGTGGTGAAGCCCGATTCACGCACGCTGCTGTGGACGGATGCCGGGCCGTGGAGCATCGAGACGGTGGACGTCTCGTTGTCGCTCGCGGTGCCGGAGGCGCTGGCCCAGCGGGTCATCGGATCGGGAACGGTCGACCGCATCAAGCGCTTCGGCGTGGAGGAGGGCCAGGTGGGCCTGCTCTACATCGAAGGCGCCTTCGCGGGAAGGCTGGAGCCGGGCATGCACTCGTTCTGGAACGTGGGCCGCACGGTCAACGTGAAGATCGTCGACACGCGCCAGCACGCGCTGGATGTCACGGGCCAGGAAGTGCTGACCCGTGACAAGGTCTCGATCCGGGTGAACCTCGTGGCGCGCTACCGCGTCACCGATCCGGTGAAGGCGGTGGCCTCGGTGAAGGACTATGCGGATGCGCTTTACCGCGCGCTGCAGCATGCCTTTCGCCAGTCGCTGGCCGCGAAGACGCTCGACGAACTGCTGTCGCGCAAGGGTGACACCGATGCCGAGGCGGCGGCTCGGCGTGAAGTCCGAGATGGCGGCGATCGGGATCGAGGTCGCGCGACATCGCCATCAAGGACGTGATCCTGCCGGGCGACATGCGCGAGATCCTGAACAAGGTCGTGACGGCGGAAAAGGAGGCGGAAGCCAACGTCATCCGCCGCCGCGAGGAGACCAACGCCACGCGTTCGCTGCTCAACACCGCGAAGGTGATGGCGGAGAACCCGGTGATGCTGCGGCTGAAGGAACTGGAGGCGCTCGAAAAGATCGCCGACAAGGTCCAGTCGCTGACCGTGCATAACGGAACGCGCGGTCTTCTCGACGACCTCGTGTCGCTGCGGCCCGGCTCCGACACGCCGAAGCCCAAGGCCTGACGATCAGCCCTCCCTCCGCCAAGCCGGGGGGAGGGCGCTCTATTCAGCGCTGCTCCTCGCCGCCTGCGATGACGATGACGGCGATGATCATCACGCCGGTGAGGATGAGCCGGATGCCGGCGCATGCGCCGAAGGTGTTGAGCATCGTGACCAGCAGATACATGAAGAGCGCCGCGCCCCAGATGCCCGGCACGTTGGCGCGGCCGCCCGCGACGGAGGTTCCGCCGATGACCACGGTGGCAATCGACGCCAGCAGGAATTCCTCGCCCATGTTGAGGGCGGCACCGCCCGAGAAGCCCGACAGCACGATGCCGCAGATGCCTGCCAGGAAGGCGCTGAGCACATAGGTTGCAAAGCGCGTGGCATCGACGTTCATGCCGGCCAGCCATGCGGCGCGCATGTTCTGGCCCACTGCCAGCACGCTGCGGCCATAGACGGTGCGGGCAAGGATGAGCGCGATGACGGCGCTGATGGCGAGCACGAGGATGGCAACGAGCGGCACGCCCATGATGCGCGTCGTGGCGAATTCGGCCAGCGGGGCAGGCGGCTTGATGCGGATGCCGCGGCCATAGGAAATGGCGGTCGAGAGGATGAGAAAGCTCGACGACAGGGTGGCGATGATCGGCGGAATGCGCAGCAGGCGGATGAGCGCGTAGTTGAACATGCCGACAAGCGTCGCGGCTCCCAAGGCCGCCACGATGCCGAGGATGAGGCGGGCCGATTGCTCGTCCATCACCTTCATGGCGACGACGCCCGAGAGCGTGATGGTGGCGGGAATCGACAGGTCCACGTTGCCGGGGCCCGTGGTGATCACCATCATCTGCCCCAGCCCCACGATGATGGTGAAGGTTGCAAATGACAGGGCGGCGGTGAGGATGGCGGCGGCGCCCTGTCCGCCGGTGTAGGCAATCGTCAGCAGCCACACGGCAAGTGCCGCGGCGAAGGACCAGACCCAGGGCTTGTGCCGCAGGCGTTGCAGCATGGCGTTCATCGCTTCTGCTCCCCGTAGCTCACGAGTGCGCGCAGGGCGAGCACGATGATGAGGATCGCGCCTTGCGCGCCGATCTGCCAGTCGGGCGAGATCTTGAGGAAGATGAGGAAGGAGCCCGCGAGCGCCAGCGTGAGCGCGCCGACCACGGCGCCCAGCGGCGAGACGCGGCCGCCGATGAATTCGCCGCCGCCGAGGATCACGCCCGCGATGGAATAGAGCGTGTAGCGGTCGGCCACATGCGCGTCGCCCGCCGTGGTGAGGCCCAGCAGCGAGAGGCCGGAGAGCACGCCGAAGAAGCCCGCCAGCATGTACATGATGATCTTGGTCTTCAGCATCGACCAGCCGGCGCGCGTCAGCGCCTTGGGATTGCCGCCGGCACCGCGCGCGATGACGCCATAGGACGAGAGCATGAGCGCCAGATGGACGGCGACGCCGATGACGATGGCGGCGATGATGGGGAAGGGCACCACCGGCGTCTGCAGCGCCATCAGGGCTTTCAGGCAGGCCGGCGCCTTGCCGCCCGGTGACGGCAGGATGAGCACGGCAATGCCGAGCCAGACGAAGGACAGTCCGAGCGTCACCACGATGGAGGGCAGGTTGCGCAGGTGGATCAGCGCGCCAACCGCGCCATAGGCGGCGATCAGCACGAGCAGCGCCAGAATGCCCAGCAGCGGGATTGTCGAGCAGCAGCGTGGCGCCGATGCAGCTCACGAGGCCGACGAAGGGGCCGATCGAGAGATCGAGGTCGTTGACCGTGATGATGAACATCTGCGCGATGGTGGCGAGCGCAATCGGCACCGCATATTGCAGCATCAGGTTGAGGCCGAAATAGCTCATGGTGCGCGGCTGCACGATGAAGGTGGCGATCAGCACCACGGCCAGCGAGATGAAGGGCAGGGCGTGCCCGCAGCAGTCGCCGGTATCATGCGGCGTGCTCCGCGAAGGAGGCATGCAGCACTTTTTCCTCGGTCAGTTCGTCAGTGCCGAGGCTGGCGACGATGGCGCCATTCCGGAACACATAGGCGCGGTCGCAATGCGACAGTTCGTCGATCTCGGTCGTGTACCAGATGAAGGTGCGGCCCTCGTCGGCCTGCGCACGGATCATGCGCGTAGACTTCCTGCTTGGTGCCGATGTCGACGCCGCGCATCGGGTCGTCCATCAGGATGATCGCGGCATCGGAGGCCAGCGCCCGGGCGAACAGCGCCTTCTGCTGGTTTCCGCCGGACAGCGTGAGGATGTTGTTGTTCACGTCCGGCGTGCGGATCGCCATGCTTGGCCTTCCACTCATCGGCGAGCTTCGCTTCCGCGCCAAGGTCGATGAGGAAGCCCTTGCGGAGGGCTTTAAGCGAACGGATCGTGATGTTGCGGCCGATGGACCAGAGATTGAAGACGCCGTCGGACTGGCGGTCGCCGGCGATGAAGGCCTGGGCTCCCTTCACCTGGGCGCTGTCCCGCGCATAGATCTGCAGCAGCATCCGCGTCTGGCCATGGCCTGCGAGGCCGGTGAGGCCGACGATTTCGCCCTTGCGGGCTTCGAGCGCGATCGAGCCGCCGGTCTTTGGTGTCGGCCTTTGCCAGAACTTCGCCGGTCGCGGCCTTGGCAGCCTGCCGCGTGTGCTCGCGGGCTTCCGAGCCCATGGCGGCGACCAGCGAGTTGCGGGTGAAATCGGCGGCCTTGCGTTCGGCCACGGTCTTTCCGTCCTTCATCACGACGATGCGGTCGGAGGTGGAGAGGATTTCGCCGAGCAGATGGGAGATCAGGATGATCGAGGTGCCGCGCGCGGTCTCCTTGCGCACATAGGCGAGGAGTTGCTCGGCGGTGACGGCATCGAGCGAGGAGGTCGGCTCGTCGAGGATGACGAGGCGCAAGGCGCCTTCGGTCACTGTGAAGGCGCGGGCGATTTCGGCCATCTGGCGCTTGCCGATGGCGAGGTCGGCGATTTCGTCGTCGGGGCTGATGCCGTGGCCGGGGAAAATCTCATCGAGCTTGGCTGAAATGATGCTGCTGGCGCGCTTCTTCCAGCCGAGGCCCTTGAGGCTGCGATGCACGATGCGGGTGTTCTCGGCCACCGTCAGGTTGGGGCAGAGCGACAGTTCCTGGAACACGCAGCGCACGCCCTTGGGCCTGTGCGGCGGCGGCGTTCCATGTGCCTGAGTATTTCGTTCCGCCCACGGACAATTCACCGGCAGACGGGCGTGAGGTTGCCGCTCAGCACGTGCATGAGGGTGGACTTGCCGGCGCCATTGTGGCCGACGAGCCCAAGGCATTCGCCCGCGGCGACGCTCAAGGTCACACCCGCCAAGGCACGGACGGCGCCGAAAGATTTTTCGACGCCGTCCAGTCTGATTGCTTCGGAGGACAAGCCTTACTTGCCCGCGACGACCTTGGCTGCGTCTTCAGCCGAGTATTCGACGTTGGCGACGCCGCCCTTTTCGGTGGTGGCGAGGCTGGCTTCGAGATTGTCCTGGTCGATGCGGAGGAACGGCACGGTCAGGTCCTTCGGCACTTCCTTGCCGTCGAGGATCATCTGCGCCACCCAGAAGGCCAGCGTCGAGACGCCCGGCGCGATGGAGACGGACATGGTCTCGTAGCCATTGGCGTCCTTCTGTTCCTTCCACCACTGCAGCTCGTCCTGGCGGTTGCCCATGATGATCATGGGCGTCGGGCGGCCTGCGGCGGCAAAGGCCTGCGCGGCGCCATAGCCGTCACCGCCCTGCGTCACCACGGCCTTGACCTCGGGCAGCGACGGCAGGATGCCGGCGACGGCCTTCTGCGCCACTTCCTGCGCCCAGTCGCCATGGACGGAGCCGACGATCTTGAACTGCGGGTTCTTGGCGACGGTCTCGTTGATGCCCTTGGAAATTTCATCATCCACGAAGACGCCGGCAAGGCCGCGGATTTCGAGCAGGTTGCCGCCTTCCGGCATCTTCTTGGCGAGGTACTCGACTTCGGAGGCGCCCATGGCCTTGAAGTCGACGGCGATCCGCCAGGCGCAGGGCTCGGTCACGATGCCGTCGAAGGAGACGACGATGATGCCGGCATCGCAGGCCTGCTTCACCACACCGTTCAGGGCGTCGGGCGAGGCGGCGTTGATGACGATGGCGTTGTAGCCCTGCAGAATCAGGTTCTGGATCTGCGCGGCCTGTTCGGTCACCTGGTTTTCGGAGGTGGTGAAGGGATCGGCAGCGGCCACGATTCCGGCTGCCACGGCGGGCTTCGTCACCTTGTCCCAGCTCTTCAGCATGGCCTGGCGCCAGGAGTTTCCGGCATAGTTGTTGGACAACGCGATCTTCTTGTCCTTGGTGTCGGCCATGGCGCTTCCGGCGGCCAGCATGGCGGCAAGGGCGATGGTGCAGGCGAGGGTCTTCTTGAACATTGGGTCCTCCCGAGACAGTGGCGAGCCCTCTCAAACGAGGCTCATACTAACATGTTAGCATACCAGATCGCCCTCGCAACCGCCCCGCAACGCAGGTGCACAAGTTTGTCGTACAATTGAGATGGATCAAGTGGCGGCCCTCATCCGTCGCTCCGCGCCACCTTCTCCCATGGCTGCGCCACGGGAGAAGGAAGTGAAGGAGCCTTCTCCCGTTCGAAGAATGGGAGAAGGTGGCCGAAGGCCGGATGAGGGCTCTTCGCGCCATCCATTGCGCCAGCGCGCGTGATGCTCTATAGGCTCGGCTCATGGCACACGCGCGGAACATCATGTCCAGCCCAGCAGCTCTTCCGCTGCCGCTCGCGCTTGGCCGCCTCCTTCTTAGCTGCCCCTGAGGGCCGGCCGGGCTTCTGCCCTGGCTCTTCAGGGGATCGCAGTTCACCAGCTAAGCCAGGCACAGAAGAGAGTTTCCGACCATGATGATTTCTCCCCGCGAAAAATATCGCCCGTTTCCGCCCGTGGCCATTGCCCGACCGGCAGTGGCCCGAACAAGTCCATCACCGCGCCTCCCGATCTGGTGTTCCGTCGATCTCCGCGACGGCAACCAGTCGCTGATCGAGCCCATGGGCCCCGACCGCAAGATGCGGATGTTCGAGGCGCTTGCTCAAGATGGGCTTCAAGGAAATCGAGATCGGATTTCCCTCCGCCTCGCAGACGGATTTCGACTTCTGCCGCTCGCTCATCGACAACAAGAAGATTCCCGATGACGTGACCGTGCAGGTGCTCGTCCAGTGCCGCGAGGAACTGATCACGCGCACCTTCGAGGGCATTCGAGGCGCCAAGTCGGCGATCGTGCATTTCTACAACTCGACATCCGAATTGCAGCGCCGCGTCGTGTTCCGGCAGGACCGCGAGGGCATCAAGCAGATCGCGGTTCAGGGTGCGCGCCTCATCAAGAAGCTGGCGCAGGAGAGCGGCATGGAAGACGCCATCCGCTTCCAGTACAGCCCGGAGAGCTTCACCGGCACGGAACTCGACTACGCCGTCGAGATCTGCGAGGCGGTGATGGACGAGATCAGGCCGACGCCGGAGAAGAAGCTCATCCTCAACCTGCCGGCAACCGTCGAGATGTCGACGCCCAACATCCATGCCGACCAGATCGAATGGTTCTGCCGCAACATCAAGGACCGCGATTGCGTTTCGATCTCGCTCCATCCGCACAATGACCGCGGCTGCGCCGTCGCCGCCACCGAACTCGGCTTGCTCGCGGGCGCCGACCGCGTCGAGGGCACGCTCTTCGGCAATGGCGAGCGCACCGGCAATGTCGACATCATCACGCTGGCCATGAACATGTTCAGCCAGGGCGTGGATCCGCAACTCGATTGCTCGAACATCAACGAGCTCGTCCGCATGGCGGAATATTGCAACCAGCTGCCCGTCCATCCGCGCCATCCCTATGCGGGCGAACTGGTGTTCACGGCCTTCTCGGGCTCGCACCAGGACGCGATCAACAAGGGCTTCAAGGCCATGGCGGCTTCGAACTCAGCCCTTGTGGGAGGTGCCCTATCTCCCCATCGACCCGATGGACCTCGGGCGTTCCTACGAGGCGGTGATCCGCATCAACTCGCAGTCGGGGAAGGGCGGCATCGCCTATATCCTCGAGAAGGAACACGGCATCGAATTGCCGCGCCGGTTGCAGATCGAGTTCTCCAAGGTGGTGCAGGCGATTGCCGATGGCGAGGGCGTCGAACTCGCCGCCGACCGGCTGTGGAGCGCCTTCGAGGACGAGTATCTCGACGGCAACGGCCGCTACGGCTTCGTCTCGCATTCGGCAAGCGCCGACCACACCGAGCAGGACGTCATCGCCAAGATCACGGTCGACGGCAATCTCAAGACCATCCTCGGCCACGGCAACGGCCCGGTCGATGGCTTCGTCGATGCGATCCGCAAGGAGAGCGGGCTTGCCGTTCGACGTGTCCGACTACCGCGAGCACGCCATGGGCATGGGCTCCAATGCCGCGGCCATCGCCTATGTCGAATTGCGCCTGGCCGATGGCTCCACGCTGTTCGGCGTCGGCATCGACAAGAACATCGTGGTCGGCCTCGCTCAAGGCGGTGCTGTCGGGTGTGAACAGGGCGGTGAAAAGAGTGTAGACAAGGGGCGGCGGGCCATGTATAGAGCCCGCCGTCGGCCCCGGATTTCGGGGCCGTACGTCCTTCATGGACGGGCGATTAGCTCAGTTGGTAGAGCAGCTGACTCTTAATCAGCGGGTCGCAGGTTCGAATCCTGCATCGCCCACCATTAAAATCACACATCGAAGTCGAGATGATTGGGAAGCTCCTGCGGATGTGGGCGTGTACCGGCTGCATGTCATGCAAATTTTTGTCCTCGCGCTGACACTGACCATCCGTTCTTCTCGCAAGAGAAGCAAACACCGGCCGCACACATGCCGAGACGGTTGGGATACTGCTCTACAACAGAAAATCGACCAGGAAGGCCAAACCTGAAATCAGGGGCAGGGTCCAGAAGAGAACTTGCATGGACGAAATGTCGATTTCTTGTTGAGCTGGTGTCACGTGGGGCTCGTTCTCTTTCGGCGACCTGGAGTAATTACGCCGAAACGGTCGGCTGGCATGAAGTTTTCGCAAGATGCCTCGATCAGGCGGCGTGTCCGATAAGCTTGGCGCGGCAGAACGGACGCTCTGACCCCGAACTGTCGGCCACGGCGAAGCCGACGCACACGGCATCTTCCGGATCGATGGTGAAACAGCGCTCTGCATCGTTCCAGTAAATCCGGTCGCCCACCTGCCAGTCCTCGGAAGGCGCTCTGTCGAGATCGAAGACCCCCGCCGTGCTGATCACGACACTGTCGCCAGCCTGTGCCCATGTCTGGGCGATGCCGAACAACGCGCCCTTGAGCACACCACCACCGGGTTGAACCTCGTAAGGCGCGGCAATCTCGACATTGAGGCCCTGATGCACAAAGCTGTTCATGGAATTTCCCCTGTGATTCGGTTTTAGAAAGACAGTCGAGACCAGGCTGCCACTACTGGCTTGCCCAAAGCACGCGCGCGAGATACGTCACGTCATCGGGCTTTATCAGCACCTCGCGCCGAGACTTGCCGCCGAGCGTAACGGAAATGGCAGTGTTGTCACGGTGAACCAGCACGCCACCGATGAGTCCGAGCCGACCTGATTCGATGACGATACGGTCGCCTACTGCAATCGGCACACCGTCCGATACGATCAGCATGTCGCCATGGCCGTACAGCGGCAGCATGGAATTGCCGAATACCTTGATGGTGCGGCCCTTGCTCACCTCGGGCGCAAGACCATTCATGGAGCGCTCCATTTCAAAGATGTCCTCACAGATGAAAGAATGATTGGAACACGACTGCGCCGCCATAGGCAGCGCTACCTAGATTCGCTTCCGGAATCGGGTCGGCGTGCGACGGGGCACCAGAAGGAGAAAGCGCAGGAGTTGCGGCAGCGATGTTGCCTGCATCTTGGCCAGAATGGCAGCGCGGTGATGATCGACGGTTCGGACGCTTATCGAGAGTTCGGTTGCAATAGCGGAGCTTGAGTAGCCCTGAACCACCATTCCTGCGACATCACGCTCGCGCGGGGTCAACGTTGCGTAACGCTCGCCCACGGCACGGACGAGTGAATGCTCCTCACCCATGCGCCCGTTTGCACTGATTGCCGTGCCAATGCTCTCCGCGAGAACCTCGTCCACCACCGGCTTCTCGATGAAGTCGGCCGCCCCGCTTTTCATCGCCTGCACCGCCATTGGCACATCGGCGTGACCGGTGATGATGATGACCGGCGGAGCACTCTCCATCTTGCTCAGCATTTGAAGCATTTGCAGACCGTCGATCTCAGGCATGCGGACGTCGAGCACGATACAGTCAGGCCTCGTCGTCTCGATCTCGCGCAACGCGTGGTGAGCAGAAGAGCAGGTCACGGTCTGGTAGCCATAGGTTGAGAGCACGGATGAAAGCGACTCCCTCACCGCTGCTTCGTCATCAATGATCATGACCGTCTGTGTCATTTCGTTTCCCCTTCATTGTGCACGACCGGCAGCGTGAAAACGAATGTCGCCCCCTTTGGCGAAGATCCATCGAGCCAGAGCTCGCCGCCGTGACTCCGTATGATGCTGCTGCACAGCGAAAGCCCCAGCCCCAAACCATCAGGCTTTTCTGATTTCAACGGATGGAACAACAGCGGCTGAAGGTCCGGCGACACGCCCGGTCCCGTATCGCTGACGCTGATTTCAGCAAAGCCGGGGCGGCTGACAACCGATACCCGAACCACGATTTCGCCATGGTATGCACCGCTCATCGCGATGGCGTCCTTCGCATTGCGAAGCAGGTTGAGGATGACCTGCTGAATCTGGACCTCGTTGCAGATCGCCATTTGATGAGGGAGTGGGCTGAGGAGACGAAGCTCGATTCCGGCCTTTCTTAGTTCCGGCTCCATCAGCGCCAAGGATGAGCCTACGACGCCGGCAATATCCAGCCGTTCCTGATGCTCACCTCCGCGTTCGAGGAACCTCCTGGTAGAGCGCAGCAGCGTTGCCGCCGCGTCGACCTGTACGACGGCAGCATCGATATCGCTCTGGATGGCTGCAGCGTCGCCGCTACCCGAGGCGAGCCGCCGCTTCACCGCCCGCACATAATTCCGAATGGAACTCAAAGGCTGGTTCAGCTCATGGGCCAGTGCTGCGGCAATCTCGCTTGCCAGAGACAGGCGAGACGCCTGCAGGAGAGCGCTCTGGCTTTCCTGCAGATTGCGATGGGATTCCGCAAGCTGTTCAACCGCCCGCTCGCGGTCGCTCACGGCCGCGCCGAGAAACAGACCCGTCACGGACAGCGACAGCATCAGGAACTGAAGCTCGGTGGCAGTCGATGCCTCATAACTTCGCACAGTAAAGAATGAACAGCATCAGTGCGTCGCTCAGGAAGACCGAGAGCGCGGCACCCCGTGACCCATCCTTCACGGCAAAGGCGATGACCGGCACAAAGACGAGATAGAAGAACTTGAACTCGTCGATGACGCGAATACCGAAGACCATGACTGACGCGATGACCAACGCTCCGAGAAAGGCCCATTGCGCGCCTGTCCAGCGCGCCAGGTAGTCCTTCCAGCCGGTCCAGCCTGCAAACGTGAGAAAGAAGGGGACAAGCGTCATCAGTGCGATCAGATTGCCGATGGACAGCGTCGCCGTGTAGCTCAGGAGATAGCTTGGCTCAATCCCGATGCTTTGCCAGAGGATCACAAGGCGGACGGCTGCATAGGCGAGCGTGATGAGAACTGAAATGATGAGCAGGCGGATGACAGTCTGAACGTGACTTGCCGTTGCCGCCATGAGCCAGGGTTTCACTGCCACGGCGACGCCCGTGAAGAGTAATGCTCGCAATATGGCCGAAGCGAACTCCCATGAACCGGGAAGTGACCATCCCCATAGTCGCGTGCTGACGAGCATGCAGATGGTCACCGTCACGACCGCCGGTCTGCCCAAAATCAAACCTGCCGCGAATGCCAGGCCGGTCGACGGCGTCCATGGAGATGTCCGCAGATCTGTAGCCTGGAATATTGATGCCAGGCGTGAGAGCACAAGGAAAAGCAGGAACAGGCCGGCATGAAGCAGGACTTGCCGCAGCAGCGCGGCCGCCCATCCGCCCGCGTCATGCTTGTTCATTGCTTGCAATGGCAGCTTTCGGTTCGACGGTTTTCCTTGGCTGAGCTTAGCCTGCCGATGGCGGGACGCAAATGTCATTCAAGCACTGAGGACCACAAGCATTGAAGAAAAGCGGACCACGCAACTGGATGGCAGGGGATGGGGAAGTGTTGCGCGGTCCGCCCTTTGGTGGGGTCCTCCTTAAACTCGAGCCAGTTGACTTCGAGGCGATTTGATTTTCTCTCATCGACACTCTCGTGCCAATGGGCAGGGTTACCTATCCCTGCTTGCCTTGAAATTCGCCATGAGGCGAGACTCCGGGTAGACGTCGACCAGCCCGCAGTGTGGGCACTTGCATTCGATGAGCGAAGACTGTGCGTCTTCCGGCGAGCACCGGATATCGCCGCCGCAATTGCTGCAACTGACCGAGAGCTGCTGCTCCGGCACGAAGAGCAGTGGATCGCTGCCTTTTATTATATTCTTTTCGTGGATCATGAGTGCACGCGGAACCAGCAGCGCGCCGAGGTCTCCACTGATTTTGCCTCATGCACTATGATTTCGGCCGACGCTGTTTCGCCGATCTGCAATGACAGCGGTTCGTCGTGGAGAAACGCAAGTGACGCCGTGTTGCTGTCGGTCACGAAATCGCCTTCGCCCGAAACCGAGAAAAAGGAACGATTTACGTTGATTCGTGCGTCTACGTTGACACTGCGGCCGTCGGGGAAGCGAAGCAAGGCGGGTCCACTGGCGGAGAGGGTTTTCAGCAAGCTGTCCTCCTGAAATTGTTGACACCTCAATCAATCACTGTTCGCCAAGGGGGGCCATGGGCAGGACTACCTATCATTTTATGATTGTGCAGGAGTGCCGCCGAACGGGACCGGGCTGCCGAAGCACGGTGTTCAGGCGGCATCACCTTTACCGGACACTGTGGGGATACCTTGCGCCCTCCGTGACCTTTGGCATGGCCGAGGCCGGCGCAGTCGTTTCAATGGCCACGATCCTGGTGTCCTGGTCGACTTCACATGGGCATTTGCATCTCCGAAGCCTTGGCATGCTTCAGGATCTTCAATTTACGCTGAATCTCGCGATCTTTCGTGGTCATCGAAGACATCCTCCCAGCCCAGTAGGGCTATGAAATCGGATGTCTCGCAAGATCGTACATATCTACACTCTTTAGCCGATACTCCTACCATTGAGCAGGAACGACGCGGCGCGCTCGGCGATCATGACGACTGGGCGCGTGGGTGTTGCCCGATACGATGCGTGGCATGACAGAGGCATCGGCAATGGTGACATTCGTAGTATTGCGGAGGCGCAGGTTTGTGTCGACGACGGCCATCGGATCATCGGCGCTGACCCATTCTTGCCGTGCCGACCGGATGGAAGATCGTCGTCGCAATTCGGCCTGCGGCCTCGGTGAGCTCATCGTCGCTGTCGATGTGAGGACCGGGGGCAAACTCATCTGGCGCAAATCCGCTCATTCGCTTCGTGGCCATGAGCCGTCGCGCCAGCCTGATCGAGGCGACCGCGACGTCGCGGTCTTCCGTCATCGGCCAAGTAGTTCGGCGCGATCAGCGGCGCAGCATGCGGATCGGGTGACGTTGAGGCGGACATGCCCACGGCTGTTCGGCCGCAGGTTGCACACTGAGACCGTGATGGCGGGATAGGCATGCAGCGGCTGGCCGAAGGCATCGAGCGAGAGGGGCTGCACATGGAACTCGACATTGGGTGTGGCGTAGCGCTCGTGCGAGCGTGTGAAGATGCCGAGCTGGCTTGGCGCCATCGACATCGGGCCTGAGCGCCTCAGCGCATATTCGCCGGCGATCTTCAGCTTTCCCCACAGGCTCGCTTGCGTGTCGTTCAGTGTTCGCGCGCCGGAGATGCGATAGGCGGTCCTGATCTGGAGATGATCCTGCAGATTGGCTCCCATGCCGGGAAGATCATGTGCAACCGCAAGCCCCATCTCGCTCAGGTGCTCGGCCGGGCCCGTGCCCGACAACATCAGGATCTGCGGGGTGCCGATCGCGCCCGCGGCCATCACGAGATGACCCGCCACGACGGCCGTTCGCGGGTGTTCCCTTGATCTGCATTTCGACTGTCGAAGCCCTTGCTCCATCGAAGCCGACGCGGGTCACCGTTGCACCGGTGAGGATGCGGAGGTTCGGCCGCCGTTTGACCTCGGAAGTCAGGAAGGCACGGGCCGCGCTCCAGCGCAGTCCCTTGCGCTGGTTCACGTCGAAATAGCCGGATCCTTCGTTGGAGCCGCCGTTGAAATCGTCCGTGCGCGGAATGCCGATCTCCTCGGCCGCCTCGCGCACCGCATCGAGGATCGGCCAGTGCAATCTCTGCCGCTCCACGAGCAATTCACCGCCGTCACCGTGAGGTCATCCTGCCCGATGGTAGCGCTCGGACTTCCGGAAGATCGGAAGTACATCGTCCCAACCCCAGCCCCTGGCGCCCAACTGGACCCAGTTGTCATAGTCGGCGGCCTGACCCCGCATGTAGATCATGCCGTTGATCGACGAACAGCCCGCCCAGCACCTTGCCGCGCGGATATGCAATTGCGCGCCCGCCGAGGCCAGCCTCGGGTGCTGTCTTGTAGAGCCAGTCCGTGCGCGGATTTCCGATGCAATAGAGATAGCCGACAGGAATGTGAATCCACGGATATCGAGTCGGACCCTCCGGCCTCGATCAGCAGGACGCGAGTTGCGGGATTGGCTGAAAGGCGATTGGCCAGAACACACCCGGCCGAACCTGCTCCGACGACGACATAGTCATAGCTACCGATGTGTTCACTCATGGACATGTCCTACATGGTGCGTGAACTGGCGTCGACCGGCAAGAGGGCAGGAGTAGGGGATAAGGGCGTGGAACAAACTGGCCACTGCGGTGTTAATGAGCGCCGCTTGACGAATGATCCATCCGCAATCGGCAGGCATCAAAGGAGTTTCATTTGCACAGCACTGTCAATCCTGCTCGTTTCGTCGGCAAGGACGTTACTCTCAGTCCGCTCTCGAGAGGTCAGTCCGCAGTCCTGCTCGATGGGCTCCGCATTGGCCGCGTCAGCCATGTGAGTGAGAACCAGAATGGAAAGGAATGGCTTTGGTGCTTGACGGGTCCCTATTGCGAAACCGCTCCCCCAACTGCTCCCATGATGGGTGAGGCGCGTTCGCTTGCTGAAGCAAAAGTCCAGTTGAAACAGTCTTTCGATGTGTGGCTTGGATGGGCACTTGAGCAGAGCACACCTGTACATTGGCATTGGTCAGAAGCATTGGCAGCTTGAGATCTGGTCAAACGCTCACTTGTGAACACAACTCTTTGAAAACCGGCGCGGGAGTGTCGAACGGTCACACCCCGCAAAAACGAGAACCGGTTCGGCTCCCGAATCCGGTCTGGCGGACTCCCATTCGGTATTCAGCGGGCCGTCGAGTATCCAGGCGGGCCTGTGCATGAAAATAAAAATCGTCTCCGTCTGCGGTCCGGACCGTGCCGCTTGTTTCAGAAAAGCGGTCTGCCGGGGTCCGAGCCCTCCCCTGCCGGACGGGGCCTCGGATTCCGTATCGAGCAGGATAAACCGGCTCCCCGCGAAATCGAATGTTTGACGCGTGACTCCGAACCGTTCGATCCAGGCCGCGCGGCCCGCGGGGTTGGAAATGTCATGATTTCCGGGCACGAGAAAAAGCGGCACCTGGAGAGAATCCAGATGGCGCAGGGCCTCGTCCCATTGCGTTTTCAGAACCGCGGCTGACGATCCGCCTGAAATCAGATCCCCGATGTGGACGGCAAAATCGGGTTTCAACCGGTTCGTCTCCGCGATGGCGCGGTCCAGAATTCCCCATGAATCCGGCCCGGAACCCGTGCGGTCGCCGATTACGACGAAACGGAGAGACGAAGGCGTCTTTCCCGTAAGCTGGACCGGAGAATTCCATTCGCGGCCGAGGCCGGTTCCCGCGGCAGACAGGGAGATCAGAAAAAAAACGATCCGCGCCAGCCGGTTTTGAAACGAATGCATCACAGCCTTTCCACGGGTTGAGTTTATACGGTAAATGTAGGCATAAAAAATCGATAATGCAAAATTTCGGAAAACCGGGAACCTTTATGTTTCCAGTGTCGTTTGTATTGAACAGTGAAACTGCAATAATGTTCCTGAACCCGCACCAAAAAGGAGCTAAGTATCATGAAAAACAAAGTGTTGAGCTTGTTTATTGCCATGGCTCTCGTTTCTGCATTCACCGCAGGCGCCGTATTATCGCAGGATTCTTCCGTCCAATCCCCCTGCGATTCCACGAAAGCGGCCATGCACTGCGAGAAAAAGGGCGATGACGCCTGCTGTGGAAAAATGGCTGAAGCCTGCTGCAAAGCCGCCATGACGTGCCCCGTGTCCGGCAAACCGGCGAGTAAGGAATTCTTCTCCGAGTACAAGGGCAACAAAGTGTTCTTCGGCTGCGCGGAATGCAAAGCCGCCTTTGACAAGGATCCGGAAAAATTCGCCTCCAAAATCCACGTCTGCGGCGACGGATGCAAGGCGCAGATGAAGGAACGCTGCAAAAAGCATGAGTGCAAAGGCGACAGCTGCAAAGCGGAGATGAAAAAGGAATGCTGCAAAAAGCACGGGGACAAGGGCGAAGGCTGCAAAGGCAAGAAAATGGAACACTGCTGCAAAGCCGCCATGACCTGCCCCGTGTCCGGCAAGCCCGCGGGCAAGGAATTCTTCTCCGAGTACAAGGGCAACAAAGTGTTCTTCGGCTGCGCGGAATGCAAGGCCGCTTTCGACAAGGATCCGGAGAAATTCGCGGCAAAAATCCACGTCTGCGGAGACGGCTGCAAGGCTGAGATGAAGAAGGAATGCGGCAAAAAGGAGAAGCAGGAGAAGGAAAAACAGGAAAAAAAGAAATAAGGGGAGGAATCCCGCATTCCGCTGTTTTAGAAGATTCCCCGCCGCAAGCGGCGGAGAATCTTCTAACTGTAGAGAAGAGACATCTGATATTCGCTCGCATTCCCCGCGGCAAGCCGCGGGGAATGCGTTCGCTGACAGTTTCAGGCGGACTGAAACAAAAGGCCCCGGGGAACCAAACCCGGGGCCTTTTGTTTAATCAGGATGCTCCCATTCCGGCGACGGGTAAACATTGCTCCAGGACGTAACGCAACATCGACTTTCGGGATCAGCCGGAGAAACGGAGAGAACATGCAGAACGAAAAATGGACATTCGGAATAGAAGGTCTGCACTGCGCGGCATGCGTACGCCGCGTTGAGCAGGCGCTGAAAGCCGTGCCCGGCGTCACGGATGCGGCTGTCAACCTTGCGGTTGAGGAGGCGACCGTGGCCGTCGATCCGAATCGGGTTCAGGCCGGTCTTTTGGAAAAGGCCGTGGCCGATTCAGGCCCGTACCGGCTGATCCGTCCGGATCCTTCTCTCTCCCCGGAATCCGCGGAAGAGGCGTCCGAAGCGCGGAAACGGGAGGAAATCCGTCTCCTGAAGCGCCGAACGGCGGCCGGCGCGGTTCTCTCGATCCTGATCATGGCGCTTTCCATGGGGCATTCATGGCCGCTGCTGAACCGGCTTCCCCATGCAGCGACCGGCCCTGCCGCATGGGCATTGACGACCGTTCTACTCGCCTGGATCGGATCCGGTTTCTTCAGGGACGCCTGGTCCGCGGCCCGCCGCCGCACTTCGGACATGAACACGCTGGTCGCGGTCGGCATGGGTTCCGCCTATGTCTACTCCACGCTTGCGCTGATCTTTCCCGGATGGTTCGTATCGGGAGACGGCCTGCCGCCCCTGTATTTCGACACCGCGGGCATGATCATCACCTTCGTCCTGCTGGGCCGGACTCTGGAGACAGTCGCCCGTCGCCGGACCTCCGAGGCCATGGCCGGACTGGTCCGCCTGCGGCCGCCGACGGCCCGGGTGAGCCGGAACGGATTGGAGACCGACATACCCGCCGACCGGGTCCGGATCGGAGACATGATCGTGGTCCGCCCGGGCGAACGCGTGCCTGTGGACGGCCGGATTCTGGACGGCCGCTCCTCGGTCGACGAGTCGCTCATGACCGGCGAATCCCTGCCTGTCGAAAAAAAGGCCGGAGATCCGGTGACCGGCGGCACGCTCAACGGTTCCGGCGGTTTCCGGATGACCGCGACCGCGGTCGGTCGGGACACCGTGCTGGCGCGCATGATCCGCATGGTCCGTGAGGCCCAGGCCTCCAAACCGGCTGTTCAGCGCCTGGCCGACAGGGTCGCATCCGTTTTCGTGCCCACGGTCATGGCCACGGCCGCGGTGACGCTGGCTGTGTGGCTGGCCGTGGGCCGGCCGTTTTCAGAAGGCCTGACCGCATTCATCTCCGTACTGATCATCGCCTGTCCCTGCGCGATGGGAATCGCCACGCCAGCCGCGGTTACGGTCGCATCGGGCGCTGCCGCGCGACAGGGCATACTCATCCGGAACGCGGAAATACTCGAAACCGCCGGACGGACGGGCATCGTGGTGTTTGACAAGACGGGCACCGTCACCGAGGGCCGGCCTAAGGTGACAGCCGTTTTCGCGGCGGCCGGATGGAGCGAAACGGAAGTTCTGGAAACAGCCGCCTCTGCGGAGAGCCGGTCCGAACACCCGCTCGCGGCCGCGGTTCTGGAAGAGGCGAAGAACCGGGGGATTCGGACGTCCCCGGCGGAATCCTTCGAAGCTCTGCCCGGGCTCGGCGCATCAGCAATGATCCACGGCCGGAGAATCCTGATCGGCAGTCCCAGGCTCCTGCAGGACGCCGGAGTCAATCCGGCTCCTCTCATGAAATCCATCGATGCGTGGACCGGATCCGGCATGACCGTGATGGCACTGGCCGTGGACGGCCGTCCTTCGGGCGCGATCGCTGTTTCGGATCCCGTGAAGCCGGACGCCGCCGCATCCGTGGCCGCCCTGACCGCGGCGGGCATCCGTACCGTGCTGATCTCCGGTGACAACCGGCGGACCACCGGGACCGTGGGACGCGCCATCGGCGTGGACGAGATCCTGGCCGAAGTCATGCCCGGCCAAAAGGCGGAGGAAGTGAAGCGGCTTCAGAAGCGCGGCGCCACGGTGGTCATGGTCGGGGACGGCATCAATGACGCGCCCGCTCTCGCGAGTGCGGACGTCGGCATCGCCATGGGCTCCGGCGCGGATGCAGCCGCGGATGCCGCGGATGTCACGCTGATCGCAGGCGGCCTGTCGGCGGTTCACCAGACCATCCGACTGTCGGCCCGGACGCTCCGGATCATACGGCAGAACCTGTTCTGGGCATTCGCCTATAACACGGTCGGGATACCGGTGGCCGCCGGCCTGCTGGTCCCGGTTTTCGGGATCCAGATGAACCCGGCCCTGGCCGCCCTGGCCATGTCCCTGAGTTCGGTCTCGGTGGTGCTGAATTCCCTCAGGCTGAAGAAAGCGGTCTGATGCCGGGCTGAGGTTCGGGTCCGAAGGCCGGTGGACACGCCTGCGTCCGGCCGGCGGCCACCGGCTCGCGCGCCCTCTGGAATCCGGTTGACACAGCCGCGACCGCGCCGGCTGAATACCGGTTGACATTGTTCCGATTCCTTCTTATACTTCTGTCATCATTCCCACCGGCGTTTTCGCCACAGTCATTCGAACCGCTCGGTCCTATTCCGGGAAATATCCGTTTCCGGGCCGGACGAACCGCCGCGCCGGTCAATCACGACCCATTCCATATCGGGAGGGCGGCCGCTGAGTCGCATGCGACTCAGGCGCGCCGACGGGTGCCATGGAGGATTTCTTTTCACCTCCAGCGCAGGAGCTTCCGATGAAGGTCGTCATTTTCGGCTCAGACGGCAAGACCGGTCATCATCTGATCCGTGTCGCCCTTTCCAGGCGCCATCAGGTCACCGCTTTCGTCCGCGACCGATCCGGCCTGCTGGTGGATTACAGCCGCCTCCGCGTCGTGGAAGGGGATGCGCTTGATCCCAAGGCCGTGGACCGGGCGATGAAAGGGCAGGAAGCCGTGCTGTGCGCGCTTGCCGGGTCCGGGAACGCGGCCGACGGCGTTCTCTCCAGGGGAACGGCCAACATAGTGGAAGCGATGCGCCGCCACCGCGTCCGGCGGCTGGTCTGCCTGTCCGAAGCCGGCGTGCTGGGGGGCGACTCCGCCTCCATCCTGCCGGGATTCCGGATTCCTTTCCTGGGCAGAAAACGCTTTGCGGACATGCGGCGTCAGGCGGCGGAAATCAGGGACAGCGGCCTGGACTGGATTCTCGTGCGGCCGCCCCGGCTGACCGATGAACCCCTCAAGGGACGTTATGAAATTTCACTCAAGCGTCCGAAACACCGCACCATCACCCGCCTCGATCTCGCCATCTTCATGGTGAACCAGCTCCGCAGCAAGGAATTCGTCCGCAAGATGCCCGCGGTGTCGAACTGACGGCCGCGGCCGGCTTGCCCGATCGAACCCATGGATACACCTGTCGTTCTCGTCATCGGCTCCGCCACGCTCGACGTGGTCTCCTTCGACGGAAGATCGCGCCGCAAGCTCGGCGGCGTGGCGACGTACGCCGGCGTGACGTTCCGCAGGCACGGCCTTGACACCGCCGTGGCCGCCAATGTCGCGGCCGCGGACGTTCCCAGGTTCCGGCTCTACACGGACGAGGGTCTGTTCTGGACGAACGGACCGACCCCGACCACCACGCGTTTCATCAACCGCGAAACCGGGGCAGGCCGCGTGCAGGAAATGCCGTCCGCCGCGGATCCCATCCGGTGCGACACCTGGCTTGCGGAACGGCCCGCCATCCGTCACGTGCACCTCGGCCCCCTGCATCCCGACGACATCCATCCGGACACGCTGTCCCTCGCCGCGAGCGGCCGGTATTTCGTCTCTCTGGACGTGCAGGGTTATGTGCGCGGCATTGCGGCCGGCAGGATCGTGCCTCGCGTCTCGGACCGGCTCGAAACAGCGCTGGCCGCGGCGGACGCGGTCAAGGCCGACGAAACGGAATGGGATCTCATTCTCGCGCATTTCGGATCGGACACAGCCTGTCTTCGGTCCAGGCTGGGTTTCGGCGAACTGCTCCTCACGGCCGGGGCCAGAGGCGGACGGCTGATCGGCCGCGACGGGTCCGTCATCGATTACGCACCGGTCCCCGTCCCGCCTGAACGGATCGAAGATCCCACGGGCGCGGGCGACGTATTCTTCGCCGCCTATCTGTCCGGCCGGCATCATGAAGGATGGACGGAACAGGAGTCGCTGTCCCACGCGGCCCGCATCGCGGCCCTGCATGTGACCGGGGAATACCTGACTCCGGCGTCGCTGTCGGCGGAAACCGAACCCACCGGAGGATGACCGTCATGATTTCTTTTCAGCAACTGCTTTTTCCCGCTGCGGTTGCGATCGCGACTGCGGCCGGAACCGGCCCGCAGGCACGCAATCCCATACTTCCCGATTTTCACGCCGACCCCTCGGCGCATGAATGGGACGGCCGGATGTGGATTTATCCGTCGCACGACCTCCCGGGCAGCACCGGGTGGGATATGGTGGACTGGCACTGTTTCTCGTCAGCGGATATGATTCATTGGACCGATCACGGCGTCATTTTTTCCCTCAAGGACGTCTCCTGGGCGGACCGATGGGCCTGGGCGCCGGACTGCGTGCGACGGAACGGCCGGACTTATTTTTATTTCACGGCCGACGACCAGATCGGAGTGGCGGTTGCCGACAGGCCCGAAGGCCCTTTTCGGGACGCGCTGGGCCGTCCGCTCATCGGCCGGGGGGAAACCGGCACCCGCGTCATGGATCCGGCCGTGTTCATTGACGACGACGGCCGGGCGTACCTGTACTTCGGCCAGAACGAGGCTCGGGTCGTCCGACTGAAAGACGACATGGTCTCGTTCGACGGGCCCGTTCTGCCGCTGGCGGTGCAGGACTTTCACGAGGGAATTTGGATGCACAAACGGAAGGGTGTTTATTATCTGTCGTACTGCTCCCTGAGCGGCGACGGGGAACTCAAGAATCGGATGGAATATGCGACTTCGGATTCTCCGCTCGGCCCCTTCGTCCATCGGGGGCTCATCATCGACAACCGGTCCAGGAACGTGCACGGATCCATCGCCCCTTTCCGGGGCGAGTGGTACTTGTTCTACCACGTCCAGGGGCCGAGCTGGTACGAACGCCGCGTGTGCATGGAGAAGATCCGCTACCGGAAGGACGGGACGATACGGGAAGTGCGGATGACGAGATAAAAAACAATCTCGGATCAACGATTGCGGAACATGAGCGTCTGGTTCAATTTTGACGGCCCGGGACACCGAAGATCCCGGGCCGTTCTCACTCCTCCGCCAGCGCGGCCATGCTGCGCTCGCACTCGGCCAGCGCGCGGGCCGCTGCCGCCGAATCTTCAGCGGCGGCATGAACCAGCCTGTCGCGGAGTCGCGTCTGATGTGACTGAAGGTATGCGAGGAGTTTGGATCGATCCACCTGGGCTTTGTATTCGTACACAGGGTTGAGGCGGTTCAGGCGGCTCATTTCGACCGGCATGGCGCCGACCGGAGTGACAAGCATCAGCAAGTTTTGAGGAGAAATTTTCTTCCGCGTCAGAAAGCCCTTGGAAACCAAAAATTCCAGTTCCCGGTTGTAAAGCGAGGCGGTCATCGGTTTGCCCGGATCCAGGTCGAGGTACAGGTCTTTTTGCGTGGGCTTCTGCTTCCGGTACACGGACGCCATGGCCCGCACCTGGACCTCACTGGGCATGAAATCAAAACGCACCGGATTCTTCTCGGGCTTGGGCTGAGGGGCATCCGGGCGGAAAACATCGGCGAGACCGGACTTTTTCCGCATCATCTCCCCGGCCGCGTCCGCGGGCGGCCGGATTCCCGAGAAATCCCATCCCGATTTCCACCAGTCCCGGACATGCGCCGCTGCCGCGCTGTCCGCGGCCGCGGAACCGGCGTAAGGCCGCCTGTAAACGGGCCCGGCCACCGGAACATAACGGCTCCCGGATCGGGCCTTCCAAGCCGGGAAACGGCCCGATCCGTCCGTTTCATCGGATGTTCCGGACTGCGCATTCCCCCGTTCCTCTCCCCCGTTTTCATGTCCCGGGCCGCCTCCGGAGATAATTTCAGACGCTTCCGGGGAAATGGTCCCCGAGCCGGTTCGCGCCGGTTTGCCCGCCGCCGCGGACTGCGCACCTTCCGGAATGAGATTGACCTCGGTGTAGAGCGCAAGCAGCGGGCCTGCAGAAGGGTCCTGCCCGGGTGTCCATATCCGGGATACGAGTAAAAAGACAAGAATGTGCGCGCCCAGGGAAATCAGAAAGGCGGATGATAGTCGTCTCATGCGGCATCGTTCTTTACTTTTGTACGATGCCGCCGTTGAGAGGTTCCGTATGGAATGAAGCTTCCAGCGGCCCGGATTGAAGCTCCCCGCCGCCCGCTGCGCGGGACCAAGCTATTATGTGCCTTCTGTTTGAAGGCAAGCGGCGGGCCTTCAATAGTGAAAGAATCAAATAACTTGGTGCCGCTTTGCGGCGAATCTTCTATCTGTAGAGAAGAGACATCTGATACTCGCTCGCTAACCCCGCGGCAAGCCGCGGGGAATGCGCTCGCTGACGATTCACTGCCGGCCCGGCTCCGCCTCCCGCCTGCTCATCCCGGAAAGCATTGATCCACGAGGCGTTCCGCCAAGGACAGCCATTCCCGCCTCTGCTCCGGCGTGCTCGTCGCCACGACACGGAACGTCTCCAGACGAACATCGGACACGCCGCACAGCCCGAAAATGCAGTTCCGCCAGAGGGTGTTCAGGGGATCCCCGAACACCGACGCCTCCCTTTCCGACGGGGTGTTGGATGTCATGAATATGAGAGCGGCCCTCGCTTTCAGCAGGCCTTCGGGAATGCCTTCCCCCGTGTCCCCCTCCAAAAAACGGTACGCGACTCCGGGCCTCAGGATCCGGTCGATCCAGCCTTTCAAAACAGCCGGCGGCTGACCCCACCAGTTGGGATGGACGACGACGATACCATCCGCCTCCGCGATTTCCCTGCAATGGAGTGCCACGGCGTCGGGCAGGACCGCACCCTTCGGGATCTCGCCCGCTGGCAGCGCTGGATCGAATCCCTCCATGCAAAGGTCATGGAAACGGACGCGATACCCGTTCCGGCGAAGAACACGGACGGACGCGGAAGCGACGGCGTGGTTGAAGCTCCCGGGATCCGGATGACCGAGCAGAACGGAAATAGTCATCACTCAGCCTTTCAGTATCCCCAGCTCCTTCGCCCCGGCCACCAGCGTGTCGGCGCAGATAGCCAGGTCCTCCCGTGAATGGCAGGCCAGCACCGCCGCCCTCAGCCGCGCCCGGCCCTTCGGGACGGTCGGGTAGTAAATCGCGTGTATGAACACGCCGTGCTGCTGGCAGTAACGCGCCAGGTAGGCCGTATTCTCGGTATCGTGGCACATCACGGGAACGATCGGCGTTTCGGTGAGGCCCAGATCGAATCCGGCCTCGGACAGGAGGCCCTTGAAATACGCGGCGTTCTCGTGCAGTTTCCGGATCCGCCAGGGCTCCTCCTGGATCAGTCGGATGCCGGCGATGGCCGAGGCGATGACGCCGGCCGAAGGGGCGCCCGAATACACGAACCCCCGCGCGGCATGTTTCAGGAAAGTGCAGAGATCCGCGCTCCCCGCAATGTATCCCCCCGTGCTCGGAATGGCCTTGCTGAGCGTGCCCATTTTGACGTCGATTGTGTCGGGCGGCATGCCGAAATGCTCCTCGATGCCCGATCCGCCTTCGCCGAGCACACCCGTGGAATGCGCCTCGTCCACCATCAGGTAGGCGCCGTATTCGCGGCAGAGCCGGTGTATGCCGGGCAAATCCGCGATGTCGCCGTCCATGCTGAACACGCCGTCCACGATCACCAGTTTCTTCGGCCGGTCCCGGTTCTCCCGGAGCCGGTGCTCGAGCGAGGCCATGTCGTTGTGCAGATACCGGACGAACTCCGCCTGGGACGACAGGCAGCCGTCGATGACGCTGGCATGGTTCATCTTGTCGCAGATCACGACATCTCCCTTGCGCAGAAGCGTGGAGATGGCGGCCACATTGGCGACGTAACCGGTGGAAAAGGTGACCGCGGCTTCGGTTTTTTTCAGGCTGGCGATTTCCGTTTCGAGCCGGTTGTGCAGATCGAGCGTGCCGGCCAGAAGGCGCGACCCGTGCGTGCCCGTGCCGAACCGGTCAATCGCCTCCTTGGCCGCCCTGCAGATGGCCGGATGCTGATCGAGGCCGAGATAGGAGTAACTTCCCAGCATGATCATGTCCCCGAATCCCTCGACCGTCACGTGTCCGTCGGGCCTGACTTCGGTGACGGGCTGAAGCCAGAAATACAGACCGTTTTTCTTGAATTCCTCGATGGAGAGAAAGGCATCCGGATGGATTCGAGCGATTTCCGTGTTGAGATCTTCGACGAGCGGCATGGGGAGTCTCCTTTCCGCGGGCAAGGTGGGGGGATCGGGTGCGAAAGGAAATCTTATTTCTTGCTTCAGTTGCTGCCGGGTGAGCGGCACGGATACGAATTGATCACATGATCAGTAGAATGATAAATAGAATTTTATTCATATGCAAACGAAAAATGACCTTTTCGAAATCAGTTGTTTCGGAATAATCCCAAGTTTGGCGGGATGTGATCGGATAGGATGCCCGCCTTTCCTCCCGGGCCGGAAACACCGGTTTTGGAAACATTTAAACCGTTTTTTCAGCTTGAAATTGTGATTTTCCTTTATTAACATCCGACATGCCAGGCCCGGCGGCTTTTTCCCTGCTCGTCCGCCGAAGAGCCTTCCTCGACACATCGTCACGGGTCACCGTGGGAGGAACCGATGCACGTTCTGTCCGCCCCAGTCGCCGTCATCGCCGGCGTCACGCTGTATGTTGCCTTGCACCACCTGTTCCTTTATATCCGGCGGTCCGTCAAGAAACCCGAGGACCTGTCCTTCGCGGTGCTCTGCCTGACCCTTTTCCTGTACGACGCCTTCTGCATCGGAGCCTACAACAATCATTCGCTTGAAACAGGAATGCTCTGGCAGCGGTGCCAGGTGGCCACTCTCTCGCTCATCGGGGCCGCCTTCGCGTGGTTCGTGTTCGATTACACCGGAACCCGGAACAAGCGCCTGCGCAATTTTTTCTCCGTCTATTTCATCCTGGCCGCTCTGCTGGCCCTGTTCGACAACACCGGTCTCTCCTGGCAGACGGACAAGCCGGCCGTGAAGCACATCCCCCTTCCCATGGGCCTGGACATCACCTATTACGAAGTCACGCCCGGAATCATGACCACGCTCGTCAGCCTCATGGGCATCGCGGTTTTCATCTACGCCTTCCGGCTCGGCATCCGGCTCTACCGCCAGAACGAAAAAGGGAAAGCCCGTCCGCTGTTCTGGTCCGTGGCTTTATTTTGCGTCGGCCTGTGCAATGACGCGGCCGTCCAGTCCGGGCTGTACAAGTCGATCTACCTGATCGAATACACTTACATGGGCATCGTCATCATGATGGCCTATTTTCTCTCCAAAGAGATCATCCGGAGCGCCGAGATGAAAGAAGCCGTGCAGAAGGCCTATAACCAGCTGGTTGAAACCAGCTACCGCCTGTCCGGCAGTTCCCAGGATGTGCACTCGGTGACGAGCACCATCGACCAGGCGATGACCGAAATGTTCACCGAAACACAGAGGCAGAACGAACACATCCGGAATTCCCACAGGACGATCAGCGACCTTCTCGCCAACATCCACGCGATCAGCCGGGAAGCCCAGCAGGGCGCATCCATCACGCAGAGCACGGCCAGGAGAATCACCGACAGTATCGGCTCGCTGAAGGAGTCGTTCGATCGCATGAAAACGGCGGAGCAGTCGCTGACGGACATGCATACGACGATCGAGGCTTTCTCCGGACACTCGAAGAAGGTGGACGCGATTCTGGGACTCATCGACGATATCGCGTCGCGGATCAACGTCCTTTCACTCAATGTCGCCATCGAAGCATCGAAGGCGGGCGGCCGGGACGGCGGATCCATGGTCGTGGCGAATGAGATCCGTCAACTGGCCAAGAACACCCGGGCCCACACGGACGAAATCGCGGAATTGATCACGGGATTTCAGGAGGACATCGTTCGCGTGCGGACCGCGATGCGGGAGGGGCTGGGGCAGTTTCAGGAGCTCGGCCAGACCACCGAGCGGAGCCGGTCCGGTCTCAACGACATCCTGCGCCTCACCGAGGAGGAGGAACAGCGGCTGCAGCGGATCTCCACGCGGATTCTGGACCTCCGCGCCTATTCCCAGCAGGTCGAGACCGAAATGGGAACCGTGGCCCATGCCAGCGAGCAGAACCTCAAGACCGCCGAACGCGTGAACACCGGCACCAAGGCGATGAGCGCCAGCATGCAGGAACTTTCGGTTCTCGCAGACACGCTCCGCGAGACCGCCACCGCCGGCATCGGCGGCATGGCCGCGGATTCGGCGTAGTCCGGGCGCCGCTCAATCGGAAAGTCCGGCCCCGGGGTTCTTCGGCCCCGGGGCCATTTTTTTTGCCCTTCGGTTCCGAGCATAGAATTAGAAACCCCATTTTTCCGGAAATCAATTATCCTTCTTCAGCCAACCCCGGGATCAAACCGTAAAAACCCCTTGACCGGCGGTCCCTGAATTACTATCTTATTGGCATATGCCAGAAACAGGAATGCCGGCGGATGCCGAGACCGTGTAAACCGCGCCGGATCGGGGTTTTCCCCCGGATCACGGCCTTCCGTCCGGCCGACATCAGACCGGCGGACGGTGACGATTTCGTCCGACTCACGCTGGACGAATATGAGGCGCTGCGGCTGGCCGACCACCTGCATCTGTATCAGGAAGAAGCCGCCAGGCGCATGACCGTGTCCCGGCAGACCTTTGGATCCATCATCGCAAGCGCCCGCGGCAAGACGGCCGAGGCCCTGGTCCTGGGTAAAACCCTACGAATTGACCAGGGCGCCGCTGAAAGAGACAAGTGCCAGTTCCTCTGTTCCGACTGCGGGTCCGTCTGGAGTTCGGCATCCAGGGGAAAAGCATCATCCGGCTGTCCCGAATGCCGGGCCAGCCGGATGCAGCGGCACTCCCGAACCCAACAGGCCGGAGAGCGGCGGTGCCACCGTCGTTCCGGCGCATGCAGGAGGAAAACCGTATGACCATTACCATCCCCGTCACCGAGGACTCGGGCCTGTCCTCAAAAATATCCGATCACTTCGGAAGCGCCCCGTTCTTCACAGTGGTCGACCTGGAATCGAACGCGGTCGCGTGCGTCCGCAATCCGAACGCGGAGCACGTTCACGGCCGTTGCATGCCGGTGGATTTTCTCATGGAAAAAGGGGTGAATGCCGTCGTGTGCCGGGGCATGGGTCGCGGAGCACTGTCCCGCCTGACCGAAGCGGGCATTGCCTGTCACGTGACGGACGCCGAAACGGGTGAAAAAGCCCTGGAACTGTTCCGCTCCGGCCGCACCGCGGTCATGACCGGGGACTCGGCGTGCCACAGCCACGGATGCCACTAAATGACTCCACCGCAATAGGCGGATCATTTGAAGAAAATTGGATGAAGGGCGCCGCCCGTCCCGCTTCGCGGGATCGATCAACAGATGCGGATTTTTGAAGACTTCGCGGGATCAGGCTATTTTACTTTTAAAGTATTGAAGACAAGAAGTGGAAAATCAGACCCGGCGGAGCTGTCAGAAGCCCGCATCAACCGACTTTCAGGTGAAAGTTCTTAGATGGAAAGCGGGCTTCTGACAGCCCGATTGAGGCGTCTTTAGAATCCGGAATTTATTCAGGCATGATAAAAAAGGCTGGAGCCTCGGGGCTCCAGCCTTTTGATTTCATAGTCCGGACGAACCGGGCGGCCGCGGCCGCCGGCCGGGCGAGACCTTTCTACATGTCGAACGGGAACCGGAAGGCCACCCGCGGCTGAATCCGCTCCTGCGGCTGATAGGCCTGCCGTTCGTTGTTCCACACGAAATTCCAGATATAATCCATGTACAGCATCAGGTACGGTTTCATCTTATATCCCACTCCCACCCGTGCCACGCTCCTCGCATCCAGCGTTCGGATGTCCTTGAACGTGCCGATGCCCCGCTTGTCGTAAGCAGCTTCCAGAGACAGAACCGGGATGGTCGGGGACAGGCCGGCGCCGAGGTGCAGTGTGCCGCTGTTGCCGTACTTGTCCACTTTCTCGAACGACCCGACCGTGTGGATCAGCTTGAAGAAATTGAGGTCCAGCGCGCCGTACCAGGCGTTGCGCGACTCGGTCATCATGGAGAGCAGGTTGTTCTGGCTGATCAGAGTGTCGGACGGCGCCGCGGCCAGGCCTGCCGGTATCCCCGCGGGGTTGCCGCCGATGAGCGAAAAATAATCCTGCACTTCGTTCAGCGTGGTATGCCGGAGCATTTCGTAGAACGGCCCGAAATAGGGCGCGATGAATTCCTTGCCCATGAACCGCCGCTCCACGTTGAAGGACAGGCCCAGGAATCCCCACAGCGTGTTCAGGTCGGTCCTCAGCCCCAGCGTCTGGCCGGATCCGTAATCAACGATCTGGCCGTGGTCCGCATAAACCATGGTGGTCAGCGCCTGGGACTTCAAGAGCGGCAGTTCCACGTCCGCGCCCCACACCGAGACGCCGTCTTTGGTGGAACGGCGGCTGTCCGGATCGGTGTCCCGGGCCATGCTGGCGCCGAAAGCGAGGCGCTTGAGAATCGGAATCTCACTGTTCCAGAGAGGACGGACATACAGCCGGCCTCCGACCACGCCGAGCCGCTCGAGGCTGTTGGTCATCGATTCGAATCCCGCGACCCCCAGATCGAGATCGAACGAGAGTCCGGTTTTCCGGTCTTCGTAGGCAATCTGGTTGTTGTAGAAGTTGAGAAGGAAGCCGTGACCGATCCGCTCCACGTCCAGCGCGCCGACCCGGCCGTACACCGGATCGCCCTTGCGCCCGTACCGGGCGTAGCGGATGATCCTGAGCCAGTCCGTCTTGCCCGTACGCCGGTTTTCCCAGTCCTGGGAATAGAATCTGCCGTTGGAGGTGTTGTACAGCAGGTTCACGTTGAGCCCGATGCCGAACTTGCCGAGCGCGATGTCGGGCTGTAAATTGATGCTGTAAAAAGCCTGGTTGTCGATCCATGTCATGCCGACACCGCCGTCGAACGAACTCTGGTTGTCGGTCGGCGGAAAGGCCATGTACTGGCCCGCCGCGAACGCCGGCAGGAGCATCAGCAGAAGAAACTGCGCGCATTTTTTCATGAGCAATCCTCCTTACGGTTCGACGCGGGGAATCCGTCCCGTCGCGGGCAACGCTGAAAGTGTACTAAAAATCGGGAGACTTGTCAAGCGAATAGTGCCCCGCCTCCGGTCCGTCCGGACGCGATGCAGGCCGCGGCTCGCCCGCGCGGTCGCGGAAGGCCTCGAGCCTGGTCCGGACGTCCTCCGGGTCGGTCCGTGTGAACGCCTCCTTCCGGAATTCGGCGGCCCCTGGCATGCCCCGGGTGTACCAGGCGATGTGCTTCCGCATTTCCCTGACTGCTTTGACTTCGGGGAGAAGCCGGAGCGCGGTACGGTAATGTTCCAGGCAGGCATCGATCCGGTCGCGGAAAGGCGGATCCTCAGCGGGCCGTCCCGTCTCCACGAGCGTCCGGACGGCCGAGAAGATCCACGGCCGGCCGAGTGCGCCGCGGCCGATCATCACCAGGTCGCAGCCGGTCTCGGTGAGCATGCGAAGGGCGTCCCCGGCCGAACCAATGTCCCCGTTGCCGATCACCGGGATCGAGACCGACTCCCGGACGGCCCGGATCACCGACCAGTCGGCCGTTCCACGGAACGCGGCCTGTCCGCTGCGGGCATGCAGGGTCACAGTCCGGATGCCGCAGGATTCGAGGATCTTTGCCGCTTCCACGGCGACCGGCTTCCCCTCCTCCCACCCGGTCCGAATCTTGGCGGACACGGGAAGTCGGACCGCCCGGACCACACCCTCAGCGATGCGCCCCATCCGGTCGAGATCGGTCATGACACCGACCCCGGCCCCACGGCGCACCACCTTCCGGGCCGGACAGCCGAAATTGAGGTCCAGGCAGTCGGGCTTGAGAGCTTCGGCTATCACCGCGGCCTCAGCCAGAACCGCAGGATCATGGCCGAACAGCTGAATCCCGAACGGTCGCTCTTCAGGGAGGAATTCCATGAGTCTGCGGGTTTTCCCGCTGTTTCGGACCAGGCCGTCCGCACTGACCAGTTCGGAAAACACCATGCCCGCGCCGCAGGCCCTGGCCATCAAACGGAATGAAGAGTCCGTGATTCCGGCCATGGGCGCGAGCACTGCTTTCTCGGAAATATCCAAGTCGAAGATTCGCATTCGACCGGTAATTTAGGCTTTCCAGCCTTGATAAACAAGGACTTTCAGGCCTTTTCAAGCAGTACCGGAAAGGACCTTTGGACCCAAAAGCACGAAAAATAAAGCAATTATCTATAAAAGTGTTGCTTTTTTCCTCCGATTTTTGTATAATTTAGTTCGTTTTTCCGTTGTCACACTCGAACCTAGTCCATTAATGAGCAGGGGAATTTATGTCACGCGTCTGTGAAATCTGCGGTAAAAAACCCATGGCCGGACACCGGGTCAGCCACGCCCATAACCTGAAAAACCGCCGTTGGCTTCCCAATCTGCAGACGATCAACGTCCGTGTGGACGGAAAACCGATGAAAAAGGTGGTCTGCACCGGCTGCATCCGAACCGGATCCGTCAAGAAGAAGTAACGCCCGCAGGAGAGGACTCCGGCCTCTCCGAGGAATCCCGCCTCTTCACTTCCGCCGCATGCGTCCTTTCTTCGGACCCAGATCGATCCAACTCACGGAGGCTTCCATGAACCGAAAAGCGATTGCCGCGTTTTCGACAGGGATTCTTCTGTTCCTCGGACAGACGGATCTCCCGGCCCAGAACGTCCAATCAGAACTGTTCCGCGAAGCGGAAACGGCCAAAGCCGAGGCAACCGGTCTCGATGCCGCCTTCCTGTCCCCCGGCCATTTCCAGACGGCCGCAGACTGGATGCGCAAGGCTGAAGCGGATTTCCAGACCGGAAAAAACATGGAGGATATTCAGAAGAAGCTGAAAATGGCCTCCGTGTACTGGCAGAAGTCGTCTGCGTCCGCGGCAGAGGCCCGGGTGATCTTTAAAGACGGTCTCAAGGCGAGAAGCGACGCCCGACTTGTCGAAGCGCCCGCGCTGCGGAAGACCCTCTGGGAGGAGGCGGAAACCACGCTGTCCCAGGCCTGCCGGAGCCTGGAGGAAGGCGATGCGAACGGTGCCAGGAACAAGTCGCGCAAGGCCGAGCGCGCTTTTCGCCAGGCCGAGCTTGAGGCGATCAAGGCGAATTACCTGGATGCCACGCGCGAACTTCTGAAAAAAGCCGAGGCCAAGGATGTCCGGAAACGCGCGCCCCTGACCCTGGCCAGAGCCGCCGCGCTCGCGGACAAAGCCGAATCGCAGCTCATCGAAAACCGGTACGACACCGACGAGGCGCGCCAGCTCGCGCAGGAAGCGCACTACGAGGCAAAGCACGCCCTGTATCTGAACGACACCATTCTCAGCCTGGAGAAATCAAAGGCCACGGTGGAATCCATCCTGCTGGCCGCCGAAATCCCGGTTCGCAGGATCGCGGACGCCTTCGACCAGAACGCGCGTTTCGACGCCGGGTCCGGAGCGCCGGTGGCCGCCATATCGGGCGAGATCCGGAAACGGGAGCAGACCGCGGCGTCCCGTGAACAGGCCCTTGCGGAGAAAGCCGAGCAGATCGCCGCTTTACAGAGCGAGACGGACCGTATGCGGAGCCGGCTCGGCGCCCTGCAGGACCGGGAAGCCGACCTCACGGAGAAAATGAGCCGGCTGCTCGAGGAACAGGCCGCGGCGCGCGAACGCCTGGAACGAGTGGAGAAGCTGTTCACGTCCGACGAAGCGACGATCATGCGGAGCGGGGACCAGGTCATCCTGCGGTTGACCCACATCACATTCCCGGTCGGCAAGTCCGTCATTGAACCCGGATATTTCAGCCTGCTGACCAAGGTCACCGAGGCGTTCAGGGAATATCCGGATTCGCGGATTACAGTCGAGGGCCACACGGATTCACGCGGCGGGGACGAAGCAAATCTCAAGCTGTCCACGGAGCGCGCCGAGGCCGTGCGGGAATACCTGCTCGCCACCGGTTCCGTGGACGCCTCCCGGCTGTTCGCGGCCGGATACGGGGAATCCAAACCCATCGCATCGAACGACACGGAGGAAGGCCGCAGGAAAAACCGCCGCATCGACATCGTCATTGAAACCGGACACGGCCCCGACGGGGAAACCGCGCCATGAAAAAACCGGGGCATGTCATTGTCGGCATACACATTCGCGACCGGATCCGGAAGGTTCCGGATATGCAGAAAATTCTGTCGAAACACGGCTGCGTCATCAAGACGCGCATCGGCCTGCATGAAGTTTCTGAAAAATTCTGCGATCCGGCAGGCCTCATATTACTCGAATTGGCCGGAGAACGGAAAGTCATGGATGCGTTCATCAAGGAAGTGTCCGGACTCAAGGGCGTGGATGTCAAAAAGATGACGTTTCCGCACAGCTGACTCTGATCGCTCGCGCATTTCCCGCTGCGCGGGACAGGCGGCTGATCCATGTGATCTGTGAGGGGTGAAAAGGGGACGACGGCTGAAGCCGCCTGTCCCCTTTTCTTTTACGATCCTGGAAATGGGACGGTTTATTCTCAGCTTTCAACTCTTTGCCCTTTGCGTTTTACGCCATGGGTTTTTCAACCCGGTCTCCTGACGCCATACCGCCGCCTTTCTCCCCGGCACTCGAATTGCAGCCTTTTTCCGGTATCGATCTGATTCCCATAAATACATGATTTTCAATCAGGATCGGCGGTTTCCAACACCCGGAAACGTCCATTTTTTCCCAGGAGGTCAGGCATGAGTCCACGTTGTCGGATTCAACCGTCCATCATTCTCTTGCCGGGAATCGGCCTTATCCTTGGAGCGGGCATTCTGCCGGCGCGATCTTCCATGACTGCCGCATTGACCGGGGGACAGGCTGTCCATGCTTCTGCCGTCGGAATGGATATGGAATCCGGATATGATCTCGGTGACGCGCCTGACGGAAGCAACGGATCCGGAGTGGTGATGACCGCATACCCCCAAGGCGGGCCTCCCGGCGTGACGGCTTCCTTTCCAACCGTATTCAGTGACGGCGTAAAACCGGCCGGTCCCCTGCACCGTTCGCCTGCAGGAACCGCTTTCCTCGGATCATCCGTATCCAATGAACAGGAAGCCGACACTGGAACCGATACGGATGGAGTGAACAACATACTGCCTTCCGCGGATTTCTCCGACCGGGATGGAGGGGACGACGGCGTCCTCATCCCGGTCGTTCTCCCCGGCTGTTCTCCTGTCTCCTTCAGCTTCACCGTCACCGTGGCTCGGCCCGGCGTCCGGCTATATGTCAACCTATGGATTGACTGGAACCGGGACGGCGACTGGGACGATTCCCCGAAATGCCCCTCAGGCGCGACTGCGTACGAATGGGCGGTCCAGAACCAGCCGCTGTCCGGTCTGGCGGAGGGAATACACACAGTGCCATCGCCCTCCTTCATTCCGTACCATCCGGAGTCCGCCGTTCCCCTGCCGGTCTGGATGCGCGTTACGCTTTCAGAAATGCCGTGGAGCACCGAGTGGCTCTCCGGCGGAAAGGGCGCGGGATGCGGCCCGCCGGACGGATATGCTTCAGGCGAAACCGAAGATTATTGCTTCGTCCCGCTGTCCGGACAGGACTTCGATTGGGGCGATGCGCCCGCTCCCTACCCGACCCTGGATACGGACGGAGGGCCTTCGCATTTCATCACGCCCGGGCTCTGCCTCGGCCGGGCGGTGGACCCGGAAACGGAGGGCCTGGCCGATTCGCACGCCGCAGGCGACGATACCGGCGGCATGAACGACGCGGACGGCGTGACTTTCGATACGCCGATTGAACCCGGGGCCGAGGCTTCGGTGACTGTGACCGCAACCGGGCAGGGGATCCTGAACGCCTGGATGGATTTCAACCGGGACGGTGACTGGAACGACGTGGGCGAAAAAATCGCGGACGAACGGCCAATCGGTTCCGGGCCATTCTCGCTGGAATTCACGGTTCCCGCCGAGGCATCGCCCGGACTCTCGGTCTCGCGGTTCCGTTTCAGCCAGACCCGGGGCCTTGGCGTCTCCGGCAGCGCCCCCAACGGCGAGGTCGAGGACCATGCCTTCTCCATTGTTCCAACCGGCGGTTTTCCGCTGAAGTGGGACCAGGCGCTTCTCAAATTGCCGGTCTTCATCGAACCGGACGGTCTGGTTTTCTACTCTGACGGATGGGGGGAAGCGTCTGCGGTCGGGGACCGGGTCGTGGCCGATGACTGGATCTGCCTGGATCCGGGGCCGGTGACCGGCATCGTCTTCTGGGGCGCTTATGCGGGCTGGGATTCCGCGGCTCCGCCTCCGGAGGCGCCGGCGGCCTTTCAGATCGGGCTGTGGTCCGCGAGTCAGGCGTCCGGCGACACGGTTTTCGGAGGCCCGGCTGAACTCATCCGCCAATGGCGCGTGAACCGCTCCGCGCTCTCCGAGACAGACACAATCAAGACCTTGGAGAGCGGTAAAACCCGCTGCTTCCGCTATTCCTTCGATGTCCCGCCTTCGGACCGATTCTTCCAGGAGGCTGATTCGACCGTTTACTGGCTTTCGATCGCAGCGGTTTACGGCGGATATCCCGAGGAACACACCTGGGGATGGCTGACCCGGAATCATTATTTCCGGGATGACGCAGTTGTGATACGGGATCCGGCATTTCCCTCCATCGGATCCCGGACTCTTCAGACCGCACCCATCCAAAAGGGATGGGATATGGCCTTTCAGCTCAAAACCGACCGCTTCGAAGCCGCATTCGACTGGGGCGATGCGATGGGCAATGTTTCCTTTCCGGGGGCGGACTTTTACACACTCAGGGAATGGAACGGTGCGTGTCATTTCATCCGGCCCGGCGTCCATCTCGGATCCCGCGTGGATGCGGAAGAGGACGGACAGCCGGACGAATCAGCGGCCGGGGACGGGGACGACGAGGACGGTGTTTTCATGCCGGAACAATTAATTCAGAACTGCATGAACGAATGCCGGGTGGAGGCATCCTGTCCCGGATTTCTGAACGGCTGGATTGATTTTCACGGGGGCGGACGATGGACGGCGGAGGGTGACCAGATTTTCCTGAACGTACAGTTGAACGCCGGGACGAACGTCCTCTCGTTCAGCGTTCCGTCGGATCTAGTCCCGACCGATCGGTATGCACGGTTCCGGTTCAGCACTGAGAGAAGCCTGAAACCGTATGGCCTGGCCGTGGACGGGGAGGCGGAGGATTATCTCGTGCATATCGCGCCCTCGGACGTCGAGGATCCGGAAGGCATCCTTCCCTTTCAAAACCGTTTGATGCAGAACTTTCCGAATCCCTTCAACCCCTCGACACGGATCGGATACAGCCTGGCCCGGCCCGGCCGCGTCAGGCTCGCTATAATCGATCTGACCGGAAGGGAAATCGCTGTGCTTATCGAATCGTCCATGCAGGCGGGAAATCACGCGGTTGTGTGGAACGGCAGGGACGGGACTGGCCGCTCGGTACCGGGCGGCCTTTATCTCTGCCGAATCGAATCGGACGGATTCACGAAAACGCGGAAACTGCTGCTGGTGAAGTAGCGCCTGAAACGGAAGTGCCGGACCCTTCGAGGTGTCCGGCACTTCAAACTCTCAAGTGCCCGGTACCCTGAAGGTGCCGGGCACTTGCCATTACATCAGCTTCGCAATCTCCCGACCCGGCGTCACGCGGAAAATCGACAAGGCGTCGCTCTCCGGGATAGCGATCTCCCGGTCTTCGCAGAAAGCCTTCCCCTCGATTCTCCCGCCCGGCGCCGCCGGACACACCAGGAGCAGCACTTCTCCCGCGTGCCGGATCACGGACCCCAGTCCGCCCTCGGGCAGGCGGATCGGCGGCTTTAATCCGAACGCCTCCAGATGGGCTGGTTTGAACGCTTCGGGATCCAGGTCCGGTTCCGCGGGAAAGGGGATCGGTCTTCCTTCCGAGGTCATCAGCGGCACGCCGCCCGCGAAAAGAACCGGGAAATCCCTTTTTTTAATCTGCTGAAGTCTCTCCAGAGTCTCGGCTTCCAGTACATCCGGAAACGGGCAGATCAGGCTCCGGTACAGACGGAAACCGATCCGGAAACCGTCCCGCGAAAGGCGGCCTGCCATCAGAAGCGGAGACGATGCGACGTCCATCTGGAGTCCGGCGGACGCGAGTTTCCCGATGAAGCGATGCAGGCGGTCGGTGATGGAAGCGGCTGATTCCGGGCCGGCCGCGGCGAGCGTGCAGGCGGGATACAGAACCAGCGTATCCGCGTCCGGAAAGCGGAATCCCGTCCAGGCCTCCGCCGCCTTCAGCCTGCGGTTCGCCTCATGGAACGCGTCGAGCCCGGTATCCGGCGCGCATCCGGGTCCGATGCCATCCGCGACCCACCGGAGCGAATGAAGACCGCACAGATCCGTCCAGTGCCTGATCTGTTCCGGCCCGCAGTTCCGCAGATCGGCGCGCACGAGTCCGGACCGCATCGAGGAGAAGACGCCCAGGCCCTTGGTCAGTATCATCCGGCCGTTCATGCGGCCGTCCGCTTCCCGCATCCCTTCGGCCGCGTCCACAGCCGCGAAACCGGCGGCCGCCGGATAGAGCATGCGCCATGGATCCGGAACAGACTGGAAGGTTCCGCCGCCGGGTTCCCATCCGTGCAGCATGGCCGCGCCCATGGACCCGAAAAATCCGTGCAGGCCCGCCTGCAGATCGCGGAATCCCCCGCGCAGCAGGTCGGTCAGCAGAAAACGGTAATGGAGACGGACCGCCACATGCGACCCGTCATCGAACGGAAAAACCAGGCCTAGCAGGCGGTCCCGCAGGTCGTATCCGTATTCCGCGATGAAGCTGTTGAAAAGGGAGAGGCTGACCGGAAGTCGGCCCGGATCGCCGCCGTATCCGCCGCGGTCCCAGGTGACGCCGTCGAATAGGGCCCCGCCGTCGAACAGGGACTCGACCAGCGCGATCAGGAGGTCGTTGTTCTCCCGGCCGCCCGGGTCCGCGAACCGGGTATTGAACCTCGGAAAGGCAATGACCCGCCAATCTTCCCCGTCCGGGCAGACCGCGGAACCGAACAGGTCGATTGCCCCTGCGCGGACATCGTCGAACATCCGCATTTCTGCGCTCAGGTCCCGGACGCTGTCGCTCAGAACCGTTCCGTTGTGGAGACGGAAGGCGAACGCCTTCTCGATTCCGTCCGGCTCGAGACCGAGCCTGGCCCCGTCGGTTTCCGGCTGCCGGGGCTCTCCCCGGTAAACGCACCGGATTTCAAACTTCCCTTTCCGGACGGGCGCCATGCAGAGATTCTCCGGTCCGAAGGCCGAACCGGCGTCCCTGAGGATGAGGAGATTCTGAATGCGCTCCCCGGTCCGGGCGATGAGCGACTGCGAGGCGGAACGGGAGTCGGCCTGGAACCAGAACCGGATGGACCGCTTCCGCGCCCATTGCCCGGCCTGCGCCACGGCTCGGACCACCTTCCGGTCCGTCAGGTCGTACCGCAGGGTCTTTCCGGGAACGGCCAGCACGGCCGCAACGCCCTCCTTCTGAAACGCGTCGAGGTCCGACTTCAGCGAGTGCGGATCTTCGATGCGGTCGTCTCCCCAGGGCCACACCAGAAAGGCGCCCGTGCCTCCGGAGGCGGTCATCCGGATTTTCCCTCGATGAGGAGTCTCAGCCCCTGCTCCAGGGTGATGCGGGGCGTCCAGCGGATTTCCCGCCGGATTTTCTCGATGTTGAGCACGCGCCTGCGGATATTGTCAATGTCGAGACGGTCCACGGTTTCGATGGGAGACGACGATCCGGCCGCGGATAGCACTTTCTCCATGAGCGTATTGATCGTGGTCTCGATGCCCGTTCCGACGTTGTAGATCTGTCCCTCGGCCTTGGACAGGCAGCAGGCCTGCAGCGTGGCGTCCACCGCATCATCGATGAAGACAAAGTCGCGCGTCTGTTCCCCGTCACCGTGCACCTGAAGCGGTTTGCCGTCCAGCGCGTTTTTCAGGAACCGGTCCGCCGCGCCCGACGGAATGCGGCTGTCGCGGAGCGGCGCGCCGTACACGTTCGCGTACCGGAGCACGGTGGTCGACAGCCCGAAGGTCTCATAATACGCCTTGCAGTAATTCTCCCCTGCCAGTTTCGACACCGCGAACGGACTCAGCGGATTCAGCAGGTCGTCCTCGTTGATCGGGAGGTACCGGGGATTCCCGTACACGGCGTCCGTGGACGCATAGACGACGCGCCGGACGGATCTGGATTTCCGGGCCGCGTTGAGCATATTCAGCGTCGCGCGGACGTTCAGGTCGCAGTCCAGCACCGGATCCCGCAGGGCGATGTCGATCGACGAGCCGGCCTCGTGCAGGACCACCGTGCAGTCCGCCATGGCGTCGGCCACCTGGGCGGGATTCAGGATGCTTCCCGTGAGTACGGTCAGCCGTTTGTTCTCGGGAAGCCGGCGCCGGTCCCCCGCGCTCCAGTCGTCCAGAACGGTGACGGCCGCGCCTTCCTCGAGCAGGACGCGGACCACCGCGGATCCGATAAAGCCGCCGCCTCCCGTGACCAACGCCCGTTCATTTTCGAAATGCGGCCTTTCGAGGGCCTGATCCTTCTTCGCTTCGATTCCCATCGGTTTGTCCTTTTCGCTTGATGGACCGTCCGTTCCCGCTCCTGTGCTCCGGAAAGACCGGCGCCTGCGGCCGGAACGCCGGACCGGTTCCGCGTCTATTCCGGCGTGTAACCGGCGACCCGGTAGTTGAACTCGTACGCCAGCGCGCCGCTCCAGTCCGCGTCATACACACCCTTGTATCGCGTTCCGTCGACCGGACCCACCGGCTTGCCGTAAGTATAGAACCAGTTCACGACCGGACTGCCGGTGAAGCCGAGGCAGATCCAGTATTTCCCCGGAGACAGAACCGGAGGCGAGGTGTCGAATGAAAAATCCACCCAGTCATAGCCCGGTTTCCGGGGAATGCCGTCCAGCGGGATGAAGTCGCTCGTGGCGATCGCGGCGCCGGGTTTGCCGCCCGCGTCCCGGACCAGTTCCACCCAGAGCTGGCCGTTCCCGCCGAAGGCGTGCAGTGCGAGACCGATGCGGCGCAGTTTCAGCGGCTTTTTGAGAACGAACACCTGCGCGTACTGGGTCATCTTGGTCGTGACGTACTCGGCCGTCTCGACGAGGAAGTTCTTCTCCATCCGGAACTCGTCGGCCGCGCCCCGCTCGGCCGGTCCGCGGGTCAGGAGAAAATCCGCGCCCGCGGGGAAATCGAGGTTGCCGAAAACGGCCCGTCGGGTGTAATTCAACCGGTCGAGCTGGTCCCGGGGGACGGTCTTCGGAGGCGGAGGCGGCGCTACGGTCACGGGGACGAATTCCGCCTTCACGTCCGGGCAGACCAGCATGTTCCGCGGACCATAGGCCTGTTTCTCCATGCTCAGGCTCACCTGGTCCGAAACAAATTCGCCTTCGATGCCCTCCTCGAAAACCGGCTGACCGCCCCGGTCACCGGACTGCGTCCACCGGACCAGCCCGTCGTTCACGGTTTCCCGGTTGTCCAGGCCGACCTCGGCCCGGATGAACCGGTTGGATACGAAGAGCTCGGTCTGCTGGGGATCAAACGGAACCCAGCCGAGATCCGGGAAGAACACCTCGATCCAGGAATGCCGGCCCTGCCCCAGGCGGAAGGCGAACTCGCCGTCGGGCGTCTTCACGGTGTACGGCTGTTTGAGCGTGACGCCGTTGACGATGCGGACCGGTATGCCTGCGGCCCGCATGAGCGCGGCCGCGAGGTGGGAGTAGTTCTGGCAGTTGCCCTTGCCGCTCGTGAAGCTGTAGAGCGCGTCGTACTGCTGGGGCGGCGTGACATACCGCATGTGGTCGACCACCCAGGTCAGGATGCGCTGGACGGCGTCAAATTCAGTGGTTACGCCCCTGACCAGTTCCGCGGATCGGGACCGGATGCCCGGATCCCCGGCCTGAACCTGTTCCGTGGCCTTCAGGTATACGGCCGTGTCCGATGTTGGCCGGACCGGGGGATACGGCGCCGCGGAGCGGAGGGTCTGCAGGACGGTTCGGTTCAGCGCCGTGAACTGCATTGAAACATCGACCGCCGCGGCCGGCGCCTTCCACACCACCCGCACCACCGCGTTGCCCCGATTGTCCGTCTCATCCTGCCGTTCGGACGGGGGGACTGAAAAGGTCAGCCGGAAATCCTCGATCCGCTGGTTGAAGGTGGGAGAATTGAAATCCCCGGGGACGACGTAACTCAACGTGAGCGATCGCGTTCCCGCCGCGGGCTGAACACGCTGGGTCAGGCGGTAACGGATGCGGGATTCCTGCCCGCCGTTGATCAGGTAGTTTTCGCCGAAAGCGGGCGCGGCCGTCAGAGCCAGGCAGAGAACCGGGACCAGTCGTTTCATCGTCGCCTCCTTGTCCAACCGCAGACGTGTCACAGGCTGCGGAGAAAAAATCGGTCAGACCGTTGAACAGATGCACCCGGGTATCCTTCCCCGACAGGCCATGCTCCTTCCGCGGGTACAGCATGAGGCTGAACGGCTTGCGGCCGTTCTGGAGCGCATGCGCCATCTGCAGCGTGTTGGACGCGTGCACATTGTCGTCGGACATGCCGTGCACAAGCAGAAGACCGCCCCGGTAGCCGTCGATCCATGTCATCGGACTGCTCTCGTCATACCCTGAAGGATTGCGGGCGGGCAGACCCATGTAGCGCTCCGTCCATATCGTATCGTAGTTCCGCAGGTCCGTCACCGGCGCCACGGCCGCGCCCGCGCGGAACACGCCCGCGCCCCGGGTCATGGCGAGGCAGGTCATCCAGCCGCCCCCGCTCCATCCCCAGATGCCGATCCGGCTGGAATCGACAAACGAAAGCGATCCGAGCCATCGCGCGGCTTCGATCTGGTCGAGCACACCGATGCCCATGTTGCCGGCCACGAGATTCATGAAACGGTTGCCGTGCCCGAATGTGCCGCGGTTGTCCACGCTGAAAACAAGGACCCCGTGACGGAGCATGATCTGATGCCAGCCGCTGCCCATCCCGTTGCCCCATGAATCGGACACCGTCTGCGAGGCCGGCCCGCCGTAGGTGTGGAAGAGGACGGGATACTTCCGCGTGGAATCGAAGCCGACGGGTTTGAACAGCATGGCGTTCAACTCGAGACCGTCCCGCGTGCGGAACGTCAGAAATTCCGGCGCGACCAGGTCGAATGCGTCGAGGCCGGGAAGCGCGCCGGACCGCAGGACGCGGATATCCGAGCCGTCGGACCGCCGCAGAACCGCGCGGGTCGGCGTCCGCACATTCGAAAAGGAGTCCAGAAAGTTCTCCTGATCCGGCGACAGGTTGGCCCGGTGGATTCCGGGCTCGACCGTGAGCCTTTCCGGAACGCCCCCTTCCAGGGAGACGCGATAGAAATGCCTTTCGAGCGGGGATTTCTCCGTGGCCTCGAAATAAATCCGGCCATCCGTTTCCGAAACGCCGGCCAAAGCGGTCACATCCCATCCGCCCGAGGTCAGGGGCCGGATCAGGGCCCCGTCCGGAGCGAACAGGACCAGGTGCATCCGATCGAACCGTTCCGAGGCCCAGACGAAGCGGCCGTCCGGCAGAAAACGGACCATGTCATTGCAGTCCACCCATCCGGCCGAATCCGTCTCCGTCAGCACGGTTCTCGTCCCGCCCTTCCGGATGTCCATGAACAGCAGGTCTAGCCGGTTCTGCTCCCGGTTCAGGCGCTGGATGGCCAGGGACTTTCCATCCGGCAGCCAACGAATGCGGGGGACATAGATGTCCGGGTCCGGACCCAGGCCGGCCCAGACAATGCGTCCGCCTTCCGCCGGAACCACGCCGATGCGGACCTTCGCGTTGGGATCTCCGGCTTTCGGGTATCGGATCCATTCGACTTTATTCAGGACGGGGATGAAATCCGTCAGAGGGAACCGGGGTTCCCTCGAAGTGTCCAACTCCCAGAAAGCGAGGTGTTTCGAATCCGGGGACCAGGCGAATCCCGTGCGGATCGAGAACTCCTCTTCGTACACCCAGTCGAACCGGCCGATCAGGAGTTCGTCATTTCCCCCGCGGGTCAGCCGTTTCTCCCTTCCGGCACGGAGGTCCAGCACGCACAGGTTCCCTGATTTCACATACGCGACGGCACGTCCGTCCGGTGATACCGAGGCATCCCGCTCCTCTTCCGGATCTCCGGTGAGGCGGACGACGGCCCGTGGTCCGGAGGCGTAGAAAACGGAGGAATCCGCGGCCGGACGGCCGCTGTCCGTCCGTTCACGGCCTGCCGGTCCGGGGATTTCCGGATCGAAGGCCGCCGGGTCCAGAATCGCCGGATCGAGAACCACCAGGTCTAAGATCGCCAGATCCGTTCCGGAATTGAGAAGTATTCTTCTGCTGTCCGGGAACCAGGAATACCCCGGAAGCCGGAACCGTTTTTCATGACGGGATTCCGCGAAACGGGAAAGAACCGCGGAATCGAGCAGAACGGTTTCCCTGCCGGATGCGATGTCCTGAAGGATCAGGCTTCCGCCCCGATCCCGATCGGAGAAGGAAACCGCGCGGCCATCCGGCCGCCACTGAAAATCGTCCAGGGACTGCGGCTTGAGCACGCCGCTTTCATACACATCCTCAACCGTCAGCGGTCTCTTTTCGCCGGCTTGCGCGGTTCCAGCCGCGAGTGCGGCTGCCAGCAGAATACAGATACGCGATTGAAGCCTCATCCCCTACCCCCGCCGTGCTTTTCCAGCCGGTCCAAACCGTCCCGCAGCGCTTCCACCCAGTCTTCAGCCGAATGCACGGCCGATTCCGGCAGACCGCCCAGAAAATTGCTGATCCTCGCGGCTGTGATGGCCCTGGCTTCCGTGATAGACCGGTTCAACGCCAGCTGAACCGCAGCACTGCCGCAGGCCATGGATGGGGCGCATCCGTCTGCGAGAAAGGACGCCCGCGTAATGCGGCCGTCCTGGATCTTGAGGAAAACCTCGAGCCTGTCTCCGCAATCATCGGTGTGGGTTCCCACCGCGTCCGCATCGTCCATACTGCCAAAATACGCGGGATCATAGGCTGTTTCAAGCGCTTTATCCGTGAACGGGCCCGAAGCCTCGCCCATCCAGTAGGCGCGGAGCCCGCCGAACACGCGTTCCAGCTCTTGGGCGTCCTCGGGATTGACTTTACCGTCATCATTCAATGAATTCTGTCTCATCGAAAGGACTCCTGTAACATGCGCCCCGCCGGTCCATCGCCCGCCTGAGAGGGGCCGCTTCTCCCGAATCCGCGCATGTAAATCGGTTCATTTTAATTTAGCCTTTTTTTCATGAAAATCAAGGACAAAGCCTTTGGATTTGACGCCTGTTTTTCTTAAAATACAGTCGCCTCCATCACACCCCCGGGAGCTATTATGGCCGGCAAGCTCTGTCCCAAGATCATTCTCGAAGGAACCCGTCTCACGCACAAAACCGACCTGGCATTCCGCCTGAACGAGCATCCCCGCGTGGTCGGGCCAATCGCCTCACTTCGATCCGAATCAATTACAGCCGATAAAAACATGATCGACCTCTCCATTATCATCCCCGTCTGGAACGAGCGCGGGAAAATCGGACGGGACATCGAAGCCGCGGCCGATTTCTTCAGGCGTGGACGGATTACGGGTGAACTGATCATATCGGACGACGGCAGTACGGACGGCACCGCGGACGCGGCCGAATGCGCAGGCCGTTCCGCAGGTGTACGGATGAAGGTTCTCCGGCTGCCGCATCGCGGGAAGGGAAACGCCGTACGCTCCGGCATGCTCGCCTCGACCGGACACGTCGCTGGTTTTATGGACAGCGGACTGTGCATCCCGTTTGAGGACGCGTGGAAAGGCATCGGGTGGATATTATCCGGGAAATGCGAACTTGCGCATGCGTCCAGAAGACTACGGGAGAGCGTCATCATCCACCCCGGCAGGAAAAGCCGCAGGCTCGCGTCCGCCTTGTTCGGGTCAGCGGCAGGACTGCTCTTCGACATTCCAACCGGCCTGACCGACACCCAGGCGGGATGCAAGTTCTATAGGGGCGATACCGGCCGCGCATTATACACAACCTGCCGTTCGAACGGCTTTATGTTCGACCTGGAAATACTGGTCATGGCCAAAAGAGCCGGTTACCGGGTTCTCGAATTTCCGGTTCATTGGACTTCGGATCCAGACAGCCGGCTGTCCCTTGTCCGTTCCTTACCAAACCTTGTTTCTGAAAGTATTGCGCTCATAAGAAGGACAGGGAAATGAAATGTTCCGAGTTCCGAGTTCCGAGTTCCGAGTTCCGAGTTCCGAGTTCCGAGTTGGAAATCTGATAACCCGGACCGAAGGCTTGATCCGGGCGTAGCTCCCAGAAACTCCACCCGGATAATGCATTGTTTTTATTTAAAATGGCAGAAGCGTGTCGCGCTTTTAATGTAGTGTATGAATCGCATAGGACACCAGCCATTAACTGTTCCAATTACACTTAAAATAATGATAAAATAAAGAAAGGCTCCGATAGGGTAATAACCTACTGGAGCCTTCCTGATTTACAAGTCGTTTATTTTAAATATTTTACAATATCCAGGTTCAATTCCTTCAGCCCCTCCGCCGCCAGCCTGGCCATCTCCATTGCACCCTTTTTCGTAAAATGCGTATTGTCTTGTTTTCCTTCTGGATACATCTCATAAACACCTTGACTCACCCACAGGTACAACTCCTTGGACTTTTCCGGACCGAGGGACAATACGAGATCTTCTGACTTGAGCTGCATGTCCACAAATGGCACATCCAGCTCCCTGGCCACCTCCCTCATGACAAACGGGTATGCTCCATGCGCATCCTCGAGGGTTCCGCTTTCGTTGAATTTTCTCCGCACAATGGGCGAAAAAAGAACGGGATTCGCGCCTTTCCGGCGGGATTCGGTCACGTACCGGATCAGGTTCCGCCTGTAACCGGTGTATGGATTCGTGTACCGGGTGGAATCCGTGATTTTTGCGTCATTATGCCCGAACTGAATGAAGACATAGTCGCCTTTTTTCAGATGGACGAGTACGGAATCCCAACGGCCTTCGCGGATGAAGCTCTTCGTGCTGCGTCCGTTGACCGCATGGTTGCGGACATCCACCCGCTCCGAGAAGAATGCCGGAAGCATCTGACCCCATCCCCTTTCAGGATTATTACCGGGGTCCGGCTTGTCCGCCATAGTCGAATCGCCGATCAGGTGGATGGCGATGCGCCCGCTGGGCCCGGAGGCGGCGAATACCGGAAGGAGCAGAAACAGGACAGCGTATTTTTTCATGTTGAAGACCTCTTGATGATGCATTCTGTAATTAAAAAAAAACAGCCTGCCCGCTTTTGACGGACAGGCTGCTTTCGATGCTTCAAGATGCAACTTCTATCAGGAGAGGAACCTGATAGTCACGCAAGCCGGGCATTACTTCATCAGCACGGCTTTTTTCACGCTCGTGAATTCGCCCGCCTTCAGCCGGATGATGTACGTGCCGGAGGAAAGCTTCGACGCGTCGAACACGACTTTATGCACGCCGGCGCCGAACTTGCCGATGGCCAGTTCCGCGGCCACCCGTCCCGCCATGTCGTACACGATCAGGCTGACTTCGCTGCTCTTGGGCAGTGCGAACGAAATCGTGGTGGTCGGGTTGAACGGGTTCGGGTAGTTCTGCACCATGGCGTAGGTCTTCGGAACCGAGCCGGCCGAGGGTTCCATCTCGACTGCCGTCACCCAATCCGGAAGCGCGATGGGATCGCCCATGTCGACCTGAATGTCGCGCAGGGCCATTCCCGTGGTCGTCCCGTTGTTGACGCCGAAGGCCACGCAGTTGAAGAGCTCCGTGGTGACCGGGCTGTGGGAGTCAATGTTCTTGGACACGAACATATAACTGCTGTCCGCATTGACCACACTGACCCGCACCTCGACGGTGCCGTCCGCCTGGGGCTGTACCGAGAGGGCGAAATCATAAACGCCCGCACCCGCCACCGCGCCCGCGGGAACCTGCGCCGCGCTGCCGAGCACATAGTCATTGGCGCCGTTGGTGCTGATCCACGGACGGTCGACGACCGCGCCGATCGTTCCGGACAGACCGATGCCCTGCCATGCCACAGTCGTGTTGGTTCCGCTCGGGGGCAGGAAGAGGTAACCGGAATGATGATTCTCGGTTCCCGTCCACTTCGTCTCCTCGGCCGGTGTCGCGTCCACCTGTCCCGCGCTGTCGCTGTGGAACACGCCGAAACGCAGGCTCGCCCAGCTTTCGAAACCGCCGCCCGTGAATTCCATCTTGCCGGTGACGATGAGCGCCTTTTCAACCGTGGGCGTCACCGGTTCCGGGAATCCGCCGCGCAGAACGGCCCAGCCCGTCGCCGGAGCCGTGCCCGAAATGGTGGCATTTCCCTCGAAGTCCTCGGGAATGAACGTGAATCCGCCCGTGCGGTCGCCGATGAAACCCCACTGACTGACATAGAAGGGCTCCCACGGGGCCGTCGGAACGACGAACGGTTCGCCCATGTCCACCTGGACTGCGTAAAAATTGACCTGGGTGGCTCCCTGGTCGGTGTTGAAACCGAACGAAACAGCGTTGAACTTCTTCGTCACGGCGGACGTGTCGATCACCGTGCCGCCGTACCAGTACTTGTTGTCCTGCTCCACCATGTACCAGCGGAGCTCGTTGGTTCCGTCATCCAGCGGCTGGACGCAGATACCCCAGTTGTAGAGGCCCGCCACCATCTCCGCGTTGCGCGGAGCCTGGTAGGTGGTTCCGAAAGCCGGGCCGCCATTGGAGTTCGTGCTGTTCCAGTTGCCGTTTTTCACGATGCCCTCGGTGCCCACGCCCCAGGCGCCGTTCGAAACGATGCCCGTGCCGCTCCTCGGACAGAACTCGTAGCCGAAATGCTTGGTCAGAACGGCATCCTTCCACTTCGCGGAGTCCGTGTACTGATATTGAAGCGTGGTGCTGTCCTGATAGGTCAGTGAGTACCGGAAATGCGTGTATCCGGCTCCGCCGCCGCCGCCCACCAGCTCCATCTGGCCGGTGACGATGAACGCCTTCGAGGTGGTCGCCTCGACCGCGTCAAATCCGCCGCGGATCGAGGACCAGCCCGTCGGACGCGCGCCGTTGCCGATGCCCGCGTCTCCGTCCAGATACGTCGCGTCGTTCATGATCGGCCAGTTCACGGCGTTCGGGTTCTTGCCCCACTGATTCACGTAGAAGGGCTCCCACGGCGCTTCCGGAACCGTGATCGGTTCGCCCATGTCCACCTGCACCGCGTAGAAATTGACCTGGGTGGCGTTCTGGTCGCTGTTGAATCCGAACGAAACGGCGTTGAACTTCGCCGTCACCGCGGTCGTGTCGATCATCGTGCCGCCGTACCAGTACTTGTTGCCTGTTTCAACCATGTACCAGCGGATCTCATTGCCCCCGCCGGCCAGCGGCTGAACCGACATCGCCCAGTTGTAAACGCCCGCCACCATCTCCGCATTGCGCGGAGCCTGGTAGGTCGTCGAAAGGGCCGGCCCGCCGTTGGAGTTCGTGCTGTTCCAGTTGCCGTTCTTCAGAATGCCCTCGGTGCCCACGCCCCAGGCGCCGTTCGATACGGTGCCCGTGCCGCTCCTCGGACAGAACTCGTAGCCGAAATGCTTCGTCAATACGGCATCCTTCCACTTCGCGGAGTCCGTATTCTGATACTGAAGCGTGGTGCTGTCGATGTAGGACAGCGCGTACCGCAGATGCGTGTACCCTGATTCGCCGCCGCCGCCCACCAGCTCCATCTGGCCGGTGACGATGAACGCCTTCGACAGCGTCGCCTCGACCGCGTCGAATCCGCCGCGGATCGAGGACCAGCCGGTCGGCTTAACGCCGTTCCCGATGCCCGCGTCGCCGTCGAGGAACGTCGCGTCGTTCAGAATCGGCCAGTTCACGGCGTTCGGGTTCTTGCCCCACTGATTCACGTAGAAGGGCTCCCACGGCGCTTCCGGAACCGTGATCGGTTCGCCGAGCGCAACCTGGACGTCATTGAAATTGACCTGGGTGGCGTTCTGATCGTTGTTGAATCCGAACGAAACGGCATTGAACCTCGCCGTCACCGCGGTCGTGTCGATCATCGTGCCGCCGTACCAGTACTTGTTGCCTGTTTCAACCATGTACCAGCGGATCTCATTGCCACCGCCGGCCAGCGGCTGAACCGACATCGCCCAGTTGTAAACACCCGCCACCATCTCCGCATTGCGCGGAGCCTGGTAGGTTGTCGAAAGGGCCGGGCCGCCGTTGGAGTTCGTGCTGTTCCAGTTGCCGTTCTTCACGATGCCCTCGGTGCCCACGCCCCAGGCGCCGTTCGATACGGTGCCCGTGCCGCTCCTCGGACAGAACTCGTAGCCGAAATGCTTCAGAACGCCGGTTTCCACCCACTTCGCGGTGTCCGTGTTCTGATGGGTCAGCGCGGTGCTGTCGATGAAGGACAGCGCATAGCGCAGATGCGTGTAGCCTGATTCGCCGCCGCCGCCCACCAGCTCCATCTGGCCGGTGATGACGAACGCCTGATCCTCGCTCGCAGTTAACGGCGCGAATCCGCCGCGGATCGAAGACCAGCCGGTCGGCTTAACGCCGTTGCCGATGCCCGCGTCTCCGGCCTGGGTCGCGGCCGTGTTCAGAATCGGCCACGCCATCGCGTTGCCGTTCTTGCCCCATTGCGACACGAAATTGGCCGCCGCAGGCCTCGACACCGCGATGTCATCGATGTAAACCGTCGGTGTGGCTGCTTCATTGCCAGCCTTGAAAAGAATCTGGATGCCGATGCGATCGAGGGGAAGGGCCACATCGGTTTCCACGGTCTTGGCAAGCGCGGTCCACGCGTCCCCCGTCAGATCCGAGCCGTTGATCCAGATGCTGTTCCAGGTCCAGCTTGCCCCGGTCTGCCAGAAGAGCTGAACGCCGTTGACCTTGTCCTTGTCGGCCGCGGAGACCCAGATCTGGAAACTGAACTGGTCACCCTTCTGAAAATCCTCATAGACGTCGTTCTGCAGATTGATCTCCAGGCCGCTGGCGGGCTTCGTCAGTTTCACCGACTGCGCCCCGACCGCGGCTTTTTCAGCGGTCAGCGCGATGGCCGAACCGTCTCCGCCCACGCCCCAATCCTCCAGGGCGGATTCGAAGCCCCACGTCTTCACGGGCGTCATCGTCTGCGCCTGTGCCGCAATCCCGCCCAACAGCAGGAACGCGGCGACAACAGCGATCCACCCCATTGCTGTTTTTCTCATCTTCCCACTCCTTTCCTCTGAATCAGATGTACGTCAAAGCAGGAAATCCAAAACGGATACGGCTGAACCGGGATCACCTCCTCTCCTGTCGTATCAGTGAATGGTTTCTGCTGTTAATCCTTCCGCGAAAAAACCGCTCATCCCGTCCCGGCCGGGGTCTTTCCGAAAGCCACCGAAGCCGGGAAGGGATGAAGCGAAAAAACCGCTATTTCATAAGTACAAGCTTGCGCGTGATCGAAACATCCCCGGACTGCAATTTATAGAAGTACACGCCGCCGGCCAGCCCAGATCCGTCGAATGTGGCCGCATACTTGCCGGCCTGCCGGATTCCGTCGAACAGAACGGCGATCTCCTGCCCGAGCGAGTTGAACACCTTCAATGACACGTGACCGGCCGACGGGACCGAATACGCGATCCGCGTCACGGGATTGAACGGGTTGGGATAATTCTGGTTCAGACTGAAGTCGCCGGGTTTCCGGCTGTCGGGTCTGTCCTTGACCGCGGTGATACCGTTTTCCAGCCAGTTTGCGATCTGCGTCCGCTCCGCGTCCGCCTGGGCCAGCCACGCGGTGTAATGATCCGTGGCGCCTTCCCGGACGGCCGGGTTCCACCAGTGGTAGAGGTCGCCGAGCGGGAATCCGCTCATGCCCGCGGCCTTGAGGGTCTCGTTCGTATAGGCCAGATTCTCCGGCAGCGGCCACTGGTGCGCGAATCCGGCTTCGGGCATGTACGCCCACATGGAATCCAGGTTGGTGTCCCATTTTTCCGCGAGGAAGTACTTGAGCGGCTCCAGATTCAGCGGAGCCGTGATGAATCCGGGATCGATCGCGTCTCTCAGCACGGTGACGTCGTACAGATCCCTCTTGTTGATGAAGGGGAACGCCTTCGCCGTTCCACCGCCCTCGAGGGCGACGGTTGAATCAAAAAATGAGGTCGTCACGCTGTCCATCATCGCGCGCGGGTAGGGGATGGACGAGAAATCACGCGCCTTGTACAGGGCGACGCTGTAGGGATTTCCCTTGGAGGTGATTCCGGGATCCGGCCGCCAAGCGGTGTTTCCGTAATTCTTCTCCCAGCCGCCCCGCATCCAGTCGACCAGCCAGGTGTCTATGTAGTAGGCGCTGTGCGTGAACAGGATGCGACGGTCCTGATCCGTGAACGGAACTTCAAACGCGATCGAATCCGCGGGTGTGAGGATCACCGTGGCGCCGGCATCGCCCTGCGCCGGAATGTACCCCAGCATATAGGCGTTCACGAAAAGGCAGTTGTTCACGTTGAGCTTGTACCACCAGCCGGCTTCCAGGGAGAACATCACGACATTGTAGAAGGTGCAGTGATTGAAATGAACGTTATCCGAATAGTTGTTGGATTCCTGCATCAGCACGTATCCCATATTCGAAAACGTGCAGTTTTCGAAGGAGATATTGTCCGTGTGATAGCCCGGAACGTCGAACGGGAAGGAAACGGCCCTTCCGTAGTACATGTAATGCCGGTCCACGCAGTTCCGGAACCAGCAGTTTTTGAAACTGCCGTTGAACCGCTTGCTCCTGATACAGACCGACCCGGAGGCGGTCACGGCCGGACAGGGCATCCATTCGAAAATGCAGTTTTCGAAAGTGCCGTACTGGGGGACGAGCCCGTCCACATCGCCGTCGAACACGATCGGCGTGCCGGTCTGAATGCCCGCGGCGTCCGCGAACCGGATCCAGATGTTTTTCATGATCAGGTCGCCGAAAACATCGATGAAGAAGTTCTTTGTCACGCTGGTGCTGGCCGTCCACAGGATCTGGGGCGGGGCGGTCTGCTGGGTGTTTCCGGCGGGCGGGGCGACGATTTCGAGGGTCTGGCCCGCGGGCACTTCGATGGTGCCGGTCATCACATACCAGTCGTAATGATTCAGCTTGAATACGGTGTTGGACAGGGTGCCGGCATCGATGGCCGCCTGAACCGCCGTGTTCAGTTCTCCTTCTACTCCGCCGGTATACATGCCCTTGACAGCAACCGTATCCTTCTGGGCGTAAAGGGATACGGACAACAGCATTGCAGATATCAGGGAAACGACGATCCGTTTCATGATTCTGCCTCCTTCGTGGTTAATGAGTGTAATTGATTTTTATTTTCAATTGCCAGCCGCCGCCGGACCGACGGCCCGCCGGATGCCTCACTCCGGACGGAACCCGGCTCACTGCCGGATCCGGATCCCGAGGTTGCCGGTCAAACCGTAATGCTTGACGTTCGTGAAGCCGTCGATGGATCTCTGCGCCGACTCGTTCTTCCGGTTGTTGAGATTGTTCACGTCGAGATAGACCTCCATGCCGAGGAACGGCAGGGTCTGCCTTACAGAGGCGTCGATGCGGAAATAATCCCGCGTATACCCATCCTGCTCCGCAAAGGCGCCCACGTAACTGACGGAGTTGCCCTGGAACAGGAAGGACACGCGCGCCGAGAACCCCTTGATTTCATATCCGGCGTACGCGTTCAGCAGATCGTTCGGCTGATACAGCAGGCGGCCTTCGCGCGTGCTGTCAGTCGTCGTGGTGACCGGCGGACGGGTCGAGTAATCGGTCCGCTCGTCGCGCAGGGGATACGTGGCTTCCGATTCGATCTTGGTGTAGTTGATTCCGAACAACAGCCCGTCCAGCCCGTAGGGCAGATACCAGAGCCGGGTCTGAAAGTCCACTTCAAAGCCCTTCACGCGGGCCGCATAGGGGCTGTTGATATAGGTGTACAGCGTGGCCCCGTCCTCGGGTTTGCTGCCCATGATGTTGAAGTCGTTAATCGTCTTGATGTCCTTTGAAACCGCCGTTTTATGGAGGATATAGGTGGTGTAGTAGGTGAAATCCTCAATGGTCTTGTAGAATCCGCCCACGGTGAAAAGACCCAGCTTGTTGCTGTGCGTGGTCAGGATCAGGTCGTGGTTATAGGCATGCGCCGGCTTCAGATTCGGATTTCCGGCCCGGATGTTCTTCCTGGGGTTGTCATAGGTGATCTTGGGGGACATCTGGTGATAGTCGGGTCTGGCCAGGGTCTGCGTATACGCGTAACGCACGTCGAACCAGTCGAACGGCGCGAACTTGGCCTGCACCATGGGAAGCCAGAATTCGCTGTTCGGATGGGCGACGACCGTATCGCAGTTCTGCGAATCCGGGTTGCGCATATCGTACATGTTGAAGGCTTTGTATTTCGATTCCGTTCTCTCATAACGGGCGCCGCCGACCAGCATGACTTTCTTGAAGTTGAGTTCAGACATCAGATATGTGGCATAGTAGTCTTCGTCGTACCGGTAGGTATTCGCCAGTTGCTGGAACATGCCGTTGTACCATCCGCCCGTCTGATCCGCTCCGCCGGTGGCTTTCCCGGCCCATTGCGGGGATCCGGACAGATATCTGGCCATGTCGGTCGGAATCCGGGGATCGCTCGCCCAGAAAATACTTCCGAACTGATCGTCCAGGAAGGGCCGGGTGAGCTCCGAACCGCCAATGAAATTCGATCCCGCGAACTTGGCCGTCGCCGGATCGACCGCGACCCCGAACCGCTGCGAGAGATCATTGACCATGGCCGTCTGGAACTCGCCGCTGGACCGGATGCTCGCGTAGGGCGTCTGCTGATCGTTGCTGTTTTTCTGGAACCGGTACACGCCGCCGACTTTCAGGAATCCCGAAAGGGCCGAACTCAGGTTGAACGGGAATTTCAGGTTCGAGTAAAAGGCCGTATTGTTCTCTTTATAGAGGGAGCTGAACAAATTGATGTTGTCGAGGTACACCAGGTCGGCGCCCGGATAGGCCCACAGTTTCTTCAGGCTGTCGGGAATGGTATTCGATGTGACGGGGCCCGTGGTCACCTGGCCGGTCTTGAATTCGACAAACGGGGATTCGGGCAGGCTATTTTTGGAGGAGGCGTGCGAGGCCTTCAGGTCGAATGAAAACCGCTTGAAATCGTTCTTCCACTCGATCGAATTCATGGTCAGGTCGGTGGTGTTGACGCCCTCGCGGTACGTGAAGTTCAGTTGCTTGTCGAAATAATTCAGGACCGTGCGGTTGTCCTGGAAATCGGACTTGAGCCGCGTGGCCATATTCACGGACTTGATGGTGCCGGACGGCAGTTTGTAATCGAATATCAGGTTGCCGCCCATGCGGTTGCGGGTTTCAAGATGCCGGTTGAGCGGCACCTGGGTCACGCTGACAGGCCGGTAACCCGTGGCCGGATCGACATTCTTGCTGTCCGTCTTGTAGTTGGCGCTCATATTGTCGTCGTCCCGGTCGTATTTCTCGATATTCCCCAGAAAATAGACGCCGAGCTTGTCCTCGAAAAACCGCTTGCTGACGGATCCGACCGTTCTGAAATTGCCGTAGTTTTCGGTTTTGTCGGTGTAACCGGACTGCCACAGGAGGTCGTAATGCAGTTCCGACGGCGCTTCGCGCAGTTCCATGTTCACCGATCCGCCGATGGAGTTGGCGTCCATGTCCGGCGTCAGGGATTTGAAGACGGAGATGGATTTGATCATATACGGAGAGACCATGGTGAGGTCGACGCTGCGGTCATTGGAGAGGTTCCCCGCGGTGTTGCCCAGGGCCGACACGCCCATCTGGGTGCTCCCCGTGGATGTGAGCTTGACACCCTCGACGGTCACCAGGTTGAACTGGGGCGCCAGCCCGCGGATGACGATTTTATTCGCCTCGCCCGAACTTTCAAGAGTCGAAACACCCGGCAGGCGGCTGATGGCCTGCGCGGCATTGAAGTCCGGAAGCTCCTGTATTCTCGCCTCGCCGACCATGCTGGCGATTTTGTCCGATGACAGCTGGAGGTTGATGCCCTGCATCTGGCCCAGGGCCTGGGCGCTGACCTCGACCGGCTTGCCCTGGATAGCGACGGATTGAAGGGCGAAATCCTTCTGCACCGTGCCGTCCTCCGGAACGTTCAGCACAACGGTCATGGAAGTGTATCCGATGAAGGAGACAACCAGCGTCCGCTCGCCTTCCGGCACATTGGATATCGTGAAGGCGCCGTTCAAATCAGTGGCGGCCCCGAGGCTGGTTCCCCTGACAAAGACATTCGCGCCCGGAAGCGCATCCTTGCTCTCCCTGGCAGTCACTTTTCCCCGGATGGTTCCGGCTGACAGAACGGAATGGAAGGCCGTCAGTAAAACAATTCCCGCCAGCACAAAATTGACGCGCGAACAAAGACCGGCGCGATTCCGTCCGGATCCATCCGCTGATCCGGGAAGACCAGTTTTGTTTTTCATAAAGACACTTCCTTGGTTAGGTTGTGTTTGTGTTTTCGGCTATCAGGTTATCATACAACAGGTGTGATCAATCTTCGAATGGCGCCGGGTGAAGTCCCGGTATCTTTGATGGTTCGTAAAACCGGACAAGCGAACCGGTTTAGCATCAATAGTAAAGGCAATGCGCCTCGTCTTTTGATGGGACGATTACAGAAAATGGTGTCGGTATTAAATTTCGGGGTATTAGAGCCTTGATGTTATTTTAACATGTTAAATCACATCACAGCAGATCACTCTTGAGATACTTTAAAAAGTAGTTTTAAATTTCGAAAAAAGCAAGTAAAAAAAAACTTTTACTAAACCTTATCCATTTTTATACTTTAGATTCATCCTGCGCCAGTCAGTTCATCATTGTTCGCGCGTTTCGGAGTAGGGCTTCAGAGGTTACTGTGATGTGATGTTCGTTTTTGCGCATCGAATCTTTTCGTGAATATTCAATCATTAAAGGAATCATATTTTTATACCCGCAGGCCATTTCGGCTCCGCTTCCGCGGCCATCCGGATCATGACCGTATCTTCTTCAGCGCCGGATGCATCCGGACATAGGCGCGGAAAAGCCTGTCGTAAATCCTCCGGTTCTTCGGGTCCGGCTCAATGCGTTGACCGGGGCCTGTCATAGCCTTCGCCGCCTGCCTGAAGGTGCGGTGCCATCCGGCGGCCACGGAAGCGGAAATGGCGGCGCCCAGGGCCGATGCTTCTCCGATCCGGGGAATGCGTATGCGCTTTCCCGTGACATCCGCGAGAATGCGGCGCCACAGGATGCTGGCCGCGCCCCCTCCGATGACAATGCATTCCCGTACCTTGGAGCCTGCCGCCTTCTCGACCGCTTCGATCGCGAACCTCTGCTCAAAGGCAATGCCCTCGAGCATGGAACGGTACAGATGTCCGCGGTAGTGAGACGCGGACAGCCCGACGAACGCCCCGGCCGCGTCCATGTCCCAGTACGGATTCATGGCGCCGCACAAATAGGGCAGGTACAGAACGCCCCCGCTGCCGACCCCGGACTTCCGGGCTTCCTCCTCCAGCTTCCGGTAGATTCCGGTTTCCCGGTTCGGCTCGATTAAAAGGACATTGCGGATGAACCAGTCCGTCGAGAACGTGCCCGCCCTGAGGCTGCATTCGTAAACATATCCGTCTTCACAGCAGGCGGTCATGGTCCGGAATGCGCGAAGGAAGCGGTACCGGGGGTTGTACACGCCGGCCACCACGGCCGTGCCGAGGTTGACATACGCGACCGAAGGCGACAAGGCATTGACGCCCAAACCCGCGGCCTGACCGTCCCCGCCGCCCGCCGCGACGGGCGTGCCGGGCCTGAGTCCGGTCTTTTTCGAGGCTTCGGTCGTGATCCGACCGATGATCGTCCCCGGCCTGAAAGCCGCAGGCAGACGGTCCGCGGACAGACCCAGCGCGGACAGGATGACGGGCGACCAGATCTTGCGCCTCGTGTCGAACAGGCCCAACGGATCCGCGGCCGCCCAGCTGGTCGCGAAAACGCCGGTCAGCCGACGCACCAGCCAGGACTGCACGTCGCAGAACATCGCGGTCCTGCGGAACCGGCCGGGTTCGTGTTTTTTCATCCAGGCCAGGCGGTATACGACCGGCGCGTAATCGACCGGCTTTCCGGTGATGCGGTGCAGAACGGCCGGCCCGACAACCCGGCTGAAAGGCCCGACGACGTCCCTGCAGCGCTCATCGAGCCACACAATGGCCGGCCTTACCGGCCTGTCCGAACGATCCAGGGCGACGAATGTCTCCCGCTGATTGGAAATGGCCAGTGCCTCTATACGGTCCGGACCGACTTCTCGGCACACCCCCGCGAGAGCCCCGGCCGCGGAAGCCCACCAGTCCTCCGGATCCTGCTCATACGCGCCCGGAACCGGCGAGGACAGCGCAATGGGACGGCTGGCCCGGCTGACGATACGGCCCTTCGCGTCAAATGCGATGACCTTGGTCGCCGTGGTGCTGGAATCCAGGCCTATAACCAGACCGCATTTTTTCATGGACACTTTCCCGCTCACGGCCGGCCTTCCCCTTCCCTGTCGATGCGGATCATGGCTTTCATGACTCCGTCCGTGTATCCGGCCGCGGTTTCGAATGCGTCCGCGGTTTGCGCCAGCGGAAAAATATGCGTCGCCATGGCGTCCATGTCGACTCTGCGGCTTTCCAGCAGGTCGAGCGCCTTTTCCGTGCACCCGGCTTGCCGGCGGATGTTCAGAAGGGTGATTTCCTTCCGCCTCAGTTCGTGTATGGGCAGAGTGAGCGCGTCCGATTCCGGAATGCCGATCTGCACGAGCGTGCCTCCGGGCTTGAGCAGACGAACCGCCTGGCTGACGGCTTCCGGATCTCCGGAACACTCAAAGACCACGTCCAGTTGAAGCGGCTCAAGCCGCAGGATTTCATCCACCGCGTCGGGATTGTCCGGAAAGCCCGCCCATTTCGGATTGAGTGCGGCCGCGAAACCGAGCCGCGATTCGATTCTGTCCGTGATGTACAGAGCGCCGGCATTCCGTGTCCGGAGCACGTGGAGCACGGACATCCCGATGGGACCCGCGCCCAGCACAGCGGCCGAACCGCCTTCAGGGAGACGGGATTTTTCAACCGAATACACGGCAATGGCCAGCGGCTCGGACAGAACCGCGCGTTCAAAGGAGGTTCCGCCCCCGACCGGGAAACAACAGGTCTCGGGAAGCACGGCGAATTCGCGGAGCGCTCCGTCCAGCTGTTTCGGACATCCGACGAACAGCAGATTTCTGCAGGTGTTCTCACGACCGGACCGGCACTGGTCGCACCGGCCACATGCCGCGGTCGGATCGATGGCCACGCGCTGTCCGGCCTTCACCCGGGTGACGGCCTTTCCGGTCCGTTCGACCGTTCCCGCGGCCTCATGCCCGAGGATGAACGGGAACTCGATGACCTGATGCCCGATCCGTCCGGTTCTGTAGTAATGGACGTCCGAACCGCAGACGCCCACCATCCGGATGCGGACGAGCACGTCGGTGTCATTCACGATTTCAGGATCCGGGATGTCCCGGATTTCGAATTTCCGGATGGCCGTTAAAAATGCAGCCCTCATGTCATTCGCCTCGTTTTAGGGACGACACCGCGGGTAAATCCCCGGAGTCCCAGGGGGACTCCCCGGGGTTATCGGATTTGAAGACCTCCCCTTCATCCGTGACCAGAATGGCCTGCACGTCCGGATGCGTCCGGCAGAAGGAAAGCACAGCCTCCGGTTCCATGACCATGAAAGCCGTGGACAGACCATCCGCAGTCGCCGCGTCGTCCGCGAAAGCCCAGGCCGCAATACGCGACTGGGCCGGATGCCCGGTGCGCGGGTCAATGATATGCAGTCCCTTCTCCAGGCCGGACGCGGCCATGGCTCTTTCGCTCAGCTCCATGCGTCGGATGAGGCCGGCTGTCTCCGCCTCCGGGACAGGGAAATCCGGAACACCGGCTGGTCGGCGCAAAGTGACGGGCCAGCCGGACAATCCTTCGGGCCTGCCGGTCGCGACCACCGCGCTCTGACCGCCGTGCACCAGTACATCGGCGATGTCCCATTCTTTCAGAACATCGATCATGCGGTCCACCGCGTATCCCTTGCCGATGCCGCCGAGATCCAGAAGGGCGCGGCTCAAGACGCGGACCTCAAATGTGTCTCTGTTCAGAACAAGGCGGGGAGAATCCGCAATCCGGTTTGGAGAATCGGACGATTCCTCATCCGGTTCTTCCCCGCCGCTTCCGGCCGTGACGTCAAATGCGCCTCCGGTCATCGCCTGTATCTCCAGGCCGCGGCGGATACATTCGTATGTATCCGCGCAGACGCGCACGGACGCGCCGGCCTCAAGCTTGTTGATGCGCGACACATCGCTGTTCGGAATAAATCGGCTGAATTCCAATTCGAGATTTTCCGCCGTCCTGAACGCCTCATGCGCGGCCTGCTCCGCAACCGCAGGATCCGGCCCTGGCGCCAGAATCACCTCAAAAGCTGTGTGCATGAGATCCCGTCGGAAGCGAAGGAGTCCCTTGATTCCGGAGAAGCGGGTCATGGCACCGGTACTGTTCGTAAAATCAGGGGTCATCGGGTCATGCGGTCCGCGACATCCTTCCGCGCCCATCCTTCGACCGCAACCCCGGGCCTGATCTCCATGGGTCTGTCGAAGAGCGGCACGAAGAGAAAGCGCTCACCGGGAGGAGGGGTTTCGATCAGCCAGTGCCCGAGCCTGTCCCTCTGTTCAGGGACCGATAGAACGACTGCCGGCCTGGAAGCGGCCGCGTCCACGGTGTCGCGCCATGCGACCGCGTTCAGCCGGCGCAGGGACCAGGGCAGGGGCCAGTATCCGTGTTCCGGCACGATTACATCGACACGAAGTTCCCGGCCTTCAGGAGACGCGTCAGCCGCGGCCATGACGGATTCGGACAGGATATCGAGGTCCTCACCGGGGTGGCTGTACACATACGGGTTTCTGGGATCGGAGTCAAAAGCCGTGACCGCCAAAAGGGACTGGCGGAGCAGAAAAACCGCTGAAGCCGCAAAAGCGAGAAACGCGGCATTTCTCCGCACGGGTCCGGAGAACCGGCGCAGCAGATGACCGAGCCCCATCCCGGCCAGGATCATCCATCCGCCCCAGAACAGGAGCAGGTTCCACGGCGTTTTGTACGGGATCATACTCACCGCAACCGTCAGGAAAACCGTGAACAGAACGAGAAAACGGGACGCCGCTCTCTCGGGCGCACGGAGCTGCTTTCCGCCTGAGCCGAAAACGGACGCGATTCCAATGAAGCCGAAAATCAGGACCGGCGCCTCGGACCACACGGGACCGGTTCGCGCTTTCCACCATCCCAGAATGTGGAAGTAATAAAACCAGGGATGAAGGTGCTTGGACTCCCCGGCGCGGCTGAAATAGGCGCCGTACGCCAGCAGGGAATCGCGTATGCCGGCGGGATGACTGAAAAACGAAGAGAAGAAAAGGCCGGAAACAAAGGCGGCGCAGGCCAGGCCGGCCGCGGCATGCGCCCAGTTCGGTTTCGGACGATCCGCCGCCTTTCCCCGTCCGAAGAACAAAAGGATGAGCCCCGCGGCTGCCGCGGCGGCCCAGGCGATCACGCAGGTTTCCTTGGTCGCGTGCATCAGGCCGGCGCAGAGCCCCGCGGCAGCGGCCCATGCAAAAGATGGACGCAGGCTGTAGCGGACCACGCACGTGACCAGGCCCGCGGCAAAGAACAGAAGAAGGGATTCCTGGATGTAATAGCGGCTGTAGAAGACGAGAGACGGGGAAACAGCCGCGAACAGCATTGCGCCGAGAACGGCTGTTCTGCCGATGACCGGAATCAGGAGGAGCATCCACAGCAGGAGCGCGGTTCCGAAAAAAGCGGGAACGAAACGGAGCGTTTGTTCGGTCAGATCCTCGAATTTTCTCTGTCCGGACAAAAGCGCGGGAACGAGCGTCAAATAATTGAGCGTGGGGCCGTGGTACTCCTGCGGGTCATAGGCGTACCCGCGGCCTTCGAGCAGACCGCCGAACTTGACCGCGTGCACGGCCTCGTCCGTGTGCATGGGCCTGCCTGCCAGGCCCGCGAAACGCAGGCCCGCGGCAAGGCCGATCGCCAGCAGGACAGCGGCAATTGTTTTTTTCGGATCCGGCAATGTCCGCCCGCGAGGGGGGCGCCGGGCCGCCGCCGGCCGCGCGCCCCGCTCCGAAACCGGCACGCCTCACTTCAGGGGCTTGCCGTACACTTCCACTTCAATGAAGTGGTTCAGTTCATTGTTGTTGTTGCCGCAGGAGTGAAGCCGCACGTACCGGGCCTTCACGCCCTTCGCGTCAATGAGCCTGCCCTCGGAAGTCTCGACGTAGTTCTTGTCGGTTCCTGCGCCGAGCTTCAGCGAGTTGTTGACGTCGTTGTTGAACAGCGTGTGGATGCCCTTCGTGAACGCCGCGTCCTCCGCGGTCTGGACGACCACGTCGAAATACACGCGCGGCTGCTGGTGAAAGTGCCAGACGACCACGGCGTAGAGCGTGCTCACGGCGCCGAGATCCACGGTGACGTGCTGGTGCATGGGGCCCAGTTCGACGTAACTGCCGTCCGCGCCCTCCTTGTCGCCGTCCGTGATCTGGCTGATCTCTCCGATGATGGGCGCGTCATCCGTGCTGATGACGGGCTTGTTCAACGCCAGGTTCCGCGTGCCCGCGGGCGCGAGAAAGGCCGGCCTGGGGCCGCCGGCCGGCTTTTCCAGGTTCGGCACGCGCAGGTTCTGCGGCGTGCCCACGAACATGGGCTTTGGCAGTTTGATGTCCAGCGGCTTGAGCGCCTGGCCGGACACGGGCACGGCGCATGCCGCGGTCGCGAACAGGGCGGCCGCGACCCACCCGGGGAAACGGATGCGTTTCTTCATGACTTCGGACTCCTTTTCCGGAACCAGTGCGCGAGCAGGCGGTCCAATCCGGCGAAACGCCCCGTGGACGTCACCGCGATGACGAGCAGGGCCGCGAGCTCGACGATATTCTTGTTCACGACGAGGTAATTCCCCTCCATGGGAATGCTGTAGTAAAGCCCGGGCAGGGGCGGATTGCACACGTAGTACAGGAGGATGAGGAGCATGCCCGCGCAGGCCGCGAGTCGCGTGAACGCGCCGGCAATGAGGCCCAGGCCGACGGCGATGAGGCCCCATATATTCATGGCATTGACGACCGCCAGCACGTCCGGTGTGTTCGCCATCCACTTGAAGACCGGGGCCAGCAGCCACTTCGACTGGAGCAGGTATCCGGCCGCGGACCAGTTCGCCTTGAGCAATTTGGCCAGTCCCTCATAGAGGAAGTGCCATCCGATCGCGACGCGCATCACGGTCAGCGCAATGAGCGTCAGCCGGTCGCCCGAAGCGTTTTCGTCCCGGACCTGGTGCGGGATGCGGGTGAAGGGGGCCATGTCAGACCTCGAATTCTTTGGGATCGAATGTGAGCCGCCGCGCCGCCTCGACCGAGGCGTTCACCTTCAGCACCGTCACCGCGCATTCGTAACCGGCTTCTCCGGGACAGTTCAGGACCGCGTTTCCGCGCACCGCGTCGAAAAAATTTTCGAGATGCGGCTTGTGATAGGGGTCCGTGAATTCAACCGGCAGGCCGTATTTCTCCGGGGACACGGTTTCACGCACGTCGAGCACGGCGGCGTCCGCGGCCGGGTCCTCAGCCAGCACGGGCGCGGTCACGATGCCCCGCCGCACCCATTCGTCCCATGCCGGGGCGGACGGCTCGCGGTACACGGCGCCGCGGTTCGCGGACTCGGAGATCAGCAAAGTGCCCGTGTCGCCCATGAAATTCTCGAAATACCCCTGGCTGGAATTCGTGGTCTGGGTCTGGTAGAACGCGCGCGTCCTTCCGGCCGGGGTTTCGTACTCGTACACGGCCATGACCGTGTCGTACCACTCGTGCGTGGACGCTGGATAGTAATCAATGCCCCCGTTGGCCGTGACCGCGACGGGCCGGCTGCCGAGAAACCAGTTGTAGATGTCGATCTGATGCGATCCGAGATCCACGATGGGCCCGCCGCCCAGCCCCTTGTACCAGCGCCAGTTGCGGAACTGGGCCATGGACTGAAAGCCGTACCGTTTGAGCCGGTCCGCGGGCATGGCGTACCGCGCCGGCCATCCGAGGTCCGGCTGGGCGGACCGGTTCCACTGACCGCCCACAGTGGCGATGCGGCCGATCATGCCGGCCTCGCCGAGAATGCGCTCGCGGCAGTGGATGTAGCGGGGATTGCTCCTCCGCTGGTGGCCGATCTGGAGCAGGCGCTTCGTCTCGCGGCCGGCCACGACCATGCGCCTGGCGCCCTCAAGCGTGTTCGACATTTCCTTTTCGCAGTACACATGCAGGCCGGCCTTCATGCAATCGACCGCGTGACGGCTGTGCCAGAAGTCCGGCGTGGCGATAACCACCGCGTCCAGGTCCTTTTCGCGGGCCAGCATGTCCTCGTGGTTCTCGTAGGCGTTCGGGTTGTGCTTGTACTTGCGGAGCAGGTTCACGGTTTTCTTCCGGTTGTACTCCGTCCAGATGTCGCACACGGCCCTGAACCGGAGACCCGGTATCTTGAGCATGGCATTGAGAAGCACCTCTCCCTGGGCGCCTGCGCCGAGCAAGGCCACGTTGAGATCCGAAACGCTTCCGGCCCGGGGTTTTGCGGTCCCGGCCGCTTTGGTTTTCTGCTTTTTGTCGAAGCGTTCCTGTTGGACCACGGCCGCGCCGAAAAGCCCCAGCACGGGCAAAGTGGACAGGCCCTGCAGAAAGTCCCGTCTGCCGAGCTTTCTCCCCTCCCCCGGCTTGGGTTCTTCCCGTTTCGGTTCTTTTTTCTCTTCTGTCATGCCGCGCCCCCGCTGATCGGATTTCCGTTCGCCTGCGCCGGTACCGGCCTGATGGTCGTAAAAAAGTAGCTTTTTTCGGGATAAGAAGCAAGCGCTAAAACCCGGCCGGCCTTCACTGTGCCGCTTGCTATTTTCGGCGAGATTGGTTACTTTATGAAAGGCTACTATCGGACGTCTCGAAAGTTCCGTGTTCCGAGTTCAGAGTTCCGGGTTGAAAATCGAGGGATGGGGTCATCTTTCTCCGTGTAACTCCTTGTCTTTTTCCGTGGTGTTTTTATTTATTCAAGGATTTCAAACCATGCACTTCCAGCCCCTGGACTGGGTCATACTCGCCGCCTCCCTGGTGGTCTGCTTCGTGCCCTCTCTGTTTTTCGCCCGAAGAGCCGGCCGGAGCACGTCCGAATTCTTCGCCTCGGGCCGGTCCGTGCCCTGGTGGCTGGCCGGCTTCTCCATGGTGGCCACGACTTTCTCGAGCGACACGCCCAACCTGGTCACGGACATCGTGCGCCGCAGCGGCGTGGCCGGAAACTGGGTCTGGTGGGCCTTCACGCTCACAGGCGTGGCCACGGTGTTCTTCTACGCCCGGCTGTGGCGCAGGTCGGGCGTGCTGACCGACCTGGAATTCTACGAAATCCGCTATTCCGGCCGCGCCGCCGGTGCCGTTCGGGGGTTCCGCGCCGTGTACCTCGGCCTGTTCTTCAACTGCATGATTCTCGCGACCGTGAACCTCGCCGCGTGTAAGATCGCGGGCATTCTCTTCGGCCTGCCCCGCTGGCAGACCCTCATCGCCGTGGGGATTCTGAACGTCGCATTCGCCGCGCACTCCGGGCTCTGGGGCGTACTCGTCATCGACATGATACAGTTCGTTGTCATGATGACGGCCGTGATCGCGGCCGCGGTATTCGCCGTGCGCCTGCCCCAGGTCGGCGGCCTGGAGGGTCTCATGGAAAAAGTGTCCGCCCTTCAGGGTCCGGGCGGCATCCATTTTTTAAACCTGCTCCCGGATTTCCGGAACAATATGGACATGGCTGTGGCCGTGTTCATCGTGCCCCTGGCCGTGCAGTGGTGGGCGGTCTGGTACCCGGGTTCGGAGCCGGGCGGCGGGAGCTACATCGCCCAGCGCATGCTCGCGTCAAAATCGGAAAAGGATTCGCTCGGCGCCGTATTGTTCTTCAACGTGGCGCATTACGTCCTCCGTCCGTGGCCGTGGATACTGGTGGCATTGGCCTCCCTGATCGTCTACCCGCAATTGTCGGACATACAGGCCGCATTTCCCGGCCTGGATCCCCGCCTGCTGGGGCACGATATCGCTTATCCCGCCATGCTGGTCTTTCTCCCCGCCGGTTTCGTCGGCCTGATGGTGGGCGGTCTCATCGCGGCCACCTCATCCACCGTGCTCACCCATCTGAATCTGGGGCGCCTCGTACCTCGTGCATGATTTCTACCGCAGGTTTATTCGAAGGGATGCCACTGAGAAGCATTACGTTGCGGCCGGCCGCGCCGCGACCGCGGGGCTTTTCCTCGCCGCGTCCGGCCTGGTCTTTCTGCTCGACACGGCCAAGGACGCGTTCGACCTCATCCTGCAGATCGGCGCGGGAACCGGCTTGCTCTATCTGGTCCGGTGGTTCTGGTGGCGGGTCACCGCCTGGGCCGAGATCGCGGCCATGACCGCGTCATTCGCGGTTTCCGTCTTTCTCCTGATCCTTCGGAGAAACGGCATTCTGCTTCCAACACATGCCGGCCTGCTCATCACCGTGGCCTTCACCACGGTGTGCTGGATGCTCACCGTTTATCTCGGACCGAAAACGGACAGAAGAACCCTGATTTCATTCTATCAGAAAGTTCGTCCAGCCGGACCCGGATGGACGGCCATCCGGAAAGAGGCGGGAATCACTGAGGCGGATGCGGCAGGCGGAGGGGAAAGCCTGCCGATGGTCCTGCTCGGCTGGGCCGCGGGATGCTCTACGATATGGTCCGCGTTGTTCACGGTGGGAAATTTTCTGTACGGGAGATGGGCGTGGGGATTCGGCCTGCTCGCGTGGTCCGCTGTGAGCGCGCTGGTTCTGGTGAAGTGCCTGAACAGTCTGTGGAGGAAGTTGTAAGTCTGATACGCCCCTTCGGGGCGCGAGCATTTTCTCAGCGAGGCTTTCGGACATTTTTTGTCCAGGGTTCCGAGGACTATCGATTTCCCTTTGGCCGAAAGACCCGCATGAGGATGCGGGCCTTCAATAACGAATAAATCACATTGCTTGGTCCGGCAAAACCGGACCTTCAATAATCAATCATTATTTGGATAAATGGGTCCGCGAAGTGGACCATTTCGGACCTACAACTCTTTTCGGAACTGCAGCTTCCACGCTCCGGGCTGGGCGGGGAACTATGAACCATGAACTCGGAACTATGAACTTCTTTTCATTTTTTTCCCCTTGCCTTTTTCGAAAAATGTCGTAATATTAGGTTGTTAAAAAACAACGTTTTACTAAACGAACCGCCTGCTGTTAAACCGGTTTACACACACGGTGTTACGCCGCACACAGCTCGGGTTCCTCAGTCCCCGAAATCCGTTTCCATCCGATTGATCGGCATCAATAGGGAGCCATTCCGTGATCAAACGCATACTCGTGCCCCTCGATCCTTCCCCGTTCTGCAATGCCGCGATTGAAGCGGCCTGCCGCATCGCCAAACCCTGGAACGCGGAAGTGCACGGGCTTGTCGTTCTCGACGTCAGGGCGATCGAGGACGGCATCGGCCCGATCCCGCTCGGCGGGAGTCATTACGCGCAGAACCTTGAAAAGCACCGGATCGAAGAAGCGGAAGTCCGCATCTCCGCACTGCTGGCGTCCTTCCGTGAAGTTTGCGGCAGGCACGGCGTTTCCAGCCGCGAGGCGGAACTCCAGGGCACACCCAGCCGATCCATTGTGGACCGTTCCGGGCTGTACGACCTGGTGGTGACCGGTCTTCGCACCTATTTCAGGTTCGGAACCGACGACAAACCGGGCGATGGACTCGACCAGCTTCTCTCCCATTCGTCGACGCCCATACTGGGAATCACCGAATCTCTGCCGGAATGGGAATACCCGGAAGGCATCATCCGCATCCTCGCAACCTGGGACGCAAGTCCGGCGGCCGCGTCCAGTTTCCGCGAGTGCCTGCAGGCTTTCGTCCCTGAAAAGGTCCATCTGCGGCTGGTCCGGGCCGGCGGCGAAAAAGCCGAGGCTGAGGCCTCGCTGAATCTCGCGGCCGGCTACGCGGAATCTTACAGCGTCGCGCAGGTGGAAACCGAATGGACCTCCCAGGGCATTGTCGACGCGGTAGCCGAACGGCACGCGCAGTGGGCGCATCTCATCGTGGCCGGCGCGCATGCGAAAAAGGGACCGCTCGCATTCATGGTCGGCAGCCTCACGAAAACCCTGATCGAAAACAAAAAAAATCCGCTGTTCATCGGACTGTGACCGGGTTCCCGCTCCGGACGGAACCTGAAACGGAATCAGCCGCGGAGGATCGGTTCCCCCGCGGCCCCAAACCGAACAGGCAGGTGCGAATGAAGAACATCCATCTCCCCGAAGACCGCTACTTCGGACCCGATCCCGGCCGGAAAAAAATCGCCGCGAAACTCTATGAACGGGTCAAGGACAAGCCCCTGGTCTGCCCGCACGGGCACGTGGACCCCCGGCTGTTCTCGGACCCCGATTATGATTGGGGCACACCCGTCGACCTGCTGATCATTCCGGATCATTATGTGTTCCGCATGCTGTATTCCCAGGGCATCGCCGTCGAGTCCCTCGGCGTTCCGCGCCGCGACGGCGGGCCGGTTGAAAAGGACCACCGGAAGATCTGGCGCGCGTTCGCGGAGCGCTTCCACCTCTTTCGCGGCACGCCCAGCGGATGCTGGCTGTCCCACGAGCTTGTGACCGTCTTCGGAGTGAGCGAAAAGCCGTCCGCGGAATCGGCGGACCGGATCTATGACCGCATCGCGGAATGCCTGGCGTCACCGGAATTCCGGCCGCGCCGCCTGTTCGAGAAATTCCGCATCGAGACGCTGGCCACAACGGACGCGGCCACAGACACGCTCGGCCACCACAAGGCGATCCGGGAATCGGGATGGAAGGGAAACGTGATCCCGACGTTCCGGCCGGATGCGGTGGTGAACCTCGACGCCGCGGACTGGGAGCAGAGCATCCGTCTGCTCGGCGAGCGCTCCGGCATCTCGATCCGCGGGTACAAGGACTTCATCGCGGCGCTGGAAAACCGCCGCGCCTTCTTCAAATCCATGGGGGCCTCGGCCACGGACCACGCGGCCGTGACCGCGCACACGGAAATCCTCTCCGGTTCCGAGGCGGAGGCGATATTCGGCCGGGCGCTGGCGGGCAAGGCCACGGCCGAGGACGCGTTCCGGTTCACCGGACACATGCTGATCGAGAGCGCGGCCATGAGCGTCGAGGACGGACTGGTCATGCAGCTGCACACCGGGTCCTTCCGCAACCACAACCAGGACCTGTACGCGAAATTCGGCCCGGACAAGGGCGCGGACATCCCGGTGCAGGGCGAGTTCACCCGGTCGCTCCGGCCCCTGCTGTCGCGTTTCGGAAACGACAGCCGCCTGACGATGGTGCTCTTCACGCTCGATGAAACCGTGTACAGCCGCGAACTCGCGCCGCTCGCGGGCCATTATCCCGCGCTGAAACTCGGTCCGGCCTGGTGGTTCCACGACAGCCTGAACGGCATGATGCGCTACCGCGAGCAGGTCATGGAAACGGCCGGCCTGTACAACACCACCGGCTTCATCGACGACACCCGGGCCTTCCCGTCCATCCCGGCCCGGCACGACCTGTCGCGCCGCGTGGACGCGAACTGGATCGCAGGCCTCGTCGTCCGGGGCATCGTGGACGAAGAGGACGCGGAGGACATGATCGAGGAAACCGCCTACCGCCTGGTCAAACGGGCGTTCAAGATGTGAACCGGACGGCCCGGCCGCGGGCCGTTCCGCCGGAATCCAAACGAAACCGATCCGCTTCACGGAGGACCATCATGAATCCATTCGAATCGATACGCAGCCTGAACATCGCGCCCCGTTCCGTCGCGGAATCGGAGGGCGTTTCTTTCGCATTCACTTCGGTCGGCGGAAGGCCGACCCTGGCCGCCCTCGCCCCGAAAGACGCGGAGCGGGTTCTGGCCGAATTCCAGGGAACGTCCACGGACGTCGAGGGCCGCAGGCTCTTCCTCGGGCCGGCCGAGGCCGCGAACGCGGCGGCCCTGCGCAAGCGCCTGCCCTTCCTTGCCCCCGTGCCGCTGGGCCTGAAAACCTCGGCCGGATTCGGCGACCGGCTGGGACTGGCCACGCCCGGCCACATCCGCGCCCTGCGCGCCGTGGGCGGCCGCATCGCGCCGGTGTTCGCCCAGCAGTCGATGCGCGAGATGGCGCGCGCAGATCGCTCCGCGGGCCGCGTCATGGACGACGCGCTGTGGGGCGTCTTCTGCGAGGGCTGGCGCGACGGCTTCGGATGCGACGCGGACCACCTGAAAACCACGGAGGACATCGACATCTGCGCGTCCGCGGGCTTCAACGGGTACACGCTCGATCCGGGCGCGCACGTGGACAATGCGGCCGGAACCGCGGACGTGAAGGCCCTGCAGAAAGCCGCGGACGCCCTTCCCTGGAAATCGCTCGAGGATAAGTGGCCGGACTTTCTGCGCCGCTACGCGGGCCGTGAATTCCGGTTCGACAAGGGGAAAATCAAGCTCACCGACGAAGAGGTGTTGCGCGCGGCAGTGAAATACGGACGCGCCGTGGCCCATGTGTCGGACCTGGTGCGGCACCTGAAATCCGTCATGACCGGCCGGCCCTTCGACCTCGAAATCTCGGTGGACGAGACCGACAGCCCCACGACGCCCGCGGAGCACGCGATCGTGGCCTCCGAACTGAAACGGCTCGGCGTGACCTGGGCCGGGCTGGCGCCCCGCTTTCTCGGCCGTTTCGAGAAGGGCGTGGATTACATCGGCGATCTGGCCGCGTTCCGGGCCGATTTCGCCATGCACGCGTCGATCGCGCGCACGCTTGGCCCCTACAAGCTGAGCCTGCATTCCGGGTCGGACAAGTTCGCGGTGTACCCGATCGCGGCAGAGGAGACGGCCGGCCTCGTGCACCTGAAAACCGCGGGCACCAGCTGGCTCGAAGCGCTTCGCACAGTCGCGTCCGCGGACCCGGCGCTCTTCCGGCAGATCTACAGCCTGGCGCGCGACCGGTACGAGACGGACAAGGCCAGCTATCACGTGTCCGCCGTGCTTGAAAAGGCCCCGCCCGCGGACGGGCTGACGGACGCCGACCTCGCCGGACTGCTCGACCAGTTCGACGCCAGGCAGGTCCTGCACGTCACCTTCGGATCCGTGCTCACGGAAAAAGGGACGGACGGAAAACTGAAGTTCCGCGACGTGCTGACCTCGGTCCTGCGCGATCACGCGGACGGATACGCGTCGAACCTCGAGGCGCATTTCGGCCGGCACCTGCGGCCGTTCGTCGCGTCGCGATAAATCCGATCATAAAGTAAAAAACCTCCCGCGGGCCTTCGGCCCGCGGGAGGTTTTCGTTTATCATCAACGCGGAGGCTCCCGCTTCCGCGTATCCGTTTTCCGTAAAGGCGAAGCGCCGCGTCGCCCCTACGGGATAAAAAAAGGCCTCCTGTCGCGGGAGGCTTTTTCATTCACAAGGAAGCATGTGCCGCGCACTTTTTCAAAGCGAGCGGCACACCGTTCAATGCCACCAGAACAACCGGTCCATTCCCGGATCCCCGGATTCCTCCTTCGATTCTCCGGGTTCCTCCCCGTTCAGCTTCTGGATGACCTTTTTCTCCGCTTTATCCTTCAGCAGTTTATACACCTGCTCGCGGATCAGCTCCGGCGAGTCCATGCCCTTCAGCACGAACTGATTTGCGCCCGACTGAATGATTTCCTGCACCTTGTCCTGGTCCTTGACCGCGGACAGCACCAGCACGGGCGTATCCTGGCAGAAGCCGACCGAACGGATCCGTTTCAGCAGTTCAATGCCCGGAATCTTGGGCATCATCATGTCGAGAACAATGATGTCGGGTCTGCGTTCGCAGATCACGTCCCAGCCTGCCGTTGCATTCTCAGCCTCGAACACCTCGAATCCGGCTTTTTCGAATACGGATTTATAAAAAAACCGGACAGTTTGTGAATCCTCGATCAAGGCAATTTTTATTTTTCGTGCGGCCATGCCTGTTTCCCTGGAATGAATCCTCGAATATTCATTCTACAAATTCTACGCCAAACCTGCGAATAAAACACATAAGCTATTGTTTATGCTTACTATAAATCCAAAATCGTTTGCATGCAGACCCATTTCAATATACAACAAAAGGATTTCAACCGGCTGATTTGAAGCTCCCCGTGGCCCGCATCGCGGGACTGGGGAATGCGCTCGCGGACAGATTCCGGTTCTTGTCGGCTCTGAAAGGCTTTCAGCCTGTAACCGTTATAATCCACTGATATTACATCCTTTTACTTGACTCTTAAGGGATTATTCGATATAATAATAGGAATTTTCGTCATTATTAACCACCGCGGGGAAGGTCCTTTCCTCCTCATCCATCCCGCACAACCCTGATCCGCTGAACGGAGGCCGAACGCATGAAACGCATACGCAACGTCTTGATATCGGTCGCACTGGCCGCCCTGTGCACGGCCTTCCGGCCGGCCGCGGTTCCCGCGGCCACGGTACAGGTCTGGATCACGGACTCCGCCACCGGCCTGAAGGTGGAAGGAGCGCATTTCGTGGCTTTGGCCGGTGCGGATACGCTCGTCCGCGCGGTCAGCGGAACCGCTTCGCCCCTGTCCTTTCAGGTCGATGCATCGGCCGTGAACGCCGGGCGGTCCGGACTCATGCCGAAATCCGCCTCTGTCCTGGCGTTCCCGAATCCCTGCAGGGATAAAGTGTCCCTGGACTGGGTATCAGCCGGTTCCGGGGAACGGATCGAGGTTTTCGACGTCCTGGGCCGGCGGCTGTACGCGGGACCGTCCCCCTCTGCCGCGGGCCGGAGCGTGTCCGCGGATTTCGGGCTCACCGGACTGCCGGACGGCCTCTACCTGGTGCGGATATCCGGCGGGAACGGCATGCCCGCGACCGGAAAATTCATGAAAACCGGCGGTGCCGCATCCCTCGCGGACGCGGCGGTCCGCAGGCTTCAAACGCGCATCGGCATGCCGAAACCCTCCGCCCCTGCCCGGCCGGACGGAAAATCCGTGCGTCTCATGGCCTATACGACCAAAACCGCAAAGGATGCCGAAGGCCGCCATGTCTGCGGTTATGCGTCCGTGGAGACGACGGTCTCCGGAGACACGCTCATCACCATTCCCATGAGTCCACAGCCCTTTTCCGAGGCCGGGCACAACGCGGCGCCCGGGTCCGCGGCACCGGTCATCGTGGACGGCCGGGCCGACGATCCGGTCTGGGGTGATGCGGCATGGGGCGACATCGACCATGTGTGGCTCGGCGCTCCGCCCGCGGCCGAAGATTTCACCGGCCGGTACAAGATCGCCTGGACCCCGGAACGGCTCTGCCTTCTGGTCGAGATCCGGGACGACGCGGTCTCGGACCAGTACCCGGATCCCCTGTCCAATTACTGGCAGGACGACTGCGTGGAAGTGTTCATCGACGAGAACGCGTCCGGCGGCAACCATCAGTACAGCTACAATGCCTTCGCCTATCATGTCGCGCTGAACGGAACGGCCGTGGACGCGGGCGCGGACGGACGCACGAAGAACCTCTCGGATCACATGGAGGTCGCGAGGATCGAAAACGGAGACATCTGCACCTGGGAGATCGCCATCCGGATTTTCGGAGAGGACTTCAGCGACACCCGCACGGACAATGTCCCGCTGACGCTCGAGACGGGCAAGGTGATGGGATTCATGGTGGCGTACTGCGATAATGACGGCACCTACGACCGGCAGAACTTCGTGGGATCGATTTTCATCGCGGGCCGTGACAAGAACGTCGGCTGGATCAACGCCAGCGTGTTCGGGACGCTGGAGCTGGTGCCGTGAAATGTAAATGGAACGCGGGGACGCGGATAGGACATGAATTTTTCGGTAATTCGCTGGTTCCTGCAGATTTCGACCCCGGGGTCCTTCGGACCCCGGGGTCTTTCTTTTCCATCAATCCGTGTTCAATTTCTTTTTCCGCTTCGGCCCGCCGGACGGTTTCTTCTTCCGCTCGGAAATCCGCGTGATCAGCTGGACCATGGAAGAAGCCAGGAACAGAAAGAGGAGCAGGACGAATCCGCTCCGGAACACAAACCAGGACAGAAACGCCAGCAGAATCAGGACCACCAAAGTCCGGGGCGACAGGATTGCCGAGCGGCAGGCCGCCTCGATCTTCCGGAGAACGGGCATGACGGCCCGCCAAAACCGGACAACCGCGGCCCACACCGGTTTCAACCGTCCGCGGTTCCGGAAGACCAGCCAGGCCAGGAGGGCCAGCACGGCCAGGCGGAAAAACGCGAAAACCCCGGACCGGACCGGCCACACATTCACGGACAGCTCATCCTCGGGCTTCACGATGGTGCGCGCGAACCGGACCAGCTGACCGGTTCTGGGAATGACGACCTGTATCGGCATGACGCCGGCCCCGCCCGCGGACGCGGACTGCACGGTCGACTGGCTGATCTCGTCGAGCTTGTTCCCGAAATCCATCTCCGCCCGCATCTGCCGGACGACCTGCTCCTCCTCCATGGGCACGTTCCGAAACTTGCTCTTCGCTTCATTCCCCGCGTAGAAATCCTTGAGCTGTTCGGCCGAACCGGCCTCTCCCGTGACCGCGGGCGAAGGCGCCTTGTCGTACCGCACCTTGCGCGACCGCAGGCCGAGCGCATTGAAACCCCGTATGGCCTCCTCCTTCTCGAGTGTGCTCCGGAAGTTGAAGTACCGGTAGTCGTTCGGCAGGTAGACCGACCACACGACCTGGCTTGCCATCACGTCCGCGGGCGGCAGAACAACGCCCCGGCCGCCCATCCAGTGGAAAGGACTGACGGCCCGGCAGGTGACGACCTCCACCGGAAACGTTTCGAGCCGCGAGCCCGAAAAACGCGAACGGATCAGGGGAACGAGCAGGCGGCCGTCCGATCCCTTGGATGATTCCACGGGCTCGCCGCCCACGAACACGCTCCACACGTCCGCGTCCTTCGGCAGGCGGATCTCGAGGAATTGCTTTTCGGAGTTCCGGATCTGGTAGAGTATCCGGTTCACTTCCTTGCCGTCCTCGGTGAGCAGTGTGACCGCGTTCACGGACACGGCCGAGGCCATGGGCACGATGATTTTCTCGTGACGCTCCACATCGAGCACCAGAGTGAACGGATGCTTCAATGTCCGGTACGCGAGCAGGAGCGGCTTCTCGGACCGATTGTACAGGGCGGGCGGGAGTTTCTGCACGGCCACGCGCTCCAGTCCCTCGGACGAAACGGCCTTCACCTCGGCGCCCGTGTTGAGTGCCACGCCGACCGCCCCGGTTTCGCGCACCGCGCCGGAAACGCGGAATCCGCGGAACGCATTGGCCTTTCCGCCCTCGGTCAGGGGCTTCTCCGTCGTGACCGTGAACATCACGGTCCCCTCCCTCGCGTACGTGAAGGGGACGGTGATGAGCCTCTGGCCCGCCTGGGTTCTTTCGTGCCAGGCGCCCACGGCATCGCCTGTCACGGACAGCACGTTGAGATCGGCCGGAACGGACAGCACCGCCTGCTCCACGCCGCTGTGCAGGACATTGAGTCCCACGTCCGAGGCCACGCGCAGACCGCCGTCCTCGATGGAGAGAAGATGGTTCACGTCCGCGTACACCTTCGGCGGCAATTTTTCAGCCGCCGGGACTTTCTTCCGCCAGGCCACCTGAATCGACCCGCCCGAGGGAATCACGGCCGTGACAACGGTGCCCGCGCCGGCCGGCGCAACGGAAAAGGTCTGGGCCCGGGGCACATCCACGTCGATGTTCCGCATCGGAAGCTCGAGCCGGAGAAGCCGCACCGGCGCGGGCAGGATCGCGAGATCGAGGCGCTGCGGCCCCTGGTCTTCGGCCGAAGGCACCGTGAACACGGCCTCCACTGTATGTTCGCCGGGCCTGCCGATCAGCACCTGGTGGGTGCCGCCCTCGGTCACCACGAGACCGGACGCGCCGTCCGTCTTCACTTCCTCGAGCGCCGTGTTCTGGTAAAGCAGGGGGATTTTCAGCCAGGCGTTTCTGCGGAGCACATGGATACGGAAGGTCGCTGTGAAACGGGTTCCGTTCCGGCCGAGCCGGCCGGAATACACCGCGCGCGTGATCAGATAGTCCACCGGAGGCGCCCCGGACGTGTCCGCGGGCGGCTTCATGGCCTCCACGAGACTCGTGAATTCGGCCCTGGACAGCACGACCAGACCGTTCCGGCCGGCCGGGCTGGACGCCGGCTTATGGCCCGTCTGAGCCACGATCCGGTTGTACGTTTCAATCGGCAGGACGATTTCATTCTCGTCCATCCGGACGATTTTCCTGAACTCCTCCCAGGGAACCGTGACCTTGGCCGCGGCCGCGGGCTCATTCTGGGCCTGGACTGCAGAAAAGAACCCGGCGATGAGGAGGCAGAAGGCCGGCCAGCGGTGGGTTCCGCGTCGGATCGGGTCGTTCATGAGGATCTCCTTGGGTTGTGACAGCCAGCTTTATATAATATAATCAAAAATAAACGAAAGAACACCGGAGAAATATAAAGGAGGACTGTTTATAAATGAACTGCCGGCAATGGCCGGAGTTCCTCCCATTTTGCAGCGCCAGGAGAAGGGATGAAGATCCATCCATTTTCCACCTATGGGACAAATATTTGTTTATTAACAGATAAGCGGCCATTGAAATGGAGCGGGCGGTTTCCCGTATTTTATGACATTCCGGTAATAATTGCCTCCTGCCCTATCACAGTTCTAAAAAAACTTGACAATAATGGATTATTTTCCTATTTTAATATAATCCCTTAATCACCAGCCGAATTTATTGATAATCGAAATCATACTTCTTCCGATCATCCGCACAACAGGTCTCGAATGAGTTCATCATCCTGAATACAGGTCCGCAAAGCATTGTCCCCGTCTTTCTCATTTCGATCTGACCTTTTCTTCCGCGGGTTCCGCGTCCCGAACGCCGGACTTCTTTTTGCGGAAAAAAGATCAAACCGCATCCGCCGACAGCCGATCGGAGGCCCGGGCCGGATGCGTCCAACAGAAAACCAAGGAGGTTTTTGAATGGATATATCCGATCTTAAAAAACTGAAAATCGCCGAGCTCACGGATCTGGCCCAGAACATGAAAATCGAGGGCTATTCAGGACTTCGCAAGCAGGAATTGATCTTCAAGATCCTGGAGGAGCAGACCCAACAGGACGGGCATATTTTCTCCGAAGGCGTGCTCGAAATCCTGCCGGACGGATACGGTTTTCTTCGCTCCGCGACTCCAACTACCTGCCCGGTCCGGACGACATCTATGTCTCCCCCTCGCAGATCAAGCGGTTCGGCCTGCGCACCGGGCGATACGGTCTCCGGCCAGATCCGGCCGCCCAAAGGAGAATGAGCGCTTTTTCGCCCTGCTCAAGGTCGAGGCCGTCAATTACGAGAATCCGGACGAGGCCAAGAGCAAGATTCTCTTCGACAACCTGACGCCGCTCTATCCCAGGCGAAGCTGATCCTCGAAGCTGGAGACCGCGCCGATGAATTCACCATGCGCATCATGGACCTGCTCACGCCCATCGGCAAGGGCCAGCGCGGCCTGATCGTCGCCCAGCCCAGAACCGGAAAGACGATCCTGCTCCAGAAAATCGCCAATGCCATCACCACCAACCATCCCGAGAGTCACGCTGATCGTGCTGCTCATCGACGAGCGGCCCGAGGAAGTGACCGACATGGAGCGTTCGGTCAAGGCCGAGGTGATCAGCTCGACCTTCGACGAGCCCGCCGAGCGTCACGTGCAGGTGGCCGAGATGGTGATCGAAAAGGCCAAGCGGCTGGTCGAGTACGGCCAGGACGTGGTCATCCTGCTCGACTCCATCACCCGTCTGGCCCGCGCCCACAACGCCGTGGTGCCGCACTCGCGGCAAGATCCTGTCCGGCGGCGTCGACTCCAACGCGCTGCATCGGCCCAAGCGCTTCTTCGGCGCCGCCCGCAACATCGAAGAGGGCGGCAGCTTGACCATCATCGCCACGGCCCTGATCGACACGGGCAGCCGCATGGACGAGGTCATTTTCGAGGAGTTCAAGGGCACCGGCAACATGGAATTGATGCTCGACCGCCGGCTTTCCGACCGGCGCATCTTTCCCGCCATCGACATCAACCGTCCGGCACGCGCAAGGAGGAGCTGCTGCTCGGCCGATCAGGAGCTGAACCGGGTCTGGATCCTGCGCAAGCTGCTGAACGAGTTGAACATGATCGAGGCCATGGAATTCCTCGTCGAGAAGATGCAGGACCAGCCGCAACAACAAGGATTTCCTGGATTCCATGAGCACGTGAGTGGGGGCGGAAAGACCGCCCGAGAGGGAATTGTCCGTCGCCGCAGGGGCGGCGCGGCGCGGCGCCCCTGCCGGAGTAATCGAGCGACTACAGGACCAGTAACGAACAGCCCCCGACGGGCTTGGAAACACAGCAAAAACAGCCCTTTTTCCCCTTGCATTCCGGATTTATTTTATGTATATTTATCGGATTTAAGAGGAGGATTCTGTTTTGAAAAAAGGACATCCACCCGAAATACAACCTCATTCAGGTGAAATGCGCCTGCGGAAGCGTGTTCGAAACCCATTCCACGGCCAAGGAAATTCACGTGGAAATCTGCTCCGCCTGCCACCCCTTCTTCACCGGCAAACAGAAGCTTGTGGACACTGCCGGCCGAGTCGAGAAGTACATGAAGAAATACGCCATCGACAAGGAAAAGAAGGCCAAGGCCGAGTGACCCGGATTTGCCACCGAGTGAGTGAAAACCCCGGCGGACCCGAATCATCGGTTCCGCTTTTTTATGCCCGAATGTGAAGGATTCAATCGAATGAACCCCCGGATGAACGTCGGCGGACAGGCCGTCATCGAAGGCGTCATGATGCGTTCCCCCGATTCCGTGGCCGTGGCGGTCCGGAAGCCGGACGGCCGGATCCGGGTACGCTGCAGGCCGCATGTCCCGTGGACGAAGCGGGTTCGGGTCCTCGGCTGGCCCTTCATCCGGGGCGGCGTGATTCTGATCGAATCCCTGGTGCTCGGATTCCGGGCCCTGGAGTATTCGAGCGAGGTGTCCATGGCGGATGCCTCGAAACCGGATCCGAAACCCGCCGGCCCGGCCGAAAAATGGCTGATGGCGGGCACCCTGGCGTTTTCCTTCGCTGTCGGGCTCCTGCTGTTCTTCTATCTGCCCCTGCTCGTGGCGGGCTGGACGGGCGTGAAGAGCGGATGGGCCTTCAATCTCGTCGACGGCGCGGTGCGGCTCGCGGTGTTCCTGGCCTACCTGACACTGATCCGGCAATGGAAGGACATCCGGCGCGTATTCGAGTACCACGGCGCCGAACACAAGTCCATCTTCGCGTTCGAGTCGGGCCGGCCGCTCAACGTGGAATCGGCCAGATCCTTTTCCGTGCGTCACCCCCGATGCGGAACCAGTTTTCTGCTGACCGTGGTGTGGGTGTCCATCCTGGTGTTCCTCTTCCTGGGCCGGCCCGACACGGTCGGCGACCGGCTGACCCGCCTGCTCTTCCTCCCCGTCATCGGCGGCCTGTCGTACGAGATCATCCGGCTGGCCTCAACCCCTGCCGGCAAATGGCTCTCGAAAACTCTGGTGGCGCCGGGCGTGTGGCTGCAGCGCCTCACCACGGACGAGCCGGACGACGGCCAGATCGAAGTGGCGCTCGCCGCGCTCCACGCGGCCCTGGGCCGTACGGACGGGCCGTCCGTTGAGACCGACGGGGAGACCTGAGGCGATGGGTTCCGCCGAAAACGACCTGCTGCTCGCCAAGTGCGGGCGCATGGAAATCCGGCTCCGGGAAGTTGAAAAAGCGCTGGAGGACCCGGACGTCCTCCGCCAGGCGGACAAGGCTGTCGCGTTCAACCGCGAGTACCGCCAGCTGGCCGCGCTCATGGAAACGGCCGGGGCCTACCGGTCGCTCCTTCAGAAGATAGACGGGGACGGTGAAATCCTCAAAAGCTCGTCCGACCCCGAGCTCCGCGTCATGGCACAGGAGGAGCTCGAGGAGGCCCGCGCCGCGCTCGGCCTCACCGAAACCGAGCTGAAGCGCCTGCTGATCCCGAAAAGTCCGGAAGACGAACGGAACGCCATCATGGAGATCCGCGCCGGCACCGGGGGCGAAGAAGCGGCCCTTTTCGCCGGCGATCTGTTCCGGATGTACACCAAATACGTCGAGGGCCGGGGCTGGCGCCGGGAGCTGATGGGCTCCAACCCGACGGGCCTGGGCGGGTTCAAGGAAATCGTCTTTTCCGTGTCCGGCGACGGCGCGTTCGGCATCCTGAAATTCGAAAGCGGCGTGCACCGGGTTCAGCGCGTGCCCGTCACGGAGACCGGCGGCCGCATCCACACGTCCGCCGCGTCCGTGGTCGTCCTGCCCGAGGTCGAGGAAGTGGACGTGGTGATCGACCCGAAGGATATCCGCATCGACGTGTACCGCTCGTCCGGGCCGGGCGGCCAGAGCGTGAACACGACCGACTCCGCGGTGCGTATCACCCACGTCCCCTCCGGGATGATCGTCACCTGCCAGGACGAAAAATCCCAGCACAAAAACAAGGCCAAGGCGCTGAAAGTCCTCCGGGCGCGGCTGTATGACCTGCGCAAGAAGGAGGAGGAGGCGCGGATGAAGGCCAGCCGGCGGTCGATGATCGGCACCGGCGACCGAAGCGAAAAGATACGGACCTACAATTTCCCCCAGGGCCGCGTGACCGACCACCGCGTCAACCTGACGCTGTACCGCCTTCCAGAGATCATGAACGGCGACATCAGCGAGCTGGTTGAAACCCTGCGTATAGCGGATCTCGACGCGAGGCTGGAGGCGGATCAGTAAACGCGGCCGGCCGGGCCCTCCGGCCCGACATCGCGGGAACCGGGTAATACAGGCGACGGCCGCCCGAGAGGCGGCGGAAACGCCCATCAGGAGGCACCCATGGCTCGAAACGTTCTCGCCATCATCATGGCCGGCGGGTCTGGAACCCGCCTGTGGCCGCTGACCAAGGACCGGGCGAAACCCGCCGTCCCCATCGCGGGGAAATTCCGGTTGATCGACATCCCCATCAGCAACTGCATCAATTCCGAGATCCGGCAGATCTTCGTCCTCACCCAGTTCAATTCCAATTCCCTGAACCGGCACGTTTCCCAGACCTATTTCTTCGACCGGTTCACCGAGGGATTCGTGCAGATCCTCGCCGCCCAGCAGACCGTGGAGCACTCGGACTGGTACCAGGGCACGGCCGATTCCGTCCGCAAAAATCTGCGCTATTTCCTCGATCGGGAGTACGACCACTACCTCATCCTCGCGGGCGATCACCTGTACTCCATGGACTACCAGCGGCTGATTAAATTCCACATGGAGAAACAGTCGGACATCACCGTCGGCGTCCTGCCCGTGGCGCGCGAGAAGGCCTCGGAGTTCGGAATCCTCCGGCTGAACGATGATTCGCGCATCACCTCCTTTCTCGAGAAGCCGAAACAACCCTCCGACATCGATCCCTTCATCGCCTCCCGCGAATGGATGCGCAGCCAGGGGCATCAGTCCTCGGGCGAGGAAGTCATCGGATCCATGGGCATCTATCTCTTCAATCGCCAGGTGCTGGTCGAACTCCTGACCGAGACCGACCACACTGATTTCGGAAAGGGCGTCATTCCGCACGCCATCCAGACGAAAAACGTGTCCGGCTATCTGTTCGACGGATACTGGGAGGACGTCGGGACCATCCGGTCCTTCTACAAGGCCATGATGGACCTCGTCGTGCCCTGCCCGAAATTCAACTTCTACGAGGCCCGGCGTCCCATCTACACCCGACCCCGGTACCTGCCCGGCGCCAAGATCACCAATTGCCAGGTGATGGAATCCATCATCAACGAAGGCACGGTTCTCGAGGAGTGCCGGGTGGAGCATTCCATGGTCGGCATCCGCGCCCGCGTCAGCCAGGGCGCGTCGATCAGCCGTTCCATCGTCATGGGCGCCGATTATTTCGAAAACGCGGAGGACCTCGTCGAGAACCGGCGGCTCAGCCGGCCCAACATCGGCATCGGACGGAACTGCGTCATCGAAAAAGCCATCATCGACAAGAACGCCCGGCTCGGTGAAGGGGTTCAGATTCTCGACCGGAACCGGCCCACGGATCTGGAAACGGAAAATTACACGATCAAGGAGGGCATCGTCATCGTGCCGAAAAACGGCGTGCTCGCCCCGGGGACCGTCATTGGATAAGCCGAAACCGGCCGTCCTGATCCTTCAGGACGGCCGCACGTTTACAGGGGAGCCGTTCGGCGCTCCGGTCACGGCTTTCGGCGAGGCGGTGTTCAACACCGGCATGACGGGGTACCAGGAGATCCTCACGGATCCCTCGTACCGCGGCCAGATGGTCGTCATGACCTACCCCCACATCGGCAACACCGGTATCAACGAGGAGGATGTGGAATCGTACCGTCCCCACGTCGAGGGGCTCATCGTCCGGGAGCTGTGCGCCGAGCCCAGCAATTACCGGTCGATGCGGAGCCTGGACGATTATCTCAGGGAATCGGGCATCCCGGGCATACAGGGCATAGACACGCGCGCCCTGACCCGCCACCTGCGGGAAAAGGGATCCCTGATGGCCGCATTGTCAAACGACGGGACCGACCCGGCCGTCCTGAAGGAAAAACTGCGACAACACCCGGGCATCGTCGGCCGCGACCTGGTCAGCGGCGTCAGCATCGAACGGTCCCTGGAGTGGTCGATTCCCGCGTCCCAGGCCTGGTACCATGATCCCGTGACCGTGGATCCGGGCAAGCGGCGGTTCCGGGTCGCGGCCTTTGACTTCGGCATGAAGTGGAACATTCTGCGCCTGCTGACGGGATTCGGCATGGACGTCACGGTGCTTCCCTCCTCCACACCCGCGGAAAAGGTGAGGGAGATGAAGCCGGACGGGGTTTTCCTGTCCAACGGGCCCGGGGATCCCGAGGCGCTGGGCCCGGTCATCGACACGGTCCGCCGTGTCGCGGCCGAATTTCCGGTTTTCGGCATCTGCCTCGGCCACCAGATTCTCGGCCTGGCCTTCGGCGCGAAGACGCTCAAGCTGAAATTCGGACACCACGGGTCCAACCACCCGGTGCGCGAGGAGGAATCGGGCCGCATCGAGATCACGTCTCAGAACCACAATTTCGCGGTGGACCCGGAATCCGCCCGCGCCGCGGGATTCGACATCACCCACATCAACCTGAACGACCGCACGGTCGAGGGCATGCGCCACAGGGAACTGCCCGTGTTCTGCGTGCAGTACCACCCCGAGGCCTCCCCCGGCCCGCACGATTCCCTCGCGCTCTTCCGCGAATTCATCCGGCGGATGGAAGCGGCGGAGTAGACCAACCGGGAGATCCATGCCCAGACGCACGGACCTGAAATCCATCCTCATTGTCGGCTCCGGGCCCATTGTCATCGGCCAGGCCTGCGAATTCGACTATTCCGGAACACAGGCGGTCAAGGCCCTGAAAGAGCTCGGGTACCGGACGATCCTGATCAATTCCAATCCCGCGACCATCATGACCGACCCGGAGCTGGCGGACCGCACCTATGTGGAGCCCATCACGGCCGAGCGCGTGACCGCGGTGATCGCGAAGGAGCGGCCCGACGCGCTCCTGCCCACCATGGGCGGACAGACGGCCCTCAACGTGACCGTGGAGCTGGCCGAATCGGGCGTTCTGGAAAAATACGGCGTGGAGCTGATCGGCGCCAAGATCGAGGCGATCCGCAAGGCCGAAAGCCGCGAGCTGTTCAAGGACGCCGTGGTCAAGCTCGGACTGGACATCCCCAAGGGCGGGTTCGCGCACACACTCGACGAGGCCATGGGCCTCATCCCGCTGACGGGCTACCCGGCCATCATCCGGCCGTCCTTCACGCTCGGCGGAACGGGCGGGTCCATCGCCTACAACGTGGAGGAGTACCGCGAGCGCATTGATCGCGGCCTCAAGGCCAGCCCGGTTTCGGAGGTACTCGTCGAGGAATCGGTCATCGGGTGGAAGGAGTACGAGCTGGAGGTGATGCGCGACCTACGGGACAACGTCGTCATCATCTGCTCCATCGAGAACGTGGACCCCATGGGCGTGCACACCGGCGACTCGATCACCGTGGCGCCCGTGCAGACGCTCACGGACCGCGAATACGAGCGCATGCGAGACGCGGCCAAGGCCATCATCCGCGAAATCGGCGTGGAGACCGGCGGGTCGAACATCCAGTTCGCGGTGAACCCGCGGGACGGCCGCATGACCGTGATCGAGATGAATCCCCGCGTGTCGCGCTCCTCGGCTCTCGCATCCAAGGCCACGGGCTTCCCCATCGCCAAGATCGCGGCCCGGCTCGCGGTCGGGCTCACGCTCGACGAAATCCCCAACGACATCACCGGCAAGACGCCGGCCTCTTTCGAGCCGTCCATCGACTACGTGGTGGTGAAAATCCCCCGCTGGAACTTCGAGAAATTCCCGCAGGCCGACCCCCTGCTCGGCACGCAGATGAAGTCGGTCGGCGAGACCATGGCCATCGGACGGACATTTAAGGAGGCCCTGCAGAAGGCGTTTCGATCCCTTGAAACCGGACGCTCCGGTTTCGATCTGCCCGGACTCGATTCCGTCACGACCGAGGAATTGCTGGACCGGCTGGCCCGTCCTTCGGCCGAGCGCCTGTTCGAGGTCGGCGAGGCCCTGCGGCGCGGCGTTGCGGTGCCGGGTCTCTATGCCGCGACCGGCATCGATCCCTGGTTCCTGAACCAGATGAAGGAGATCACGGACGCGGAGGCCGCTGTATCCGCCTCCGGGATCTCCGGCGCGGACGGCATGCGCAGGCTGAAACGCCTGGGATTCTCCGACCGCAGGCTCGCCCGCCTTTCCGGTCAGGACGAGGCCGCGGTCCGGAAACAGCGGCACGAGGCGGGCATACGGCCCGCGTACAAGATCGTGGACACGTGCGCGGCCGAATTCGAGTCCGAGACCTCCTACCTCTACGGCACATACGACGAGGAGAACGAAGGCCGGCGCCATGACCGGCCCAAGGTGCTGATTCTCGGATCAGGGCCGAACCGCATCGGCCAGGGCATCGAGTTCGACTATTGCTGCGTGCACGCCGTGATGGCACTCCGCGAGGCGGGCTTCGAGGCCCTGATGCTGAACAACAACCCCGAAACCGTGTCCACCGACTATGACACGTCCGACAAGCTCTACTTCGAGCCCCTGGCGCTCGAGGACGTGCTCGAAATACACCATTTCGAGAAACCCGACGGGGTCATCGTGCAGTTCGGCGGACAGACGCCCCTGCGCCTGGCCAAACAGCTCGAAAAAGAGGGCATCCGAATTCTCGGCACCTCCCCGGAATCCATCGACCTGGCCGAGGACCGCGAGCGCTTCGGAAGCCTCATCCGCGGCACGGACATCCGCCTGCCCGAGTGGGGCACGGCCTTCACGTACGACGAGGCCCGGAAAATCGCGGCCTCCATCGGATACCCGGTGCTCGTCCGGCCGTCATACGTGCTCGGCGGCCGGGCCATGGAAATCGTGTATGACGACACCTCTTTGGAGAAATACATACGCGTGGCCGCGGAGGTGTCGCCCGACCACCCGGTTCTGGTCGACCGCTTCCTCGAGGACGCATTCGAATTCGACGTGGACGCGGTGCGGGACGGCAAAAAAACCCTGATCTGCGGCCTCATGCAGCACATCGAAGAGGCGGGCATTCACTCCGGCGACAGTTCCTGCGTCCTGCCGCCGTACATGATCGACGCCGAGCAGAGGCGGATCATCATCGAGCAGACCAAACGCATGGCCGAGATGCTCGACGTGAAGGGCCTGATCAACGTGCAGTTCGCCATGCGCGACGGCGAAGTTTTCGTGCTCGAGGTCAATCCCCGCGCTTCCCGGACCGTGCCCTTCGTGTCCAAGGCCACGGGCATTCCGTGGGCCAAGGTCGCGGCCAAGGTGATTGTGGGGAAAACTTTCGAGGAACTGGGGATCCGGGAGGCGGAGGATTCGGGCCGGATTGCGGTCAAGACCCCGGTTTTTCCGTTCGTCAAATTCCCCGGCACGCGTACCTACCTGGGACCCGAGATGCGCTCCACGGGCGAGGTGATGGGCGTGGACAAGGCGTTCGGCGCGGCATTCGCCAAGGCCCAGCTGGCCGCCGGCAACCGCCTGCCCGTCAAGGGCGGGGTGTTCATCAGCGTGAACGACAATGACAAGCCCGCGGCCGTGGCCATCGGCCGCCAGCTCTACGAGTTGGGTTTAAAAATATTTGCCACGGAGGGAACCTATCGGGCCTTCCGGAAAGCCGGGATTCCGGCCAAGGCGCTCCACAAGGTTGAGGAAGGCCGGCCGAACTCGGTGGACGGCATCATCAACCGCGAAATCGACCTCATTATCAACACGCCCCTCGGCAAGACGGCCCGGCACGATGAGTACAACATCGGACGCGTGGCCATTGCCTACAACGTGCCCTTCCTGACCACGCTTTCCGCGGCCTGGGCGGCCGTGCAGGCCATACGCACGATGCAGTCCGGTGCGCTCGGCATACACGCGCTGCAGGACGGGTGATCGGCCCAACCCGTTCGCCCTGAGCGAAGCCTGCCCCGAGCATTGCCGAGGGGTCGAAGGGCGAAAGTCGGAACTCACAAGAGATCGCGCCAGGGTCGTCCCCCGGCGCGATTTTTGTTTGACCGTGTCATTGCCTGATGACGGCATGGGAGACGGCACCCTGCTTCAAGAAGGCAACGGTTTCTCGTACCGTGCGCTTTCGGTCAATCATTCCGAATGAGCTTGACTTCATCTTCATATTTTATTAAATTACTTTGTATTTTAAAGACGACCCCAGACGGAGCGTTCCAATGGATAAGAAACAAGCTTATCAGGAATTGACTTTCATTAAAAAGTTCATGGAAGACAGCCAGAAAGCGCTGATAGACAACGGCATTTTCATTATCCTGATGAGTCTCTTCGCCCTTTTAGGCGTGGCACTGAAAATCTTTAAGGATTTCATCGGTCTTGAAATCGACAATCTTTTTATCTATATCCCGCTGATTGCGGCAGGCGTCGTTTTCGCCGCCGTTTACAAGATCCGCCTGTACGCGAAATCAGGCGGAAAAACCTACGCCTCCAGGACCATCGACGGCATCTATATGGCATTCGTCATTTCCGCCTCCACACTGGGAATTATCGGATATTCCAGCGGCGGAATACCGCCTTTTTCTGTGGCCCCGGTCATTTGCGTTCTATTCGGCTTCCATCAATACGTTTGCGGTCTTCTCTTGAATCATCGCCTGATTTCTGCCACTGCGTTTGGATGGTGGATTTCATCCATCGGCATGTTTCTATGGCCCGGGGAACATTCCGTCATCGGCGTCGGAATCCTGTTGATCCTTTTCCAGATTATTCCCGGCCTCTCTCTGTACCGTAACCGGAAAATACGGAAAAATGGCTGATTTCAATTACCAGCAATTGGATGAAATCATTCATTCCAGGATCCGGCTGGCAATCATGTCAATACTGGTCGGCATCGATCAGGCGGAATTTACGTTTTTGAAGGAACAGGTCAAAACGACGGACGGCAACCTGAGCATCCATCTGAAAAAACTGGAGGACGCCGGTTATATCGCCGCGACAAAACGGTTCCTCAACCGCAGGCCCGTTTCGAGCTACCGGATGACGCCGAAGGGGAAAACCGCGTTCGAGAAATATGTGGCAAAGATCGAAAAACTGATCCGGTGATTTTTTTTCGCTACTTACTTTATTTTTCAAAGTACTCATTTGACCGGAGTTGCCCGATGAAACATGTTCTGCGGCTGGATGTCCTGCTGATGCTCATTTGCCCGGTCCTATATGCTCAGGATTCGCCTCGCACCGGCGATCTGACCGTCATCGTTTCCGGATTGAAAAGCGACAAGGGTGACCTCAAAATCGGACTGTTCAATTCAGCCGGAAGTTTTCAGGGGAAATCAACCAAATTCAGGGGATCCGCCCTTCCGATCACGGGCCGGCGGGCGCAATGGCTGATCGAGGACGTTCCACTCGGAGAATACGCGGTCAAGCTGTTTCATGATGAGGACATGGACGACCGGGTGGACCGGAATTTCATCGGCATGCCGTCCGAAGACATCGGTTTCTCGAACCATGCGAGAATCGGCCTGACCGGGCTCCCCGGTTTCAACAGGGCCAAATTTCGTCTCGATTCCGCGGAAATGACCATTGTGATCGAATTGAATCGGTAGCGGGAAAGGAGCCGCTTCATGAATTTCAGAAGAATAATGTCAATCGGCATCGTGTCGGGGATCAGCATGACGCTCGGGCTTTTCATCGGAGGAGCCGCATTTGCCCGTCTCATTTACGGGCCGCAATTCGTCCCGCCGGGCAAATTTGAAGCGGAACAAATCAATCCGTTCTATTTCTTCTGGACCAAGGCCGTGATCGGCGTTTTTTTCGGAATCCTGTTCACGCTTTTTTATGAACTGCTTCCTCTGGCAAAAAGGATCCGGGGGGCGTTCCAGGGCCTGAAATACGGTTTTTTCTTCTGGCTGGTCCTGACCGCATGGGATATCTCCCATCCCCTGGTGTATGATTCCATCCAGAACAAGGACCAGTTGTTCTGGACAGTCTATTCCCTGGTCGGATTTCTGGCGTACGGATTCACGGCAGGCGGTCTGTATCAAAGGAAAAAAGGCGGCCGGCTTCCTGCGGCAGGTTGACCGATTGGACATCCGTCGAACCGGCCGGACGGGCGTTGCCTCTCATGGATTTCACCCTTCAGTGTTTCATTCCATGAACCCTACAGCCGCCCCGGGCGCCGCCCGGGCGGCTGTTATTTGATATACGCCATCCTCCCCGTCCGCACGCCGGTTCCGGCTTCCAACCGGTACAGATAAACCCCGCTCGATAGTGCATCCGGGCGCCATTCGACATGGACCACACCGGGCTCCATGACCCGGTCGAGCAACAGGCATACCTCCTGTCCTCTGAGATTATAGACGGCCAGCCGGACAGCCGTTTTGGACGGAATCCGAAAATGGATGATCGTTGCCGGATTGAACGGATTGGGATAATTCCCGGCCAGGATGAAATCCCGGCCCGCAGGCCCGGCCGGCTCCCGGATCCCGCTCACCGGTGTGACGCCCGGCACTCCCCCCACGCGTAAAGTGGGATCTCCGAACAGCGTGTATTTGAAAGTCTGGTGAAACCGGGCGAGTGGCGTCCAGTCCCAGATATCCGCCGTTCCCGGAAAACCGGAAGTGTCCGTGTACTCATGGGGCGTAATCGCGTGAATGGCATGCTCTGCGGTATACGTGGAAACCGCGTATTTCCACATGTCGCCGGCCAGGCGGTACCCTTTTGTGAAGGCCTCGAAAAACCAGGTGCCGTGGTCCTCTCCGGGACTCTGCATGCCGGTATTGGCGCCGTAATAAACGATGGCGCCCCTGTCAGGGTGCCTGCAGATCAAGAATTCCGGGTACGATCCGTCCTTGTCCCCCGGCTGCAGCGGATCCGGAACCGGCGGGGAACCGTCGCTGTTTCTGGACATGTTCGTTCCGGTCCCCGTGCTCTCATACAGATATCCATTGTACCGGACGCCGTCCGATCCGGTGAAACCCTGGTGCAGGAGATTGGTCGGCGCATACTCGCCCGCGCCGCATCCCGCGTGGAAAACAACGGGCAGTTTCTCCCGGCACACGCGCCAGTCGTCGTGAGCGCCCATGCCCCAGGCGCCGTGCCCGTTGTAGAGCAGAAATCCCATGCCTTTCAGGGAGCCGTTCACGAATACCGCGGGATCGATCGGCGTGTCCGCCGGATGCTCCGCATGCGTTTCATTGAACCCCGCGGCGGTCATGAGGGCTGATGTTTTCCGGGCGGCCTCGACCCACGAGGTCCAGTCCTGGTTGGCCAGGGTGTAGGAATCATTGAACCACCAGGCGTGGAACGCCCTGGACTCGTACTGCAGAACCTTGTGGATGTAATTCTGCGCCTCCTGGACGTTCGAGCAGGGAATCCGGCCCACGGCCACTTCCGGATAGACATGGAGGTTTTCGGGATTGATGTCGTTCTTGTACATCTCGGCAAAATACCCGTCTCCGTCCGCATCCCAGTCGTGGAACTTTCCGTCAGCGTCGTATAAATCCGCGTAATAGAGATCCGTGGCAAAATAATTCGGCAGAAACATCAGCATGGCTTCGGTGGTCGAGTCTCCGGCGCTCCAGTTCCATCCCCAGCCGGGCCTGTCCAGAAATTCCTCGGGGAAGAAGTCTCCGTTCTCATACCCCGAAAGCGTGAAACGGACGGGCAGGAGCTCGGAATCTCCGAACAGCATCACGTGGCGCACATTATAATACCGGTAGTAGAAGTCGATCCCCTTCTTGATGCTCTCAGCCGAATCTCGGCCGTCGGTCATCGTCTGTACGTCCACCACATAAGTCCGGATCCCGGTGCTGTTTTTCCAGTCCACCAAAGGCTGAAGGGTTTCGATGAAAGGGGCGGCGGTCACGATCAGCAGATTCGCCGAAGTGACGTTCCAGGGCGCGTCGAAATACAGGCCGTTCCGGTCCGCGCCGGCGAAAATCGCGCCCCCGCCGGACGACCAGTTGCCGGGGGAATACACCAGTTTGGGCGCCACGTCCTCGGGCCAGGACGTGATGTCCGAGTCATTCACCGCCGTTTTCCCGTGCCATTCCGCCGGATCCGCGGCCGACGCCCACTGCCAGTACAGCGTGCGGCTCCTGCCCTCGTCGTCCCGTATGTACAGCAGGTTCACGTATTCATTTGGCGTTTCGCGGTAGTTCTCGATGTCTGAAACATATTCGTCCACATTCAGGGAATCGGCGATCCAGATCTCGGACGGCAGGAACCCGCTGGTGACGCAATCCTCCACCAGGTCGACCTGGTGGTCCCCGCGGTCGATGTTGAACATCGTCCAGGCCGTCAGTTCGTCGATGTTTGCCGCCGCCACATGGGGATCGTAGCGCACTTCCGGCAGGCTGGTCGCGGTCGAGGCCGTCTCCCAGTCGCTCCCTCCGTTGGGGGATATCATCACGGTGGTGTGATATCCCGACTCCTCAAAACCGCAATACCCGAGGCAGAGAATATGCTTGGGATTGACATCAATACTCACCCGGGTGCCGGATCCGGCCCGCCAGCCGAAGGTCCGTTCATGGCAGACCGTCCAGGCATGCAGGGTCAAGAACGAGCACGTCGCGGCTCTCAGCCGCTTGGAAACCGCGTCGATTTCCTCGAGCCAGGCGGCGTAGTACAGGTCGTTCATCCGGCATGCGTCGAAGCTGTTCTCGATAACCGGCCTGTCGCTGACCGCCATGACCACCATTGCCGGGGCCGAGGCCCAGGTTCTGGCGTCCTCCCAGTTCAGCCTGAAACAGACCAGCTTGCCGGAAAAGGGCGAATTCGGATTGGGCTCGCGATAAAAAATGACGAGGTGTTTCTCCTCGTCATGCACGATCAGCTTGAATTTTTTGATGGAGTGATAACTGTTCATCCGGTACAGTTCGTTCCAGGAGTATCCCCGGTTGCGGGACTCGTAGACGATGATTTCAGTTCCGTTCTCTGGCTGAAAGACGACGAACATCGTGCCGTCCATGGCGTAATCGGCATCGAAGGTGCGCACATCGCCTTCCGTCCATATCGGGATGTCCAGGCCCCAGGCGGCCACCTCTGCGGGAATGCATGCGGCGAGACACACGCAGAGCAGGATCGGAAAAGTCTTTTTCATGGCATCCTCCCTCCCGGTGAAGAGTTTTCATGCCGGAAAAATGCGGCTATCTGTTTGATTTTTTAAGCCTGGATAGATCAGCCTCCTGCGGGATTTCGGAGCGGGGGATTTGACCGATGACTGAAATGTACCGATATTCTTGAGAAAAAGACAGCTATATTATCGAAAAACCCTGCCGCAAGTCGTGGAGTATCGCAAGAAACTTGGAGTAGGGTTGCCGCCCCGCTGCTCGGGACCAGGCTATTATAAGCCTTCTGGTGGAAGACAGGCCCTGTTGCGAAACACCCGGTGAAACATCGATGGATTATTTCATGGATACCACTGTCCGATAAAATAAACACCGGCGTCCTCTTCCGAGAAAACGGCCTGACGGCATAGAAATTCAGGGGGGAAATAATCGGGCGTGATGTTCCGGTTATTCGACCCGTCCGCATCCATCATGTACATGTCGTACTTCCCCGCTCCGGAAACCGCCGCCACGATGTAGACGATCCGATCATCCGTGGCGGACCATTCGGGCAGGCCCTGGGTGCAGGCTGTATGTGTCAACCGCGACTCCTGAAACCCCGCCGAATCGACCTTGAAAATGTCATACCCGCCGTTGGCCTGGCCGGCGTCCACCAATCGTTCGAAAACGACCCTGCTTCCATCCGAATTGAACCTGGGATCGTAATCCCCGGCCGGCAGATTGGCGCTCCCCCATTCGCCGGCATTCGGCGGGTCGGTCAGCCGCCGCGGATCCGTTCCATCTTCGCGAATCGTCCAAAGTTGACTGTCCCGTGTAAAGACGATCCGGCCGCCGCTTCCCCAATTCACGTCCGCGTCATGGGTTCCGGAATCATAAAACAGCCTCTGATGGCCGCCGTTCGAGTCCATCATGAACAGATCCAGTGTCGATTGCATCGAAAGATAGACGACCCGGCCCCCGTCCGGTGCAAAACCGGGATACACGTCCATGGCGCCGTTCCGGGTCAGGCGGGTCAATCCGGATCCGTCCACGCCGATCGTCATGATTTCATAATGGATGTCCGCATCCCCTTCGGCTTTCTGCGCAAATGCCAGCTTCCGGTTGCGGCGGTCCAGAGACAGGCCCTGGATACTCCGATCGTCGTCGTGAATCAGCGTGACATTTTCGGAGGTCAAATCCAGGCGGTAGATGCCCCAGTCCGATTCATGCGTCACGCTTTTACGCTCCGGAGACGTGGCTTGCTTGCAGGAACACAGAACCACCAGACAAACGGCCGAGAGAAGGATCCTGATTTTCATACGTGCCTCCGGGTTGACCGGAAAAGACACAATCGTCCGGCATTTCCTTGTCCGGGCCTGAAACGGATCTGATCTCTCCGGTGGTTTTTCCGGGATCCACCGGCTGTAACGACCCCGGACACCAGAAGTCCGGGTCCATCAGGGCAACCCTCCGATCCCGCCCTTAAAAAAAATTCTGCGCCAGAAACGGGATCCAGGCGAATGCGACGAACACGCAGGCGCCGACGCACATTTTAATCGCTGGTTTCAGCTTTCGTGCTGCGGCGCCGGATACCAGGCAGAGAACCATCGCCAGGATCCAGGGGCCATAGGCTGTGTTCACCATTTTTTTCCTGCGATGCTGCCAGGTCTCTTTGAAGTTTTGCTCGGGGAACAGCACTCGCAACCGGCCGTTTTCCGGAACATCCGGGTTGTACAGCACGGCCAGGGTCTGGCCCACGTGGACCTGCGCTTCGAGATCCGCACGGGACTGCACGGGACCCTTGACGTAACCGCCCAGGCTGAACTCCTCTTTCCGGCCCTCGATGGTGACGACGGCATAATGCTCGTCATAAGTCCGGTTTCTGCGCATTTCGCCTTTTGAAAAAAACAGCCGGTCCACCGTGCACACGGCCGGCCTGTACCCGTCCGCGTGTATCAGGATCGCCACGCTTTTCCCGACGAAAAAGGCCGTTAGCATGGCCGTCCACATCGAAAGGACAATGGCTGTCAGCCCGAACAGTTTTCTAAGACCATCGAACAGGCTTTGCGCTTTCATGCTTCCTTCCCGGTCGCTTCGCGATACCTGACGATTCGCGGAGAAATGAAGGCCCCCGGTTTACTCTCAATACGCAATCGTATGGCATTGAAAGCACCCTCTCCCTCAAAACGCCTTCCATGTGAAAGCCGCGTTATTCCCACCCGTTTTGAATGCCGTGTTTGGCGATGTACCCGATGGCCTCGATTTCATGAATTTGGCCGTTCCGTATCTTGAAAATATGAGCGGCCGGGAGATCGAAAGGGCCCCAGGTGTTGGCTCTTTCGGTGATTCCGGGAACGCCTGTGATTTTCATGATCTTGGGCTCCCCGTCATGCCTGAAAATGGAAAACGCGAACACCAGCCCCATTTCCTCGTCCACGGCCAGCAGACGGCGGCTGTCGATATCGGTGATATAGCTCATGACACCGGTGCTGAGCTGGTCGCTGCATGTCATTTTTCTGAACACCGAGAAATCGTCCTGTGCGGCTTCTTCCGGGGTCTGCGTCTGATCATTGGCGCTGATTCCGCCGTTCTCCCGCCGCTGGCAGTCCTCCGCGAAAGGCGCGACTTTACCGTTGTCCTGGACAATGGCCTCATAATACGAATTCGCGATTTTCAGCATCCGGTCGCGCGGGACGCGTTCGGAGGGTTTCACGGGCTCAAGCAATCCGGGCCGCGCTTTCGACATATTGGGATTCAAGGCGGGTCCGTAGGGAGGAATCACCAGGTGGTCGATTTCAGTGATTTGACCGCCCGCCACCTTCAGCCGGATGGCGACAATGGCCGGCTTTTGCCTGTCCTGGATGACTCCGATGAATCCGATTTGCCCTTCGACCGGATCAGCCACGACGATTTTGAATTCCGTCGGCCCTGCCGTGGCCGTTTCCCAGAGTCCCTTTCCGACCGGCGTGACAACCGTGTTTTCCACGAGCTTGACGTCTCCCGCAAGCGGCACGCCGGCGGGATCGTGATTTGCGAGAGCCGCGAGATACTGATCCATGAGCGCGACCAGGGCCGGCCGATTCATTTTCCCGGAGCAGGCAAAGGACCCGAGCAGGATCATCAGGCACATCGCTTTAACGCATGGGTTCACAACTCCTCCTCTTCTGAAGAATCGATATCGCCGGTCCCCTGATCCCCGGAGGTTCCGGACCCGGCATTCTTCCCTCTGCGGAAGGGGGCGTTTTTACAGAAGATCACCTCACGCCGCTTCCGGAAACCACCAGGGTCCCGAAGCTGAGAGGCGGCATGTGGACCCCGTAAACGGCTTTTCGGACCTGAATCCGGGTAAAAACGGGATCCGTTTTCCTGTTGTACAGCGTCACGACGACGGTACCGGAGGGATCCAGAAATGCGACCGCATCCGCTTCAGGGGACAGTCCCTCGGTTTCGACCATCCGCGAACCGGGCGGAACGAATTTCGAGAAACTGCCGATGGCCCCGAACAGGGGCGTGTACCGGACCTGCTTCGTCGCGGGATCGACCGTGATCATGGAATTCTGCGGCCAGGGCTTTTTCGAGTCTATGCTCATGCCGTCCGGCTGGAGAACCATGTTCCAAAGCTCGTACACGGTCACGCCCGCCTTGAGCCAGTCGCGTATCTTGTCCCAGGTGAAGCCGGCATAGTGGATGTCGTTCTGCGGCATGTCCGGGTCGTGGTTCGGCATCCAGAACCAGTTGCCGCAGTCGGTTTCGGTCTGCCACACGGTCAGCCCCGGCGCGAAGGCCCTCAATTGATCCATAAACCCGATGCTGAACCACTGCATGCCCGCCAGGGAAACGAACCGGCGCGCGGCCGGATCGAGAAGCACGGCAAGCGCGTGCCGGACGTTCGCGGGCTGGTTGAAGGTGCCGAGCATGACCGCGTCAAGCAGGCCCTCCTTCTCGAAAAGCGGACCGAGGTGATCGCGGATGAATGTGAGGAACTGGGGCGGCGTCCAGTCGCAGGACGGGTAATTCGTATTCGTTCCCGGTTCATTCTGAACCGCCACCGCCTCCATCGGCAGTCCCTCCTGCCTGTATGCCCGGATGAACTTGAGGAGGTACAGCGCATAGGCCCGGTACATCATGGGATCGTCGATGAAATTGCCCGAGTCGAATGATGCATTGTCCTTCATCCACGTCGGCGGCGTCCAGGCGGAACCCCACAGCCTGAGCTTCGGCTGTATGGCCAGGGCTTCCTGGATGTACGGGATGACGCGGATTCTATCACGCTCTATCGAAAATTGCTTCATCTCGTAGTCCAGCGGGATCTCGTTCAGGGAATACCGCTCCACGGCGTAGTCGTTCGCACCGACCGGCACGCGGCAGACCGTGAATCCGATTCCTTCGACCGGATCGAACATCCGCCGCATGACCGCCGCGCGCGCCTGCCTGCTCAGCACGGAGAGCGCCTCCCAGCCCTTTTCGTTGAAGCATCCGCCGAATCCTTCCACGGTCTGGCGGGTCTTTCCCGGATACACGACGATGTTCGGCATGCCGGATCCGGCGTCTCTGACCGGATGTTCGACAAAAAAGGAATCGGAGGTTGAAACAAAAAAGCCTGCAGGGCCGGAGGATGGCGCGTTCATGGTTATGCCTTTCTTCTGTGATGCGATCCGACTTCCCTTGAGAGCATGGGTTTGTACCGGTCAGGCGTCCACGAGGGAGGAAGGCGCCGCTCGGTCACGTCACCGTGTCCCGAAGAGCCTTTCCCCCGAGATATATCCATATGACGCCGACCATGGAAATCAGGTGATACACCCCGTTCTGGTCCAGAGAGCCGAAAAAGAGCATGCCGATCCTCTGGATCGCCGAGGCCCCGAACAGGATGAGTACGCCCGCAATCATGTTTCGCAGGCCAGGGCTGTTTTTAACGTTCAAAAGGCACATCACCAGCAGGAACAGCATCACCGGAGCATAGTTGACAATGACCACCAGAAAGTTAGTGACTTCGAGAATCGCGATCGTGTATGCGATCGATTGAACGATGCCGAATATCAGGAAATACCGCCGGACCGGACGCGAAAAGAATTGCGCGGCAATGGTCATCAGCAGAAAGAAGGTCATCATCCCGAGAAGAATCCAGGTCAATAGTTGAATGAAAGTCCGGGGCAAACCCGGGCCCTGGAAGAAACCGTGGTCAATCCCTCCGGCGATCGTGGCCAGACCGAGAAACAGCATCATGCCGCTCCAGAACCAGGCGGCCGAAAACCTGGCCTTGGAAATTTGCGCCAGCATTCCCGCGAAGAAAAACACTTCGGCGGCGAGAATGAAGTTGGTAATCGAGGTGACGGCAAATGCATCCATCATGGCTCTCTTTTCAATGTTAGGAGTCTATGGGGTTTGACGATGAAGTCCGCGAGCTCGCATGTCATCACGACAACCGCGGGCGTCCCGGTCACAGCCGCCTCGGCCAGCCCGTTGAACAGAAGGTTGTCCGCCACCGCAGACGTCATCGGCACCGTCAGGATCGCGCAAAGAATTCGGATGATGGTTTTCACGGGACCTCATCGATTTGGCGTGCCGGATGTCACAGGATAGTTATCGAGAATATAATCAATATTACGGAGTTTGGGAAATCAATTCTTTTTGTAAAAAAACGGTTACCTCCTTATGGAAGGTAACCGTTTTTCGCTTCTTTATTGGGATAATCCGGGGAGGCCGTAGAATCTTGCTGATTTCACTTTTCCAAAATCTCCCGCACCGGCCGGCCTTCGATATAACCCCGGTACCCCTCTGGCGCCATCTGGAACCGCGGGCCATCGTCATCCGCCCATTCAAATCCGTACAGTTCGGGCTTGTACGTTTTCATCACGGTCCATAGGCTGTTAATGGCCTGTTCGAATTCCTCGTCCTTGAAAGGCGGACCCTGAAAAATCATCATCTTGCAGGGCCTGAGATCGATGCAGTCATAGCTTTCAGGAATCCGGCCGGAATAATCGGCCGGCACTTCCACGCCCTGGCAGTACTCGGAGGTGCCTTTGGGGGCCATGCGCTGCGGCAGCCATACACCGACCGGTTCGTATAGCGCCTCCTTGACGCTGACCAGCATGCCCCAGACGTCGCACCCGACTTCTTTGCAGTATTCGTAGTAGTCCGTGGCCGCAATGCCTCTCTTCAGGATCATCTTCCGGGCCGGCCGGTCGACGACCTGGACGAACACGGTTTGCATCACATCCTCTTTCCGCTTGTCCACATTCTTCGGGTCCATGGTCTTCTCCTCTTTGAACAGGTGGGGATGGTTTTCCAGGATCCGGTAAGGGATGAAGAGGCCGACCGGGGGCTTGTGCTTCTTGTACGCCGCGGGATTGATTCCGAATTGCCTCGAAAACGCCCGTGTGAATCCTTCGTGCGTATCAAAGACGAAATCAAAGGCCACGTCAATCACCTTGACCTTTTCATCCCTCAGTTTCAGCGCAGCCCGGGACAGTCTGCAGGCCCGGATGTAGTCGAACGGCGTCTTCCCGATATGCTCCTTGAAAATCCGCGACGCGTGCCAGGGTGAAAGCCCTGACACTTTCGCGAGATCATACAGGGTGATCCGCTCGGTCATGCGGGACTGAATGTAATCATGCATTTTGCCGACTGCTCTGATCCGGTCTTCTTTCATCCGATCCTTCTCCGAACGGGACAAGTTATCAAATCCGAAAGGGAATTTCTTGACTTCAATTGCTATATGGGTAAATTTTGGACTGAATGCAAAGGGATTTTCAGAAGAATAGAGTGAACGCGGTTCCAGAACGCTGTTTTTTTGGTTTTAAACCGCGCGCACCCCAAAATGGAGGAACCGTTTCAGGCGGATCTGTACTGATTGTTCTTTTACGGAGGATTAATGATCCAGTCTTTTTATTGGAAGGATAAAGGGCGTTTTCTTTTTATAATCAATATATGCATTTTCGAATTTCTCCGGAAATTCTATCTCCTAAGCTGTCTTCAAATAGACGGATAGGAGTACCGCGGATACCGCCACTGCGGTCATGGCTGTTTATGCTCCGATTGCCTGAAAACAGCGGTTTTTTTGATGGCCCTGCCCGCTTTGAACAGAATAGAGATGGAGACCGCGATTAAAATCGCGAATGGAATGGAAATTATGAAGAACCTGTGCATGCCGAAATATCCGTTCTGGTATCCGACTTTCAGCAGCCAGCTGGTTGTCGGCGCCAGAAGCAGAACGCCTGTCAGAAGCCCCGGACAGTATTTTTTCAAAACGAAAGCAGCCGCCAGGTGCGGAACAAATACGTTGACGAGCATTCCGAAATTGAAGCCGAAGTACAGATAGCCGGGAATACTGCGCTTCCCTTTCATGTAGAACAGGGCGGTGATGACCGCGGCCAGCATGGTCAGGACAACCAGGGCGAATGAAAATTCGAAGGTCCCGACCGGCTTGTGAAATCGGCCGGCATTTTTCGAGAACTTCGGAAGCCACAGCGCTTCTTCGAGATTATGGATGGTCAACACGACCGGAAAAAGCCAGAAAAACCAGGGGATTGAAGCGTCCATCGGTTGCCGGCATCCTTCTTTAAAAACATTGTATGAGTGCGGGACGGGATCCGACTCACGGTTTTAGAGAAGATTGGCGTTTCCGCATGCTCGTCTTCCCGCCTGCAAGTTGCTTTCCTTTCGGCTTCCGCTTCAGAACGAGCAGTCGCTCGATGTCTGCCACGACCTTTTTGGAGTCAACCGGAATGGCGACCCACTTGCCATCATGAAACGTGGCAGCCTTTTGATAATCTTCCCGAACATGAGTCGTCAGTTTCGGCAGAATCGCATCGACCTTCTCCCGTTCTTCCGCTCCGAAGACCAGGAGGAACAGGAACCGTCCCTTCTCCGGAATCAGGTTGCAGAACGACTTGGATTTTTTGTACCTGAGGGACCAGCCCCATTTTCTGCCGCCGAACCACCAGTCTGGTTCGAATACATCCGGGTACTGCGCATCGATGAACCCGGTGAGTTCATTCCAGAGCGTATTGGCCCTGGCGCCGATCCACTTATTCACTTGTTCCGGTTCGGGCGGCTTCCCGGCTTCAAGCATGCGGCTATGTTCGGTCACGCTGATCTCTCCTTTAATAAGTCCGTCAACAGCGCCTGCCGCCGCTCACGTATCGGACAAGCACGCCATCAGCCGGCGGCACAGAAAGGCGTGCGCCTCGCCGGCCGGGTCGAGATACTCCATGTGCCCCATGCCCGGCAATTCAATCAGCTCAATGGTATCACCCGCTCCGGCGGCCGCGGCCGAGTACCTGCGCGACAGGTCAACGGGCATGGTCTCGTCCGCCGTACCGTGGAGGAGGATCTGCCGGACGCCCAATGGCAGCAATTCCATCGGTGAGGCGGATTCATACCGCTCCGGGACCTGATCCGGAAGTCCGCCGATCAGTTCTGCAACGACATCCCCGCCGATTCCGCGATGGCAGGCATCCGCGAGGTCCGTTATCGGCGCAAGCCCGATCACTGCCCGGATGCGAATCCGTTTCGTATGAAGCGTGCCGTCTCGCCGTTTACCCGCGGCCCAGAGTGCCAGGTGCCCGCCCGCGGAATGACCCACCGTCACGACGCGACCAAGGTCGAGATCAACGCCCTCGAGTTCGAGCTGTTCGAGATAGTCTATGCCGGCCGCCGCGTCTTCCATTGTGGTTGGCCATCCGGCCCCGGCGCTTCCCAGCCTGCGGTATTCCAGGTTCCAGACCGCGAAACCGCGGGAGGCCAGGTCCTCCGCGATTGCGGTCATCTGATCACGGCCATAGTACATTTTCCAGAATCCCCCATGCAGCAGACAGATAACGGGCGGCCGTTTCCTTTTGGGGAGGCGCAGGTCGGCTTCCTGGTCTTCAGCCGGACCGTAATGGAAGGTTTGCATGTTTGACTTTCAAGAAAGTCGGCCACCTTCTCCATGAAGGTAAGCGATGTTCACATTCCTACTTCAGAACCAGCATTTTTCGGGTTTCCACACCTGAATGGCCCGCATTCAGTTGAATAAAATACGCGCCGCTCGGCAGGTTGTCTGCGTAGAACCGGATGGAATGTGTTCCTGCGGTCTGAATCTCATTCATCAGAGTCCGTATGTCTTTTCCGTATAGGTCGACTATTTTCAATCGGACCGGCCCTGTTTTCTGCAGATCGTATGTGATTATGGTTTCAGAATTGAATGGATTGTGATGATTGGGATGCAGTCTGAATGAATTGCCCGCTTCGGAGGCTCGTTCGTAATCCCACTGTTGATCGAGTGTCCGAAGGCGACCAGTTAGAGCCAGGCGGTTCCATCCAGACTCGACCACGGGACGGCCCAGATTCCGGCCATGGCGCCCGGATCATCGTTGTAACGCGGAACCATCCCATGCTTATTGATTAATTTGTGTGTCGTTGGTCTCAGCGATTACATCGCGCATCTTTCACATTCGTTGGTCGTAACCATCCACCTCTTTCCGATTCCGATAATCGGCGTGGATCTGAATTATTTCATCATACTGCAATGGATGGGGCAAATATATCATTCCTTTTACCGCCGGGTAAAATGAGCAAGATCATGGTCTCGGTTTTTTTGGTAAAATGAAAGATGTTTTCGATTTGTACGTTCGATATGCCTCGCCAAATCGAAGCTCCAATTCCCGCTCCTCATACACTTTTAGAAAGACGAGCCATGCCGGTGTCACTAAAATCAATATCCAAATTATAAAAAACGTTGACTGCAGCCACAAACCCAACGCCACAAGACAGGACAGCAAGGCCAAGGCCATCGGATTCCGTGTCCAGGAATATAACCAATCTGTTGCGAGTCGACGACTGAGAGATATGGCAAATGGCGCTCCCAGTCCTCGCAGGGCAAGATTGACCACCGTGAGCAGTAAAAAAGCTCCTGTAATTAAAAACAGGGTTATCCCAAGAGTATGTGAAATCGGAATGGCAACTCCCTGCCAGGTGTCGTTCGTTTTGATCGCCATTATAATCCCGGTCCCAAATAACAACATCAAGCCTGCATGTACAAATGAAGTTATATATTCGACTCGGTGTAACGACGGTCTCCTGTCGAGAAGTTGGCGACCGATCACGACTGTCGGGAATGTGGCAAATATAGTTCCGACAATACAAACAAGATTCACCATGGTCGAAAATGATTGCTGAAGGATCCAACTCCAAAATATCAGGGTACATGCAAAAGTGACAACTTGTATCAGGGTTTGAGTCGTTTTATGCATCATCGATCTCCAAGATACAGATCAAGGTTCGGCACTTTGGTTATCACCCAAGATGGCCGATAACGACGCGGTTTTATCTTCCAGTGGAAGGCTTTTTTTAGAATTTCTCCGGTTATTTCTTTTCACTTCCAATCAGTCGATAGATAACAGCACCAAGCATACCGCCGATGATAGGGGCCACCCAGAAAAGCCAAAGTTGTGAAATCGCCCAATCGCCGGCAAACAGGGCGACGCCGGTACTGCGCGCAGGATTCACCGAGGTGTTTGTAACCGGGATGCTGATCAAATGAATGAGAGTCAGGCAGAATCCGATGGCGATGGGCGCGAAACCCTCTTGTGCACGTTTATCAGTGGCGCCCATGATGACAAGGAGAAACATCATGGTCATGACCACTTCAGTGATCAGGGCAGCAGGCAAACTGTAACCGCCGGGCGAATGAGTACCGTAGCCATTTGAGGCAAAGCCGGTGGATAAATCAAAACCTGCCGTACCCGAAGCAATCAGATACAGAACGCCGCCTGCGGCCAATCCGCCCAGAACCTGCGAAACGATGTAAGGCAGCAGCTCTTTTGCCGGGAAAGGACCGCCGGCCCAAAGGCCTAATGAAACGGCCGGGTTGAGGTGACAGCCTGATATATGCCCGATGGCGAAAGCCATCGTGAGCACGGTCAAACCAAATGCCAGGGAAACTCCGAGTAGACCGATACCGACATCCGGAAACGCAGCAGCTAATACGGCGCTTCCGCAGCCACCAAGAATCAGTCAGAATGTTCCAAAAAACTCCGCGCCATATTTCTTCATGATTATCTCCTTTTTAATATTAATTATTATGCTCAACCGGCAGGCTGAGCGGGCGGGCATGATCGGTTTCGGATTGCTTGCCCCTCCCGGAAGTGATAACTGAGTACCGTCCGCCCTACTGTCATATCATATTTGCTTAATCCCATCTTACACATAACTGCAAATGTGCGGGCGGGCATGATCGGTTTCGGATTGTTCGCTTCTCAGAGAAGTCAAGACTGATTAGGGCACCGTCTGCACTATTTTTGGGTTAGGCGATTGTCTCAAATCTCCCCTAACAATTCGCGGTTTTGATGAATAGAAAAAATGCATAACTAATCGCTAGGAGACCATACAAGGCCAAACTAAACCAGCCAAAAATATTCACAGTTCCGGTAAACTGAAACTCAATCGATGCAATACACCCGATTACGTCCTGAATTAAGAGAGCGATAGCGATTGCTCTACGCGTATCAACAGATGTAACTCTCTTTCCGTAATACATGAGAGTCGCTAAACCTAGAATCGACCCACCTACTAAGCGAGCTGTCCAAATGGCTGCGTCATCGGGAGCAAGACCATACAATTTGAAAACCCAATGAGGAAAAAGAGAACACGATCCGCCAAAGAATATGGCAAAAAATATATTTATAGAGAAAAGATGACGCAATTTCATATTACCTCCGTATAATTTCAGCATAAACCGATAATAAATTGTCGTTTGTACTAACAATGTCTTCTAAATATCTTCCCGACATCCGCCTAACATAATCATCCCGGGGTGGACATTATCGGTAACGGATTGCACATCCTTTAAAAAGCCACAACTGAGTATGGGCACCGTCCGCCCGAGATGCAGGGCAGCGAATTTTAAAAAGTTAGTATTTTTTCTGACCATTCGATCATTTTAACACAATCTACCATTGTTGATAGCGGGCATGCATCAGTACCATCTTTATTGCGAGTTTTAAAACATGTCCCACATGCAAGGATATTTCCACCTAGTTCGATGAATTTTATGAGTTGTTCATTTACATTATACTTATCATGAGTCAATCCTTCACATTCAACAGCCTCCCCCATAAGAAATATTTTCAGTGTATGTCCTTCTATAATTGCTGTAACCCCGAATCGAAAAGCATTCCAAGCTTTTCATATTCCTTAGTTTCTAAAATAATTCCAATTTTAATTTGATTGCCTTTCATTAAGAATCTTAACTGTATTCATAATCTAAATGATCTATGCCCAACGATGCGCATGACCGGCGGGCCGCTTTAGGTTACGATTTGCAGGGCCTTCCCGAATTAACTACTGAGCAGGGACACCGTCCGCTCGATGCGCTGGGTTAGCCAAATTTATCTAAAAATACCCTGTATATAACCAAAAACTTCCTTGGGTTGATTAAAAAGTTGATCGAATAATAACTTTATTGAGAAATTCGGATATTTTCTCACGAGTCTCCAAATTCTTGAACTATTCTTGAATATTTTAAATGCAATTTCATCTCTTAATTTTTCAAGATCGTCTGCTGTTAGGTGATTTGTCTTCACATTTGCATGAAACAGGTCATATCTTGAATAGTCGTATTTATTGGTAATTAATTCGCACTTTAATAGTTCTTCGCGAATTTCAGTTTTAGGAAATGGTGTCAGTATTAGAAAAAGCGGAATATCTACATCAATTTTGTTGGCATAATAAAAATTTTCATAAACACTTTCACGCGTATCATCCGGGTTCCCAATTATAAACGATCCAATGACTGTGATACCATAGCCCTGTAACTCATTGATAATATCTTTAGTCTCGGAATGTTGGATTTTTTTTGCATCTAAAAAATCAATATTTTTAGTACTGACATTTTCAATCCCAAGAAAACATATATTTACACCTGCCTCAGACATTAGCTTCAGCAAACCTGGTGCTCGTTTTAGACCAGGAATGCTTGCCTGCACAGCATACTTTATATCATTCAACTTATTATTGAATAATTTCCTTACAAAGGTTTTCAAAACGAATAGCATCCACTGTAATATTATCATCAACAATGAGAATTGCTTGAGCTCCATGATTACGAGCATCCATAATATCTTCGATAACTCGTTCAATCTTATATTTTCTAAATGTTGTACCGTACATTTGACGGATACTACAGAACTTGCAATGATTTACACATCCTCGCGATGTTTCAATAACATCAGCAGGAGTTCCTAAAATATGAAATCCCTTTTTTGAAAACACGATTTGATCTATCGGGAATTTTTACATGATCCAGATCAAGAATTTTACCTTGTGGATTATGGATAATAGTGTCCTTTTTTATATATGAGAGGGATGGAATATCCTCATATTTTCCATCACTTTGAATTTGTTCTATCAATAGGTTGAATGTGATTTCACCTTCATTCCTTATAATGAAATCGATGTTCTGTCCGTGGGGGCCAAGAAATAGATTTTCAAACTCGACCGTGGCATGATAGCCGCCCCAAATAATTTTTATTTGTGGGTTATATTCTCTAACCACTGTGGCAAGTTTCATCGTATCTTCATATTGAAAGGTCATACAACTGAATCCGACAACATCCGGATCATAGACTTTGAGATAATTTAATAAATATTGACTTGGTTCATTTTTTGCCAAAACCAGATCCAATATCTTTACATAGTTATTTTCACCAGAAATATTAGCAGCAATAGAATTCAAACCCAGATTGGGAAGTTTTGTAACTCTATCGAATCCAATAATTGTTTTAGGGCTACTTAAGAGTAATATTCGCATGGTGATTTCGATTTAAATTAATTTTTATGGCTAACGATGCGTTTGAGCGTGCGGGCATGACTGCTATCGGCCTGAAGATCCTTCAAGAAGCCACAACTGTGTAGGGCACCGTCCGCTCAAGGTGGGGTTAATGGCTTTGCAGTTTCTTTCATTATAATTTTAATCAGTAATTTCTACAAAATTTGATAACAAATCGATAGATATGGATATATTTGATCAATTTTCATGAAACCATATATGTTTGGATCATTTATGGGGTCAACCGGATTGATATCTTTTTGTGCTCTCAGGCTTTTTATGTCCTGTTTTTTTAATGAATATCTTATCCCAATAGGAATACTTAATCTATTCGATATTTTGAATTTAATCTCTCCGTAAAAACAGCCAGTCCGCTTTTTTAAATTATTTGTTTCTGTATTTGTTGAAAATCCCAAATTTGTTGGCAAATAATTGGATTTCAATTCATATCCATTGAAAATGATTGATCCACCAAATTTTAATTTGAAAATAGTGTTTAAGTCACTCTCAAAATAAATCGCAGGCTGAAATTGATAAATGGATAACTTTTTATCGAGACTCCGTACGTCGGAGAAAGAAAGTTTTTGAATAGATGATAATGGTAAATAATCAATTCGAAAGCCGAAACCAATTTGATCATGATTATTCGTATAGATACTTTTATTTATTTCAATTCCAAAATATAGTTTATTCCAAGTCACCTTGATATCTTTGGGCTGTTCCATGTTGAATTTTGGCTCTGTCGATAATCCATTAACTCTATTTAACAGAAAGCCAACATTTATACTATTTGAAAATGCTTGATGATATAAAATCACTAAAATGATCAGAAAAGTCTTTTTATACATATTATCCCTCCATTCATTGCCATAACGGTCTGCGCATGAGCGGCGGACGACGTTAACCAACGGCTTGCAGAAAATCAAAGAAGCCTATGCAAAGCAGGTTTCCGTCCGCTCAATGCGCGGGTTCGGCAAAAATCAATGTGTTTATTTGTATTGTTACTTTAGATATTCTGACGCGTATGAATTACAGCTAGAATATCGATTTGGTCAGGTTTAACAAAGTAGATGATACGGTATAATCCTTCAAATACTTCTCGGATTTGTTCCATTTCATATTCAGGAACTTTTCTGCCAGATAATGGAAAATCAGCTATTTGAATGGATCGTCTAGTAATTCGGTCGACCGTCTGTTTTGCGTATTCTGGGGAATCAAGAGATATATATGAGTAAATGGCATCGAGATGGTTCTCCGCCGTTTCTGTCCAGAAGACTTTCATCACGTTAAACCATATTTATCTCTTAATTCACTTACATCTTTTACTTTTCCCGATTTACTGTCTGAGAGACCTTTTTCGATTACTTGACGCACATAAATTTCGTAGATAAGATCATCCCATGTTGAATTATCCGGCATCTTATCTATAAGTTTATGGGCGTCATCTTTAATAATTGAAGTTGGCATATTATCCTCTCATTTGAATTCTATAATAATATACAGCTATTATTTTGAATTTTCAATATTTAATAGCCGAACCTATTATTATACGGCCAATTCCCCAACAAACCACATTTCTTGATACAGGTATTTCTTGGCCTCTGGAGGAAGAAAAAACTGAAATGGCTGATACAAGGCCTTTAATGTTTCTCTATGCATACATTTTCCTGAAAGAGGCTATATCCAGTATCAGTCATGTTTTTCAACTATCCGCATTTCAAGCCCCAATGACCTGACCTCGCTCAGCGGGACCATCCATACTTGCCTGTCCGGATCCCACTTTCCGCCCGCGCATTTCACCAGTATTCTGAGGTATTTCTCTCCAAATCCGATCCGAAGAGCGACCCTATTATTCGGCGGAGGTGCAGACGATTTCGGCGCCCAGGCCTGTTTATCAATCAGGATTTCAACCGTTTTCGTCTTTTCCCCGGTCTCTGAATCGTACCGATACCGTACGCAGATCAGGCGATCGCCGTACTCGCGCAGTTGTTTCTTCGATCCCGGGCGGCCGGGCAGTATTTTTTTCGTGAACCGCATGGAATTACCGATAGGATTGCGGGAGTTTCCGCGTGCCGGAAAACCGGAAATCGAAGGCCGGGGAGACCGCGCGTTGCGGTTTCTTCGCAAAGGAACGTCCGGACGGGATGGTTTCCGCTGGACATGGGCTCCCCCCTTCCGTTGAAGTGCGTGATGGATAACAGAAGGACTTTATTGAACTTGGAATATTATACAAATTGATACTTATAAAAACAAGATAAATTTTGATATTCAGGAGCGATTCTCAAGGGAAGACGGATCGCCGCAATAAGGTCCTTCGGGTGTAAAGCATGGGAGCGGCGCTCAGGACGACGAGAAATGGCCCGCCTCTTGTCAACTCCCTGGCTGAGTTCTGGTAAAACCAGAACTCAGCCGTCCCCCTTTCAGGGGGACATATCATAAAAAAGCCCGTCCCTTTTCAGGAACGGGCAGGACATCAGAGTATAGGATTGGGAAAAACCGGTAAAATCCTTACCATCTCCCGTAATACGGCGCGCCGGGCTCGCCCATGTCGATTCTGTGGACGTTTCCGGCCCCGTTGATGAGCATCATGGCATACAGATAATTCCCGGTTCCCCAGACGGTCTTTTCGATCCCGGTTGTCAGAATGCCTTTGTAAAAGGCCTCCTGGGTTCCATCCGGGTTCAGGACAAAGACCGGGTTCACGTTGTCCGTGGAGATGAAAATCTGGCCGTCCACGGAAAAGGCCATGTCCTTGAATGCGGCCGTGTTGTACGGCGCGATGGCGTTGGCCTTGTCGAGCACCAGCTCGCGTTCGCCCAGGGTGCCGATCGCGTCCATGATCGGGTGCCGCCAGATCGCGGTCTGGGTTTTGGTTTCAACCCAGACATAGACGAATCCGTTGAAAACGCGGACGTCCTTGACATCATCGCTGGCGTACAACCCGATGGCCGCATTGGAGCCGTCCGGCTGGACGACGAAGAGATCGGCCGACTTGCCGGACATGTACAGAATGCCGTTCGAATCAAAGTCGCCCACCGAGATTTTCTTCTTCATGGTCAGCCATTTGGCTTCGGTCCCATCCGCGGGGTTCCACTTCGCGACCGCCGTGCTGTTCGCGAACACCACGATGGTGTTGTCCGGCGCCAATACCGCGTCCGTCAGAACCTTGGTCACGGTCCCGGCCGCCGTCTTTTCTCCGGACGGCGTGACCCGGACCACGCTCAAATCGGCGAAAAAGGCATAGAGGTTCTCTTGGCTGTCCAGCGCGATCGCCTTGATTACCGTGCCCTCGAGGAACTGGCCGTACTCGGCTTTCACCGGGTCGGTGGTGAATAGCAACGGGGCCACAGCCATGGACAAGGCGTCATACGAAACGACCTTAATCGATACCGTTCCGGTCACGGACGGCCGCCGGACCGTCAGGCTGGTCGGCGACGCGGCGATCAGGTCGGCCTCGCTGGAGCCGAAATAAACCTTGTTCCGGTCTATCGTCGCCCCGAAGTTCCGGCCCTGCAGGACGATCGTGTTCACGCCCGCGGTCGCGCGGTCCGGAACCACGGCCGTGACGGCCGGAGCCGCGGGAATCGTGACTGAATCGTCGTATCTTGGCTCGGCCACGTTGTATTCGCATCCCGCCGCGGCGAGCAGAAGGACCGCGCAGGCCGATGCCGGCAGGATCCAGCCGTATTGAAAGCGTTTCATCTCATTCTCCTTGCCTTAGAGGGAAAAGCGCGCCGTCATGCGCTGGACCTTGTCAAACACCCCGAACGGCGTCATCGCGTAGTCGAACGACGCCCCGTAGCGCCGCACGCCCAGGCCGAACGTGAATCCGTCCTCGACGTTGTTCGACACGTAACCGCCGCGCACCAGAAGCGTCTTCAGAAGACCGTATTCCACCCCCACCTTCAACTGCTCCGGGTGGTCCCGGTGATGGCTCGCGTCCACGCTCACCAGAAGGCTCTGGTCCAGAGGCAGGTCCTCCACCAGGTCCAGAACGTCCATCGAGATCCCCAGGTTGAACACCAGCGGAAGCTGGAATCCCTCCTCCACGTACTCGATCTCCGTCGAAAAGTTCCGAACCGACATGCCGAACACCAGGCTCTTGAAGCCCGTCTTGAACTGCGTCCCGAAGTCAAACGCCATCGGCGTCAGGCTGTTTTTCACCGTCACCGCCGTCGTATCCAGCGCCGCAGAAACCCGGGGCACCACGCTCTCGCCCAGGTCCTGGTGAACCCAGCGGACCTGGCCGCCCACGCTGAAACGGTCCGTCAGACGCTTCGCGTATCCCACGCCCGCCGCCCACGCGCTCAGCTGGAACTTCCCCGTGTCACGGAATCCGTCCGGAGCGGTCTTGTCCACCACCGTCCCGTAAAAATCCCCGTAGTCCACGTTCTGGAAGCTCACGCCCAGCACCCCCCACTCCCCCTTCGCCGGGCTCAGCGTCAACGCCACCGCGTTGTGCTTGATGTCCGCGATCCACGTGTTCTGGCTCGCGCTCACGTCCACGAACACGCCCTGGTTCGCCATGCCCGCGGGGTTGAAGAACAATGACGAAGACCCCGCCTCCAGGCTCGTCAGCGCCTCGGCCATAGCCGCGCCGCGCGCGTCCGACACCACGCTCAAAAACTGAAATCCCGTCTGCGCCAGCTTCTTGTTCCCCGCCTCCGCTCCGGACCCGAAACCAAGCACGCCCAGGCAGAGAACGCAGATTCCGATTTGATTGCTCTTGTTCATCTCTCGTCTCCTTGCCTTAGCGTATGACCACGAACTTCCGGATCACCGATTCCCCTTTACTGAACCCCGCCCCGTCCTCCGTCACCTCCACGTACAGCAGGTAGATGCCGCTCACGATGATCTGGCGCGACGATGTCATCGAATCCCACAGCTCGTCGCCCGCGCCGTTCGTGTGCTCTTTTGACCAGACCAGGTCGCCCCGCTCCGTGTACACCCGCACCTTGCACCGCGGCGGCAGGCCGTAGAACGCGATGCGGTCGTACTGCGACTCGTCCCCGAACTGGAACATCCGCGACCGCAGGTCGTAGGGGTTCGGCACCACGCGGACCTGCGAGAGGCTCGTGCCCGCGGGTTTCAGCAGGTTGGCGGGCCGGCTCGTCAGGGTCCAGAACAGGCCGCTCAGCAGAGTGCGGTTCTCCTGCGTGCCGTCGTCCTTCGATTGAATCGCGTAGTAGTAGTCGAATCCGCGCGTGGCGGTCGTGTCGTTCCATTCGTTCACCGCGTCGGCCGCGCCGCACTCGAACACTGTCTCGTACCGCGAATCAACGCCGAGCACCGTGCCCACGGCCCGGCTGATCACGTAACCGCCGAAATGCGGGTCAGACTCGGCGTTGTCGGCCCAGGTGAGCTGGATACGGTCGCCGCCCGAACGGACCGTGAACCACTTCGGCGGCGGCGGCGGCTGGGGCAGAGACCAGCCGGATTCATAGTTCCTCACCGCGTTCCGGTACATGGCCAGCACGGAGTCCACGCCCGTGAACACCCACGCCTTTTTGTACGCGTTGTGGTCCGCCGTCTCGGAACCATCGGGCATCACGAGGCTGGGCGAGGCCGTGTTGTTGCGCCACTGCAGCCAGTTCCAACCCACTTCGCGGTTCTTCTCGCGCCCGATGCCGTTCACGCCCTCGGCGAACACGATGCGGACGCTGTCGCCTGGCGCCAATGTATAGGGCCCAAAGCCCTGGCCCTGGCTGGTGCCGCCTCCGCCCTGGCGACGGGCGTCGGTCAGGGTCATGGCGTAGTTGTTGCCGATCAGTTCGTCATGCGCCTGGGACGCATGGCCCTCGCTCATAACGCCGTAGCGGATGCCCATATAACTTTCATCATACTGGCTGACATTGGCGCTCATGCCCACGATGTCGCCGTCCGAGGCGATGTACCAGGTGGTCTTCGGCTGGGTCGCATCGTCGTCTTGATTGGACGGCGACTTGTCCGCGTGCAAGGTGACGGAGCCCGCGAACTTGGCCGAACCCATGAGCCCGTCCTCGTTCTCGTTCGGGCATCCCCAGTCCTCATTGTAACTGACATTCTGCCGGTCGTCCTCGGGCCCGTAATAGGAGTAATAGCCGCGCATGCCGAAGGTCGGCGAGGACGGATTGGTGAAGGACGCGGCCGCGGGATCCCAGTTGAAGGCATGGTTCAGCGTGCCTTCTCCCCAGACCGTGTTGAACGCGCCCCAGCCCAGGCCGAACCCGGGGCAGGCTTCACCCGCGAAGGCGTAGCGGACCGTGAAATACACCCAGAGGTCCTGCAGCGTCTGCGGATAGACCGTGCCCTCGCGGTCGATGATGCCCGTGTTCTTGAATACATAATCGTGGACATAGTAATCGTCCTGGTCGGGACTGGTGAAGGCCATCACCTTCTTGGTGACGGACACGCCGATCGACGTGTTGAACCGGACAAGCACCATGCGGTCGCAGGGCAGGTTCTCGTCCAGGCTGTCGAGTACGTCGTAGGTATCCAGCACCGTGGCCAGGTTGTCGTCCACCGACACCACCGGGTGATAGTCCTTTCCGATCAGCTTGATCTCCTTCTCGAAGATCATGTTGACCCGCTCTTCGGGATTGCGGGGGCCGGATCCGATCACCTTGACGCTGAGCGTGCGGCCCAGACGGGACTCATGAAAGTTCTTCGCCCCGATCCAGAGTCCTTTCTGGCGCACCGTGTTCTGCTCGATGCCGTACTGGGCGGGCCAGGAGAAATGGTTCGTGTTGCCGACCTGGGATTCACTCTCGTACTCCGAGCCCACCTCGTTGACGAAAGACTGAAGCTGCCCGACGCGGAGCCACCGGACATCCTGGGAGAAACCGGCGCCGGCGAAGACTGTCAGGGCCAGCGCCGCCGTCCCGATCCAGAGGCCACGGCCGAACTTTGTTTGTTGCGATTTCATGTGACACCTCTGTGTGTTGGTCAACGGGTTAGGTCGAAGGACAGCCGGGCGCCGTAGTAGAAGTGCCTGGGATTCAGGAACCAGAAGGTGGATGCGTTCGGCATGTCGATATAGGCCTTGTCCTTCAGCACGCGGTCGATCCGTTTTTTGGCCACCTCGGACCAAGCTCCTCCGGCGTATTCCCAGTACAGGCCCGTCGAACCCTCGAAATAGATGGCCCGCGGCTTGCCGGACGAGGCCGGGTCGATCGTGCCCTGGTATTCCATCGGCTGGAACTCGACGCCGGGCTTCCGATAGTCCCCGACCCGGTCGTTCCCCGGAATGTTGTTGTAGGCCTTGTTCTTCGGCAGGTGAAGCGACAGCATGTAGTCGCGGTCTCCGGTGTCCCACAGCCGCTTGGTGTTCAGCACATTGTCCACATCCATCATGATCTGCACGCTGGCCCGGCCCAGGCGGAGCGTCTTGGAGAGCCGCAGGGTGGTGTTGAAATAATCCAGGGTCCGTACGTTATATGAAATGGACGGCACGTTCCGCGGGTTCCAGGTCACCCAGTTGCTGGCCTGCCAGTTCAGGAGCATGTTGAGCATCCATCCGCCCAGGGGCGCGTGGCCGAACACGGCCGGCCCCATGTCTCCGGGAGTGTACAGGCTGAGGTCGGCCCGTGCGTACGGCCGCGGCATCGGCCGGTCCTGGTACATGTTGATCGTGGCTTCGTCCCACTTTTTCTGCTCGGACGGATCCTGATACTGCCGGGCGCTGTTGAAGTGGCCGGACGTGCTGACCTGGTAGGTGTAGTTCGCGAACCCGGACCACCAGCGGCCCGTACTTTTGCGCAGGGTCAGCTCGAAGCCGCGGATATCCTCGTACCGGTTGCTCGTGGTGAGCCCGTACGAATAGCCGGCGACCGAGTAGTAAGTGGTGTAGTCCTGCTGATCCGAGATGTCGCGGTAGAATGCGGTGACCTGCAGGAGAAAGCTCCTCGGGAGCAGGTGGTCGTAGCCCAGTTCGTAGGAGATGGTTTTGGCCAGGATCATGCTGGGATCGCCGATGCTGGTCAGATAGCGTTCCGCGTTGCGCTGAACCCGGAACAGAGTCTCATACTGCGGCATCTGCTTGAAATGGCCGTAGTTGAAAAACAGCTTGGAGTTTTCGGTGATGGGATGCGAGATGCCGAGCCTGGGGCTGAGCTGCCACTGCGGCTTTGATTCCTTCATGGCGTACTCGGCGGCCGGCTTGTACTTGGACGAATAGAAGGCGTTGTCGTAGTGTTCGATGTTCCACCATTCAGTGCGGGAATCGCTGTAGTCGAGCCGCAGGCCCGCGTTCATCGTGAATCCCTTGGTTTCGAGCTTGTCCTGCAGATAGAGGCCGGCCCGGACCGGGAACACGCGCATCTGAACGCGGTTGGCGTAGGTCTTGCCGGCGGTGGCGGACGCGATGGTGCCGTAGTCGAAATCCAGATCGTTGTACACGAGTTCCGCGCCGGCCTTGACCAGGTTGTTGTAGTCGACCTGGCTGGTGTAGTCGGCCTTCAGCGTGGTGGAGCCGACTTTGGAGAAGTCGCGGGCTTTGGCGACGTGGGAACCGCCGATGATGATCACGCCGTTCACCTCGGACGGCCAGTATCCCAGGGGGTTGGAATCCTCGTAGAATCCGGGCACGACCTCGGTAAGGGCCGATGTGTCGCGCAGGGCCCTCGGCCGCACGTTGTAGTCGCGCCGGAACTGCTCCAGAGTGATTTCATAGAACGTCTTCGAGCTGACCGTGTGGGTGAGCTTGGCGGCCAATGACCGGTGCCCGATGTCGGCCAGGCAGAAGTTGTAGTCGGAGAACATGTTCACCAGGTCGAAGGTGCTCGCGACGTTCAGCGCGACGCCCGCGATCTCGTTCGGGTACCGCGGGTAGTAATAGGTGCCCGTGCCGTCCCAGTTGTGCCGTATGGTGAACTGCTTGCCGGCGAGCGCGGACAGACGCAGTTTCATGGTCTTGGTGATATCGGCATTCAGCTGGAGGGTCCAGTCATAGTCTTTGTAATCGGGACGGGACAGCGGCCAGACCAGCATGTCGCGATGCTGACGGAACGAACCAAAGAACCGCAGATCGCCCAGTGCCTTTCCGATCACCGGAACCGGCCCGCCGAAGCCCGCGTCAATGTCGTAATCCGCCTGGTCGTTGATCTGCCGCTTGCGGATCTCGTACTCGAACGCGCGACGGGCGGCCAGGGGCGTCAGGTCGTTGTTCGGATTATTGTCCGTGCACAGGGACTGTGAGATGGCGTTCCATCCGACGAATTCCATGTACTGCTTGCGTGTGTACTCGTCCCACGCGCCGCTGGCCGTGCCCGTCCAGCACACGGCGTCGTCGTAAAACGGACGCATGACATAGGAGTCCGGGTCATGCACGTCCACGATGCCCGTGCCCCGCCAGTACTTCGGCGCGGCCGGGCTGAGCCGCGTTTGGACGCTTCCGAAATAGCCCTGGCGGCTGCCCTCCTGGGTGACCACGTTGACGATGCCCGACTGCACCTGGCCGTATTCGGCGTTGAATCCGCCGCGCTCAACCGAAATCTCCTTGATGGCGGACAGTGCCAGCTTGGTGATGGGCTGGTTGTTGCGGGGATCACGCAGGGTGACGCCATCCATCATGAACAGGGCCGCATCGGCCATGCCGCCGCGGATGCTCAGGCCCTGCATGCCGGCCTGCATGCCCAGCACGCCCTCGATGTTGGCCACGGGCAGGTCCTGAATTTCCTTGTCCGTCACGGAAACGACGCTGGTGGCCACGTCCGTTTTCACGAGCTCGCGCTTGGCGGCCACGACCACGGTTTCGCCCTGGAGGACTTCGTCGGCCAACCGCACGTCCACATGCGCGGTCTGGTCGATGAGCACGCGTATGGACTGCACCGTCACCCGGCCGTACCCGAGCATGGAGAGCTGGACCGAATGGGTGCCGGGCGGCACTTCGAGAATCGTATACGTGCCGTCCAAGTCCGTGACGCCGCCGAGCGCGGTGCCCGCGACCATCACATTGACGCCCGGCAGGGGCGTTCCTGTTTTCTGGTCCGTGACCTGTCCCCTTATCTTTCCGGTCGTGCCCGCCCAAAGCGGGGTGCCGAGAATCAGGACCAGAAGCAGCGTCTGGCCGAGGGCCCGCGTGAAAATGCTTTTCATACCATCCTCCAAGAAATGAGATGGGACTGCCGTGAAAATGCCGGGAATCTGATGAAATACGTTAATACGGAATGTGCCGTTTACTTAATCGTTTTAGCCAAACCATACAAAAACCTTGCTCAATCGAGCCTATTTCCTTAACAACTATTTATAATAATATTATGAAGTTAGGAGTCGACCGGAAACGTTTCCAATAATATACAAAAAATCCCCTTTTCCGCAAGCACTTTTTAAACTGAACCGCCCGGGGTTGCGAAGCCTCGGGCGATCAAAATCGGAACATATACAGGGGGGTTCACGGAGCGACCTGAACCGGCACCTCCTTTTGATCCCAGAGCCGGCCCTTATCCGCGTAGTTGAAACAATGCCGCCGGACCAACTGGTGGTTCGCGGGGGAATATTCGAAATAGACGCTCCAGGTCCCGTTCCCCTGGCTCGAATGATCCGCGGCAGGCACATAAGCGATCACGGTCGCGGTCCATTCGCCCGGAATCGCGGGCAGCCACCGGATCCAGCGGCCCTGATTGAAAGTGCCGGATGCATTGGCCTTTTCGATGATCCCGGAATCATCCGAAGTGCTTCCCAGTGCCAGGTCCCAATGGTAATTGAGGCCGTCCGGGTATTCCGTCTCGCATGTGAGACGGACCGTATCTCCGGGAGATACATCGGTGCGATCCACGGTGACCCGGGTGATTTCGACCGGAACGGTATTGTTCGCATCGGAGTCGTTCGATTCAGTGGCGCTCTTCTTGCATGAAAGAAAAGTTAAAACTGAAAGGACGCAAATCACCCCATTTAAAAATTTCATTGAACTGCCTCCGGATCTGAAATGGAGCGGAGATCCTCGCCCAGGGCATTGAGGCTCCGGGGGATCATGTGATCAGCCTGACCCCGAAATCGGTTCGGGGACCGCTTTTATCTGAACATCCCGACCGGCGGCGGCGCCGGGCCGAAATCCGGTCCCATATCGATCCGGATCAGGTCTCCCTTGGTCCCGACGAGTTGGAGCATGTACGCATAGCGGCTGTTTCCCCGGACCAGCCGCTCCGCGCTCCCCTTGATGATGCCCTTGTACCAGGTGTCCAGTGTCCCGTCCGCCTTCATCAGCAGGATGGGGTCGGCCGCGTCCGTGGCCACGTACATGTCGCCCGAGGCCGAGAACATCACGTCCTTGAACGCAGCGGCTGAAAATACGCCTGAAGCGGCTCGGTCCAGCACCGTTTCCCTCGGCCCGAGCGTTCCGGCCGCGTCGAGTATCGCGTGGCGGTACACGGCCGCCTTCGGCTCAACGGTGGCGTGCTCCGCCACCACGTACACATAATTTCCATTCACCCGTATCTTCTTCACATCGTGAGTGGCATAAACTCCGAGCGCCGCTGAAAACGTCCCGTCCGGATACGACACGTACAGGTCGGTGTTCTTGGCGGCCATATAAATGTTGCCGTTCGCGTCCGCGTCCCCGACCGTGAAGCGTTTCGGCGCCTTCGCGACCCATTCCGTTTCCACGCCGTCCACCGGGTTCACCTTCGAGATCTTCGCATTGTTGCTCAGCAGAACCAGGCTTTGGTCCGCGGCCGGAATCACGTCCGTCACGCCCCGGAGCGTCGATTCCATGAAAACACTCTGCGTGCCGTCCGAAGCCACCTTGAACGCCTTCATCAGGCCGGTTCGGAAAATGTAGATGTTCTCCGCCGCGTCTACCAGGATCGCGTTGTTGGCCGCGCCGTCGATGAAGCCGCCGTAGGGCTCCGCCACGACGTCGACCGGGTATCCTTCGAAGCTTCCGACCTCCAGCGCGCCCAGGGTCACCACTTTCAGATTCAGCGTCCCGGATACCGCCGGCCGCCGGATCAGAAGGGAGGTGGCGGTCGCGGAAATGATCTCCGTCTTCGCGCCGTTGAAATACACCCGGTTGCTGTCCGGCACGGGCGAAAAACGGTCGCCGCGTATCGTGACGGTATTCACGCCTGCCGTTGCCCGGGCGGGTTCCAGACCGGTCACCGACGGCCCCAGTTTCGCGGCATGGTCCTGGTACCACATGGGCACGGGCGAGTCGTATTCGCATCCCGCCGCGGCGAGCAGAAGGACCGCGCAGGCCGATGCCGGCAGGATCCAGCCGTATTGAAAGCGTTTCATCTCATTCTCCTTGCCTTAGAGGGAAAAGCGCGCCGTCATGCGCTGGACCTTGTCAAACACCCCGAACGGCGTCATCGCGTAGTCGAACGACGCCCCGTAGCGCCGCACGCCCAGGCCGAACGTGAATCCGTCCTCGACGTTGTTCGACACGTAACCGCCGCGCACCAGAAGCGTCTTCAGAAGACCGTATTCCACCCCCACCTTCAACTGCTCCGGGTGGTCCCGGTGATGGCTCGCGTCCACGCTCACCAGAAGGCTCTGGTCCAGAGGCAGGTCCTCCACCAGGTCCAGAACGTCCATCGAGATCCCCAGGTTGAACACCAGCGGAAGCTGGAATCCCTCCTCCACGTACTCGATCTCCGTCGAAAAGTTCCGAACCGACATGCCGAACACCAGGCTCTTGAAGCCCGTCTTGAACTGCGTCCCGAAGTCAAACGCCATCGGCGTCAGGCTGTTTTTCACCGTCACCGCCGTCGTATCCAGCGCCGCAGAAACCCGGGGCACCACGCTCTCGCCCAGGTCCTGGTGAACCCAGCGGACCTGGCCGCCCACGCTGAAACGGTCCGTCAGACGCTTCGCGTATCCCACGCCCGCCGCCCACGCGCTCAGCTGGAACTTCCCCGTGTCACGGAATCCGTCCGGAGCGGTCTTGTCCACCACCGTCCCGTAAAAATCCCCGTAGTCCACGTTCTGGAAGCTCACGCCCAGCACCCCCCACTCCCCCTTCGCCGGGCTCAGCGTCAACGCCACCGCGTTGTGCTTGATGTCCGCGATCCACGTGTTCTGGCTCGCGCTCACGTCCACGAACACGCCCTGGTTCGCCATGCCCGCGGGGTTGAAGAACAATGACGAAGACCCCGCCTCCAGGCTCGTCAGCGCCTCGGCCATAGCCGCGCCGCGCGCGTCCGACACCACGCTCAAAAACTGAAATCCCGTCTGCGCCAGCTTCTTGTTCCCCGCCTCCGCTCCGGACCCGAAACCAAGCACGCCCAGGCAGAGAACGCAGATTCCGATTTGATTGCTCTTGTTCATCTCTCGTCTCCTTGCCTTAGCGTATGACCACGAACTTCCGGATCACCGATTCCCCTTTACTGAACCCCGCCCCGTCCTCCGTCACCTCCACGTACAGCAGGTAGATGCCGCTCACGATGATCTGGCGCGACGATGTCATCGAATCCCACAGCTCGTCGCCCGCGCCGTTCGTGTGCTCTTTTGACCAGACCAGGTCGCCCCGCTCCGTGTACACCCGCACCTTGCACCGCGGCGGCAGGCCGTAGAACGCGATGCGGTCGTACTGCGACTCGTCCCCGAACTGGAACATCCGCGACCGCAGGTCGTAGGGGTTCGGCACCACGCGCACGCCTTCGAGGCTGGTGCCCGCCGGTCTTCGGAGGTTCGCGGGCACATTCGTGAGGGTCCAGAACAGGCCGCTCAGCAGCGGCTGGCCGGGCTGCACGTCGTTCTGGGTTCCGTCGTCCTTTGACTGAACGGCGTAGAAGTAGTCGAATCCGCGGACCGCGGTCGTATCATCCCAGGTATGAACCGCGTCGCCGGCTCCGCACTCGAACACCTTCTCGTACACGGCCTTCGGATCCATCACGTTTCCCTGGGACCGGATCACGACGTATCCGCCGAAATGGGGATCGGCCGCGGCATTGCCGTTCCACGACAGCCGGATGCGGTCGCCGCCCGACTCCACCTTGAACCACGACGGCGGGGGCGGCGGCTGGGGAATCGCGTACCCGGACAGGAAGGCCGTCCGGGCGCGCTGGAAGGTCTGCAGGAGGGAATCGCGGCCCGTCTGCACCCAGGCGCGCTTGTACGCGGTGTGGTCGGTAGTCGACGCGCCGTCGGGCATGACGAGCGCCGGCGCCCCCGTTCCCTTGTAGACCTGCAGCCAGTTGCCGCCGACCTCGCGGTTCTTCTCGCGGCTCAGACCCGCGACCCCCTGGACCAGAACGACGCGGATGCTGTCCCCGTCGTTCAGGTCGTACGGACCGAAGCCCTGGGTGTTGGCGTACCCGCCGACGCCGCTGCCCCATTCGTTGGCCGGCGTTCCGGATTCTTCGATGTCCTGCGCCTGCGTCTTCTCGGCGTGCCCCTTGATCATGAAGGCATAGCGCTTGGCCATGAACGTCTCGTCGTAAATGGACTGGGAAGTCGTGCGCTGGGAGATGTCCTCGTCGCTGTTGACATAATGAGTGGTCCGGGGCTGGGTCGGGTCGTCCGCCGGATTGCCGGGCGCCGTGTCGACGTGCAGGGCCGCCTGGCCGACGTACCGGGCCGCGGCCATGATGCCGGTGCCCTGTTCGTCCGGACAGCCCCAGTCATCCTCGAGGGACACGGGCCTCTCCGAATGCGGGCCGTACCAGGCGATATTGGCGCGCATGCGGTACGCCAGGGAATTCGGATCATTGAACGCATCGGCTTCGGGGTTCGTGCCGATCACGTCATTCACCAGGTTGCGTCCGTAGCTCGAGTTCCCCACGCCCCAGGTCCGGTCGGTCGAATTCTCCGGAACGGATTCGCCGGCCAGGGCGTAGCGGTTGAGCAGCATGAACCAGAATCCCTTCACCGGCTGTTTGACCACCGTTCCGGCGCCGTCGATGACGCCGGTGTTCTTCAGGGTGTAGTCGTATATGTAGTAATTGTCGTTGTACTGCTGGGTGTAGACGTAGACCTTCTTCGTGACCGTCACGCCGACCGGCGTGTGGTTCTTCACGACCAGCATCCGGTCCGCATTCAGGTCCGGGTCGATCTCGTCCAGCACGTCGTACAGGTTGTTGTGGTTGGCGAGCTGGTCGTCGACGGACACGACGGGGTGGTCGAAGCGGCCCACCAGCCGGAAGTCGACGGCATTTGGGATCGGCCGGCCCGCGGGATATTCGTTCGGCTTCATCCCGATGTTCGTGACGGCGTAGGCGAACACCTTGTCGACGGGCGCCTCGTAGTAGTCTGCACATCCCAGCCACATGCCGCGCGCGCGCAGGGTCGCCTGCACCAGGCCGTACTGCGCGGGCCAGGAGAAACGGTTGTTGTACTGGTTGTCGCCGCCGGTCTCCGGCTCGCATCCGTGCTCGGAGAAATAGCCGTGCAGCGCGTTGACGCGCAGCCATTTCATCTGCTGGGACCAGCCGATATACTGGCCGCCCTGTCCGAGCAGGGGGCGGAACGGCAGGAGCAGGGCCGCCGCGGTCAGGGCGGGGATTATCCGGTGGATGTTCATGTTCTTCATGATCGGCCTCACGGTCGTTTGGGGATTATCGCAGGTCCAGGGTCATCCGCACGCCGAAAAAGACCTGTCGCGGATTCAGGAACGTGAACGACGTCACGGCCGGCATGTCGATGTAGGCCTTGTCGTCCAGTATCCGGTTCAGGCGGCTCTGGCCGACATCGGCCCATGCGCCACCGGCGTACTCGACGGTCCGCCCGGTGCTCCGGTCGTAATAGATGACCCCGGGATCTCCCGTGTCGGAGGCGTAGTTGATCGTTCCGCGTCCGAACATCGGCTGGTACGCCACGCCCCGTCTCCGGTATTCCCCGATACGGTCGTTGCCCGGAATGTTGTCATAGGCCTTGCTCTTCGGCAGGTGCAGGCTGTTGTAGTACAGGTCTCGGTCGCTCGCCTTGCCCCCGAAGTTCGCGAGCGACATGCGCTTCAGGTTGAACAGGTTCTCGACGTCCGCGAAGGCTTCCATGCGCACGCTCCCGAACCGGACGCTCTTGCTCAGCCGGAGAACCGACGTATAGACGGCCTTCCTCTGCACGTTGTAGGAGAGGGACCGGATCTGCTTGGGGTTCCAGGTCTCCCACGCCCCCGCCTGCCATCCGAGCAGGACATTGGCCAGAAAGCCGCTCATCGGGTGGCCGCCCAGCAGGCGCGGGCCGAATCCGGACGGCGAGACCAGCGAGACATTGACCCGCGCGTAGGGACGGGGCGTCGGCCTGTCCTGGTAGAGGTTGACCGTGGACTCGTCGTACTCCCGCTGCAGGGACGGATCCTCGTAGATCTGTTCGCGGCCGAAGTGCCCGGATGTGGTCACCTGGTATGTGTAATTGCCGAAGAAGGTCCACCACCGCCCCCGGTTCTTCCGGAGCGTGAGCTCAAAGCCGCGGATGTCCTCGTAGCTGTTGCTCGTGGACCGCTGGTAGGAAACGCCGCCGACCGACAGGTACTGGGTGGCGTTCTGCTGGTCGCTGATGTCGTGGTAGAAGGCGGCGACCTGGGCCAGCAGCGCGTTGTCCAGAAGCGCGTAATCGAATCCGAGTTCGTACGAGATCGTCCTGGCGAGAATCAGGTCCGGGTCGCCGAACAGGGTCAGCATGTGGTCGTTGGAACGGCCGATCCGGAAAAGTGATTCATAGGACGGCATCTGCTTGAAGTGGCCGTAATTGAAGAACAGTTTGGAATTCTCCGTGATGGGATGCGAGATCCCGAGCCTGGGGCTGAGCTGCCACTGGGCCCGCGTCTTCTTCATGGGAAATTCCATGTCCTCGCTGTACAGCCGCGTGAAGAAGGTCGCGTTGTACGGGTCCACGTTCCACCACTCGGCGTTCGAGTTGCTGACATCGAGCCGGAGTCCCGCGTTCATGATGAAGCCCTTGGTTTCGAGCTTGTCCTGCACGTAGGCGGCGGCGCGGTAGGGAAACTGATTCATCCGGACGCGCACGTCGTATGAATCGGCGAAATAATTGGAAACGGTGCCGTAGTCGAACCGCAGGTCATTGTACGTGAATTCGACGCCCGCCTTGACCAGGTTGGCGAAATTGACCTGGCTGGTCATGTCGGCCTTCAGCGTGGTGGAGGCGGTGCGGGTGTTGTCGCGCTGTTTGCAGGTGAACCCCCCGAACACCATGCCCGATATGCCGAGCTGGTCGTCCGGGTTGTACCCGAACGGCGCCTCGTCCACGAAATAGCCCGGTACGATCTCGGTTGTCCTCGACGTGTCGCGCAGTGTGCCTTTCCGGGCCCAGTAGTTGCGGGCGAAACGCTCCAGGGAAACCTCGTAGAACGTTTTCGGATTCAGCGCGTGCGTGAACTTGGCGGACAGGTTCTGATGGCTGATGTCGGTCGGGCTGAAAATGCCCGTCCCGAACAGGGAGGAGTGGCTGTTGCCGATCACCGAGGCGATCGTGGCGGCGTCGCGGACGTAAAAGGGCGCCCAGTTCTGCATCATGGTGTACTGCTTGCCGATCAGCCCGGTGACCACCAGGTGCATGGCGGGAGACAGGTCCGTCGTGAGCTTCATGGACCAGTCGTAGTCGACATAATCGGGCCGGCTCAGGGGCACCACGAGCATGCTGCGGTTCCGGCGGTAGGAGGTGAAGAAGCGGAGATTGCCCAGCGGCCTGCCGATGAGCGGAATCAGCCCCCCGAAACCCGCGTCGATGTTGTAATCCTGCTGGTCGTACACCGGCTTCTTGCGGGTCTCCCACATGTACACGCGCTGGGCGCCGAACGGCGACAGGTCGTTGGTCGGGTCGGAATCGCTCATCAGCCGTTCCGAGATGGCGTTCCATCCCTCGAAATCGGGGTACTGGAGGCGGGTGTACTTGTCCCATCCCGTCCACCGGCCGTCCCCGTTCATGTCGGTGTAGGTTTCGCCGGCCTGCCAGTTCGCGTCGCCGTTCCCGTCCGTGAAAGGCTCGCCCGCGGTTCCCATCCAGCAGACCTCGTCGTCGAAATACGGCTTGAGGAAGAAGCCGTTCCGGTCGAACGGCGAGATTCCGAAGTTCTTCATGCCCGGCGGCGAGATCTTGAATTCCACGCTTCCCTGGTATCCCGATTTGCCGCCCTCCCGAGTGACCACGTTCACGATGCCCGAGCGGACCTGGCCGTACTCGGCGTTGAATCCGCCGCGCTCGATCGAGATCTCCTTGATGGCGGACAGCGGGATGCTGGACACGGGCGAGTTGTTCCGCGGGTCGCGCAGGGTGATGCCGTCCATGAGAATGAGGGCCTCATCCGCGCCGGCGCCGCGGATCTGGAATCCGCCCTGGATGCCGGCCTGGAGGGACACCACGTTCTCGACGTTCGAGACCGGCAGTTCCCGCACTTCCTCAGCGGACACGGCCGTGACGCTGGTCGCGACGTCCGGCCGGACGGCCTCGCGCTTCGCGGCCACGGTGACGGCCTCTCCCTTGAGCACCTCCTGCTTCATCTTCAGATCCACGCGCGCGGTCTGGTCGATCAGGACCCGGACGTCCTCCACGGAAGTCCGGGCGTATCCCATGAGCGAGATGACCACGGTGACCGTTCCCGGCGGCACTTCCAGAATCGTGTAATTGCCGTCCAGGTCCGTCGCCGCTCCGAGAGCCAGACCCTGAACCATCACATTGGCCCCGGGCAGGGGAGCTCCGGTTTTTCCGTCGACAATGGTTCCTGCGATTTTTCCCCGGGTGCCGGAGACGGCCGGAACCGACAGGACGGCCGCGCAGAACAGGATCCATCCCAAGATCCGGTGTTCAGCAGTTTTCATGTCAACCTCCAGACAAAATGCGTCCACGGTATTGCTTGTTCATTGAAAAGACGAATGGTTGTATCCGTCTGTGACTGACTCTCTCGCGTAAGTCGATCTACCGACAGAATACGCTCAAGGCGCTCCTCTGTCATGATTATTTCCGATAATGAATGAAATAACTGCGCTGGACAGGATACGAAAGATAATTTGTACGGAATTTTTGAAAATCAGGAACCGAAATACGGTCTTCGGGAATGTCGCGACCCTCAGCAATCCAACAGTTTGTTTCCATTCGCATGGGTTCTCCGGATGCCGGGTGCAGATGAATGGAACTCGTCCTATTACAGTAAACGTTAACGATAACGCCGAAAACCGGTTCTTCAGGCGTCCGGATCAGAGATGAATATGTGTTTCGCTATTTATCGAAAGGAATGGTTCGAATAAGATACAACTTTTTATCCCGAATGCAAGTTGTTTTCATTTTTTACTAAACCGCTCCATCAGCCGGATCCTGAAAACGCGAAAATGACCGGAAATCGGCCATGCCCGGACATCCCATTCATGCTTCTACGGCGCGTTCATTCCGCACCTGTCTTATCCGTTGGTCCGGCAGCAGGGCTGTTGCATTTCCCAGCTAAGAGTATTCACCCCCCAAATGACAAACCTTTCAATCGGGCGGCCAGAAGCCTGGTCATTCCGGTTCCAGTTTTTCTGAATGATCGGAGATTGGGCTTCTGGCCGCTCCGACGGGTCGGCTTCTCGGCCTCTTTCGGGGTCCATCATCCAAGTTTCTTGCGATACTCCGCTGCTGACGGCAGGGTCCTTCAATATTTTATAGTGGCATTTTTTTGAAATTTGTTTTAACTTGAAATAGCGAAGAATCCCTCTTCCCTCAAAGGAGCCGCCCGATGAAATCCCGGCCTGTCCTGAAGACAATTCCCATCCTGACCCTTCTGCTCATCACCGCTTGCCCGTTGCTGGATATAGCCGCAGGCGCCGCTTCTCCCCGAAAAGAGGATAATTTCAACGGGGATTGGAGATTCAAGCTTGGCGAAGTCTCGGACGGCCAAGCGGCCGGCCTGGACGATTCCGGATGGAGAAGCCTGACTCTTCCCCACGACTGGAGCATAGAAGGTGAATTCAGCGAATCGCACCCCGCCTCTCCGGGTGGCGGCGCCCTGCCGGGCGGCATCGGATGGTACCGCAGGACATTCAGCATCAGCGATGCGGACCGGGGGGGGCTGGTTTTCGCGGATTTCGACGGTATCTATCGAAACGCCGAAGTCTGGATCAACGGCAAATCCCTGGGCCTGCGGCCCTCTGGATACAGCTCCTTCAGGCTGGAGCTGACCCCATTCCTCAATTACGGCGATATTCCGAACGTGCTGGCCGTGCGCGTGGACAACTCGGCACAGCCCAATTCCAGATGGTACTCGGGGTCCGGCATATACCGGAACGTCCGGCTCGTGACCACGGGCCGGATTTTTACGGACCTCTGGGGCGTTTTCATCACCACGCCCGAGACAGGCACTGAAAGGGCATCGGTCCGCGCTGAAATCCGTCTCCGGAACCGGACCCGGTCCGACCGGACGGTCACGGTCTCAACCCTTTTCCGCGACGACCGCGGCGCATCGGCCGCGGAAGCCTCGGCCGATGTTCTCGTACCCGCGGATTCCTACGCGTCCGTGGTCCTGAACGCGGAGATCCGGAACCCCGGACTGTGGTCCGTCGACTCGCCCCGGCTGTACACGGCCGAGACCGCGATTCGTGACGGAGCCGAAACCCTCGATGCCGTGACCACGCCTTTCGGCATACGGAGTTTCGTTTTCGACCGGGAGAAGGGATTCCTCCTCAACGGCAGGCCGGTGAAGATACTCGGCGTGTGCAACCACCACGACCTCGGCTGTCTCGGCGCGGCCGTGAACCGGCGGGCCCTGGAGCGCCAGCTCGAAATCCTCAAAGACATGGGCTGCAACGCCATCCGCACGTCCCACAACCCGCCCGCGCCGGAACTGCTGGACCTCTGCGACCGCATGGGATTTCTCGTCATGGACGAGGCCTTTGACATGTGGCGGAAGAAGAAAACCGAATTCGATTATTCCGCGGACTTCGACGCCTGGCACCGCCGCGACCTCGAGGCCATGGTCCTCCGCGACCGGAACCACCCGTCCGTGTTCGCCTGGAGCATCGGGAACGAGATTCTGGAACAGTGGGACAGCACGGGCACGCCCCTGGCGGTCGAACTGGCCGGCATCGTGCGGTCCCTGGATCCGACGCGGCCCGTCACTTCGGCCTGCAATGACCCGAAGCCCGGGAACGCAATCCTCCTCTCCGGAGCTCTCGATCTGATCGGATACAACTACCACCACGACACGTTCGCCGATTTCCTCCGGACCTTCCCGGAGGGCGCGTTCATCGGCGCCGAGACGACCTCGGCCCTGGCCACGCGCGGCCGCTATGACATGCCGTCCGACAGCATCCGGCGCTGGCCGGTTGCGTGGGACAAGCCTTTCACGGATGGGAACCCGGACCACACCTGTTCCGCTTATGACAACTGCTCCGCGCCCTGGGGATCCACGCACGAGGAGACCTGGCGGATCATTCGAAAATATCCGTTCCTGTCGGGCCTCTTCATCTGGACGGGATTCGACTATCTGGGCGAGCCCACTCCCTACGGCTGGCCCGCGCGCTCCTCCTATTTCGGCATCTGCGACCTGGCCGGATTCCCCAAGGACGCGTACTACCTGTACCGGAGCGAGTGGACGGACGAGCCAGTGTTGCACGTGTTCCCCCACTGGAACTGGAAGGCCGGGGACACGGTGGACGTCTGGGCCTACACGAATTTCAGGACCGTGGAGCTCTTTCTCAACGGAAAATCGCTCGGGAAGAAGGAAAAAGCCGGGGATCTCCTGCGCCTCCAGTGGCGCGTGGCCTGGCAGCCGGGCGTTCTCAAAGCCGTGGGTACGAAACCCGGATGGAAAAACGCGGTCCGTGAAGTGCGCACGGCGGGGCCGCCCAGCCGCCTGGTTCTGGAGCCGGACCGCCGCCGCATCAGCGCGGACGGAGAGGATCTGTCCTTTGTCACCGTGCGCGTCACGGATGCGGACGGAATCATCGTGCCCCATGCCGCAAACCGCGTCGATTTCACCGTGACCGGGCCCGGAATCCTGGCCGGCACGGACAACGGCGACCCGACCGACCACGATTCCTTTCAGTCCTCGTCCCGCAGGGCCATGGCCGGGCTGTGCCTGGCCGTCATCCGGTCCGCGGGCAGGCCGGGGACCGTGATCGTGCGGGCCAGAAGCGAGGGGCTTCAGCAGGCCGCGGCCGCGATCCGCGCCGAGGAATAACGCACAGCGCACGGGGCAAAGCGCAGAGTATCTTTCTCGTTCCAACGGTCCCCGTGGGAACGCCTGCGATCGGCGCTCCACGCCATGCGTCATGTCCTTCCCGCAGTGCGCCGTGCCCCATGCGCTCTGCGCCGTGCAATCTTATTCTCCGGCCTGGGGCTCCCGCCCCTGGGCGGCTGATGCGCTTTGCCCTGTACGCCATCATTGGATCACTAAATAAAAGGAAGGACATCCGATGCGAACATTAAAAATGATACGGTTTGCCCGTCCGCTGAACGGGATTCTGGCTCTCGCCTTCCTCCTCCCCGCCGTCTCCTCGCAAGGCCAGATCGCCGCGGGAAAGGACAAGTTTCTCGGCAACATCATCGCGAACGGCTACAGCCCGCCGGCGCGGTTCGACACGTACTGGAACCAGGTGACCCCGGAGAACAGCGGCAAATGGGGATCCGTGGAGGGAACGCGGGATCAGATGAACTGGGGCAGCCTGGACAAGATCTACGAATACGCGAAACATCGCGAAATTCCATTCAGGATGCACACGCTGGTCTGGGGCCAGCAGCAGCCCGGCTGGATCGCCTCTCTTTCCCGGGAAGAACAGCTCGCGGAAGTCGAGGAGTGGATCGCCGAGTTCGGCGACCGGTACCCTGAGACGGATTTCATCGACGTGGTCAACGAGCCCCTTCACGCGCCTCCGTCCTACATGAACGCCCTCGGCGGAAGCGGAAGCACGGGGTGGGACTGGGTGATCCGCGCGTTCGAGCTGGCGCGGGCCGCCTGCCCGGACGCCAAACTGCACCTGAACGACTACGGCATTCTGAACGACGCCGGGTCCACGACGCGCTACCTCGCCATCGTCAACCTGCTGAAGGACCGCGGCCTGATCGACGGAATCTGTGAACAGGGCCATTTCTTCGAATCGACGCCCATACAGACCCTCACCTCCAATCTCAACCGGTTCGCGGCCGTCGGCCTGCCGGTCTTCATCACGGAACACGACGTGAACATCGCGGACGACACGGCGCAGCTGAACCGGTACAAGCAGCTCTTTCCCGTTTTCTGGGGCCACTCCGCCGTTCAGGGGATGACCCTCTGGGGCTACATTCAGAGTCAGATCTGGCGGACCGACGCCTGGCTGATCAACAGCAAGGGCGTCGAAAGGCCGGCGATGGAATGGCTCAAGGATTACGTGGCGAATGCGACGGCCGTCGATGCCGGACCGGCCGGGCCCGGCTCCGCGCCGGGAAGCTTCCGCCTGCACCCGAACTCGCCCAATCCGTTCAATCCGTCCACCCGGATCGCGTATGAACTCACCGAACCGGCGCATGTGCGGATCGAAGTGTTCGATCTGAAGGGCCGGAGGATCGCGGTTCCGGTGGACAGCCGGACCGCAGCCGGCTTTCATGAAACCGGGTGGGAGGCCCGCGACCGGTCGGGCCGAAGCCTGCCCGGAGGCGTGTATGTATATCGGATGACCGTCGCGGATGGGAGCGGCCGGGTGCGCCCCGTGCAATCCAGGACCATGCTCCTGCTGAAGTGAAAACGCCGGGGGCACGGGGCAAAACGCAGGGGGGCAGTAAAATTTATCGTTCCCACGGTCCCCGTGGGGACGCCCGCTCCCGGCGCTCCGCGACGTGACTTTTTCGCTGTACGCTTTGCTGTTCTCGACAATCCATTCATTCAACAAAAAAAGGACCGCCTCATGCGTCGTCTCGCGACATGTCTGTTCCTCATCGCCCTCCTGCTTCCGGCCGCCTCTTCGCGGAGCCAGTTCATGAGCGGCAGGGACAAATTCCTCGGATGCATCATCCAGGGCGGCTCGTCCATCCCCAGATCCTGGCCCACCTACTGGAATCAGGTGACGCCCGAAAACGCAAGCAAGTGGGGCTCCGTCGAGTACAGCCGCGACTCGTACAACTGGGCCAACCTGGACCAGGCGTACAATTACGCCAAGACGAACGGATACCCGTTCCGGTTTCACTGTCTCGTCTGGGGCAAACAGCAGCCCGGGTGGATCGCGGATCTCGATTCCGCGCAGCAGATCGAGGAGATCGAGGAGTGGTTCACCCTGGCCGGCGAGCGGTACCCGGAGGCCGATTACGTCGAAGTGGTCAACGAAGCCATTGAATGGCCCCCGTACGACTACTATCCGAGCTACCGCAACGCGCTCGGCGGCGCCGGCGCCACGGGCTGGGATTGGGTGATCAAAGCATTTGAAATGGCGCGGCAGGCATTTCCGGATTCGAAGCTCCTGCTGAACGAATACCAGCTCTTCGGCGGCAACAAGTCCATGACCACCTGGCTCACAATCGTCAACCTGCTGAAGGAGCGGAACCTCATCGACGGCGTTTGCGAGCAGGGGCACTTTCTCGAAAGCGCCGGCGCCGCGGGCATCAAGAGCCGTCTGGACCAGATGGCCGCGACCGGACTGCCCATTCAGATCACCGAATTCGACCTGAACTTCGCGGACGACACCCAGCAGTTGAACAAGTACAAGGCTATATTCCCCGCCCTGTGGGAGCATCCGGCGGTCGAGGGCATCACGTTCTGGGGGTACATCCAGGGTACGATGTGGCGGACCGATGGATGGCTGCTCTCCAGCAGGGGCGTCGAGCGTTCGGCCCTGGTGTGGCTCAAGGAATACATCGCGAACTGGACGTCCGCCGTTTCCGGACCCGCTGAAGCCCCGGGTCCGGAAGGCTACAGCCTTCTGCCGAACTTTCCGAATCCGTTCAACCCCTCCACGTCCATCCGCTTCACTTTGCCGGCGGCGGGCCGGGCGGACGTGTGCATTCTCGACGTGTCCGGCCGGACCGTGGCCTTGCTGGCCTCCGGCTTCAGGTCCGCGGGCCTGCACACCGTGCAGTGGAACGGTCTGGACGACACGGGCGCCGCGGTTCCGGCAGGCGTGTATTTCTGCCGGATGAACGCCGGTCCTTTCACTGAAACCCGCAAGCTGACGCTGGTCAAATGAGACGCATCCTCATGCTCGCGGCCTTGGCAATCGCACTTGCGATCGGCCTTCACGCGGACGAGCCCCAGGGATTCTTCATGGACGGCTTCGTCCAGCGGCACGCCGCGGTTCCGGCGCACATCCCGGAAAAACCGCCCCGGGGAAAACCCGATGTCACGGTCACGCTGCATGCCGGCGACGTCCGGGGCCGCGTCTCCCCACTGCTGCGGGGGGACAATGCCAATGTCTACATGGGACAGATCGTCTCAGAGCCGGTTCTGCTCGGCCATCTGAAAACGCTCGCGCCCGCCGTGCTCCGGTATCCGGGCGGCAACCTGTCCAACCAGTTCTTCTGGAACGCGGCGCCGGGCGACACCCCGCGGGACGCGCCCGACTCCCTGATCTTTCAGGGCGCCCGCAAGCCGGCCGGATACTGGTCCGGCCGGAGCGAAGACACGCTCCATCTGTCCGTGGACAATTATTACCGGGTGCTGGCGGCGACAGGCGCCGCGGGCCTGATCTGCGTCAATTACGGGTATGCCCGGTATGAAACCGGCCCTGATCCCGTGCCCGCGGCCGCCGGACTTGCCGCGGACTGGGTGCGGACCGACAACGGCCGCACCCGTTACTGGGAGATCGGCAACGAGAACTTCGGGCCCTGGCAGGCGGGGTTCGAGATCGACTCCGCATCCTGCGGAGACGGCCGGCCGCGCATCATCTCCGGAGCCGAGTACGGCCGGCATTTCCTCGTGTTCGCCGATTCGATGCGGGCCGCGGCCCGGAGCGTCGGAACGGACATCCGGATCGGCGCGGTCATGGTCGAAGTCGACAAGGGCCCGGACTGGTACAATCCCGTGGAGGCGGACTGGAACCGTCAGGTGCTCGAAGCCGCGGGCGGGGCCATGGACTTCTTCTCCATCCACAGCTACTTCACCCCGTACAATGAGAATTCAAGCCCGGAGGTCATTCTCGCATCCGCCGGCACGGAGCTGGACCGCATGATGCGGCACATGGAGAATCTATGCGCCGCCCATGGCATTCCCGTGAAACCGGCCGCCCTGACCGAATGGAACATCTTCGCGACCGGCTCGGGCCAGCAGACTTCTTTCATCAATGCGCTGCACGCGAGTCTGGTGCTCGGCCACCTGGCGGATCAGCGGTTCGGCCTGTCGGCCCGCTGGGATCTCGTGAACCGGTGGGACAACGGCAATGACCACGGGCTTTTCAATTACGGGGATGAACCCGGAGCGGCCAGATGGAACCCGCGTCCCGCGTATTTCCCGATCTATTATTTCGGAAAATATTTCGGAGACCGCATGATCCGATCCACGGTCTCACGGCCGGAAACGCCGCTTTGGGACGCCTCCGCTTCATCGCCGCATCCGGCCGGAGACGTTCAGGCTTTCGCCTCGCTGTTCAGTTCCGGCGAGGCCGGGCTGATGCTGGTGAACACAGGCGTCCGGGACAGGACGGTTCGGATAGAAGCGGACGGTTTCCGTGCCTCGGGCCGGTACTACCGGGTTTCTCTGACCGGCGGAGACGACACCGCGCCCTTTTCGCGCATGATTTTCGTGAACGGCCGCGGACCGGAAGGCCCGTCCGGGGGCCCGATCGGGGAACTGAAGCGCATTCCCGCCTGGTCGCGGAAAATACGGGGACCTTTCGCGGTTCCTTTGCAGGCCCGGTCCGTTCAATTCATCCTGATCGAAGGGAAACGCTGAAAACCTCCCTTTCCCGCGCAGACTGACGGAGGATCCATGACGCTTCTGCTTCCCCTCTTCCTCGCATGGCTCAATCCGATCTCCGGCACGGCCGTCGATCCCGCGGCCGTGGTTGCCGTGCGGGTGGACGTCCGCCTCCGGAACGAGCATTCGTCCGGGATCCTGGAATGGGCGGTGGAATGAGACGGGCTTCCCGCCGGCCGGGGGCGCGTCCGGCCGCCGCCGTTCTGGCGGCGCTCCTTTTCGTCTCGGAACTGGCGGGCCAGCCGAAACGCCTCCAGTTCCGGCAGCTGACCCCGGATGAGGGGCTCTCGTCATCGACGGTGACCTGCATTCTGCAGGACTCTCGCGGCTTCATGTGGATCGGCACGTACAACGGCCTGAACCGCTATGACGGATCGCGCTTCACCGTGTTCCGCTACAATTCCCTCGATTCCACGTCCGTTCCGCACAACCTGATCTGGCAGATATTCGAGGACCGCGCCGGAACTCTGTGGATCGCCACCGCGGCCGGCCTGTCGCGTTTCGACTGGGAACGGGACCGTTTCGTCCGCATGAAGACCAGCGCGTCCATCGCGGCGCCCGGCTTGAGCTACGGTGTGCAGAGCGTGGCGGAGGATTCGTCGGGTGAACTCTGGCTCGGCACGACCGTCGGTGTGGTGAAGTTCGATCCGTCGGACGGACGGACCACCGTCTATCGGCATGATCCCGGAAATCCCGGGAGCCTCAGCCAGGATTACGTCGAATGCGTCGCCGTTGACAGCCGGAACCGCTTGTGGGTCAGCACGCGGAACGGCCTGAACCGCTTTTCCCCCGAAACCGGAACGTTCCGCCGGTTCATGACCGACCCCCGCGTACCCGGGGAGCCTTCGACCCGCGCCTACTTCCAGGACATCGTGGAGGACCGGACCGGCACGCTCTGGATCGGCTCGCTCGGCATGGGACTTTTCTCGATGCCGATGGACGCGCCGTCCGAGAAGACGATGGTCAATTACCGGCGCCATCCCGGGGATCCCCGGAGCCTTTCCGGCGACCGCGTGCTCTGCCTGTACGTCGATTCGCGGGACCAGCTCTGGGTCGGCACGGAAAACGCGGGCCTCAACCTCTGGGACCGGACCCGTCGCTCGTTCTGGCGTTACGAGCCCGACCTGTACAATCCCTCGAGCCTGAGCAACAATTCCATCCACGCGGTGTTCCAGGACCGCACGGGCAATTTCTGGATCGGCACTTTCGCGGGCGGAGTCAATGTCTCGAAATTCAACGGCGACGCCATTGTCCATTACCAGTCCATCCCCGGCGTGACCGGCAGCCTGAGCAACAACGTGGTGACGTCTTTCGCCGAGGACCCGCTCGGCCGGATCTGGATCGGCACGGACGGCGGCGGATTGAACCGTTTCGACTCCGAACGGGAGCGGTTCCGGAGCTGGCGGACGGGCAACAGCAATCTTAAAAGCGACGCCGTCATCTCGGTGTGCGTCGACTCCAGGCGGCGGCTTTGGGCGGGCACCTGGGGCGCCGGCCTGAACCGTTTCGACCCGGAACGGGGCGTGTTCACCGCCTTCACCACGGCCAACAGCGGTATTCCCGAGAACAACATCCTGGTCGTGAAGGAAGGCCGAGACGGCCGGCTCTGGCTCGGCAGTTTCCAGAGCGGCCTCATCCGGTTCGATCCCGCCAACGGGAGCTTCACTTCATTCTCGACGCGGAACAGCGGGCTCAGCAATGAGATGATCTCCGACATCGAGACAGGTCCGGGCGACGTTCTGTTCGTCGGCACGTACTTCGGATTCAACGTGTTCGATATTTCGACCGGTCAGTGCACCGTGTATCACCACGAACCGGGGAACCCCGCAAGCCTCAGCGACGACACCGTCATGGACCTGATGGCCGTCGGCGACACAACCGTGTGGGTGGGGACAATGGACGGCCTGAACCGTTTCAATCTGCGGACCCGTACCTTCACGCGCTTCTCACACGGGGACGGTCTGCCGGACAACGTCATCAAGGGCATCGTGCAGGATCCCGCAGGAAAGGACCTCTGGGTCACCACCGAAAAAGGCGTCTGCCGGTTCAATCCCCTCCAGCGCCGCGGCCGTACATTCACGCGGGAGGACGGCCTCGAGAGCAATGAAAGCGCCCAGCGGAGCGTGCTGGCGACCCGCGACGGCCGCATCCTCTGCGGAGGCGCCAAGGGGTTCAACGTCGTCTACCCGGATCGGATCGGCGAGAACCGGATTCTGCCCCGTCTGATCTTCACCAATTTTCTGATGGCCAACCGGCCGGTGCCGGTCGGCGTGAAGGATTCCCCCCTGCCGGCCCACATCTCCGGCCTCCGGGAGATCACCCTCCCCTACCGGACGCCGGGCTTCACCATCACGTTCGCGGTCATGGATTTCACGATTCCGGAGAAGAACCAGTACGCCTACCGGATGGACGGATTCGACCGCGGCTGGATCGAGGCGGGAACCCAGTCCGCCGCCACCTATGCCGGCCTCGGGCCCGGCCGCTATGTCTTCCGCGTAAAAGGGGCGAACAACGACGGGCTGTGGAACGAGAACGGCGCCTCCCTGCGCATCCGCATCAGGCCGCCCTGGTGGAGGACAGGCTGGTTTCTCGGCGCCGCGTTCGTCGGCCTGTCCGCGCTCCTGTTCGCCGGCATCCGCCTGCGGCTCCGCGGCGAACGCCGCCGGAACGCCGAGCTCGAGAAGCGCATCCGCGAGCGCACCGCGGCGCTCGAGCGCTCGAATCGGGACCTCGAAGCCTTCAGTTATTCCGTTTCGCATGACCTGCGGGCCCCCCTGCGCAGTCTGAACGGATTCAGCAAGTCCCTGATCGACGACTGGGGGGACCGTCTGGACGAGACGGGACGCGATTACCTGAACCGGATCCGCAAAGCCAGCGAGCGCATGGGGCTCCTGATCGACGAACTGCTGAAACTGTCTCGTCTCACGCGCAAAGGCACGGCGTTCCGCGAGGTGGAGCTCGGCCTTCTGGCCCGGTCCGTCATGGACGAGATCGCCCGTCTTCATCCGGAACACCGGCCGGACCTCGTCTGCGCGGACGGCTGCAGGGTACAGGGGGATAAACCGCTTCTCGCCGTCCTGCTCCGGAACCTGATCGACAATGCGTGGAAATTCAGCTCCCGCCGGACCGATGCGCGCATCGAATTCGGCCGCGTCGAAAACGGCGGCGGGCCGGTGTATTTCGTCCGCGACAACGGTGTCGGCTTTGACATGGCCTATTCGAAAAACCTGTTCGACACTTTCGAGCGCCAGCATCCGGATTTCGACGGCACGGGCATCGGCCTGGCCATGGTCAAGCGCATCGTGGACCGGCACGGCGGGAGCGTCTGGGCCGAAGGACAGGTCGGCGTGGGCGCAACCTTCTATTTCACGATCGGCCGCAGGTCGGCGCCCGGCGGAACGGCCGCCGGATGAACATCCGGAGGACCCGAATACGCCTGACCGCGCTGTACGTCCTGCTGGCCGTGTCCGGCCTGGCTGATCCCGTCCGCACCGGTTTCAGGCACCTCACGGTTCAGGACGGCCTCTCCCAGAGCTGGGTCCGCGCGATTCTCCAGGACCGGACGGGATTCCTGTGGTTCGGCACCGGCGAAGGCCTGAATCGCTATGACGGGGCGGCTTTCACGGCCTATTACCGGCAGTCCCGCGACCCCCACAGCCTCGGCTCCAGCGCCATCCAGTCGATTTTCGAGGACAGCCGGGGGATTGTGTGGATCGGGACCGAAGACGGGCTGAACCGCTATGACCGGGCGCTTGATCGTTTCGACCGTTCCGGCCGCTGGCCCGGGGGCTTCATCTCCGGAATCGCCGGGGACCGTGACGGACGGCTCATCGTCGCGTCCCGGGATCTCGGCCTCTTCCTGTTCGATCCGGAAACGGATTCCGTCCGCTCCTGGATCCGCGGCATCCGCGAAGCGGAGCTCTACTCGGACCGGATCATCCATACGATTTTAATGGACCGCGCGGGAATCCTGTGGGTCGGAACGAATCAGGGACTGGACCGGCTGGACGCGGGAGGCCGGGACGTGATCCGGTTCGGAAAGGGGCGGCCGCGGAGAACGGCCTGAGCGACGACGACATCCGGTCGCTCCTGCAGGACAAATCGGGCCGGATCTGGGTCGGAACCGAAAACGGCGGATTGAACCTCCTGACCGGGGAACCCGGCCGTCCCCGGAATACCAAAGTGACCCGATTCGTACACCATCCCGGCCGTCCCTCCGGCATCGGTCCGGGTTCCGTGCTGGCCTTACTCGAGGACCGGTCCGGTACACTGTGGATCGGGCTGGAAAACGGCGGTCTGGACCGGGTCTCGCTAGAAAGCATGCCGGATCCGGACGCGGTTTTCCGCCATTTCCGTTCGATCCCCACGGATCCCTCCGGCCTTTCCAGCAATTCCATTCATTCGTTGCACCAGGACCACGAAGGCGGCGTCTGGGCTGGCACTTTCGGGAACGGGATCAATTATACCCATCCCCTGATGAAGAAATTCAGCCATATGCGGCAGATCCCCGGCTCGGAGTACAGCCTGAACAGCAATCTCGTCAACGCCCTGCTGGAAGAGGGCCCGGTTCTCTGGATCGGCACCGAGGGCGGCCTGACGCGGCACGACCGCATCCGGGGGACTTTCCGCCACTTCATTCACGATCCGGCGGACGAAAACAGCATCGGTTCCGACGCGGTGTGGAAGATATTCAGGGACAGCCGGGGCGATCTCTGGATCGGCACCTGGGGCGGCGGACTGAACCGGTTCGAACGCGGGAGCGGCTCCTTCACCCGGTACAAACACGACGCCCGCGACGCGGGCAGCATCTCGGGCGACCGGATTTTCGGTATCGCCGAAGGCAGGGACGGCGCGCTCTGGGTGGGCACCATGGGCGAAGGCCTGAACCGAATGGATCCCCGAAGCCGGACCTTCACGCATTACCGGCAGAACAGCCGGAATCCGGCCGGGCTGGCCAATGATTATGTCAGCACCCTCCTCGCCGACAGCGGCGGCCGGATCTGGATCGCGACCACGGTCACGGTGGACGTGCTGGACCCGGCCACGGGTGTGTTCCGGCATTACCGTCACGACGATGCCCGGCCCCGGAGCCTCAGCGCGAACTATGCCACTGTGTTTTTTGAGGACAGCCGGAAAAACCTGTGGATCGGCACGCACGAAGGCCTCAACGTCTACAATCCAGCCACGGACGATTTCGACTGCTACGACACGGACAGCGGACTGCCCAACAACCAGGTGAAAGGCATTCTCGAGGACTCGGCCGGAAACCTCTGGATCGCCACAAACCGGGGCATCACCCGATTCGCGGGCGGAACCAAGCGGCCGGACAAGCCGGTCTTCGTTCATTACGACGCGGGTGACGGCCTCCAGGGGAATGAATTCATCAAACGCTCTTGCTGGCGCAGTCCGGACGGCCGCATGTATTTCGGCGGCAACAACGGTTACAATTACTTCAATCCCGACAGCCTGAAGGAGAATCCCTTCATACCGCCGGTGGTCCTGACCGGCTTCTCCCTTTTCAACCGGCCCGTACGGCCCGGAATCGGTGATTCGCCGATACAAAGCGCAATCGGCATGACGGACGGGATCGTCCTCGGCCATCGGCAGTCGGTCATGGCCTTCGAGTTCGCCAGCCTGAGCTACCTGATGCCTCAAAAAAACAGGTTCGCGTACCGGATGGAAGGATTCGATCCGGACTGGATCGAGGCGGGGGCCGAGAGGTCGGCCACTTACACGAATCTCCACCCCGGCCGGTACACGTTCCGGGTCCGGGGCTCGAACAACGACGGCCTGTGGAACGAACAGGGCGCGTCGGTCCCGATCCGAATCCGGCCGCCTTTCTGGGGCGCCGGGTGGTTCCAGCTGGCGGTCCTGGCCGGCCTCGGAGCCCTGCTGTTCACGACACTGCGGATGCGGACGAACCGGATCCGGAATCGGAACCGCGAACTTGAAAAGGGCATACGCGAGCGCACCGCGGAGTTGGAGGCGTCGAACCGGGAAATCCAGGCCTTCAGCCACTCGGTTTCGCACGACCTGCGCGCCCCCCTGCGCAGCCTCAACGGTTTCAGCCAGGCCCTGCTCGACGACTACGGAACCCGGCTCGACGAAACCGGCCGAGATTACCTGAACCGGATCCGAAAGGCCAGCGAGAGCATGGGCCGTCTGATCGACGATCTGCTGAGGCTCTCGCGCCTCACGCGCGAGGGCATGAAAATCCGGGAGGTGAACCTCAGCCGCATCGCCGAGGCCGTCATCGCCGAAACCCGCAGGACCGAACCCGGACGGCGGATCGACTTCCGGTGCGAGGCCGACGCCGCGGTTCAGGGAGACGAGCCGCTCCTGACCATTCTGATGCGGAACCTCATCGACAATGCTTTGAAATTCAGCTCCCGGAAGCCGGAATCCCGCATCACATTCGGATGCCTGCGGGAAAACGGGACGCCCGTCTTTTTCCTGAAAGACAACGGCGTGGGATTCGACATGGCCTACGCGGAGAACCTGTTCGGCGTGTTCCAGCGCCAACACCCCGATTACGAGGGCGCGGGTATCGGCCTGGCCACGGTCCAGCGCATCGTGGACCGTCACGGCGGAAGCGTCTGGGCCGAGGGGAAGGTGGACGATGGAGCGGTTTTCTACTTCACCATCGGGCGGAAGCGTCCGCCCGAACCGAGGGGAGCCTGAGCATGGACGAGAACAAAACCATCCTGCTGGTCGAGGATAATCCGGACGACGCGGAACTGACGCTCATGACGCTTCGGAAAAACCGGATCGCCAACGAGGTGGTGGTGGTCCGGGAGGGCCCGGAGGCGCTGGAATACCTGTTCGGCACTGGCCGTTACGCGGACCGGGACACCACGGTCATGCCCGTGGTCGTCATGCTGGACCTCAAGCTGCCGAAACTCGGCGGCCTGGAGGTGCTGAACCGCATCCGGAACAATGAGAAAACGAAGTATCTGCCGGTCGTCATCCTGACATCCTCGGACGAGGAGCAGGACCTGATCAGCAGTTATGCGCTGGGCGCCAACAGCTATGTCCGGAAACCGGTGGATTTCATCCAGTTCCAGCAGGCCGTCCGGCAATTGACACTGTACTGGGTTCTGCTGAACCACACCGCGCCGGAGAAAGGGAAGAAATAGGACGGACGGATTCCGACCCCGGTGTAACAGACCTGAAAGGTCTTCCAGACCTTTCAGGTCCGGCGCACGTCTTTTATGCGGCATGAGATTCGACCCCGGGGTCGGATTTTCGCATGACATCCTTTTACTTGCGCCGGATCCAAAGGTCCGGTATATTAAATGACCCCGCCTCCCGCGTCCCAATGGACACGAGGGGCTGTTCCAACCCTGATCCGGAGGAGTCAATGAAACCAAACACATTCGCCGCCGTCACCTGCGCCGTTCTGGTATTGGGGACGGCCGCTCCGTCGCGTTCCCAGACCGTCATTCCGCTTCCCGCTCCACGCGTGGAGGGCGGCCGGCCGCTGATGCAGGTCCTGAAGGACAGGCGCTCAACACGCGCGTTCAAACCGGACACGCTTTCCCTGCCGATTCTATCCGACCTGCTGTGGGCCGCATTCGGTATCAACCGTCCGGAACGGGGTCTTCGCACCGCGCCTTCAGCCGTCAACTGGCAGGAAATCGACATGTACGCGGCCCTGCCTTCCGGTCTCTACCGTTACAACGCAGAGACGCATACACTCGTGCAATCCCTGGCAGAAGACATCCGATCCGCGACCGGGCTCCAGCCTTTTGTCGGAACCGCTCCGCTCAATCTCATTCTGGTTGCCGATTATTCGCGCATGGCCCGGGGTTCGGCCGAAAACAAGGATCAATGGGCCTGGGCCGACGCGGCTTTCATCTCTGAAAACGTCTACCTGTACTGCGCGTCCGAAGGGCTGGGAACCGTAGTGCGGGCCATGGTGGACAGGCCATCCCTCTCTGAAAAATGGGCCTCCGGCCGGATCAGAAAATCATACTCGCCCAGACCGTGGGTTTCCCGGCGGAACAGCCGCCGGCCGGCCGATGAGGAGGACGCAAGTGATCGAAACACGGTTTCGACGGATTTGCGCAGCTGCCCTGCTGGCCGCGCTTCCGGTCGCCGCATGGGCCGCGTCCGCGGCGGGCCGCCCGAAAGTCGCGGTCTATATCCGCTCCTACGAGGTCCGGGAAATGAAGGATCCCGCCTGGCTCGAGTCCAGGTGGAAAACCGTGTCCGACCGGCTCAAGGTGGACAAGGTGTATATCGAAACGCACCGAGACACCCTCATGCCGGACCGGGAAACCGTTCTGGCCGTCAAGCGTTTCTTCGAATCCAGGGGCGTGGAAACCGCCGGCGGAATCACGCTCACGCTCAACGAGCGGAACCGCTTCAAGACCTTCTGCTACACACGGCCGGACCTGCGGCGTAAGACGGCGGACATCATCTCCTTCACGGCCGGCCTGTTCGACGAGGTCATTCTCGATGATTTCTTCTTCACCAACTGCAAATGCGCATCCTGCATCAAGGCGAAGGGAAAACGGTCGTGGTCGCGTTTCCGCCTCGATCTCATGGAGGAGGTCAGCAGGAATCTGATTCTCAAGCCTGCGAGAGCGGCAAACCCCCGCGTGAAAATGGTGATCAAGTACCCGAACTGGTACGAGCACTTCCACGCCCTCGGCTTCAACCTGGAGGCCGAGCCTCCGCTTTTCGACGGCATTTACACGGGCACGGAAACTCGCGACCCGGTCATCACCCAGCAGCATCTCCAGCCCTATGAAAGCTATCTCATATTCCGTTACCTGGAGAACGTGAAACCTGGAGCCAATCTCGGCGGATGGGTGGACACGGGCGCGATACGCGACCTGGACCGCTACGCAGAGCAGATCTGGCTTACGCTTTTCGCCAAGGCGCCGGAGCTCACGCTGTTCGATTTCCGCCAGATGCTGAGGCCCATCAACCCGTCCCTGCGGGCGGCCTGGCAGGGCCAGGGGACCCGCTTCGACTTCGACGCAATGGTCGCGCCCTTCCTCGGACCGGACGGGACGTGGCCGCAGGAAACGCCCATGGCCCTGGCCGCGCAGCACGCGCTTTCGGCCGTGGAGGGCACGCTCGGGCTTCTGGGGAATCCCCTCGGCGTGAAGAGCTTCAGGCCGGTTCATTCGACAGGGGAGGATTTCCTGCACAATTTCATCGGCATGTGCGGCGTTCCCATGGACCTTTCACCCGCATTCCCCTCCGGCACCGGAACGCTTTTCCTCGCCGAAACAGCCGCCGCTGATCCGATGATCACGGACCGGATCCGGGAGCGGCTGTCGGCGGGCGCCTCGGTGATCATCACCTCCGGTCTCCTTCACGCCCTCCGGAACAGAGGCATCGGTGATATCGTGGAAATGGACGTCACGGGCAAAAAGACTTTGGCTTCGGATTTCGTCGCCGGATGGGCGCCGCCTGTTCGGTCGGAGAAGCCGATTCTTCTCCCCCAGATCGCGTACCGGACCAACGACTCCTGGGAGGAAGTGTCCTTTCTTTCGAACGGGATGGGCTGGCCCCTGCTCCACGAGGCTGATTACGCGTCCGGCCGGCTGTACGTGCTGGCGGTTCCGGACAATCCCGCGGATCTCTACGATCTTCCGGCCGGCGCCTTGAACCGAATCCGCCAGGTCCTGTCGGCCGGGCTCCCCGTCCGGATGGAAGGGCCGTCGCGCATCAGCCTGTTCCTGTACGACAACGGCATCTGCATCGCTCACTCATTCCGGGATGAGCCTTCGGACATCGTTCTGGTCGGAGACGGCCGCTTCAAGTCGCTCGTCGACGCGGACTCGGGCCTGCCGGTAAATGGAGAAGCGCGGAAGGACTTTTGGGGGCGGGAAACCGGAGAACAGGCCTTTCCCGTGACAGTGAAGCCGCACTCGTTCCGGGTGTTCCGGCTCGAATGAAGGACCGGACTCCGCTTGGAATTCACCCTTCAGGGTTTCATTCATGAAAGGCTGAATTCCGGGATCCCTTCCAAAACGAAACCTCCCGCGGGTTCGAACAACCCCCGGGAGGTTTTTCCTTTGGCCTGCAGACCTGAAAGGTCTTGAAGACCTTTCAGGTCTGGCTTTTCAGAACTCATATCCCAGCGAAACCCGGTACAGCGGCGCATCCTCCCCGGACCGGCGCGACAAAGACCATTGGAGCGGTCCGAACGGCGTCAGCAGTCCCGCGGATGCGCCCCAGCAGGTCACTTCTCCGCCGCCTCTCCAAAGCTCCTCCACCTTCATTCCCGTCCGCAGATAGCCCGCTTCAGCGGTGACGAAAACCAACTCCCTCGGCTCGATGCGCAAGCCGATCCGGATGGCCGCCGCGGAACGGCCACTCTCGGACATGAACACCAGACCCGGGAAGGGGATGTAATTCAGCCCCGGTCCGGGAAGTCCTCCGATCCGGAAAACCTGCTCCTCGACCGCCCGCTTCTGATCCATCCAACCCGCCCACGCATCCGTCAGAAACACGACTCCGGCCGCGAGCGGCGCCGCATTCCGGAATGAACCGGTCAATTGCCGGAACACCGCTTCGTCGTTGATAAATTCAGGCACTTCGCGGTATTCGAGCTTGAGCCTGGAGCCGCGCCGGGGAAAGACCAGGCGGTCCAGATCATCCCGTTTGAGAAAAACCGTCAGCCCGCTGTACCGATACGCGGCATCCGGCCATTCCTCGTCCGATGGAAGCCAGGAGGGCTTTTTCTCGACCCTGCGATAGAATACGCCCAGGCCGATCAATGATTCATTGGAAAGAAGCCCTTCCACGCGGCCGTCCGCCTCGAGCTGACGCATTCTGTACTGGGCGTCCAGCCGGTTCGACTTGTACTCATCCTGCGTCCACTCCTGAAACCGGTACTCGCTTCCGAAGGTCAGCCCCGGATCCCAGCCGATGTCCGTAAAAAATGCCGCGCGGAATCCCACATGCCGTCCAAGCCTCGCGTCGAAGAGCTGGCGCGACCCCGGACCGAGTTTATTGCGAAGGGTCAGGTTGAACAGAAGGGCTGTTTCATTGTCCGAATCATAACGCAGGCCGAACCGAATTTCATCCAGCGACCGTTCCGAAACCTCGATCACCAGCTGGCTCCCGGACGTCCTTTCCTTCAGGCGGTACGAGACTCGCTTGAAAAAACCGCTGCCGTACACCTTTTCCACGGCCGCGTCGATGTCGTCGGCCGTCAGGTGGGCCGGCAGGTTCAGCATGAGTCGGCCTACCACCACTTTCCGCGCCACGTGCCTGAGGCCCTCGACGCGCAGGGACGTCACATGCGCGCGGCGTCCGGCCGAAGGAGCCGAAGGCCTTTCCGGCGCAGGACCGCAGGCAGCCAGCCGTTCCGCAAGGCTGTCCAGCCGGCCGGATACCCGCCGCGCCGCCCGTTCGCCGATGGCGATCAGGCTGTCCACATCATTGAAGCTCAACAGGTGATACCCTTCCAGATCCGGGTCGATGAGAATGTCGCATTGCCGCCGCTGTTCCGCGACGGTTGTGACATTGACCAGGGACACGGCCTGGTTGACGATGCGGGTCATGTCCCATCCTGTGGCGTCCGGCGGATTCCGGGGCGTATGGACGTCCACGCCGATGACGATGTCCGCGCCCATGTCTCGGGCATCCGAGACTGGGAAGTTGTGGACGATGCCGCCGTCGACCAGCAGGCGTCCGTCCAGTTCCACCGGCGTGAACGCGGTGGGGATGGCCATGCTGGCCCGGATGGCCGCGGGCAAATGCCCGCTTTTCAGGACCACGGCCTCTCCGGTACCGATGTCCGCGGCGACGCACAGAAAGGGTATCGGGAAAAGACTGAAATCAGGAATTTCATGCACGGACCAGGTGAGACGGTTCAGCAGTGCCAGCAGTTTCTGGCCTGGAATCAGGCCGGACGGAAGCTCGATGCGGCGGCCGGAAATCGGGAAAAATCCCATGATCTTCCCGTCTTCCTCCTTTTCGGGCATGGACAGGGCGCGCCTCGGGACCGGATCGAGCAGGAGGTCGTTCCAGTTCACGGACCGGGCTATGGCATCGAGCCGTTCCGCGTCATACCCGACGGCATAGAGCCCTCCGATCACCGCGCCCATGCTGGTTCCGGCGATGCAGTCGACCGCAATGCCTTTTTCTTCCAGCACTTTCAGCACGCCGATATGGGCCAGTCCCTTGGCGCCCCCGCCGCTCAGGGCCAGGCCCACTTTTGGCCGCGTCTTGAGCGTCTGGCCGTCCGTACCGGCGGACAGGCAGAGGCAGAACGAGATGCACCAGCAGAAAATGAAGCCAGGCCTGAAACCCATCATGAACAACGCCTCACTTGTTCGTCGGTTTTCATCCGCAGGATCGACAGCATGAGATGTGGTTTGTGGTAATATACGAAAAACAGGAACTGGAAACCGGGAATTCTGCACACACATTAAAAAGAAGAAGGGGCCGGATGTAAAAACGGCCCCTTCAGAACACGGAGGAAGGAAAAGAGGAAAATCGACGCGGTTCATACGCTCCGGGAGGCATCGAGCCTCCCGGAGCGTTTCGTTTCATGCCGGGCCCCGTGATCGCAGGTCGTACTGCCTTCGACCCCGGGGTCGATTTCTTACAGCCCGGTCAGAACCGCTTCGACCGGTTCGGCCGGGCCGGGCTGAACGGACTTTCCGTTCCCTTTCCTGTACAGGATGGAAAATCCGGCCGCGGCCAGCAGGCCGAGTCCGCCCACGGCCGGCCAGAACACATCCGGGCCCAACCGGTCATAGCTCCAGGTACCGGCCGCCGGAGCGACAACCAGGGCCAGGGAGAATGTCAGCGAGTACAGCCCCATGACGGAACCCGTACGGCCGGCCGGCGTCCGTGCCGCCACCCAGGCCGAAGACGGCGAAAAAATCATCATTTCGCCCGCGGTCAAAAGCAGGGTCGCGGCCAGAATGGACTCGAACCGGCTCATCCAGGGCAGGGAGGCGAATGCCAACGCGACCAGAACGGTTCCGATCCGTATGAAACGGAGCGGAGGATAGCGCTCGATCCGCCTCATGAGGGGCATTTCCATGAGAACAATCATGAGCGCATTCGCCGTCATCAGAAGCCCGATACGGCTTTCGGCGAGTCCGTGCACATTCTTCAGATACAGCGACCAGGTGCCGAATATCTGGCAGAACATCAGGGTCACACAGAACAGAAGCCCCAGGAAGGCCAGCAGCCGGCCGTCCCGTAACACGGACGGGCCGGGCCGGGAATTCATGCCCGATCGCGCCGCGCTCCGTCCTCCGCCCGGAAGACGGAGCATAACCGCGGCCGCTGCCAGGGACGTCAAGCCATCCACCCAGAACAGGCATGTATAACAGCCCGAAGCTGCGAAGAATCCTCCCAGAACCGGGCCCACCGCGAATCCGAGATTGTGGGCCAGACGCAGGAGCGTGAACCCCCTGACCCTGCTCTTCTCTCCGCAAGCCTCGGCAAAGGCCGTGATGTTCGCGGGTCTGAACGACTCGGAAAGCAGGGACAGTATAAAAACAGCCGCGACCAGGACCGCGGGGCCGTCCATAAATCCCAGAAGTATAAATCCGGCGCCGGACGCGGCCAGGCTCGCCGTCTGCACGGCTTTGGTACCCAGACGGTCCGACAGCCACCCGCCGATATAGGACCCGGCCAGAGATCCGAGACCCCAGACGCTGACCATTCTGCCGGCTTCGACGACGGAGAAGCCCTTCTGCGAAGTCAGGTAAAGCGGCAGAAAGAAGAACACCATGCTGCCGGACCGGTTGATCAGAACCACCAGGGCCATCCACCAGGCCCGGCCCGGAAGACCGCTGAAGGCGTCCGTGTAACGACGGATCCAGTTATTCGGTTGCATGGGTTTTCCAGTCTCACATTTCATGTCCGTTTGGGAAGCCGGCGCGTGCCTTACCCGCCGGTCCGGAAACGGGATGGTTGTTGAATTTGGTATGCCAATTTAATATTTAGTATATACTAAGTCAAGAAGAAAATACTATTCTTTGTTCATTTTTTGTTGAATTCATCTATCCTATTGATTATCTTGAGGGCGCACCCGGCCGGTCCCTCCCCCGGCCTTTATCCTGGAGGTTCCCGGATGGACAGACACATCGTGCCTGCGTTCGACCCCCTCATGCTCGGCAAGCGCGCCCAACGCGTCCGCATGGAAAAGAGCATGAGCATCGAAGCCCTGGCCGCGGCGGCCGGAGTGAACAAGAACACCGTGGTTCGTTTTGAAAAGGGCCTGTCCACGCGCATGGACACCGTGTACCGCATCTGCGGCGTGCTCGGCGTGTCGCCACTCCATCTCGTGGAAGGGGGACTGGTGCAGGGCAAGGACTATGACATCAAGAAGCATGCTGCCCAGGAAAAGTCGCGCCAGGTGCACCGGAAGGATCGCGTCCGTCGCGAGGTCATGCACGGCATGACCGTGGGCGACCTCAATTACCGCCTTCCCGGCGGCCGGTTGTCCGCCAAGGTGCTGGAGATCACGGGCCGGGGCGCCACGCATTCGCATCCGGGAGAGGAACTGCTCTTCTGCCTGACCGGATCCGTGGGATTCGAAATCAGCGAAGTAAAAGGGGTGCTGAAAAAGGGCGACGCGGTTTTCTTCTGGGGCACGGAGCCGCACGCGTATTTCAACGCGGACGACGGGAAGGATTTGTCCGTGGCGCTGTCGGTGATCGTGGGGGGAGAGGAAAAGTAAAGAAGTTCATAGTTGAGAGTTCATGGTTCATAGAAAGACAAGTTTTTATGGGCTTTCTGCGCTTTTACGAACTATGAACAATACACTCTGAATTGGGTGAATGGTAAAACGGGAACTTTCCGAAAAAAGGTTCCCGTCTTTTTATTCTCCCGGGTCCATCCGCTTCTATTCGACGGCATGCCGCCGCGTTTCGGAGTGATCAGCCATCCTCCAGTTCCACCGCCAGGCATCCCGGTTCCGACATGCCCTGTTCATCGTAAATCGCTGAATTCCCTTTGTACTCCTCCCAATCGGCCATATGCCGGACCACCCTGGCTCTGAACACCTCCGCGGAGTCCGGATGGAACACGCAGAACGGGCACACCCAGTTTCCGCTGACCATGTTGTGAACCGAGACTTCGAAACGTCCCAACGTGCTGTCCCAGGTGCCGGGATTTCCGAGTACGGTTCCCGGCGAGACCATGTCGCCCGTTTCGACGCGCGGGTTCCGGACATGGTCGTAGCATACCGTCCAAAGGGGATTTCGAACGGACCGGACCAGAATTTCATAATCCTGCATTTCGCTCTGGTAGTTGAATTGCTCAACCCGGCCTTCGGCTATGGCGGTGACAAGAGCATCCTTGACGATCTTGTACTCAAAGGTGTTCAGCACCTTCGTCTGGCCGCCTCCGGCCGGCACGACATCGCCGAACTCGCTGAAGAGTTTCAGTTCACCCGACTTGAAAAGGAAGTCGCCGGCCCGGTTGGTCGAACGGTTCCATGGAGCGAAACGAACTCCAAGTCCATGGATGAAGAATGCGGGAACCAATTCCGGAATTTCCGCGTGGTTTACGACTTCCGCGGCGCAGCCGGGCATCGCCTGCGCCGACTCGTCGTAAACCGCCGGGTCCCCCTTGAACACTTCCCAATCGGACATCAATCGCGCCGCCTTTGCCTTGACCGCGTCGACCGTGACGGGATCGAACAGGCTGAACGGGCAATGCGAGAATCGGTTCGTCGTGTTGATGATCATGAACTGGAACCGTCCGAGATCATCGTCCCAGTCTCCCGGATTGCCCAGGACGACGCCCGCGGGAATCGTGTCGTTGAGAGTGACCGCCGGATTCCGTATGTGCCCGTAATAAACGTCCCATTGAGGATCCACGGCCGAACGGACGGTGATGCCGTAATCCTGTGTGTCCTCCCGAAAATCCATCTGAACGACTCGGCCCGAAGCTACGCTTCTAACGGACGCATTTTTCAAGACACGGCATTCGAAAGCGGGAAAATCCCGGGCCGCGCCGGTTGCATCCGTCACCCGGGCCCCGAATTCCACGAATACCCTGTCTTCCCCGGTTTTGAACAGAAAGTCACCCGCCCGGTTTGTGGATGGATTCCAGGGGCCGAATTCAACGCCGAGATTACGGACCAGGAACTCGGTCTCCTCGGCCGGAACCGGATCCGGATCGGGGCCCGGGTCAGGATTCGGATCTTCTCCGGGATCCGGATCCGGTATTGCGATATCCGCTTCCGTATCGCTCAGGGACAGAATTCGGCAACCGGTCGTCTCCTGGCCTTCCTGGTTATAGATCGCCGCATCTTTCTTGAATGCCTCCCAATCGGCCATATGCCGGGCCAGCTTCGCACCGATGGATTCCACGTCGGATGAATCGAGGAAGCTCAACGGGCAGTACGAATACCGGTCTGTCGTATTGACGACCATGATCTGAAATCGCCCGAGATCGTCGCTCCATCGCCCGGCGATTCCCAGACGGCTCCCCGCGAAAACCGTGTCCCCGACAGCGACTTCCGGCTCCCGGACATGACTGTAGCATACGTCCCAACGGGGATCCGCGATCGATCGGGTCAGTATCCGGTATTCCCCGGTTTGACTCCGGATATTCAACTCCACAACACGGCTCTTGGCCACAGCATGAACGGGCGTATTCCGGACGATTCTGTACTCGAAAGCCGGGAACGCCTTAACCCGGCCATCCGAGGTTGTTTCCCTCGACCCGAATTCAATGAATACTTTGCGTTCTCCGGATTTGAACAGAAAGTCGCCCGCCCGGTTGGTGACCCGGTTCCAAGGGCCGAATTCCACGCCAAGCCCGCGGAGAACGAAAATGGAGTCCTCAACCGGCAATGGGTCCGGCACCGTGTTTCCGTCCATATTGTTATTTTCGGGTTCGGTGCTCTTCTGGCAGAAAAGAAGAAACAGGAGGCCCGTCAGAGCCAGTGTGGTTCCCAGGCTCCATGAGGTCACAAATGCCGGATGTCGAAGCGGGGATCGCATTGTAGTTTCCTCCCGGTTTGCCGCACCGACCGCGCAGTATGCGAACCTCCCGAAGGCTGAAAGTCTTCGGGAGGTCCGGCTAGCTAGTATGCATCCGCGATGATCTCCATCCACTTCCCTGCCTCCGCCTGCATCGCCGCGGGCTCCTGGATTTTCCGGCACACAGCCGATCCGCAGAAAATCCCCTCCCGGTCGTAGGCGGCCAACTCCTTCAGATTGTCCATGGAAATGCCGCCCGTGTAGACCATCCGGAGGCCTTTGTACGCGCTTTTGTACTGTTTGGACAGCGAATAAAAGCGCGTATGCTCCGTAACCGCGGGGAAAAGCTTGTACACCCATTGGTGGGGATGCTTCTCCCGCAATTCCTCCAGCTCGCATTTGTACAGGTCCGCCTTCTGAACCAGCTGTTTGCCCGCGTCCGAGAGGCCGCCGGGCACGGCGGTCACGTCGCGCTCCACACAGGCCGCTACCACCGCCGGAATGTAGTCCGCGGATATGATGCCCGACGCGCCCGCGTCCATGGCCCGTTCCGCCTGCCGGGCCGTCATCACCGTGCCCGCGTAAATCAGCGCGTCCGGGTGTTTCCGCACCGTTTCGCGTATGCCGTCCAGTGCCTTGTCCGTTCGGAACGCCACTTCCAGAATCACCCCGGCAGGACCGAGGGTTTCATAAGCCGTGACGCAGTCCTCCACGGACTCCGGCGCGAGAAAAGCCAGGAGTCTGCGGGACTTCAGCAATTCGAAGGCTTTTTCGGATTGATTCATGATTCCCTTTCATGGAAAATCCAGGGATAAAGGAGCCGGAACGGGGTCGGCCTTTCCAATAATGCTATTATTCTATCATAATCCGTGTCAATCCATCCCATCCGCGCCTACGGCGTCCGTGGTCGCTTCTGAAAGTCACTCCGGCGACGGCACGAAAAGCAGCGGCGCATTGAGCCGCTCCACCGTGCGGCCGAGCCAGGTGTTGAACGCGCCGAGCGTTCGGATGCCGTCCAACTCCTGCTCCCAGCAGCCCGCCAGATAATAGGTCAGCTCCCCGTCTTTGGGCTTGAGCACGACGACATGGCTGTGCTTGTCCTCCGCCATCTGAATCCGGTCGCCGTTGCGGAAGAATACGGCCAGGCCCAGGCTGTCGCCGGCCAGGCTCTGCCTGCCCCAGGTCGCCAGATACGACCATCCCCCTTCGGACGGCCCGTTGAGGACGATGGTGCTGTCCATCCGCACGATGCCGGTGCACAGGTTCGGGGGATTCCCGTCCATCGTAATCGCGTGTTTTGTCAGACGCTCCCCGGCCGCGATGGACAGATCCGACGTCAGCCGGTACTTCTTTCCGCCGATTTTCCAGCCGCTGTACAGGGTCCGGATGGAGGATGAAACCGGGCCGTTCGAGGTGATCTCGCAGAACACGCTGTCCGTGACCGCGACGCGTTCCGCTTTCCCGTTCAGCCACATGCCGAGGGATCCGAGTCCCAGGGATTCCCCGACTTTCAGCACGTCCTGTCCCCAGCCGGCCATGGCATGATAGGACTCAAAGCCGTCCTGTCCCACATCCTGAAGGACCATGTCCGGGGTTTTCTTGCCGAACAGATCGATCGCATTCCGCCAGTCCAGATAGAACCGGTACCCGACGCGGTCCGATTCCCAGCCCGGGCCCTCGTAGCGGATGAAAAAAGAATGGTCGGTATGCTCCTGCGGCACGCTTAGGAAACGGACGTTCTCGAACACCCCGCCCTCGTACACGCGTTTCACGAAACGGCCGCCGGTTTTCCTGGACAGTTCAGCCTGGGTCCGTTTGGGATAAGGCCGGTTTTTCACGCCGTCCGCCGCAAAACGGATGACGAATGCCCGCGCCTCGCCCGCCTTGAAATCGGACAGGAAGAAGAAGCGATCGGTGTGGCCGTCGCCGTTCTCGTCCACGGCCTGGCTGGCCAGCTCCCGTCCGCGGTACAGGACAACGGCCGCATCCGGGTTGAACAGCGCGACCGATCCGGGAAGGTCCGCCGGGCTCAAGGACACGATCTCGTCCTTCCGGTCGAATGGGGCCATATTCCGTACCGTCATGCCGAATGAGAGCGGGTATTCGTTTTGAATCTGTTTCAAGCCTTCGTTGACGCCGCAGGCGCAGATCAAAGCCAGCAGGGCGGCGGTCAGGAATCCTTTCCGGAATTGCATGGGTTCTCTCCTTCCGATATCCGATTCGAAATGCAGGTTAACGTAATTTACGATGAAATCCGGAAATAAAAAAAGGAAACAGTAGCCCATGGCTTTAGTAACCCATGGCTTCAGCCATGGGTTAACGGATATTGAATATCTCACCGTAAACCGATTTATCGGTTTCCTGTATAAGGGGAAACCGTTGAAACGGTTTTGTGGATGGTTATTTTATTCGTTCGCCACCCTCCCCCACGACTGAAGTCGTGGGCTACCCAGGTCTTGGGCTACCCAGGCCCCGTGGGCCACCGAGTCGCGGGCAGTCAAGGTCGCGGATTACCGGGGCGGCGGGAGCCTGAACGTCCGCCCGACGGATCGTTCGGCCACCGAGGCCGTTGATCCGATTAAAGCGCCGTTCTCTACCGTCCATTCGCCAGACGCGTCCCTGAGCCGCAACCCCGAAGCCGATCGGAACGTCAGCCGGCCGGTGTCATTGTACCGCTGAACGACGATCTCGAAACGCTCATCGGCCCGATTCCGGAGAACCGGCCTGCCCCGAACCGTCATCCGGTCGTCGAATGTCAGGATCAGGGAATCACCGGAAACGGTCGCGGCCGTCACCTGAACCGGACGGACGGACTCGGGGTCCCACCGTCCGCCGAAAGTCCATGCCGGCGTGACATCTTCGGGCCGGGGTCCGCCTGCTGCGAAGCCGAGATTGTCCTTCATCCAGGGGAATAGGCCACCGTCTCTGATGCAGGCATGAAAATATACGCGGTCTCCGAAATCGTCCGGATTGTTCCTGGCGGGGTCGTCATAAACCACCCGGACCACAGGCCGGTCCGCCAGGTTCGTCGTGAGGAACTGCATTTGATCAGGATAGAACTGGGCGTCATAATGCCGACGGCCCAGAGTAAAAACCGGAGACGCCGTCGAACTCCGAATCCTTGATCACGAGCTTCTGTTCCGGATCCCATGAACCCGCATGCCAGACCGCGGCCGTCCGCTTCACCTCGAAAAACCGTGAATCGCGTATGAAGCACCAGCCCCTGGGGCAGACCATGTCCACTGCTCCACGGAATTCACAGCGGGCGTGGTAGTACAGCCCCTCCTTGTAATTCCACAGCGCCACCGTGTCCCCGCCGCGGCTCAGCAGGCGGCAGTCCGTGAGAAGGGTCCGGGTCCCGCTTCCCATGACCGCGAATGCGTGCACGGAAGTATCCGGCTGGCTGTTCTCCACCGTGAGCCGGTCGAGAATCACATCATCACCGTTTATGTTCACGACCGCGGGCCCGATCCAGTCCTTGTTCGCCTCCCAGGCGGGTCTGGGCCGGCTGGACCGGATGACAACTCCGTCCCTGCTTTCGCCGCGCAGATGTGATGTAATTGCGGTCGATGCGCAGGCTTTCTTCGTACACGCCGTTCCGCAGGAAAATGACCACCCGGCCGTATGATAACATGGGAAGCGCCTCGAGCGCGGCCGTGATGGTCCGGAAATCGCCCGCGCCACCGTGATCCACGATCAGATCGGCTGTTCCCGAAGAATCCGGACAGGATTCCGGGGAATCCGGACCCGGCCGCAAACCCGTTGAAAGCCAGAATCAGCGCCAGGAAAAGGATTCCCGTGGACACGTGCCGGACGGTAACCGCGTGCCCCTGCATCGCGTCCCGTCCGTTTTACGACGACCCGGACACGACTCCGGGCCGGTTCGAATGGCGATCGAACCGACCCGGAGCGTTCAGAGGAAAGAGTGTTGGGAGAGGAAATCAATTGTTTTCGCTTTACATGTCCGCCGCCGGAACCGGCCGGCCGGACGAAGGCGCCCTTCGCCCTGTGTTTCATCCGGTCATTGCTTTTTTCCGTTGATGGTCACGCCGATCAGCTCCAGGCCGGCGACATGCGCCAGCCGGTTGCCGTTCCGCACGCCGTCGAAATCGCAGTCCTGGATGCGGATATCGGACACGGGCGACCGCTCATACCCTTCCAGCAGAAGGGCGTAATTGCTTTTCCGGCTGGACACGCGGCGGACGTCGATGTCGCGGACCACTGGCGTGTGCGGCCCCGCGTCGCCCTCCTCGTAATGAAAATACACCCAGATCACCGCGTCGCTGACTTCGCCCACTTCCACGTCCCGCATGCGGACGTGCTCGATGACGCCGCCCCGCACTGAATTGGTCTTGATGCGGAGGGCGCGGTCGAGGTTCGGGCTGTCCATGCGGCAGTGCTCGACGAATACGTTCCGGCAGCTGCCTGAAATCTCGCTCCCGATCACCACGCCCCCGTGCCCGTCGCGCATCACGCAGTTGCGGACCACGATGTTCTCGCTGGCCACATTGATGCGGCGTCCGTCCCCGTTCCGGCCCGATTTGATCGCAATGCAGTCGTCGCCCGTGTCGAAGGTGCATCCCTCGATGAGCACGTTCCTGCAGCTTTCGGGGTTGCACCCGTCGTTGTTGGGCCCATGGCTCACGACGGTCACGCCGCGCACAATCACGTTCTCGCACAGCACCGGGTGGAGACACCACATCGGCGACCGTTTCACGGTGATGCCTTCGATAAAAACGTTCCGGCACCGGATGAACTGAACGAAATTCGGGCGCAGGTAATGCCCGCCGCCGAATACCCGTTCCGCGACCGGCGCGCCGGCCTCGCCCATGGCCAGCAGTTCGGCCCGGTCCCGCGCCTGAGAAGGCAGGCCCTCGCGCCAGCCGTCGTCCCGGCCTCCGGACCAGAACCACCAGGCCGTGGAATCGGCCTGGCCGTCCAGAACGCCCGGGCCGGTGACGGCCACGTCCTCCGCATCCGCCGCGTACAGGAACGGCGCGTAATTCATGCATTCAACGCCTTCGAAACGGGTGAACACGGCCGGAAGATAGTCCTCCGGGTCGCGGCTGAAAAGCAGAACCGCGCCCTTCTCCAGGTGCAGATTGACCCGGCTCCGTAGAACGAGCGGTCCGGTCAGGAAAACGCCCTCCGGCACGACGACCCGGCCCCCGCCCGCGCCGGCGCAGGCTTCGAGCGCCGCGCGAATGGCCCCGCCGGACTGCGTCCGGCCGTCTCCGGCCGCACCAAACGCGGTGACATTAAAAGTCCGTTCCGGAAAAACAGGCGGCCGGATCTGCGACAGAATGGCCGGAACTTTCTCCCATCCGTTTTCCGAGGGCACCGGCAGGGTCGCGGTCCGGCAGGCGGCCAGAATTAAAAGTCCGGAAAGGACCGCGAAACCCGATGCCGTCCGGCCGGCGCGGGCCTGCCGGAGACCGGACTTTCCCGCCACGGCCGCGCGACCCAGTGTCGGTCTGTTCATCGGACGGCATTCTCCATTTCAAGACTCGCCAGGATGAAGGGCCCCACGGCCTTCGGGTCATTGGAGCGGATTTTCTCGCCGATGTAATATTCATACGAACCGTCCCGGTAGGGGTCGCCCCCCAGTCCGGCGACGGCGCATGCGGAATCGATGCGCACCCAGCCTCTCCGGTCCGTCCGGATGAATCGCTCTAGAATTCCCTTGTATCCCTTTTCCGCGATGTGCCGGTACGCGGGATGCAGAAGCCCGGTCCGCACGCCCTTGGCCAGGGCGTAGACGAACATGCAGGAGGCGGAAGATTCCAGATAATTGCCCTTCCGGGTCCCCTGGTCCAGCACCTGGTACCACAGTCCGGTCTCCGGATCCTGCACATTGGTGACCGCCGTGGCCAGCCGCGTGAACAGGGCGGTCAGTTCCGGCCTCTGCGGATGATCGGCCGGCAGGAAATCAAGGACATCCACCACGGCCATGGCATACCAGCCCATGCTCCGGCCCCAGAATTGGGAGGACAATCCCGTATTCGGATCCGCCCATCTCTGTTTCCGGCTTTCGTCCCAGCCGTGGTACAACAGCCCTGTTTTCTCCTCGCGGCTGACTTTTTCCATCAGCAGCACCTGTTTCGCGGCCTCGTCGAACAGCCCGGGCTCGTCGAATTCCGCCCCGTACTGGGCCAGAAACGGAGAGGCCATGTAAATGCCGTCGAGCCACATCTGATGCGGGTATTTGTTCTTGTGCCAGAATCCGCCCACCGAGGTCCGGGGATGGCCGGCCATCTGCGAACGGAGCGTGTCCAGCGCCATGCGGTACTTCTCGTCCCCTGTTTCGCGGTACAGGCGGAAGAGCGGCTTTCCGGGATTGATGCGGTCGATGTTGAATTCGCTTTGACGGTAGGTATGAATGGATCCTTTTTCATCGATGAACTGGTCGTAGTAACGCCGGACATATTCGAAATACCGGCCGTCTCCCGTGACGGCCCACGTTTCCAGAACAGCTTTCAGGACCAGACCGTAGGTGTACTCCCAATAAGGTTTCTTCGGCGATTCCAGATTTGCGGGATCGGGCGAACGGCGGAGAACCGATTCCGTCATCCGGACCGACCATGGGAGCGTTTCCGGCACCGGGTTCGATGCCCGGCATGCGGCCAGGAGAGCCGCGCATGCGGCCGCCGCGGCCGCAAGGGCGAAGCCCGCGGTGTTCAGCCTGAAAATGGTTCGATATCTCGGCGTCATATGCGGAACACTCCCCGGCCGCTGGTTTTTTTTAAGGAAGGGGGGACGGGACGGTTGATATCCCGTCCTCCCTTGTGTCTTCTTTGTTCCTGATCGAAACCGGGGGACGGCCCGCAGGCCCGCGGACCTTCGGCCGCCGACCTGCGGGTTTTCCCCGGAGCGATGCCCGCTACTTGAGCATCACCATTTTCTGCTTCAGAACGGTCGAACCGGCCTTCAGCCTGTAGAAGTAGATGCCGGAGGCGAGGTTCTTGCCGTCGAATTCTACGGTGTAGAAGCCCGCCGCCTTGCGGCCTTCGGCCAGAACCGCGACTTCACGTCCCATCATGTCATACACGGTCAGGCGGATGTCTGAGGCCTTCGGAACCGCGTAGGCAATGGTCGTGGTCGGGTTGAAGGGGTTCGGGTAGTTCTGCTCAAGCGCGAACGTTTTCGGCGCCGCCGAACGCTCTTCCACGCCGCTCCCCTCGCGGTTATAATTGCTCCCGTCGTAGGGAATGACATTGGTCCGTCCGGTGATGGCGTTCGTCGGGTCGAACTCGAGCTTGTGATCCGGCAGGAACTTGACCGTGCCGTGTAACTTGGGCTGGTTCCACACCGCGTCCAGAAGCTCCGCCGCCCATTCCAGGGAGGCCTGCCGGCCCTTGCTGTCATTGTCATGCTGGCAGAGGGCCATGCCGAAGATGTTGCCTTCTCCGACCGAAACGGTTTCATTGCCCGTCCCGCTCTTGATGGCCTTCCAGTTCAGGGCCAGTTCGATCACGTAACCGCCGGTGACCTTGGCCCGGGTCCACTTCTTCAGCGAATCCGGAACCGCGTTCATGGTGTCCGTGCCTGCGATCGTGCCCGTCTTGGCCAGTGCGGTCATGCGCGTGTCCCACACCGAATTGACCGCGCTGTCCGTGGGCTGGGGATCAAACTTCAGCTCGAGGTTGTCCATTTCCCAGACATTGGTCGTGCCCAGGGAGGAAACCGTATCGTCCTTCACTTCCTCGTACAGGTAGAACCAGTTATCGTCCCACGCCGTCCAGATCTTCGCGGACAGATCCTTGTCGCCGCCCTTGGGTTCGCCGTTGTCGCTGTAATTGTAATAGCGGAACTGCAGGTAACCCTCATCCGGTCCGGCCAGCAGGGTGTAGAACGGGTCCTTCTTTCCGTCGATCCGCATGTAGAACGGGGTGCCGTCGTACGGAACGGCGTTCGACCGCGCGGCGACGTTGTTCTGCGGGATGTACTTCAGCTTGTTGTCCGGCAGGAACTCGACCGTGCCCAGATACTTCGGCTGGTTCCACACCGCGTCGGTCAGGGTCGCCGCCCACTGCACGCTCGATTCGCGCGTGCCGGTCATGTTGTCGTTGTCGTGGGTGTTGAAGGCGAGCCCGAACACGCTGCCGATCACGGGCGTGACGGTTTCGGCATTGGTCGCGCTCACGATGGCGCTCCACTTCACGGCCAGTTCGAGGGCGTAACCGCCGTCAATCAGCCGGCGCGCGATCTGCTTGTTCTCCGCGGCCATGGTGCCGAAATTGGTGTTGCCGGCAACGCCCTCGGTGAACTGCGCGGTCAGGTCGAGGCTGACGATGGTGTTGACCGTGCTGTCCGCGGCAATGGGATCGATCTTGATCTCGATGCCGTCGTTGTTGTAGGTGTTGGCGCTGGACGAGGAGATGGTGTCGTCCATCACTTCCTCGTACACATAGAACCAGGTGTTATCCCAGGCCGTCCAGATCTTCGCGGACAGGTCGGCGTCGCCTTTCGCGGGCGTGCCGTTGTCGTTGAACGCGTAGGACTTCAGCTGCAGGTACCCGTCGTCGGGGCCTGCCAGGCCGTCATAAAACGCGTCTTTCTGTCCGTCCACCACGATGGCGGCCGGCTCGATATCCTGTTCCCACTGTGCCTTCTTCGCGGGGAACCAGTTCAGGTCGCCGACCGGGAATCCGGCCTCGCCGCCCGTGTAGGCCGCGGCAGCCGTCGGATAGGCGCCGTCCAGCGTGTCGCGGTAGAACTCGATCAGGCGACGGTCGTAGTCATGCTCTGCGACGACGTAATTGGTCTGGTCCTTCAACTTGCCGGCCCCGCCCTCGGCGGCGGGCGTTTCATACCACCGCATGAGGTTCGTCATGAGCGCGGGGGCGTTGTTCAGCTCCACGCTCTCTTCCGTGAACGCGAAGGCGGCGTTTCCGCCCAGCTTGCCGGTGATGTGGTCCGACAGCTTGTCGCCTTCCGGAAAGCCGTAATCATCCAGGAAATCCTGGCCCGAATCGCTGATCGCGTAGAAATTGTTGAGAATCGTCCAGTTCGTGACGTCGTTCGGGGCTGAGAAAATCCACGTGATGCGGTTGTTGCCGTTCGCGTAGGTCTCTCCGGTGTTCGCCCATTCGGCGGCCCGCGTCGCGTCGGTCGAATCCTCGCCGAGCGCGAAGCCGTCGATGAACAGGTTGTTCGTGATCGCGAATTCGGCGCCCACGTTTCCGAGCGAGAACAGACCGTGGAAACCCATGCCGTTCACGAAGGTATTGTGGTCCACCAGGCCGTAATGGATGAGGCCGGTGCCCTGGGCCGGATTCGCGAAGTTGTAGTGCCGGATGGCCCGGTCCTGATAGTTCACGAACGTGTTATTGACCACGATGAACGAGTCGCAGGCCGCTTCGCGAAGGTCGAAACCCTTGCCCGCGCCCAGGTTGGACGTGGAAAGAGTGCCCATGTTCGCGAAAACGCAGTTGGTCACCTGCACCTTGACACTGTTGCTGCCCGTGCGCACATGCTGTCCGTTGATGTTCGACAGCACCATCCCGTCCAGGATGATGGAGGCGCCGGCGCCCGTGGTGTTGATCAGCCCGCCCTGCACGCCGCCGATCCGCTCCGGCTCGCCTTCGTAGAAGCCGGCGATGCAGAAATTCTCCAGCTGCAGGTTTCCGCCGTTGAGAACGGCGAAGTTGCCCGCGGGCCGGGTCGGACTGGTGCCGGTGCCGGTTTCCCAGAGGTAGACGACGGGTTTCTCACCCTCGCCCGCAGCGGCGCGGATGTGCAGTTTGCGTCCGGCCGGAACGGTGAAGATGGCGTTGGCCAGGTAGATCTGGCCGCGCTGGAGCTCATAGACGCGGTCCGCAAGCAGTTCCTGCGTTAGCCACCGTGTCCGCGACGATCTGCCGGTTGGTGTACGATTCCGGCGTGCCGTCATAGGGCACCAGCTGAAGGACGCTCTGCGCGGACAGGGACCCCGCCAGCAGAAAGATCCCGATGACCGCCATTCCTAACTTCTTACCCCACATTGGAACCTCCTTGAATTGGTTACGCGTGAATCGGGCGAACAAGCCCGCTGTTCCCAGTGTTCCGGCCTGATCACCTCCTCGCTTACGCGAAAGGGCGCGGATGTGCGGTGCGCCGGGCAAGCCGGACGGTCCGGACGGATCCATCATTAAAATCCCCTGGATCCGTCCGGAGCCGTCCGCCCCGGCCTCGGGGCTCAAAGCTGAGCTGTGATGCCGAAGTCCACCGTGGTTCCGTACCTTTCGCTTTGATCGAACAGTTTACGATGCTGGACGCGGTTGACGATGGAAGTCCCGTCCTCGACATCCGTCAGGTTACTGACATTCAGGAAAACCGACAGGTTTTTCATGATGGCCTGTCTTACGGCCAGATCGACCCGGGTGAACGGATTGATGACCCGGTCGCTCAGGCCGCTCGCGGAATGAGACCGGTTGTGCTCGCCCTGGTGGAAAACCGAGACCCGGGCGGAGAAATCACCGATGTCATAGCCGAGCGAGACATTTCCGAAAAATTCGGGCATGCCCTCGAGCTTCTGCTTCCGTTCGACCAGGATGTTCTTGGATTTGGTGAGGGGAATCTTGCCCGAACGGTCGACCCAGGTGATGGTCTTGGACCCGTACAGCACGGTCTCGGAACGCACCACGGACGCGTTGTAGGAGAGGATAAAGTTCTTCGCCAGGCTCGGCAGAAACTTCAGACTGATCTGATGCTCAAACTCGAAACCCCAGACCTTGGTCGGTTTCCGGGAATTGTAGGGCAAAGTCAGATTGTACGGGGTGGTCTTCATCTGGCTCGCCCACTCGATGCCGAAGTGATAGAGAATTGAATCGCCGGTGGTGTTGAAATCGTTCAGCATGTGGTACATGCCGTCGATCTCTTTATAATAGGCGGACAGGGAGATCAGGCCGATGGTGTTGCTGAAAAAGGTCGGGTTGATCTCGTAGTTCCAGGCCGTCGCGGTCTTCAGCTTCGGATTTCCGACGTAGACTTCGAAATTGCCGCCCACCTCGGCGGGCCGCCCGGCGATGTACCGGTCGAGCCGCATGTTGAAATCGGGCCGGGCCAGGGCCTTGTAGGCCGCCACGCGCCATTTCATGAAGGAAAACGGGCTCCAGGCGACATTGACGTTGGGCAGCCAGACCGTCTGCTTTGCGGAAGATGTGGTGTCGAGTATGGAATTGGAGGGAACCGGGAACCCGGCCACGGATTTCGGCATGTACATGGCCAGGTAATCGTTGTCCTCGTTCTCAACGCGCACGCCCGCGATGAGGGTGAGCACCTGGCCGATGTTGAACGAGTTCATGATGTATCCGGCGGAGACCCGCTCCGTCACTTCATAATCGTCGTACTTGATGAGCGGGTTGACCCAGATCTCGCTCTGGTTACCGGTGGCATCGACCCCGTACCGGTTCAGGTTCCGCCACTGCCGCAGGGTGTCGCGGATGATCAGGGGGTTCAGTGTGTAGTCGCCGTACACCTGGCGATTTTGGGAACGGGTGAAGAAATTGTTGACTCCGACGAATCCGCCGCCGTCGTCTAGCCACTGGTCGAAGGCCGTGCCGGTGAAATCCTTCAGCCGGACCTCGCCGCCCGGGGGGCGCTCGTATGCCATCCACCGGCCCAGGTAATACGGCGTGAAATCCTCGGACCGGAAATTGGTCCGTTCGCGTTCCTTGACCTTTCCGCCGATCTTGAGTTCTCCGGACACGTACGACCCCAGCCGGTATTCACGCGCGACATCGAGGAATGCGGTCTTTTCCCGGTCCGTGTTCTCCTGCTCCCGCTCATAGGCCCAGTACATGGACGCGGACGTGAAATTATTGTTCGCGTATCCGATCAGCTTGCCGGGGCCCGAGTGAAACATCGGCGAGGGCCTCATGCCGGACGGTTCGACGAATATGGCCTCGTAGTCGTAGGGATATTCGGAATCGGATCGGCCGTACGAAAGCCCCCAGTTCAGATGCAGGCCGACGAGTCGGTTGTCTCCGGTGATGGAACTGCTGAAGGTCTGCAGTTCCTGCTCGCGGTCCCGGTAATCGTAGGTGGGATTGCCCTGCTGGTCTCCGCCGCCGTTGGAGGGATAATCGCGGGTCGACAGAAGGTAGCTCCTCCGGGTCCGGCCGAACATGCTGTTGAACCGCACGGATCCGCCGTCCGGCGTGTTCACGTCAAAGAGCAGGCTCGCCCCGTCGCGCTTGCGCACCTCGTCCGTGAATTCGAGCGAGAAGTCATTGATGAAATAATCCGTTCCGTCGCTGATGGACTGGTTGTAGTTGACGTCGATGCGCTCGTTGCTCCGGATGCGCTTCTCCGTGTTTCCCATCACCTGCAGGCCCAGCACGCCGCCGAAGAACCGTTCGCCGTAATGGAAGGAGCCGTCGTACTGGTCCGCCGATTTCATGAGCCGGTTGTAATTGCCCTTGACGTCGGCCCGGACGAGCCTCTTTTCCGGCGCCTTTTTGGTGACCATGTTGATGCTGCCGGCCAGGGCGTCTCCGTCCTTGTCTGAGGTCACGGCCTTGTACAGTTCGATGCCGGTCAGGGAGCTCTGGGACAGGATGCTCAGGTCCACGCCCCGGCTGGTGGCGTCCGTGGCCGGCACCTTCACGCCGTTGATGGTCACGAGCGTGAACTTGTCCTCGAGACCGCGGAGGATCACCTTGTTGGCCTCTCCGCCGGACCGCAGGATCGATACGCCGGGCAGGCGGCCGACCGCTTCGGCCGCATTGGCGTCCGGCAGTTCCTTGATCTTCTCCTCTGAGATCACGTTCACGATGGTGTTGGACGTGATCTGCTGGTTGATGGCCGCCGCCTGTCCCACGGCCTGGCCCCGCACCACCACGGTCTTGCCCTTGATGGCGTCAGGCGGGAGCGCGGCAAAAACAGTTTCCGTCCTGCCGGACCCGATTGTCACGGGAATGTCCGTGGTCCGATATCCCAGGTAGGAAACCTTCAGTGTGTAAGAGCCGGCCGGTACCCGATCGATCCGGTACAGACCTTCGAGGTCGGTCGCGTCGCCCAGGGAGGTCCCGGCCAGATAGACATTCGCGCCCACCAGGGGCTTGCCGGTCAGGGAATCGGTTACCAGTCCCTTCAGGTTTCCCTGGCCCGAGGCTGCGGCCGGGAGTCCGAAACCGGCTGCGACCAGAGCGAGAATGAACAGGGATTTCACGGAAATTCTCATCGGATTCCTCTCCTTCGCCTTGGATGGTCCACCGCAAAAACCAGGTTGGCCCGGTCCTCTCGGTTCCGGGCGGAATCATATTAAATGATGGGAAATCGGGATAGCAGGAAAACTGTGATACGGTAATTAACCATATTCGAAGCTGAAAATGAAGTGAATAACGGTGAAAAACTGTGAAAAACAGGACTCGACATCGGCTCAAGTGTTAAAGTTACGCTTGATTTTCTTGGAAATGAGTCGTAAATTCATCATTATCGTGTTATCTGCATTTTTTGTCGTCGGTTAAGCTTATAATTATAAGTGGTTTGTTCATTATCGGCCAACAGCTCTGAACTCCCTGACCGGCGGAACTCCCGATGACCCTCGATCACAACCACAAAAAACTTCTTGAAAAGATTCTCGGCAGTCCGGAATTTTCACATTCCAAAATATACCAGACTTTCCTGTCCTATCTCGTGGAAGCTGCGGAGCAGGGCCGCGAACTGAAGGAAACGACCATTGCCATGGAAGTTTTCGGCAAGGACGCCACCTTCAATCCGGCCGAGGACACCACGGTCCGGTCTCACACATACACCCTGCGGAAAAAACTGGAAAACTATTTTTTACAGGAAGGAAAAACCGAAAAAATCCGGCTGAGGATACCGAAAGGGCATTACGAAGTGCTGTTCTCGCCGGTTTCGGCCGACCGGCTCGTTCCGAAAAATCTGTTCCGGTTTCTGATCAGAAACGGCCATTGGATACTGGTGGCGCTTCTGGCCGGGTTGTGTGTTTTTCAGGCGGTCCGGAACCGTATGATCAACGGAAAAATGGCCCGCTATCGCGTTCTGAAACCGGATGATCCCTTCTGGAAGGAGTACCTGCAATCCGACCTGCCCATTCTGCTGGTCGTGGGCGATCATTTCTTCTTCAACGACAATCTGCCGAAATACGGCAGCACGGTCAGCGTCCGCCATCCCCGCGTCAATTCGGCGGAGGACCTGCACGCCCTGTACCCCGGCATACAGGCGGACCTCTCCGCTGAGCCCTATTTCCCCTACCACAGCATCTGGAGCCTTCCGCCCATTCTCTCGATGCTTTTCTCCGCGAACCAGACGCCCATTCTGCGGAAGGCTTCGGATGTCAGCCCCCAGATCCTGGATGAATACAACATCCTGTTCCTGGGCAGCATCAAGACCCTGTATGCGCTCAAGCACACGCTCCTGAAATCCCACTTTCGTTTCGAGATCGCGCCGCACCGGGTGATTTACACGCCGCCCGGCGCCGACAGTTCGGTCGTATTCAAGACCAGCCTGCATTCGCCGGGTCCCAACGAGGACCTCGTGATCGCGTGCAAACTGCCGGGGCCGGACGACAACGCCATCTTCATCATCGCCTCGTACCATTCGCTCGGCGTGCCCGAAATCAGCGCCACCCTGACCACACCCTCGCGTCGGGCGAACCTGGAGAAGATGTTCCTGGAAAAAACCGGGCGGATTCCCCCGTATTTCGAAATCCTCTTCCGCGTGACGGGCATCGACAAAACCGCCTACAATATCGAAATCCTCGTGCTGAACGAAATCGCCCCCTGACCGGGGGCGAATACTGAAGCCTGCTTCCGCCTGTCCGTTCAGCCTCTCATCGCGCCAGCCATCCCCCGTCCACTGCCACGGTATAGCCGTTCATGTAATCCGACGCCGGAGACGCGAGAAACACGCAAATCCCCTGGAGATCCGCGGGCGTGCCCCAGCGGCCGGCGGGAATCCGGTCCAGAATGGCCTTGTTCCGCTCCGGGTTCTCCCGGAGCGCTTTGGTGTTGTCCGTGGCCATGTACCCCGGCGCGATGGCGTTGACGTTGATGCCGTGGGGCGCCAGTTCGTTGGCCATGAGCCGGGTCAGCCCCATGACGGCGCTCTTGGAGGCCGTGTACGACGGGATGAGAATGCCGCCCTGGAAGGACGTCATCGACGCCGTGTTGATGATCTTGCCGCCCCGGCCCTGACGGACCATGACCGCGGCCGCGGCCTGGCTCAGGAAGAAAAGCGCCTTCTGGTTGATCTGGATGACGTCGTCCCAGTCCTTCTCCTTGAATTCCAGAATCGGCGCCCGCCGGATGATGCCGGCGTTGTTCACCAAAATGTCGATCCGGCCGAAGGCTTCCACCGCCGCTTTCACAATCGCGGGAACCGCCTCCATGGAGGACAGGTCCGCGGAGACCGCGGCGGCACGGCGGCCCGCGGCTTCCACGGTTTTGCGGGTTTCATCGACGGGAAGCATATCGACCAGCGCGACGTCGGCGCCAGCTTCCGCGAGCGCGACGGCCATCGCCTGCCCCAGGCCCCGCGCGGCGCCCGTGACGATCGCGGCTTTTCCATCCAGCTTGAACTGATCGAGTATCATGGCGTTTTTCCTCCGCTCGGGGTTACAGGAGCCGGTTCACTTCGACGGCGTCCATATCATCGAACGCCTGGTTCTCGCCGCCCATGCCCCAGACGAACGCGTACGGCCGCGTGCCGACGCCGGAATGCAGCGACCAGCTCGGAGACAGTACCGCCTGCCGGTTGTGGACCACCAGGTGGCGCGTCTCGTGCGGGGGCCCCATGAGGTGGAAAACGGCCTGCCCTTCCGGAACGTCAAAATAGAGGTAAACCTCCATCCGGCGTCCGTGTGTGTGCGGGGGCATGGTGTTCCACACGCTGCCCTCGGCGAGCTCGGTGAAACCCATCACCAGCTGACAGCTCGGGACGCCGTCCGGATGGATGTAGCGCCTCAGCAAGCGGCGGTTGCATTCGGCGTCCGAGCCGAGCGTCGCGGACCAGGCTTCTCCCATCCGGACCCGGGCCGTGGGATATTCGCGGTGGGCCGGATAGCTGAGCAGGTAATACGCGGCCGGATCGGCCGGCTTGTCGCTTGCGAATACGACGTCACGGCTTCCCCGTCCGATATAGAGGCCGTCCCGGTTGTTCATCGGAAAAGTTTTTCCGTCGACCGTGACCCGGCCCGGGCCGCCGACATTGAGAATGCCGACCTCGCGCCGCTCGGCGAAGAATTCGGATCTCAGCTCCGGAGGGCAGGCCAGCGGGAGGGCCTGCTTCACCGGAACCGCGGACCCGACGATGGCGCGGTCGATGTCCGAATACACCAGCGGAATCCGGTCCGGTTCGAACAGGGAATCGACGAGAAAAGTTTTTCTCAGCTCGTCGGTTGTCATTCGCGGGAACCGTTCCGGGTCCGCGGTGTATCGCGTTTCCATGGCTTCTCTCCTTCGGCGGGTCTGCCGCAGTGTTCGGTGGACGTTCCGTCGGACGCGTCTCTCAGCCGCGCCCGACGGCCACAACTTAACGAATTCAGAAACGATTATCAAGAAACAACTGTACAGGGTACGGGGATTTAATAAACCGCCGGCAGGATGGGGTTGTCCAAAAAGTCGATTTTCCACGAATACCGCTCGCCGAGCCGTTCGCTTCGCTCAGGATAAACTCCGTCGAGGCGAGATGTATACCCGTCACTGTGCGCCCTTCGATTTCGCTCAAGGCGCGCATGATTTCGACTTTTTGGACAACTCCGTGGACCGGATCAAACCGATCCATTTGCGTGCGTGTCCGTGCGGATCCGCGGTTTTCTTGTCCCAAAAAAGAAAAGGACCCGGTTTGTTCTCCCCCCAGATTTCACTTTTATTTTTCCTCTTTTACCGGTATTTTATCCGGTCCCGGACCCGGTTCGCGAGAACCTGGATCCGCCACCCGCATTCCCAAGGAGGTCCCAATGCCCGCATTGGTCGATTCCGCCGGCGCCTTTCACCCCTCGGGCCGGCCGTACCGGTTCACCATTCTGGCCTTCGTCGCTCTTTTGACTTTCGGCTGTTACTTCGCATATGACATCATCGGCGCGGTCGCGCCCAGCCTCGTCGAACAGCTCGGCGCGAGCCGGGGAACCGTCGGCACCCTGTACACGATGTACAGCGTGGCCGCCATTCTGTCCGTGCTCGTCGGCGGCATTCTGATCGACCGGCTGGGAACCCGGCTCGCCAGCATGATCTTTTCCACTCTGGTTCTGGCGGGCGCGGTCATCGTGGCGGCCGCGGACAGCATTCCGGTCCTCTTTCTCGGACGTTTTGTGTTCGGCGCGGGCTCCGAACCCCTCATCGTCGCCCAGATGGCCATGGTGTCCAAATGGTTCAGGGGCAAGGAACTGGCGTTCGCCTTCGGCGTGACGCTGACCGTCAGCCGGCTGGGCACGCTGTTCAGCTTCAATACCGGCGAACTCATCGCCGAACGGTTCGGCGGGGTCCGCGCCGCGCTCATCGCGGCCGTCGCATTCTGCCTGCTGTCCCTGCTCGCGAATCTCGTGTACATATGGATGGATCGTCGCGGAGAGAAGATCCTGCGCCTGCGGGAAACGGCATCCGGTGATAAAATCGTACTCCGCAACATACGGTCGTTCGGACCCGCATTCTGGTACGTGACATTGCTCTGCGTCACCTTCTATTCGGCGATTTTCCCGTTCACGGCCCTGTCCACGGACTTCTTCGTGGACAAATGGGGCGTGGCGCGCGTGGCGGAATCGAGCGGCGGCTTTCTCCGTCAGGTCTTCGGTAACTTCCTCCACATGTCGGGAACCGCGGGCGGCCTGTCGTCCATTGTCATATTCGCGTCCATGATCTGCGCGCCTTTCGCCGGTCACCTGGTGGACCGGATCGGCAGGCGGGCCTCCCTGATGATTCTCGGTTCACTGCTCCTGATCCCCGCGCATCTGGTCATGGGCTTGACGAACCTCTACCCCGTCGCCCCCATGATTCTGCTGGGCGTCGCTTTCGTGCTGATCCCGGCGGCCATGTGGCCGTCCATCCCCCTCCTCGTGCGCAAGGAGACGGTCGGCACGGCCTACGGGCTCATGACCATGATCCAGAATATCGGTCTCGCTCTCTTCCCGGCCCTGAACGGCGCTCTGCGCGATTCAACCCGGTCGTACACGGCCAGTCAGATCATGTTCGCATGCCTGGGCCTGTTCGGCCTCGTCTTCGCGCTCCTGCTCAGGCGGGCGGACCGGAGCCGGGGCCGCGTACTTGAAAATCCGTAGGGAAGCGGGAACCGGCCGGCTTTCAGGTCGTTCATAGGGGAAGCACCGGGAGGCGGCGATGGACGAGCCGGCCGGCCGGAATCGGTTCACCCATCAAGGAGTGACAACATGAAAAAAACCGCGCTCTGGACCGCGGCCGTTCTGTTTTTAATCTCAACGGCTTGTTCCAAACCCCCGAACTGGTCCGACAATTTCGACCAGTCCCTGGCCCTGGCCGGATCATCGGGTAAAGTTCTGTTGATCAATTTCACCGGGTCAGACTGGTGTTCCTGGTGCATCAAGATGGAAAAGGAAGTATTCAGCCAGAAGGCTTTTCAGGACTTCGCTTCCTCCGACCTGGTGCTGATGAAAGCGGACTTTCCGAAAACGAAAAAACTGGCCGAAAGCGTCAAATCGCAGAACCAGGCGCTCGCGAACCGGTTCGGCGTACAGGGTTTCCCGACCCTCGTGCTCCTGAACGGCAAGGGGGAGACAATCGCGCTAACGGGATACCAGGAAGGCGGAGCGGAAGCCTATGTCCTTCATTTGAAGTCCCTTCTCGCTTCGAAGCCTGTTGCACCGAAACCCGCGACTCCAACCGCCGCCGAACCGGCCTCCGGTGAGCCCAAGGCCGCCGAGTCTCAGGCTCCCAAGGCCAAAGCCTCCAAGCCTCAGGCTCCCAAAACCACGGCCCCGGAACCCAAGGCCTCCGGCTGGACACAGAACTACGACCAGGCCCTGGCCGAGGCGAAAAAAACCGGTAAAATTCTGCTCATTGACTTCACCGGATCGGACTGGTGCCCCTGGTGCATCAAGCTGGACCAGGAGGTTTTCAGGCAGAAGGCTTTCAAGGACTTCGCGGATGCCAACCTGGTGCTGATGATGGCGGACTTCCCGAGATCTAAAAAAATTCCGGAAAACCTCCAATCGCAGAACCAGACCCTGGCGGAGCGGTTCGGCGTGCAGGGATTCCCGACCGTCATCCTCCTGAAAAGCGACGGATCCAAAATCGGACAGACGGGATACCAGCCGGGCGGCGCCGAGGCCTATGTCCGGCATCTCCGGGAACTGATCAAATAGTATCCACTGACCAATGAGATTTTCCGCAGGGGCGACGCGACGCGTCGCCCCTGCAACAGCAATCCCGATCGTATACACCTGCACGTCCTACCGCATGAACGACGCACCGTGAAGGCGCGTCGCTCATGCTTTTTTCGAAATCGCGTCTCCCCCCATATAACCATTTGATTTTCAGCCGTTTTTTGCCTATTTTAAATGGTTTGACTCACCAACCTCATCGGAATTCCATGACTCTTCCGGAAAAACCGGATCGCACGGACGAAATGCTTCAGGCCGTCGGAGCCGTCGCGGTAGAGACCGGTGTGCCGGTCTACGCCGTGGGTGGAGCCGTACGCGACCGCCTGCTCGGCCGCCCCGTTCTGGAAATCGACTTCGTGGTTACCGGAAAAGCGGACGCGCCCGCATTCGCGGAAACAGCCAGGCGCAGGCTCGGAGGCACCGGATACATGGTGTTCGAGCGGTTCGGGACCTGCTCCTTCCTCGTCGAGCCCTACAAGCTGGAATTCGCCGGCGCCCGCAGGGAGTCCTACCGGCCGGATTCGCGCAAGCCCGATGTGCGGGCGGCGGATCTGTCCGAGGACCTGGCGAGAAGGGATTTCACGGTCAACGCCATGGCCATGGGAATCCGGAAGTCCGATTTCGGCGACCTCATCGACCCCTTTGACGGCCGCTCCGACCTCGCCGGCCGCCTCCTCCGCACACCGCTCGACCCCCTGGCAACGTTCTCCGACGACCCACTGCGCATCCTCCGCGCCGCCCGTTTCGCGGGCCAACTGGGATTCCACATCCACCCGGATACATTCGCGGCCATGCGTGCGGACCGGGAGCGCATCCGTATCGTGTCGCAGGAACGCCTCTCGGATGAAATCCTGAAAATGCTGTCCCAGCCCGTGCCGTCCGTCGGCCTGCGTATCCTGCAGGAAACCGGCGTTCTGGAGATCGTGTTCCCCGAACTGTCCGCCCTGACCGGCGTGGAACAGCGCGACGACTTTCACCACAAGGACGTGTTCGAACATACCCTGAAGGTCGTGGACAACATCGCCCGGATGACCGACAAACCCATGCTCCGGTTCCTCGCGTTGATCCACGACATCGGCAAACCCCAGGTCAAGCGTTTCGTCGACGGCGTGGGCTGGACCTTCCACAACCACGAGAACATCGGCGAACGCATGCTGAAGCGGGTCTGCAGCCGGCTGAAACTGCCCAATGAATATCTGAAATACAGCCGGAAACTCACGGCGCTCCACATGCGGCCCATTCAGCTCATCGGCGGCGATGTGACGGATTCAGCCATCCGCAGGCTTCTCTTTCAGGCCGGCGACGACATCGATGACCTCATGATCCTGTGCCGCGCGGATATCACATCCGGCAACCCCAGGCGGGCCGAAAAACATCTGAACAATTTCGACGAAGTGACCGAACGGATGCGTGAAGTCGAGGAGAAGGACCGGATGCGGGCCTTCCAGTCCCCGGTGCGCGGCGAGGAAATCATGGAACTGTGCGGCATCGAACCGGGACCGGCCGTCGGGCGCCTGAAAACGGCCATCGAAGAGGCCATTCTCGACGGCCTGATTCCAAACGAACACGATGCGGCGAGGGATTACCTCTTGAAAATAAAGGAACAAGCGCTCGTGGATCCGCCGGTTCACGCCGAAAATCAGTGAAACAATTTCATTCAGATTCCGTCTATCAATAGGACATCCCGCCGGCCGGCCGGCGACCGTTGCGACCGCAGGGCGGTGGCGACGCGGGGTGTTACAGAACAGGGAAAAGGAGGAAATCATGGAAGCGAAGAAGGAAATGGGCTTTTTCGAGAAACTGGCCGGCATTTTCATTTCGCCGCGGGAGACCTTCGAGACTCTTGACCGCAAACCCACCTGGCTTGTGCCGTTCCTCATCATCACCGCGGTTGTGCTGGTGATGACCGTCCTGACCCGCGACATCGGCATGCAGGACATGATGGCCCGCTTCGAAGCGAGCGACATGCCGCAGGAGCAGATCGACCGGATCGTCGAACAGTCCCAGGGCCCCGTCCGGTATATCCAGATGGCGGCCATCCCCCTGTTCATGATCGCCGCCTGGTGCTTTTTCGCCGGCATCCTGCTGTTCACCGGCAACACCATTCTGGGCGGGAAATCGACGTTCAAGAAAATGCTGTCCATGGTCTCGTGGGCCAGCCTGATCGGCGTGCTCTCCTCCGTCATTCACACGGCATTGATCATCACCAAGGGGACCACCCAGGGCGTCACCACCAGCCTCGCCCTGCTCCTCGCGGATCCGGAACCCGGGGCCAAGCCCTCTTTCCTCTTCCGCCTGCTTTCCAAGTTTGATGTTTTCACGATTTGGGAGATGGTCCTGTGGGCCATCGGAACGTCCGTCCTGTACCGGTTCAGCATGAAAAAATCAGCCGGCATGGTGGCGGTGCTTTGGGTGTTGTGGGTCATTATCAGCGTGACTGTGGGCGGACTCTTCCATTTCGGCATGTAGCCCGGCCGCGTTCATTTAAGAAAGGATTCGGCATGAAGCTTCGGATGGGATGGATACTCGGGGCATTGCTCCCCGTTGCGCTCCTCGCGCAGGGCGAGGAGACGCTGACCCTGGACCAGTGCAAGGACATCGCCCTGAACCGGAACTCCGAACTGGTGCAGAGCCGGCTCCAGCTCAAGATGACCGCGCGGGACGAGATTTCGGCTTTCTCGAATTTACTACCGACGGTGAGCGGCTCCATGGGATACAACCATTCGGTGGCGGGCCCATCCTCCGCGCTGCGCATCGATCCCCAGTCGGGCATTCTCGTGCCGGTGCGCGACCAGATGGTCAAGTCCTGGTCATCCAGCGTCGGCCTGAACGCCCAGCAGATGCTGTTCAACGGAAGTACCATATTCGGGTTCGCCCAGGCGGCCCACCTGAAGGGCAGCGCCGTCGCCTCGGCGGACGCAACGCGGCAATCGGTCATTCTGCAGGTGATGGAAGCCTATCACACCCTGCTGAAAAAGGAAAGACTTCTCCAGGCGCAGGAGGAGACGCTCAAGCAGTGGGAAGAGTCGTACAAGCGCTACGAGACCCTGTATCAGGTCGGCAAAGTGCCCAAGTCGGACGTGCTCAAGGCCAAGGTTCAGCTCGAAAACGCGCGGCTGGCCCTGATCCAGGCCCAAAGCGACCTCACCATGGCCGGCGCCGGCCTGAACCATGTGCTGGGCCTTTCAGTGGACCGGAAGATCAAGGCCCTGGACAATCTGACGCCCGTGGAAGAGCTCCCTCTCTATGAGACGGCGCTTGAAAAGGCGCTGGCCTCCCATCCGGCTCTGCGCAAGAGCCGCTCGGACGTCAAGGCGTCGAAGGCGGCCATGCTCTCCACGTCAAGCCGGTTTCTGCCCTCCCTGTACGGAAACGCCGGCTACTCCTGGAACAACGAGAATTTCGATCAGGTGGAGAACATGCTCGACACGGATTACAACTGGTACATGGGCGTGAGTCTCTCCCTCCCGATCTTCCAGGGGTTTTCGAGGCTCGCCAATGTCAGCCGGTCGCACCTGCAGGTTCAGTCGGTCCGGGAGTCGCTCGCCCAGAATGAGCGCGACGTGGCCCTGTCCCTGCACCAGGCCTATGCGTCGGTCCAGCTCGCCCGGCAGCAGATGGCGGTCACAAAAGACTCCGAAGCCGCGGCGGAAGAGGACCTGCGCCTCAACCAGGAGAAGTACGACCTCGGATCAGGCACCATGCTCGAGCTGATCACGTCCCAGGCGGCCTTCACCACGGCGCGGAACGGCGCCATTCAGGCCCGATACGATTACATGACGGCGGTGGCCCAGCTGCAGAAGGCCATGGGCGTCCTGAACTGACCCAAGCCAATCAACAGGAGAAAAACGATAATGGATAAATCCAAACAGAAACGCCTGATTCTCTTCGCGGGCCTGCTCGTGGCCATTGTCCTGCTGCTGCTGTGCGCCAATATGAAGCGGCGCGGGGGCAAGCTGACCGTGCAGACTGAAAAGGCCGTCAAGGGCCGAGTGGTGGCCTCCGTTTCGGGTTCGGCAAAAATCCAGCCCGAGGTCCAGGTGAAAATTTCCGCCAAAGTGAGCGGCCAGATCCTGAGAATCGGAGTGCTGGAAGGCGATCGCGTGAAACGGAACCAGTTCCTGGTCCAGCTCGATTCCGAGATCTACAAGGCGTCGGTCGAGCAGAGCGAATCGAGCGTCAAGGGCGCGCACGCGAATTTCGAAAAGGCGGAAAACGATTACCAGCGGGTCCGGAAGCTGTTCGATTCGAACCTCGCCTCCGCCTCCGAGCTTGAGATCGCCAAGGCCACGTACAAGCAGGCCGAGGCCCAGGTCGAACAGGCCGAGGCCATGCTGAAGCAGGCCAAAGACGACCTCTCGAAAACCTCGATCTACTCGCCCATGGACGGCGTCGTGAGCCAGGTCAACAAGAAGGCCGGCGAAATGGCCATGGGGTCGGGCTTCACGCTCGACATCATCATGGTCGTCGCGGATCTCTCGAAGATGCTCGCCGAGACCGACATCGACGAAAATGACGTGGTCTCGGTGTCGCTCGGGGATTCCTCGAAAATCTCCGTGGACGCGTATCCGGACACGGTGTTCCGCGGCATGGTGAAGGAGATCGCCAACACCGGCACCACGACCGGAACGGGCACGCAGGAGGAAACGACCAACTTTCTGGTCAAGGTCGCGATGATCGACAAACCGGAGACGATCAGGCCCAGCATGTCGGCGACCGTTGACATCATCACCGAATCCAAAGACAGCGTCATCACGGTCCCGATCCAGTGCGTCACCGCCCGGCCGCCGCTGAAGCCGAAGCCCGATCCCAAAGCCGCCGCCAAGGCCCGGGCCGAGAGGAAAAAGGCCGAAGCCGCCGCGAAAAAGGAAGGCAAGGCGAAGGCCGATTCCGGAGCGAAAGCCGAAGCCCCGCCCGCTCCGGCCGCAAAACCCCAAGCAAAGGACGCGAAGGACGAAAAGCCGGTCAAATGCGTGTTCGTGGTCAAGGACGGGATCGCCCGTCAGGTCGCGGTGGAAACGGGCATTTCGTCAGACACTCAGATCGAGATCGTGAAGGGCCTCTCGGAAGGGGATGTGCTGGTCAGCGGCTCCTACCGCATCCTCTCCAAGCAGCTCAAGGACGGGGATAAAGTTTCCGTCTCCAAGACCGGTAAAAAGGCGTCCGGGGACGAAAATGCCGAGGAGGAACGCTAGTCGGCCGGCGCGCCGGCTTCCGTCCGCGTCACAATTCGGGATGGAAAAGCCCGACGGGCCTTCAATCAATAATATAGAATAGCTTGGTCCCGCCCTGCGAAAGGCGGCTCTCAACCGGAGGAAAGACGCACATGCTGATCGACTTGCAGAACGTCGTCAAGGAATACACGATCGGGTCCGAGGTGATCCACGCCCTGCGCGGGATCAACATGAAGATCGAAAAGAACGAGTATATGGCGATCATGGGACCCTCGGGCTCCGGCAAGTCCACGCTGATGAACATCGTGGGCTGTCTCGACACGCCCTCGTCCGGGGCCTACAAGCTGAATTCCAAGGACGTCGGCAGCATGGACGACGACCGCCTGGCCGAGATCCGGAACCGGGAAATCGGGTTCGTGTTCCAGAACTTCAACCTGCTCCCCCGCGCGTCCGCGCTTCACAACGTCGAATTGCCGCTGATCTACAACGGCACCCCGCCCGCGGAGCGCCGGATCAATGCCGAAAAAGCGTTGATCCGGGTGGGCCTGCAGGACCGGATGACCCACCGGCCGAACGAGCTCTCGGGCGGCCAGCGCCAGCGCGTCGCGGTCGCGCGGGCCCTGGTGAACAACCCCTCGATCATCCTCGCGGACGAGCCGACGGGGAACCTCGACACCCGCACGGGCGATGAGATCATGGAGCTGTTCGAAACGCTCCACGACCAGGGCAACACGATCATTCTCGTCACCCACGAAGAGTACATCGCCGAACACTCCGACCGGATTGTCCGCCTGCGCGACGGCCGGGTCGAACGGGACGAGGCGACCTGACATGGCGGCCTTTTCGCGCACCGAACTGTCGGAAGGGCTCCGCATCGCCCTGGCCGCGCTCAAGGCCAACCGGATGCGGACCATTCTCACCACGCTCGGCATCTTCATCGGCGTCATCGTGGTGACCGTGATCATCTCGGTGATCCAGGGCCTCAACCACTACGTGAGTTCCGAGTTCTCCAATCTCGGCGCCAACACAATGTACGTGTCCAAGTTCCCGTGGATTATCCGGTCGTGGGAGGAATTCCTCAAGTACCAGGGCCGCAAGGACATCACCGAGAAGCATTACCAGCTTCTGGTGAAGAACGCCACGCTCGCTGAAGCCGTGGCCCCCGACCTGGGAACGAGCCGGACGGTCAAGTACCGCACCGAATCGTTGAACAATGTATATGTCACCGGCACCACCGAGGCCTACCTGGCCTGCGCCAACACGGTGCCCGAAACCGGCCGGTTCTTCACGGACTCGGATGTGGATCTCAACCGGGCCGTGTGCGTAATCGGCTGGGAGGTCCAGGACAAGCTCTTCAAGGGCGAGGACCCCATCGACCGCCGCGTGAAGATCGGGGCACAGCCCTTCACCGTTGTGGGGGTCATGGAAAAAAGGGGAAACATGTTCGGCCAGAGCATGGACGCCACGGCGTACATCCCCTACACCGCGTTCCAGAAAATGTACGGGTCCCGCCGGTCGCTCGACATCCAGATCAAGGCGGCGGACGCCGAAAATACGGACGCGCTGATCGATCAGATCACGGGCATCATGCGGCAGGCGCGGGGGCTGACACCGGGCAAACCGGACGACTTCGCCATCAACCAGCAGAGCCAGATCATGGACGTGTACAACCAGATGACGCGCACGCTGTGGATCGTTCTGATCGGCATCGGCTCGATCTCCCTGCTCGTGGGCGGCATCGGCATCATGAACATCATGATGGTGTCCGTGTCCGAGCGCACACGGGAAATCGGCATTCGCAAGGCCATCGGCGCCAAAAAACGGGTCATCCTGTGGCAGTTTCTCATGGAATCGATCGTGATCTCCGGCCTGGGCGTGACCATCGGCATCCTCTTCTCGCTCGGCATCGCCCTGCTGATTCGCGCGGTTTCGCCCATCCCCGTGTACATTTCGACTTACGTGCTGTTCCTGGGTGTCGGTTTTACGCTGACCATCGGCCTTTTCTTCGGCATTTACCCGGCATCCAAAGCCGCGCGGCTCGATCCCATTGTGGCGCTGCGGTACGAGTGACCTTTCCCCCCGCACGCCGCCAGGAGCAAACAGGATGCAGACCAAGGAAACCCTTCAGAAACTGCGTGAAAGCCTGACCATCGCGCTGGACATCATCCGGACGCACAAGTTGCGTTCGTTCCTCACCCTCCTGGGCATCATCATCGGCGTCATGGCCATCATCGGCATGCAGAGCCTCATCGAAGGCCTGCAGAAGGACATGCAGCGCCAGATGGAACAGCTCGGATCGAACGTGTTCCAGGTCCAGAAATACCCGGCGATGGAGCACCGCGAGCACGGCGGAGACAACCCCTACCGCAACCGGAAGGACATCACGCTCGTCGAAGCCGCGGCCATCGAAGAGCACTGCGACCTCGTGACCAACGTGGGCCCCGAGGCGTGGCAGATGGGCGTGACGGTCAAATTCGCCGACCGGAAGACCAGCCCCACCGTTCAGATGGGCGGCGGCGTGCCCGCCTTTTTCGCGAACAACGGGTATTTCGTCCAGGACGGCCGGGCCGTGACGGATATGGACGTCCAGAGCGCGCGTTCGGTGGCGGTGCTCGGCCAGGACATCGCCGAGGAGCTGTTTCCGTTCCGCAATCCGGTCGGCGAGTCGGTGATCGTGGACGGCCGCCGGTACGACGTTATCGGCGTTCTCGAGAAACTCGGCCAGTCGTTCGGCCGAAGCCGCGACAATGTCGTCATCATTCCGCTCACAACGCTGATGAAATACTACGGCAAGGAACGTTCCCTGAATATCACCATCCAGGCCAAGGACGCGACCCGCATCGAGGAGGCCAAGGAGCAGGTGATCGGCGTCCTCCGCGCGGTCCGCAAGGTCGCGCCGGGCAGGGACAATGATTTCGAGATCTGGTCCAGCGCCACGCTGGTGGATTCGTTCAACAATATGACCCGCGCCATCCGCATCGGCGCCATCGTGATCGTCTCGTTCTCCCTGCTCGTGGCGGGAATCGGGATCATGAACATCATGCTGGTGTCGATTTCCGAGCGGATCCGGGAAATCGGCATTCGGATGGCGGTCGGCGCCAACCGGCGCGACATCATGCTGCAGTTCCTCGTCGAGGCCGTCCTTCTTTCGGAGGTGGGCGGCATCATCGGCATCCTCGCGGGTATCGGCATCGGCCAGCTCGTAGCGCTGGTCTCGCCCGTCCCGGCGTCGATTCCGGTGCCGTGGATCCTGATCGGATTCTTCTTCTGTTCCCTGGTCGGCCTGGGATTCGGACTGTATCCCGCGCGCAAGGCGGCCAAACTCGATCCCATCACCGCGCTCCGATACGAGTGACCGGCGCTCCGGCTTTGACTCTGACGGTCGGAACGGCCGTCACCGAGAAAGGATTCAACCATGAAGATCAATGAAAGAACAGTCGATTCCATCCTGGTGCTGGCGCCGGAGGGGGAGATCATGGGGGGCGAAGAGACCCATCCGGTGCAGGACCGCGTATACAAGGCGATCCGGGATGGACAGACCTTCCTCGTCCTGGACATGAAGGATGTAAGCTGGATCAACAGCTCCGGCCTTGGCGCGCTCATGGCCTGTCTGACCACGCTGAGAGGAAGCGGCGGCGACCTCCGGCTGGCGCGCGTTTCGGACCGCGTCCGCCGTCCCATCACCATCACGCGGCTGGACCAGGTGCTGATGATGTTCGGTACGGTCGAAGAAGCGCTGAAGGGATTCGGAGAGGGGGCCTGACATGGCGAAATGGACCCGGGAGCAGATCGTCGCCAAGGTGCAGAAGGGCGAATCGTTCGCTGAAACGGACCTTTCCGGAACGGACCTGTCCTACGCCTTCCTCAAAGGCGCGGACTTCCGCGGCGCGAACCTGTCGAACTGCACGATTCAGAACGCGAACCTGGAAAAAGCGAACCTCAAGGGAGCCAATCTGGAGAACGCGTTTCTGTTCGGTTCGAACCTCAAAGAGGTTAATTTCGAGGGCGCTCGCCTGAGCGGCGCCAACCTGCAGGACACCAACCTGGAGAAATCCCGGCTCAAGGGCGTGAACCTCGCGGGCCTGTCGCTTTTCGGCGCCCAGCTCAACCAGGCGAACCTGGAAGGGGCGAATCTGACCGGTATCAAACTGAAGCGGGCCAACCTGGTGGGCGCGAACCTGGCAGGCGCGGACTGCCGCGAGGCCCATTTTCAACGCGCGGTTCTGCGCGACGCGGACCTGACCGGCGCGGATCTGACCGGCGCCAACATCAAATTCGCGGATCTGGAAGGCGCCAAAGGCGCGAACCTGAAGGGGACGGTGCAGTAAACCCTGTATTGGAATTAACTTTGTCGATTCAAAAGGCCCGCAGCAATGCGGGCCTTTTTATTCGGCGGACTCCTGTATTTGACATTTGCAAATGCCGGTTTTTTTCGTTAAAATAAGATTAATATGACCATTTCCAAACGTAAACGCGAACACATCGACATCGCACTGAAACGCGACGTCGCATTCCGGGACAAAACGTCCGGTTTTGAGGCCTGGGACTTCGTTCACTGCGCGCTTCCCGAAACCGCATTCGACTCGGTCGACACCCGCATCGAATTCCTCGGCCGCAGCCTCTCCTTTCCCTTCATGGTGTCCGCCATGACCGGCGGATTCAGGGGAGCGGCGGACATCAACCGCAGGCTGGCCGAGGTCTGCCAGGCCGAAAGGGTTGCTCTCGGCGTGGGCAGTCAGAGGCAGGCATTCGAGAACAGCCGGCATCTGGAGACGTTCCGCATCGTCCGGCGCCTGGCACCCGATATCCCGGTGGTGGGCAATATCGGCGCCAGCGAGATCGCCCGCCTATCCGATTTTTCGCCGGTCGAGGCGATGGTCGATCTGGTGGCCGCGGACGCGATGGCCGTTCATCTGAACCCCCTCCAGGAACTGCTCCAGCCCGAAGGCAACCGCGATTTCAGCGGCGTCCTGGCCGCGATCGGCCGGCTCGCGGCCGCGCTTTCCGTGCCCGTGATCGTAGAGGAAGTCGGCTGCGGCATTTCCGCGGAAACCGCGCGCCGCCTCATCGAGGCGGGCGTCTCCTGGATCGACGTGGCCGGCGCAGGCGGCACATCCTGGACCGGCATTGAATCGCATCGATGCGGCGGCCGCGGACACATGGCCGGCGCTTTCTGGGACTGGGGCATTCCCACAGCCGTGTCCATCCGCATGGTCCGGAGCCTGCCTGGCGCGGCCGTGATCGCGTCGGGCGGCATCCGGAACGGACTGGAGGCGGCCAAGGCGGTTGCACTCGGCGCGGAGCTCTGCGGCGCGGCCATGCCCGTTCTCCGCTCCCTGGACGCCGGGCCGCGGGGACTCGTCCGGCTGATTTCCGAGTGGCGGGAACAGTTCAAGGCCGTCCTTTATCTCACGGCCAGCCGCACCAGCGCGGATCTGCGCAGGCCGGGCGTGCTCCGGCCCGCGAAAGCGGAGGCGCCTTGACCCTGAAACCCGGGATGCTGGACCTCCTCCGCAGGATCGAGGAACCGATTCTGAACCGTTTCTCCGGCCGTTCACCGCGGGAGCTCTATGAACCCATGGCGTATCTGCTCGAAGCCGGCGGCAAGCGCATCCGCCCGCTCCTGCTGATCCTGTCCTGCGAATCCACGAGCGGATCCATCGACTCCTGCCTGGATGCGGCCGTGGCCGTGGAACTCCTCCACACTTTCACGCTGGTGCATGACGACATCATGGACCGCGACGGCCTGCGCCGCGGCCGGCCGACGGTGCACGTCAAATGGGACGAAGCCACGGCCATACTCGCGGGCGACGGGCTCGTCACCGCCGCTTACGAGAGCCTCATCCGGACATCACATCCGAACGCGGCCATCGTCATCCGCCGGTTCACCGACAGCCTGACGGGCCTGTGCGAAGGCCAGGCCCTGGACAAGCTGTTCGAATCCCGCGACGCGGTGACGCCCGGCGAATATCTGGACATGATCGAAAAGAAAACGGGGCGGCTCATCGAAGCCTCCTGCGGCATCGGAGCCCTGCTGGGGAGCGGAACTGAGGACGAAACCGCAGGCCTGGAGCGTTTCGGCGCCGGCCTGGGCCGGGCTTTCCAGATCCAGGACGATTTACTCGACGTGGCCGCGGACGGCGAACAGTTGGGCAAGCCCCTGTGCAGCGACATTGTCGCCGGCAAGAAGACTTTCCTGACCGTTCATTTCGCGTCCTGCGCGGACAATGGGATGAGAAAGAGGCTGGAATCGTTCAGGGGACGGGCAGGTTGGTCAAACGCGGATACGGCGGAAGTCCGGGATCTGCTGGCCTCCGCAGGATCCTTTGACGCGGCCCGCAGGGCCGTGGCCGAAAGCACGAATCAGGCGCTCGAGGCTCTGGACCGGATACGGCCTTCCCGAAGCCGCGATGATTTGAGGGAACTTGCCTTGTCCCTGGTGGAAAGGGCCTCCTGAGGCCGGTCCGATCTATTCCGCATCGGAGAGTCCGGCGGACATTCCGGATGCAACCGTCTGCGCATATGAAACCCGCGGCCCAGGCCGCGGGTTTTTCATTTCCGGACCGAATGCGGAAACAAGTTGCTCCGGCTCCGGGAGCGAGAATTCCCGTCCAGCCGGCCTAAAACAGGGCGTAGATGAAAGTGGCGAGAGCCGATCCCTCGGTGGCCACGATCAGCGCGCCGAGCAGAACGAGAAATACCACGATCGGCGTCAGCCACCACTTTTTCCGCACTTTCAGAAACTGCCAGAATTCCTTCAGAATGGAAGTCTTGGACATGCATTCCCCGTTCAGAATTGGTTTTCAAAGGACGCGGGATCGTCGAATTTTTTCCCGCGGGTAATCCAGTAACTGGACGCCTTCGGATCCGGCGCCATCGGCATCGGCCCGCGTCCGACGGCCTTCCGGATCAGGGCGATGGGCGTCAACATCGCATAGAACAGGACCGCGAGTATCACCCGCGTCGAGTTCCATCCCAGTATTTCCCCGAGAACCAGAAACAGGATGAACAGCGGCTTCAGCGCCGCGGGCAGTGCGAGCCCCAATCCCGCGGAAACGGCACCTGCGGTCAGAAAATAAACCGCAGCCGGCCGGCCCTTCAGGATCTGAATGACGGCTACGACGCAGAGAATGATGCCGAGTCCGATTCCGAACTTGCGCCATTCCTTGCGGTTGTTGAATTTGCTTTTATCCATGCGTCTTCCCTGGCCGTTTAAACACACGATTCGATCCTTCAGGTGCACATCGATTTACACTGCTGCGCAGGATCGCCGGAACCGGACCGTATAATCCGGGTGCCTCGCGCTTCGCCCTTTGCGCCATGCGCTTTGCGGCGGCTTCCCTGCATTCGGCGGATCCGTCGGTTCAATCAGTCCAGCGCGAACCGCTTGCGCCAGTCCGGGTCGTCCTCGAAAGCGGGTTGTCCGGCTTTGTCGAGCAGGCAGTCGCCCAGGACCAGCGCGTCCATGTCCGTGCGCATGAAGCACGCATAAGCCTCGGACGGCGAACAGACCAGCGGTTCTCCACGCACGTTGAACGACGTGTTGACCAGGACCGGGCATCCCGTCAGCCGGTTGAACTCGGCCAGCAGGCTATGGAATCGCGGGTTCGTCTCCGCGTTCACGGTCTGGAGACGCGCCGAATAATCGACGTGCGTGACCGCCGGAATGTCCGAACGGGAAACGTTCAGCCGGTCGATGCCGAACCGGGACGAATCCTCCTCCGGTCTCAGGTTTCCGTAGCTCCTTGCGCACGTCCGCGACCAGGAGCATGTAGGGGCTGGGCCTGTCGATTTCAAAATACCGGCCGGCTTCCGTCTCCAGAACGGCAGGCGCGAATGGACGGAACGATTCCCGGAACTTGATTTTGAGATTCATCACTTTCTGCATCACCGGCGAACGGGGATCGCCCAGAATACTGCGGCATCCCAGTGCGCGCGGGCCGAATTCCATGCGGCCGCTGAACCAGCCCACCACCTTCCCGGCGGCGAGCCTTTCCGCGGTCTCCCGGATCAGGACCTCTTCACCGGGCGCATCGATACGGGCGCGCCCCGGCCGTCGAGAAACGCCCGGATCCCGGTTTCGTCCGGGGCCGGACCCAGCAGGGATCCGGACTGACTGTCCCGGACGCCGTCCGCTTCGCGGGGTTGTCCGTTATACTCGTGCCACACCGCCAGGGCCGCGCCGAGCGCGCCCCCGGCATCGCCGGACGCGGGCTGTATCCAGATGTCCCGGAACAGGTTCTCGCGGAGAATCCGTCCGTTCGCCACGCAGTTCAGGGCCACGCCGCCAGCCAGGCACAACCGGTCCGATCCGGTCTCCTTCTTCGCGAATGCCGCCAGTTTCAGCATCGCAGTCTCGACCACGTCCTGCACGGACCGGGCCAGGTCCATGTCGCGCTGGGTCAGGGGCGTCTCGGGCTTGCGCGGCGGCCCTCCGAACAGGCGGTGGAACCGGGGATGCGTCATGGTGAGCCCGGCGCAGTAGTTGAAGTATTTCATGTTCAGACGGAAGGAGCCGTCCGGCTTCAGATCGATGAGATGGTCGAGAATTTTCTGAACATACACGGGCCTGCCGTACGGGGCGAGCCCCATGACCTTGTATTCCCCTGAATTGACCTTGAACCCGGTGTAATAGGTGAACGCGGAATACAGCATGCCGAGGGAATGCGGAAAATGAATCTCCTTCAGCAACGTAATCCGGTTGTCCCGGCCGAGACCCACGCTCGTGGTGGCCCATTCACCCACGCCGTCCGCAGTGACCACGGCCGCCTCCCGGAAAGGCGACGGGAAAAACGCGGAGGCTGCATGTGCCTGGTGATGCTCGGTGAACAGCACTCGGCCTTTGTATCCGGCCAGCGCTTCCTCGATCAGGCTCTTCATCCACATCTTGCGCTTGATCCACAGAGGCATCGAGGCGATGAAAGACCGGATTCCGGCAGGCGCCGTGGCCATGTAGGTCTCGAGAATACGCTCGAATTTCAGGAAGGGCTTGTCGTAGAAAACCACAGCGTCGAGGTCCGGGGCCCGTATTCCCGCCTCCCGCAGGCAGGCATCGACCGCATGGGCCGGAAAACGCCAGTCGTGCTTGACCCTGGAGAAACGCTCCTCCTGGCTGGCCGCGACAATCGCGCCGTCGCGGACCAGGGCCGCGGCGCTGTCATGGTAGAAGGCGGATATGCCCAGAATATGCATGTCTGTTTTCCGTCGATTCCGGTTCAGCGGCCGGCTGCTGCGGCGATGGCCCGGTTCAGGGATGGGAGTCCCGGATGACCGGGCCGGATCTGTCCGACTGCCCGGGCCGCGGCTTCGGCGCGGCCGATGTCGCCGGTTTGCGCGTAGGCCAGTCCGAGATGGACCAGAACCTCGGGATTGTTCGGCGAAAGCCGCGCCGCGGCTTCGAGATGCGGCACTGCGTCATCCGGCTTGCGGAGTTCCAGGTCGATCCGGCCGGTCCAGAAATGGGCTTCCGCGGATTCGCGTATCGAAAGCGATTTCTCGAGCGCGGCTCCCGCGCCTTCCCAGTCGCGCCGCTCGAAACGAGACCGCGCTTCACGGAGAAGATCACCGGCCTCGGAGCGCACGGCGGACGGGCCGGCGGACGGAGCACGGAGGTTTCCTGATTCCGCTGTCTGGATTCCGGCCTTGCGGAGAAACGGTTCAGCTTCCTCCCTTTTCCCCAGGGCCAGGAGCAGGCGTCCGATGCGTCCGTCGTCGGAAGGGGATTCCCGGAAACCGCGTAGGAACAGCAGGAGGGAAATCGCCAGATCCGGCCGGTTCATCGCGGCCGCGGCCCGAAGCCCGGCCTCCTCGAAATCCGGCTCATTCGGGATGATCGCGGCCAGGGCCCGGTACTCGGTGAAGGCCCGCATCCAATCCCCGGACCGCTCGTACCGCCGGGCCAGTTGTACGTGCCCGGCTTCCAGGGTTTTCTTGCGCAGGGAGACGATTTCCACGGCCAGGGACTCGGCCGCTGTCGAGGGACGGACGCCCGACAGGCCGGTGTGGGTCTCGGTCTTGGGCCTGAACGGCCAACCGTTCTTCAGATAGCGGATGCCCATGTCCGCGTAAGCGGAATCAAGGCTGGTCATGCCCCAGTCCTTCCGCCATTCCGCTGAGGAGCGGCCCTCGATCCATTTTTCCGAGAAGAGCCGGTTCCGCTTCAGTGTTTCGAAAAAAGCGTCCGCCATGAGAAAATACCCGTCCGCGTTCGGATGCAGGTGATCTGCCATGAGACCGTCGCCGACAAGCCCGTTCGGCGAATCGGACTCGAAGACTGGCCTTCATCGGCGACGACCGGGCAATCGGATTCCGCGGCTGTGGACCGGATGACGGTATTCCATTCCTCCGAGGCCCGGAACCGGACCGCATCCCTGTCCTTTGCGTTCAGGTATGCTTCTTTTGCCTCGGCAAACCGGCCGAGTGATTCGAACCGCTTTGCCTGCTCGAACGCCCGTTTTGCGGACATGGATGTGTCCGTTTCGATCGAGGCAAAGGGCGCCTGATCCCGCACATTCGACACCAGCTCGGACAGCAAAACCGGTACGCCCTGTCTGGTTGCGGCTTGGACAATGGCGGAAAGGTTCGACTCGAATTGTCGCTTCCCCTTTTCATACAGGGGACCTTTGTAGGGTATTTCCTCATCCGCGACAATACGCTCCATGAGCGTGATGTTCTCTTCCGGAAGCGCGTCTTTCCGGTTCTTCAGAATCATCCGCACCCGAACTCTGCCGATCAGATCCCGCAGGGCCAGGAAAAGCTTGAAACGCTCGAGTTTCAGATACGCGCGGACCAGCCTGGGATTCCGGCCCAGGGATTCCATTGAAGCCACGGCCATGGCGCCGTAAAATTCATTGTGCCCTGCGTACACGAGAACCGCGTCCGGCTTCTGCCTGAGAAGCTCAGGCATGAAGTCGTTCATGGCATAGGTGCTGATCGCGGACATGCCGAGGTTCACCACCTCAACGCGCCTGTCAGGTAGGGCTTCCGCGAGACGTGCGTGCAGGATGCGTGAGAATGTGAGGTTGTTGCCGTAGGGAAAGCCGGCGGCCGAGGATTCGCCCAGGACGAAAAGGCGCACACCGTTTTCCGGTTTGGTCTTGAGGAACAGGTCCTTGGGCGCGGCTGGAATCACGGACTGCATGTAGAAGAAACGCCGGGCCACCTTGGGATTGACACGGAAATACTGCGGGAGCTCCTCCGCGGCCGTGATGAAGAGACGCGTATCGTCCCCGTAACCGAAGGTCCGCAGTCCGGCTTCGACCAGTCCGAGGATCAGAAAAGGGATGAGTACGAGCAGGACGCTGAACAGTATTTTTCTGGACCGCGTGATCGGAGTGGTCTGATTTCCGGCCTGATCCTCTGCGGAATCGTGCCCGGTGGACTTTTTATGATGTTTTCGAGACAACGCAACTCCTTGAAAATATAGGCCAAAAAGTTACGACTTTTTCAGGCGGGAGTCAACAGGAAAGTTCGACCCGGGGTGCCCTACTCCTCTTCCGGCCGGTTGTACAGGATGTTCCGCATCATTTCCCTTTTTCGGGCGACCGCTTCAGTGCAGACCTGGCCCTCGCCTGTCACGGCTTCGGCCAGGGTCACGCCCACCTCCGCCTCTCCTGCCGCTACCACGTCCGCGCCCGCCTTCCGCAGGCCTTCCGCGTCGCGTAAAAGAGCGCACCGCGCCAGGATGCGGATGGCCGGATTGACGCAGCGGCCGCGCCGGATGATTTCAGCCGCGCCCTCGATGTCCGCGCTCAGGATGAGGCTTCCGGCCTTCTCGATACCCGCTTCCTCGAGCGTGCCCTGCCTCTGCACGTCTCCGTACATCGCGATGAAACCGCTGGCGCGGAGTTCACGGACCGTGTCCAGGTTCAAATCGATCACGGTCACGACCCGGCCCTGCTCCTCGAGCACGCGATGCACGATACGGCCGACCGGACCGTAACCGACCAGAATGCAGTGATCCGGATCGACGGACGCGGGTAGAACCGGCTGGGCGGGAGTCAGGCCCTTCATCCTGGCCGGAATCCGCCGGGCCAGCCGGTAGATAAACGGGTTCAGGCTGATGGAAATCATGGAAGCCGCGACCAGGGCGTTCCATCCGGTTTCCGGAATCAGACCCAAGCCGAGAGCGACTGTGCCGAGGATGAAGCTGAATTCGCCAACCTGGGAGAAAGCCGCGCCGACCGGGAACGCCAGGGCCGGGGACGCGCCCAGCAGGCGCACCGTCGCGATTGCGATCAGCGGCTTGCCGAGTATCACCACGGCCGCCACGGTCGCCACGGTCACCGGTTCATGAATCAGGCTGGCCGGAGAAAACAGCATGCCCGCGGCCACGAAAAAAAGCACGGAAAAAGCGTCCCGCATCGGCACCGCGTCCGAAGCCGCGCGCGCCGCGAATTCCGACCGTCCCACGGCCAGGCCCGCGAGAAAGGCGCCGAGCGCGATGGACACGCCGAAACCCTTGGCCGAACCCACGGCGATGCCGATGGCCAGCACCAGCACGGCCAGCGTGAACAGCTCGCGGAGCCGGGTCCTGGCGATGCGCTCCAGGGCCGGGGGAATCAGCCACCGTCCGAGAACGGCCACGAGAACCGCCAGCCCGACGAGCTTGGCGGACGCCAGACCGAGCGCCGGAAGAATCCCCCCCTTCGCTCCCGCGGCTGGCCCGAACCAGATCGGCAGGATGAGCAGAAGGGCCACGGTGAGGATATCCTCGACCACGGTCCATCCGATGGCAATATGCCCGATCGGCGCGTGCAGATCATGGTGCTCGTCGAGAACGAGCGCCATCACCACGGTGCTGGCCACGGAAACGGCCATGCCGAGGATGATTCCGGAAGTCCAGGACCATCCCTCCAGCCGCAAAAGGGCCGCCAGGCCGAGCGTGGACAGGGTGCTCTGGATGAGCGCGCCGGGCAAAGCGATTTTCCAGACAGCCGCCAGTTCGGACAGGTTGAAACGCAGGCCCGTGCCGAACAGCAGAAGGATGACGCCGATCTCCGCGAACTGTTCCGCGACTTCCCGCTCCACGACCAGGCCGGGCGTGTGCGGTCCGATCAGCATGCCCGCGAGCAGATACCCGACGATCGGCGACAGCTTCAGCCGGCTGGCGGCGTATCCGAACACCAGGGCGCCCGCGAGCCCTGCGACGAGGGTGGTGAGTATGTTCAGTTCATGGGTCATCATTCAGTTCATAGTTCATAGTTCATGGTTCATAGTTGAAAAAAATGTTCCGAGTTACGGGTTCCTGGTCGAAAAAAACCTTTGGAATTGAAGTTGTAGGTCCGAAATGGCCCGCTTCCTCTCGCGGGCCTTTCGGACAATGAGGATCCCGTGTCTTTCAGGTCGAATATCGCAACGCTTCAATCTTTAATCGCAAATGCTTTTTTCCGGCGGATTCGGACGGCTATTCCCCAGGATGAAATGGATCCTTCCCATCCCACTTTCCTCCTCCCGCGAGAACCATGTACAGGGCGTCGTGCGCCATGGTCTCGAAAATCGTGAATTCGGTGAACGAGATGACATCCCTGCAGTCCACGAATTGCCGCTGTTTCGGCAGATCCTTTACGACAGGCAGGGATTTCGCTCTTCCGCCGCCCCATCCGGCCACGCCCGGCCCAAAAACCGTGAGCCCCGGCTTCGGGCCCATGCCCTTTGCCGCGGTGTAAGCGCTTTCCCGGTCATGGATGTTGTGCACCTGGTGGAACCCCAGGCCTGTCACATAGCTGATCCCGACCGGATTCAGGCCCAGCTTGTAGTCCATCAGTTCGGATGCGGCGTCGAGATACCGCTGTTCACCGGTCAGGCTCCATTGGAGCATGGGACAGCCGGCGTACTGGGGCTGGCGCACATTGTGCCCCCACGCGCGCCCGACCGGATTGTTCCCGACCGGATACGGCCGCTTTTCGAGCTCCGCGACGATGCTGTCCGCGGCCGCGCGCAATGCCGATCGGAAGAACGCCGCGACAACGGGATCCGTCGGCCGGTTCTTCTCCGCGATATAGGAATAGATATAGGCCGGGTTGTCGAACCTGAAATCGTTCAGCGAATATCCGGGAGTCGCGAAAAGATGAAAGCGGAGCGAATCCGCGATCGTGTGCAGTTCCTTCACCGTGCGGTGGGCGTCTTCGTTTCCGGTGAGAAGATACGATTGAACGGCATAGTAGAGTTTCTCCGGTCCGGCCATTTCCGAGGCTCCGAATGCCGCGGCCATCTCCGCGCGCCTCACGAGCGAGTCGGACAGCTCCGGCTTAAAGGGCTTGATCAGTCGGGCGAGGTGCATGAAAAGACCGGCTGACGAGCAGGTCGCCCTCGGATCCACTTTCACTGTCCCGTACGGCTTCGTATCCAGGTCGAGCGGCGCCGCGAACGGTTCGGAATATCCCTTGGTTTCGGTTCCGAAATGAACACTGCCGTCCGGGTTCTGCAGGTACTGCCAGACCAGGGCGCCCCACTCCGCCTCGTCCAGCAGGTCCGGTATGCCGTTCTCGTACCCCAGAATATTGTACTCGGAATCAAAACGGCCGGGCAGGTCGAACTGACCGTCCGTGAATACGGACGGAAAAGCCTCGTAAATCATCAGGTCGATAATGGGGTTTGAGATGTGATAAGCGCGCCGGTCCGCGTCACCGGCGTCGTGGTAACCGCCGTAGCAGGCAAAGGACGGTTCGTCCCCTTTCACGATGATGTTGGCCTCGCCGATCGGGCCGTCCGTGTCGTACACCAAAGTGTGGCAGGCCTTTTCACGGATGGGCGGAACATGGATCGGGCATCCGCATCTCTGCATGGTGTGGCCGCGAAAGAGGATATAGGCGGCGCGCCTGGCGAATGCGCCGCCCACGCCGAAAGGATGCGAACAGCCGAAGCCCTTCACCGCGATCCGGTAAGGTCCTCCCTCCGGAACGGCCGAAAGGTCGATCCGGTAGGGGAAATCGGCCGAACTCGAATCGAAGGCCGCATCCTGAAGCCGTCCCCTGAGAACCGTCTTGCCGGATTCGGATGAAAACACCTCAAACTCCGGCAGCGACCCCTCGATGCGCCTGCCCCCGGCCGTACCGAGCCAGATCGACAGCATGGCAAACCTGCGCTTCGACAAACCGCTGTATCCGGCCTGGTTGGTCTTGATGGACTCGCAGAACGTCTTTCTGGACCGGAAGACGATGGTCGTGTCGCCGTAGGGCGTCGAAATCGCGTACTGCCTTCCTTCCTCAAGTTTCCCGGTGCGAAGATAAACGTGATGGTCGCAGGGGTCCGCCTGTGTGGCGAACACACTGATGCTGTCCGCGGGACTGCCGTTGATCCGCCATTTCGATGGGTCCGAAACATCCGCTTCGTCGACATGCAGGGTATCGCTGGTCAGAAAAACAACCAGGACCCGGTCGGATGCGGTCCGAATTTCGCGAATCGTGAGCCCGGCCCAGACGGACGAAAATGAGCAGAGAATGCCGGCAGTACAAACGGTAGTGACAAACCGGAATCGCATACAAAGACCTCCTGGGTGTTCTTCTCAATCCTGTAGGTCCGAAATGGCCCGCGCTTCTCAGCGGGCCTTTCGGACACATTTACGTATCGATCATCAACTATGCGCCAGCCGGATACAAACTCCTCCGCGGGCGGGCACCGGCACGGGTGAAATAGGTCCGGTCAATTCCAGCAACAATGAACCATGAACTCTGAACTGTCTTCATTTCACCAGCATCATCTTCCGAACCTGCATCCGGTCCGCGGTGCGGAGCTTGCAGAAATACACGCCTCCGGGAAGTCCGGTTCCGTCGAATTCCGTTTCGTGACGCCCGGCTTCGAGCACGCCGTCCAGAGGCACCGCCACCTCGTTCCCGACCGCATCATACAACGAGAGCCTGGCTTTTTCCCGGGACGGGAGGGTAAAGGCGATCTTCGTCGTTGGATTGAACGGGTTCGGGTAATTGGGCTCCAGATAAAATCGTTCCGGGACAGGACTTTCATCCCCTTCAATCCCATCCTCCCACGGGCAGTCTCCGGCCGCCGGTTTGCCGCAGCAGACAGCCCCCGGGGAAAGATAGGCCGTCCCCCACAGGGAGGGATTGTGCCAGGTTGCATCCCCTGTATCAAGCCACCATTTCGAGATATGATCGCGCTGAGTCCCGTCGTTGTCGTTCGACTGGATTTCAATGCCGAACTCACGTCCGGCGATGGGTTCGATAAAGAGGCTTGGCAGGGGCAGCTTGAATTCGAGCGTCCAGCCGTTTGGTTCCACGTTGTCCCGAACAACCAATTCCATGTATCGGCTGTTGAAATAGGATGGGCCAATGATCTGAGAAGGTTCCGTGAAATGGTGGTTGAATCGAAGCTCCATGTCATTCACGCCGTCGATGGCCGTCCCCTTGCTGTTGTCCCCGTCGATGAAGAATTCGAGTCCGTCCTGTTCGTAGGTATTGGAGTGCTCGTCTACGATGATGTCGTCCCATACCGTTGCGATGCCGTACAGGTAGCAATCATCCCAAGCCAGTGCCCCATGGAAATAGCCTTCTCTGTAATTGTCCGGCCATGGGCCCGGGGAGCCGATATTATCAAATGAGTTGGCCTGAAAAAGGCCCGCATATTCCCATACGTCATCCCGGAAACCGTCGATCACCGGCGGCTGGATGATGTTGGGAATTTCGAGTGTCTCCCCGATCGGCCGGCCGGTCAGGATGGCCGTTCCGAAGGTCGAGGCATTGTTCCACGACGGATCGCCTTCGGCCACCCACCACTTGGAAACATGCTCACGGGCCGTGCCGTCATTGTCGTTCTGCTGGAGCTCGAAGCCGATCAGGGACTGCGCAACCGGTTCCACGAAAATGCCGGCCAGCGGGAGCTTGATTTCGGTCATCCAGCCCGACGGAGCCTCGGCCGGATTGTCCACGATCGCGAATTCCACGCCGTCGCGGCCCCAGTAGGACTGGGCCTCGAGCGCCGCGACATCCGCGGCGCCGTGCCCGAAACGAATCTGCAGATCGTTCACGTTGTCATAGGCGCCTTCGGTCTTCGAATCGTCGCCGTCAAAGTACACTTCCCAGCTGTCACGCTCGTACGTGTTCGCGTGTACGTCCTGGATCACGTCGTCCTGCGTGTAGAGTAGAAGGTAAATGGCATCGTTATCCCACATCACACGGGACCAGCCCATCAGATCGGTGAAATCGTCGGGAGCCGATGTGCCGTTGGTATAGGATCTCTGAAATACATTGTCCGCATTATGCCACACGGCATCCATCTCGCCGTCTATCACCGGCGCGACGGTGGTAAACGGAATCTCGTACAGGTCGCCGATCATACCCGCGAAAGCGGGGACCACGGACGCCGGGATCGCAAAAGCCAGAATCGCGGAAATCCGCAGGTTCAACGCCGACCGGATGATTTGACGTTTCACTTTTCCCTCCTTTGGACCACGCTTGGGGTCGACCCCGGGATTCCGTGCAGAAAGACGGCTGAAGACGGGACCCTTCCGTCAGAGGGTTCCCCTCTTCTTTCCGTCTTTCTCCTGAAACCAGCCGTGAAAAAAGCGCCCGCGGCCTTGACGGGCCGCGGGCGCTTATAAACTCAGGCGAATAAACCGGAAAACCGGCTTATTTCACCAGCGTCATCTTGGTGGTCATGACGTTGTCCGCGGTCTGCAGCTTGCAGAAGTAGATGCCGCTGGACAGGTTGTTGGCGGTGAACTGGGCGGTGTAGCTGCCGGCGGGCATCATGCCGTCCGCCAGAACCGCGACTTCCCGGCCCATCATGTTGAACACCGACAGGCGGACCTTGCCAGCGGACTTCAGGCTGTAGGGAACCGTCGTGGTCGGGTTGAAGGGGTTGGGATAGTTCTGGGACAGGCCGAAGTTCCGGGCGACCGGAGCCTGCTCGTTCACTGCGGTGGCGATACGCGAGCTCAGGTAGGCCGTTCCGAATGTGGAGGCATTGTTCCACGAAGGATCGCCGACTTCCGTCCACCACTTGGTGATGTGTTCACGCGCGGTGGCGTCGTTGTCATTGCCCTGAATTTCGAAGCCGAACTCGGAGCCGGCCACGGGTTCCAGGAAAATGCCGCCGAGCGGGAGCTTGATTTCCAGGTTCCAGCCGAGATCCGTGTCGACATTGACGAATTCAACGCCGTCGCGTCCGAAATAGGACTGGGCGTCGATCTGGGAGGCGTCCGTGTAGGCATGGCCGAAACGCAGCTGCATGTCGTTCACGGTGTCGTACGCGCCGTCCATCTTCGAATTGTCGCCGTCGAAGTAGACTTCGAAGCAGTCACGTTCCCAGGAGTTCGCGTGCGTGTCCTGGATGATGTCGTCCCAGGTTTCGATGAAGACATAAAAATTGTCGGCATCCCAAGCGGTCCAAGACTGCGCGAAATTGTCCTCGTAGCTGTCCGGCCAGTTGCCCGGCGAGCCCACATTGTCGAACGAGTTCTGCTGGAGCGGAGACGCAAACTCAAACCACGCGTCCTTTTCGCCGTCGATCACCATGGGAGCCAGGGTGGTCGGGACTTCCAGGGTCTCGCCGATCGGACGGTCGGTCAGAATGGCCGTGCCGAAAGTCGAGGCATTGTTCCACGACGGGTCGCCTTCAGCCACCCACCACTTGGAAACGGACTCACGGGCAGTGCCGTCGTTGTCGTTCTGCTGAAGCTCGAAGCCGATGAGCGAATTCGCAACCGGTTCCACGAAAATGCCGGCCAGCGGGAGCTTGACTTCGGTCATCCAGCCCGACGGAGCCTCGGCCGGATTGTCCACAACCGCGAATTCCACGCCATCGCGGCCCCAGTAGGACTGGGCCTCGAGCGCCGCGACATCCGCAGCGCCGTGACCGAAACGAATCTGCAGGTCGTTCACGTTGTCATAGGCGCCGTCGGTCTTCGAATTGTCGCCGTCGAAGTACACTTCCCAGCTGTCACGCTCGTACGTGTTCGCGTGGACGTCCTGGATCACATCGTCCTGCGTGTAGAGCAGAACGTAAATGTTCTCGCTATCCCACATCACACGGGACCAGCCCATCAGGTCGCTGAAATCATCAGGGGCCGCGGTGCCGTTGGTGTACGTGCGCTGAAAAACCTGGCCGCAGTTGTGCCACACGGCATCCATCTCGCCGTCGATCACCGGAGCCACGGTTGCCATCGGGATCTCGTACAGGTCGCCGATCATGCCCGCAAAGGCGCCGGTCGACAGAACGAGACAGCTCACAGCGATCAACACTTTCGCCATTGATCTCATGTTCCTCTCCTTAAAATAGGATTGTTCAACCACCATCAACATCAGAAAACGATTCCTTTCCCCTTTTCGCGTCCCTCGGAGTCCGGTGAAAGGGGAAAGGCCCCTCTGAAAAGGCCGGGCTCCATGCTCGCCTCACCTCCTTTCCTGCAATCCGTTCTTTAGATCAGGGGAGTACAGTATATGGCATTTTGGACGATCCACGGGAAGGCCCGGAACGGGTATTAAAAAAACGGGGATGAATAATCCTGTGGGTCGAGTCGTCATGTCTCTACCGAAACGAATGGACCTTCCCAACAACCGATTTGTGAAAGATGCCCGGCGGATGCCGCCGTTGGATGGAATTTTATTCGGGAAACGTATGTAAGTATACAATATTTTTTGAATTTTGTCAAGAAAATTTTCGTTCTAAATACTGAAAAAACCGGTGAGTAACACCCGGTCGTAACGCACCATTAACTCAATAATTACAATGCCTTGAATCGTATTTTTCATATTATTCGTTATTTTGTTATACAAACGTTTCCGGTGTCCGGGATTTATATCGGCATGCCCGTTTTCGTGGTTTTGACCGGGATTTTCGTTTCGGGTTTACAAAACCGGATCCGGATGCATCCGGATAGGCCTCAGCGGCGAACCGCTTCAGAGAGGAGCGTTTCGAGTTCTTCTATCTTGAACGGTTTCGAGAGAAAGGGCACCTGGGTCGATTTGAGGAATTGCATCGTCGGCGTGCTGATCGTATCGCCGGTCACGAAAATGATCCGCTTGAGCATGGCCGGCTGCAGCCGGGCGATTTCCTCGTAAAAACGCTGTCCGTTCATGGAGGGCATGAGGAAATCGGAGAGTATGACATCGTAGCGGGTTTCGCGTATTTTATCGAGCGCGGTTTCACAGCTCGTCACCCATTCCACATCATAACCGAGATGACGCACGATGCGTTGGATGACATACCCCATCACTTCCTCATCGTCCACCGCAAGCACGCGCTTCCGGCGCTGCGGCTGGCCCGCCGCGGCCCTGGCCGACGGGCCGGTCTGCGGCGTCCTTACACGACCCCCTCCGGGGCCGTTGCGTTCAGGACCTGAAAGCCGGCTCACGGACAACCGCTCCCGCCCGTTCCGGATGCCGGAGCAGAACCGAACGTCGGATCATGATGAAGGGTCGGTCGCCGGACGGTCCGGGACAGGATACCGCGTCGTGTTCCGCGACCAGGAGCATGGGAACGGCCGGCATCGCCTGCTCGATGCCGTTCAGAAGAATCCAGCGGCCGTCGTCCAGCGCTGCCTCGTCCAGAACGATCAGGTCGAAGGTTTCCGGATCCTGAATTTTTCCCGAGACGTCCGGCCTCTCCACCCGGTAGCCGGCGCTCTCGAGTGCGGGTTTCAATCGGTCGTCCTGAAGCCTGTCGAAAAGCAGGATGCGGACAGGGGTCCGCGCCTCAGTACGTTCCGGGCTTTCCCGTCGTTCCGACTGGAGCAGACGCACCAGGTCGCCCACCGGAAAAGGCTTGGTCAGACGCGGGCAGTTTTCTATGCCGCGGCTATGCCCCTCAAGCGGATCCGCGGCGTATGCGGACATGAAAATGATGGGCATGCGGGGATGACGCTCGCGTATGGCCGAAGCCAGCATGTAGCCGTTCATCGGCGTCATGCGGATGTCCGAAACCACGTAATCGCAGGGGGATTCGTCGAGCAGGCGCAATGCATCCGGCCCGTTCTGAGCCTGCATCACTGAAAAGGAATGCCGCTGAAGGGACAGTGAAAGCGTTTTCAGAACGTTTTTTTCATCATCCACGAGCAGAATCGTGGACATCGGTGACTCCCAAGTTAAGATACAATAGATATATAGACAAAATCCATGCCATCGGGGATAAACGCTGACGTTTATTGATATTTAAGAAGTTACGGAGATGTCACAATTCCGAAATTAGGCGGTTCCACAGCGGGGATTGCAGGATGAAATTAAAAAAAGTTCATAGTTTATAGTTCATAGTTCATAGAAAAAGAGTAATCTGTCAGTCAAGTATCCCATCTTTCTCTATTAACTATGAACCATGAACTATGAACAATGAACTTGCTTTATTCTTTCTTCTTCGGCTCTATCCCGTATGTCTTCAGCTTCCGCCACAGGGTGGTGGTGGAAATGCCCAGCGTGTCCGAGGCCTGCTTCTGGTTCCACTGGTACTTTTCCAGCGTCTTGAGGATGTAATGCTTCTCGACTTCCTCGAGCGTCTGCTCCCCGAGGTTGTCCGGGATGTCCGGCCCGCGGCGCAGGGTGTCGCGGAGGGACTGGGGCAGGTCTTCGGGCGTGAGGGTATTGTGGTTCGTGAGAATCACGGCCCGTTCGATCACGTTCTCCAGCTCGCGGACGTTTCCCGGCCAGTGGTACCCGGTGAAAATTTTCATGGCTTCGGTCGAGATGGACGTGACGTTCTTGTTCTCCTTCTCCGCGAACCGCTTCAGAAAATGGTTGAATAGCAGGGGAATGTCGTCCTTCCGGCTCCTGAGGGCCGGCAGATGAATGGGAATCACGTTCAGACGGTAGAACAGGTCCTCGCGGAAGCGGCCCTCCTCGATGAGCTTGGGCAGTTCCTTGTTGGTGGCCGCGATGAGCCGCACGTCGACGTTCAGGGGATCCACGTCTCCCACCCGCCGGATCTCGCCGTCCTGCAGGAAGCGGAGCAGTTTGACCTGCGTGGAGAGCGCGGTCTCGCCGATCTCGTCAAGAAACAGCGTGCCGCCGTCCGCCTCCTGAAACAGCCCGCGCTTGTCGCGGATCGCCCCGGTGAACGAGCCGCGCACGTGCCCGAACAGCTCGCTCTCCAGGAGATTCTCCGGAATGGCGCCGCAGTTGATGGTGATGAAGGCGCGGTTCTTCCTCCGGCTGTTCAGGTGGATGGCCTTCGCGACCAGCTCCTTGCCGGTCCCGCTGTCGCCGGAGATCAGCACGGTGCTGTCGGTCTTCGCGATCTTCGACACCATGCCGAGCACCTCGAACATCTCCTTCGAATTGCCGATGATGTTCTCGAACTTGTATTTCTCCTTGAGCTCGTTCTGGAGCTGTTCGACCTCGCAGATGAGGTTCCTGTGCTCCAGCGCCTTCCCCACCAGCAGGAGCAGTTCGTCCTTCTCAAACGGCTTCTGGATGTAGTCGTAGGCACCCGACTTGATGGCCTCCACCCCGCTCTCGACCGTGCTGTAGGCGGTCATGACCAGGACCTCCGAGGAGGGATTCAGGGTCTTGACCTCGCGCAGAACGGCCAGGCCGTCCATTGGCTCCATCTTCAGGTCGGTGATGATGAGGTCGAAGAACCGGGTCTTGAACTTGTCGAGCCCCTCGGTTCCGCTGGACGCCTCCTCGACCCGGTATCCCATTTTCTGGAGCATCATCGCCAGGGTCGTGCGCACCGATTTCTCGTCGTCGATCAGCAGAATGTCCGCCATGACCGGTCCCTTCCTCCCTCTATACTGTCTTGGGTGTGAGCCGGAGCCTCACGATGAAGGCCGAGCCCCGGTCGACTTCGCTTCTCAGGATGATCTCGCCGTCATGCTCCTGAATAATGCGGCGGCAGATGGCGAGCCCCATGCCCGTCCCCTTCTCCTTGGTCGAGTAGAAGGGCTGAAAAATCTTTTCACGCTCCGATTCCGGCACGCCCGTGCCCGTGTCCGAAACGGAAACACAGGCGCACGCGTCCGCGTCGTCGCCGGAGAGAGTCGTGCGGACCGCGAGCGAACCGCCCGACGGCATGGCGTCCATCCCGTTCTGAATGAGGTTGGTCAGCACCTGCTGCAGCTGGTGCCGGTCGACGGGCACCTCGGTCACGGCGGGGTCGTAGTCCTCGACCCAGTCGATGCCGGGACGCGACGGCTCCCGGTTCCGCTTCACGATGTCGCGGACGAGCCGGTTGAGTTCCTCTTTCTGGATGGCCGGCTTTTTCGGCCGGGCGAATTTCAGAAAATCATCGACGATCGCGGCCAGGTGGTCCGTCTCCTCCTTGACGACGTCGAGGATCTGACGGCCTTCGGTCGTCAGTCCGGTTTCGTCCTTGAGGAGAGAGGCGGAGGTGGTGATGGCCACCAGCGGGTTCCGGATCTCGTGCGCGATGCCGGCCGAGAGCTCGCCGATGGCGGCCAGCTCCTCGCTCTTGAAAAGCCGCCGCTCGAGTTCGCGTTCGCGTGTCATGTCGATCAGCGATACGAGCAGGTCCGCGGAGCCGGGTATGGGATCGGTGGTCAGGTGGACGTGGCGCAGGCGCCCGTTCCGATCCTCGAACAGGAACTCCCGGTTCTGGTTCCAGGCCCCGGCGTTTCCCGAGTAGAGCAGGGGAAGCTGCGATTTGCCGCTGAAAAACTGGAAAATGGACATCTGGCCTACGATCTCCTCACGGTCGTATCCGCTGAGGGCCTCGAAGGCCCGGTTCACCTGCTTGAACCGGTTCTGATCGTCGAGGATCGCGAGGCTCATGCCGCCCGACTCGAACAGGTTCCGGTACCGCTCCTCCGAGGTTTTAATCTGCTCATAGAGTTGCGCGTTCTCGACGGCGTTGGCGGCCTGTTCGGCCACCATGACCAGGGTCCGGACGTCCTCGTCCGCGAAGACGCCGTCGCCGAGGTAGAAAACGCCGATCACGCCGAGCGTGTCGCCGCCGCTGAGGATGGGCGCGAATGCCCAGTTCGAACTCCGGGTCCGTTTCATCCACTGCCGGAAAGCTTCGTCGGTGACCCCGTCCGGATCGGCGCAGATCACGGGCTTCTGCGCCAGAGAAGCTTCGAGCGCCGGATTGGCCATGGGCAGTTCGAGTGTGAACGCCACGTCGACGCACCGGGCCGTCATGCCCGCGCCGAATCCGGCCTTGCCCCGTATGGTTGCGGCCTTGACGTCCATCAGTCCGATCCAGGCCTGGTCGAAACCCAGGGCCTGCACGAGGACCTTGGCGATATCCTGCAGGGTGCTGTCGAGCGTACCGAGATGCCGGGTGGCCGTGATGACCCGGCTCATCGCGATGTACCGGTGCGCTTTCTGTTCGGCCTGTTCATGGTCCGTGGCGTTCCGGAGGGCGAGCCCCAGTTGGCGGCCGATTTCCTCGAGCAGAATGCGCTCCGCTTCCCCGAAAGTCCGGACGCGGTCCATGTGACAGGACAGCACGCCGATCGTCCGTCCATGGTCCATAACCGGAACGCCGGCGTATGTGACGGTCTGCTCCGGGCCTGCCTCCTGCGGATCGGATCCGGGATGCTCGGGATAGCGGGAGAGATACAGGGGGTTTCCGTTGCGAATGATGCGCCCTGCCGGTCCGTGCTCGGGCGTCAGGTCGGACTCTCGGATGAAGTCCGGGGACAGCCCGAACCGGCCGGCCAGACGCAGGGTTCCGGACTCAGGATGGTTGAAGCTCCCCGCCGCAAGCGTCGGGGAATCTTCTATCCGTAGAGAAGAGACTTTTGATATTCGCTCGCTAGCCCCGCGGCAAGCCGCGGGGAATGCGCTCGCTGTCAGATTCAGGTGGATATCCACGCCCCCGAATCCGAAACGGCGGCGCATCCACTCGCCCGCGGACCTGAGCACGTCCGTCGTTCGGAGGCTCTCATGGAGCGAGGCAAAAAAACGCCAGCCTTCGATCGTCGGATCGACCTGGGGCCCGGTGGGTGTGGTTTCTTTCCGCATCGCTGAGACGCCCGTTCAGGCCCGGTGCGGCCAGACCACGCCGCCGGTTAAACGCCCGATGAGAATGAAGAGCAGGAGCATGGCGATCGAGACCAGAATGGCGATCGAGACCGCGCGCTCGGCCGGAACGCCGAGAACGGCCGGCAGGCCGCGCATCAGCAGAAAGATTCCGGCCATCCCGGCGATCGGGACGAGTATCATGAGCGGCGGAACCAGGTACAGGGCGCCGGCCGCGAACCAGGGCGCGAGCGAGTAGGCGGCAACCTTGAAACAGCCGGGCTCGTTCTCCTCGGCGCCGAACGGTGCGGCCAGCAGGCCGATCAGCCGCGACACGGCCCAGACCAGCGCAATCGACAGGGCGTACAACAGGGCGGCCCGGGCCAGGGAGCCCCAGAATCCGGCGATCACCCACCAACCCAGAAAATGGGCGACGGCCGGAACGGCCGCGAGCTTGAATACGACTTCCCTCAGCAGATCCGGGATGGCGTCTGATTCCGCCTTCACCGTCTGCCAGGTGGTGTCCGGATCGAGGAAAAGCCCCCGTATCCGGCTGATCAAAATCCTGTTGTCCATGGCTGTTCCGCTCCGCCGGTCAGGCGGCCTATGCTTACCGGGTTCTCTGAATGACGTGAAAACCGACAGCCGTGCGGATCGGACCGCCGACCTGCCCGACGTTGAGACCGAAGGCGACCTCCTCGAACGCGGGCATGAGGTCGCCGCGCTTGAAATCGCCCATGTCGCCGCCCCGGGCCGCGCTGGCCGCGTCTATCGACCGGCTCGCCGCGATGTCCCCGAAGGGAGTGCCGGATTTCAGGTCGCGGAGCACACGGCTGGCCTCCTCCTCCGTGGCCACGACGATGTGGCTCAGGTGGATGGAAAAGCCCGCGACCTGCGTCGGATCGGCGGTCAGTGATTTTTCCCATATCCAGCCGGTGACCTGCACTTTCACCCAGTCCGGACGTTTCTCGAGCACTTCCACCCGGGTTCCGGATGTGACCTCGCCGATACGTTCGCCGTTCGGTCCGTTCCGAAGGTTTTCCGAATTCTCCCGCACGTAGAGTCCGCCGCTCTGGCCGGACAGGCCGGCCGCGCCGGCCAGCAGGAACAGCATCCATACATTCATCGGTCTCATGAAGCACCGGCCTCCTGATGCGTTATCGGATCAAGGTCAATTTGCCGGACCGGCTTCGGGCCGCTCCGGTCAGCGTGGCGATGTACAAACCGGAACGGACCGGCGATCCGGCATCGTCCAGTCCGTCCCAGATGAAAGCGTGCGCGCCCGCGGCCAGCGGACCGGAATGAACCGTGCGGACGCGGCGCCCCAGCACGTCTGAAATGCAGAGCCGTGTATTGCACGAATCGGACAGAAAAGCCCAGATGGCCGAAATGCCCCGGGATGGATTAGGGAAAACGGAAGTGATCCCCGGAGCCGCCGAGCCGGCCGGTTCCGGTCCGACCGTGAAGGAAATTTCATCGGAAAAGGCGCTCTCATTGCCTGACTCATCCAGGGCTGTGACCGCGCAGTAATATCGCTTCCCGGATTGAAGGACTGAAATGTCGAATAAATTGGCCAAGCCCGCATCGAACATTCTGGAATAATCGGAGGAAGCTTCACCGCAATAAACGCGATACCCGTAAATATCCGATTCCGGGCTCAAACGCCAGGCAAGAACTTCCCTTCCATTCGATTTCGAAAAAATGGGATGGATACATCCAAAAAAGAAAGACAACAGGATGGCGATTCTTGCTGATTTAAAATAAATGGTTCGGGTATTTTTCACAATGAAATCAATCCGAAATTTCGTTCAACTTGGATCGGCAATTTCATATTGAAAATACGAAATTTCGTTTTAATTTGCAAGTTATTTCTCGTCAAATCCGGTGCCTTTCCACAATACATCGATCTGTTCCCTTTGACGTATCATCTTGAATCCGCTGCCGCTGACCAGGACTTCAGCGGCCCTGGGCCGTCCATTGTAATTGGATGAAAGCGAATACCCGTAGGCGCCCGCCCCTGTGAGCGCCAGCAGTTCGCCTCTCCTCACTGCGGCAAGCGGCCGGTCATGCGCGAAAAAATCGCCCGATTCACAGATGGGGCCCACGATGTCCGCGCGTCCCGCGGGCTTGCCGCGTTTCTGACGGACAGGCACAATCTGGTGATAGGCGTCGTACAGGCTCGGCCGGATCAGATCGTTCATCCCCGCGTCGAGAATGACGAATCGGCGGCCCCCGTTTTCCTTGGTGACCGTCACGGATGCGACCAGGGCGCCCGCGTCCGCGATAAGGAAACGGCCCGGCTCGAAAAGCATCCGGATTCCGGCATCGGACAGAATCGGCAGCACCTCATCGAACAGCCGTTTGGGACCGGTCGGCAAAGGCCTCTCCGGATTCGGATCCGCGCCGGTCTCGACGATGCGCTGATAATCGATGCCCCATCCCCCACCGAGATCGACAAATTCGAGCCGGATCCGGTGCGAACGCAGTTCCCGGACGAGGCGGGCCAGAAAACGCGCCGCTTCCGCGAAGGGCGCTGTTTCGAGGATCTGCGAGCCGATGTGGCAATGCACGCCGACCGTCGTGATGCCGGACAGGGATGCGGCGAGCCGGAACGCCTCCACGGCCCGGTCGGCTGGAATGCCGAATTTGCTCTCCCGGAGTCCTGTTGCGATATAGGGATGGGTGCGGGGATCCACCATCGGATTCACGCGGATGGAGACACGCGCCTTTTTCCGCATCGCTGAGGCGATGCGGGACACGGCGGAAAGTTCCTCGAATGACTCCGCGTTCAGGCTGTACACGCCCGCGGCCACGGCCGCGCCGATCTCGGCATCGGTTTTCCCCACGCCTGAAAATAGAATGCGGTCCGCCGGCACGCCGGCCATCAGGGCCAGCCGGAGCTCTCCGCCGGAGACGATGTCCGCGCCGGCTCCCCGTTCCGCGAGGATCCGGATGATGTGCGGATTGGCGTTGGCTTTGACCGCGTAGGCGATCAGGTGCGGCTTTTTCCCGAGGGGTTTTTCCGCCGCGTTCCAATTGGCGATCAGCCGCTTTCGGCTGTACACGTAGAACGGCGTGCCGACTTCCCGGGCGATGCGGTCCAGGGGCGCCGACTCGCAGTGGAGAATTCCGTTCCGGTATTGAAAAACACCCATTCGGCCGTCCGTTTCGTTGGTTGATTCCGGCCAATTTAACAAGAATCGCCGGCATTTCAAAGGGGTTTGGAAGGGACGGGCTTTCTTGACATTCGGGAGGTGAATCGTTATATTCGTTAAGCCAACCGTATCATCGCGCCATGATCGGGGTTGGACGCCCCGGTCTTCGTCGCGCAAATGTCCCGCTCATCCCCGCCGCCGGACGGGCTCGTCATGATCTTCCCGGAGACAGCGCACAAACAAACGGAACCGGATGATGAGAAATCGGATCTCGAATCAAAGAACCTGGAAGATGATCGTTCTGACCGCCGCTTTCCTGCTGTTCGCCGGCGCGACCGTGACGGCATTCGATGCCGGACGGTCGTTGTACACGAAACTGAAGGTGTTCGGCGACCTGCTCGAAAAGGTCCGCTCCGACTACATCGACGAGAAGGACCCGGGAACACTCGTGGACAGCGCCATCCGCGGGCTCGTGTCCGACCTGGATCCGCACTCCTCCTATTACACCAAGGAGCAGTACGACCGCTGGAACCAGGATTTCGAGGGGTATTCCGGAATCGGAATCTATTTCGACGTGATCGACGGCCGCATCACCGTGGTTTCCGTCATCCGCGGCGGTCCGGCCGAGAAGGTCGGCCTGGCCGTGGGAGACCGCATCGTCACCATCGGGGGCGAATCGGTCATCGGCATCCGCCGCGACGACGTCCCGCTCCGGCTGATGGGTCCCCGCGGCACCAAGGTGGAGATCTGGGTTGAACGCAGCGGCTGGACGCGGCCGCGGATGTATTCCATCGTGCGCGAGGAAGTGCACCTCGAGTCCGTGGCCAATGCCTTCATCATCAAGCCGCAGGTTGGGTACATCGGCATCGGCCGCTTCGCTTCCACGACGGAGCAGGAGATGGAGAAGGCCCTGCAGAAACTCGAGCTGATGGGCATGCGACAGCTCGTGGTGGACCTTCGTCAGAACGGCGGCGGATACCTCGATGCGGCGGTGCGCGTGGCGGACAAATTTCTGCCCGGCGGCCGGAAGATCACCTACACCGAGGGGCGGAACCGGGAGTCGTCCCGCGAGTACTACTCCACCCAGCGGAACGGTCACCCGCTGCTTCCGATGATCGTGCTGATCGACCGGACCTCGGCATCGGCGTCGGAAATCCTGGCCGGCGCGCTCCAGGACTGGGACCGCGCGCTCATCGTGGGGGAAACGAGTTTCGGCAAGGGCCTCGTGCAGACGCCGTACAAGTTCGTCGACGGCTCTGCCCTCCTGCTCACCACTGCCCGGTACCATACGCCGTCGGGCCGGGTGATCCAGAGACCCTTCGACGGCGTTTCGGATGAAAAGTACTACGATGAAATATTCGACGAGACATGGCGCCGGAAGGAGCGGAACCGGACGGACCGCCCGGCCTTCCAGACGCTGATTCTGAAACGCCGCGTATTCGGAGGCGGCGGCATCTCGCCGGATGTCCATTTCCGGTCCGAACCGGACACCGTGCGGCGCGCCCTGCGCGAGTGGCTGGCCGCGCCGCAAAGGCCCTTCTTCACCTATGTCGAGCAGTTCGCGAACCTCCGCCCGGGCATCGGCGAGATGGATCAGTTTGATTTTCTGAGGAATTTCCGGTTCAGCGACGCTGAAGTCACCGCTTTCCGCGGCTATCTGCGGGCGTCCGGCGCGGACGTCGCCGCGGCGGAATTCGAAAAATCCCGCGAGGACGTGGGATACTTTCTGAAAAAGACGCTGGCGGAGAAGCTCTGGGGAGACGATGCGGGATTCAAGGTGCAGGCCTTCCGCGACCGGCAGCTGCTCGAGGCGCTGAATCACCTGCCCGAAGCCGTGGACCTGCTCGAAAAGGCGTACCCGGTGCGGTAAAAACAGTTCTGAGTTCCGAGTTCCGCGTCAGTAGCCCACGGCTTCAGCCGTGGGTAGTAGCAGGTCCGATATGCCGAGCGTTCTATCCGCGAGGCTATCGGACATTCTTTCACGATTTCCGGGTTCCAATTATAAAAAACGGCAACCTTCTTCTGGAAGCTTGCCGTTTTTATCATTGAAATCCTGTTCTTTTGAATTCGGAACCCGGAACCCGAAACTCGGAACCGTATGATCTCCTCGCAGGCCTTCAATATACCTCAGATACAATCGATTGGTCCCGCTCCACGGGAGGCTCCAGCCCCTGCGCCGCCGACAAACCGCGCATGTCCGCCTGCGTCTTCAGCCTTTCACGATGTAACTCTGAAGGAAAAATTCCGGAATTTAATGTAATCCATCCACTGACGGATTCCACTTCAGCCCGGAACCGCATTTCTCCGCAATCTCCCGCAAACGGAACACCGGCGGTGATGCACGTCTACCGTCCCGCCGCACGCCGTACAGGCCCATCTCTTCTTCTCATCCGCGGTGAATTTCCGGATCCCGTGCTTCTGGATATTCGCGAGATTTTCAATCATACTCATTCCATAGCGGGTCCGGTACCGCTTGTCCAGATCCTTCAACCTGCGGCAGGGCAGTGTCTCACAATCGAAGCAGTACCGGATTGTCCCGCTCCTGATTGATTCGCAATTCTTGATTTTGCATCGGGCTATCGAACAGGCATCCAGGACATTGTCGGACCTGCATCCCCCGCATCGGTTCTTCTCTCTGAGATACCCGGAGCAGATGCCGCAGTTCATGCCGCAGGGAGCGATCAACGCGGTCGCATGGAGCCGTTTCATTCAGGAACCTTTTTTTGTGTTTCCAGCCGCCGCCGGGGATGATAATGCACATACACCTTCCGGAGCATGTGAATTTCGCGGACCAGATGCGCCTCGATTGCGTCGGCGATTCGATCGCCCTCGTACACGCTGAGGCGTCCGTCGATGGCGACCGTGATGTTGACCACGAAATAGGGGCCGAACCGGTGCGCGTGAATGGACTCGATGCGCCGGATCGACCGGAATCCGGAGAGTTTTTTCCGGATCGATGCGTCGATTTCCCGGCTCGGGACCGAGTCCATGAGTTCTTCCGAGGATTCGCGGAGTATATCCACTCCGGTTTTCGTCACCAGAACGGCCACGACGGCGCCCGCCACGGGATCCATCCATTCCACTCCGAGTATTCCGAATCCGATGCCGATGGCCGCGCCGGCCGATGCGAAGATGTCGTTCCGGTGGTCCCGGGCCAGCGCGGATATGGTGATGTTGCCCGTTCTCCGACTGACTTTCGAAGCCTGAAGCATCAGAAGGATCTTGAGAGCGATGGTGAAAAAGGCCACCCATAAAGTGAACCGCCGGATGGGCTCCTGGGGAGTGTTCCCGGTCCACATGTCGAAAGCCGCGTTCGCGGAGTCCCAGAAAATCGTCATCCCCGTGGTGATCACGAAAGCCCCGACCACGACCGCCGAGATGCTCTCAAACTGGTGGTGCCCGTAGGGATGCTCCGGGTCCGCGGGTTTCGCGGAAAGGGACGTGAAAATCCGCACCACAATGAAATACACGACATCCGAGATGGAATTGACTCCATCCGCCAGCAGCGCCTGGCTGTGGCCGAAAATTCCCGCCGCCAGCTTGGAAATGGCCAGCACGGCGTTGGCGGCCAATCCCAGATTGACGACGAGCGCCGCATCCGAACGGCGTTTCCTCTCCGCCGATCTTTCCTCGCCACCCAGGAACTCTTGCGTCAAAATAGTGTTTTGAGATCCGCCTTTCATTCAGCCTCATCTCTTGGAATCGTTTTCCGGTCAGGAAATCTTCTGAACGGAGGTTCCCTTCATGAAATATTTAAATGCCTGCAAACTTCACCCCGCAATGAACAGCCCTGCCGTCAGAAGAGCCGGGGTCAGCAGGATGATCACAACGTTCAGCCCGAGCGCCGGAATCAGGGCCTCCGGATGCTCCGCGTTCCTCCGCGCCAGGCGGTATGCCTTCCAGGATAGCGGAACAGTCAGAATCATCAGGAGTGAAGCCGGGGGAAGCACTCGAAGCAGGACTGCGGCGGGAATGATCAGATAAGGCAGAAGCAGGAAAACGCCGTATATCCCCGCGCTTCTTCTACGGCCGATGAGCACGGGGAAATGCCTCCGGCCCACCGAGCGGTCCGCCTCCACGTCCGGAAACTGGTTCAAGAGCAGGAGGTTGCTGACGAGGAAGAACGGAACCAGGGATGCGGTCAGGGACGCGGCCGTGACCGTGCCTGTCAGGGCGAAATGACTTCCCGTCACCATCAGAACGCCGAAACCCAGGCCCGGCGCCGCGAGGCAGAGCACGGGATGCTTCACCCACCAGACCGTATAAGTGACCGCGATGAAGAGACCGGAAAGCCCGATCGGCAGAAGCAGCCATCCCCGCATCCGAATGAAGTAGAGACCGATGGCCGCTGTGATCATGAAGGACAGAATCCCCAGCACCAGGGCGGTCGCCTTTTTATTCGGATCCGCCTGGAGCGTGCCGCTTCCCCCGCTGAACGGCGTGCGCCGGGTTTTCGCGTCCAGGCCGCTGCGGAAATCGAAGTATTCGTTGAACACATTGACGCAGGCGTGGGCGGACACCGCTCCGAGCATCACCAGCAGAACAGACGGGAAATTCCATTCACCGGTCTGGTGATAGGCCGTGGCCGCGCCCACAGCCGCGCACACCGGAGCCAGGACCAGGAAAGGGGCGCGGATGAGGCCGAACACCTGCTTGAAAAAAACCATGCGGGATGTCCTCAAACATCAGGAATACAAAAAAGTAGGAACAAAATGGGGGATTGTCAACAGGAATTCGCCGCGTACGGGATCATTTTTCATTGCGAGCCCCGTCCGTCCCCGGATCAAGTCAGGGGCAAGCTGTTCAGGACGGGGCGCGGCAATCTCAACATCAAACGGCAGGAATAGTTGATGGCGCCAGGGTTCAACCCTGGCGCCATCAAGGGAAATTGGTGAATCCGACCTATGCCGGACACTCAAGATCGGCAATCATCAATCTTCAATCGTCCACAAAAAAACCCCGGACCGACCGGACCGGGGCGAGAAATGCCGTCACATCTCGGAAAAAAATCAGGCTTTGTCCATCTCCGTACGCACGGTCTGCAGCAGATCCACAAGCGTGAAGGGTTTCTGCATAAAGCGGAATCCCTTCCGACGGATGATTTTCCACTGCGACTTCGTGTCCGTGTATCCGCTGGTCAGGACGACTTTCATCGAGGGCCGCTTTCCCAGAACATTCTCGATGAGTGTGATGCCGCTGCCGTCCGGAAGCACGACATCGGTGAACACCATGTCGAACGCGGCGCCTTCGTCCCGGAAAGCCGCGAGGCCCTCCTCGAGCGTCGACACCGCGCGCACCTGATATCCGTATTTTTCAAGCGCGCGCGTGCTGAATTCGCGAACCATCCGCTCGTCTTCGACGACCAGAATGCGTTCCCCCCGGCCCCTGAAATCCCCGGCCGCGACGATCGGCGCCGCAGGCTCTTCGACCGCGGCCGATGCCGCGGGAAGGTAGATCTTGAACTCGGATCCCTGGGCCGGTTCCGAGTAGACGCTGATCCACCCGCTGTGCATCTTCACGATGCCGTAGACCACGGACAGCCCCAGGCCGGTTCCCTTGCCGGGGCCCTTGGTGCTGTAAAACGGCTCGAAAATGCGCTCCCGGACTTCGCGGCTCATGCCGGACCCCGTATCCGAAATTGAGAGTCGGACGAACCGGCCCGGCCGGGCCTCGGGCACCATGCGGCAGTAGAAATCGTCCAGTTCGACGTTCTCCGTGCGGATCGTGAGCTTGCCTCCCTTGGGCATCGCGTCCCGGCCGTTCACGGACAGGTTGACGATGACCTGTTCCAGGGTGCCGCGGTCGGCCAGCACGTTCCACAGGTCCGGGTTTGTATGCGTGACGATTTCGATGTCCTCACTTATGAGCCGGTGCAGCATCTTCAGGAGGTCTTCCACTGTCCGGTTGACCTGCAGGGGCGCCATGTGGGTGAGGTGCCTCCGGCTGAACAGCAGGAGCTGACGCGTCAGCTCCGCGGCACGCTGGGACGCGGCCTGGACCTCCTGCAGATCCCGGAGCGCCTCATGGTCTTCCGGAATCTTCATCAGGGCGAGATCCATGCACCCCTGAATCGCCGTCAGCAGATTGTTGAAATCATGCGCCACGCCGCCGGCCAGCGTTCCGATCGCCTCCATCTTCTGGGACTGGTAGAGCTGGGTCTGAATTTTGGCCTTCTCGGCCTCGGCCCGCTTCTGCTCCGTGACGTCGAGCCTCACTTCCACCGCGCCGATGATTTCGCCGTCGTCGCCCCGCACCGGATACGCCCGGCCGGCCCAGACCCTGCCGTCCGGCGCCGTGTGCTCCGTCCTCTGGGGGAACCCCGTTTCCAGAATGTCGGGGATCGGACAGTCGGCGCAGGGCCGGTCGGATCCGCTCCAGAGCTCGTGACAGCGCCGGCCTTCAAGCTGGCCGGGCGCGGCGCCGAAGGTCTGCTCGGCCAGCGGGTTCGCCCAGATGATGCGGCGGTCGAGACTCTGATAGGTGACGCTCTCGAGCACACTGCCGAGAATCAGGCCCTTCTCGCGTTCCGATTCGCGGAGCGCCCGCTCGCTTTTTCGGAGCGCCTCCTCGGCCACGGTCTGCTCGGTAACGTTCTGCGAGACGATGATGGCGCCCTTGGGAAAAGGCGAGATCGTCACCCGGATGTATTTCGACTTGTACCTGAGGGCCGGAAAGGTCTTGGAGGCGTTCCGTTCCATGCAGGCCATGAGTTCGGCGTGCATGTCGGTTTCGTGGTGGGCGGCATAGTCGACGTACATGAGGTCGCCCCGGTCCGGAAGCCGGCCCTCGGACGCCTTCTTGGCGAGGTTGAAGTCCGAGACGCGGCCCTGCCGGTCGACGATGATGGTTTCAAGCGGATGATAATGGAACAGTTCGAGATCGAGCGAAGGATCGGCGGAGAGGATCCGGCCGTCGCGCGCTCCCGGCGAATGATCGTGCTGCGGAGAGACTCGGGAGCGCGCGCCGTCTCCCGCCGGCGCGGTTTCCCCTGGGGGTGGCAATTCCATGGTTTCGTGGGTTCCTCATTGATGCTGCCCGGTGTTGCCGAAAGCGCGGCTGATTCTCGGAATCGGATACAGAAATCCAAGTTCAGGAAAAACCGCTGGAAATGCAAGCCCTTTGAGAAATGTGACGAAAATTTAACATCCGGCGCGCGCGGTTCCGCGCGCGCCGCTCAATTCCCTCCCGCCTGCAGCTGAGCTTTGCGGAATTCCAGCCCCCGTTCGATCAGGTCACGCATCTGATCGACCTTCAGGGGCTTCGTGACATAGGTGTAGGCCTCCTCCTCGATGGTCTCCGTGATGGCGTCGGCCGAGGGGAAACCCGTCACCATGATGATGACGGCGTGCGGGTCCTTTTCCTTGACCTTGTGAAGGAACGTGACGCCGTCCATTTCCGGCATCTTGACGTCCACCACGAACAGATCGATCGGCTGCCGCTGGAACTTCTGCCACGCCACTTCCCCGTTTTCCGCCTCGACGGGTGTGTGGCCGAGATCCTCCACGATACGCCGGATGAACCGGCGGACCATGTCTACGTCATCCGCGATCATGATAGTGGCCAAGACAACCTCCCTTCAAGTATGACGGCGCCGCCGCCGCGTCCGTCCGAACCGGCCGGCCGCGGTCTCCTAGAATTGGTCCGGCGCGATCCTGGGTCCGTGTTTCGCCTTCGCCTCTTCGAGGCGCCGGATTTCGTCCCGGATCACATCGAACAGCTCCGGAGGCGCGTTCCGGACTTCGGTCCGGTAGATTTTTTCAATGCGTTCCATCTTCGCGAGAAATTGGTCGACGCGGATGGTGAACTGTTCGGTGTAGGCTTCGCGCGAATAGGTCCTGCCCTGGAGCGTCCGGAACAGCGCCTCCAGGTCCCCGTATTCCGGTATGTATCCAACCGGCGTCCGGATGGCGCCGGCCTCCCCATGCGTCCGTCGCTCCATCCATTTCAGCCACACGGCCTTGTCGGTCTTCTCGTTCAGCCAGCGGCCGTCGGCACCGCGCAGAAAATAATTCACGCCGAATACCGGCGGCGTCCGGCGCAGGCTCCGCCCCATGTCCAGGTTGTTCCGGATATAGCGCCCGAGCGGAACGGACACGAAATCAAGGTTCGACATCGGGTCGAAATTCACCACGCCTTCCTTCGAGAGCGTGGCGGCCGTGGTCTCCGATTCGAGCGAGGCCGCGATGGTGACGATGCCGTGGACCCAATCGAACGCCTGCCGCACCGGCACCCAGGCCGAGGAGTCCCGCGCCCCGTAGATGACGCCCCCCACCTCAACGCCCTCGGGATTGTCGAGATTGGGATCGACATTCTCCAGGCCGCTCAGGCTCAGGGTGAACCGGCCGTTCTTATGGGAGGGGTCGATTTCCCGGCCCTTGGAGTCCTTCTTCCCGGGGGTCCATTCGCCGGAATGGTTGACGCCCTTCGGGGGCACGGGGCCGTCCTTGCCGATCCAGTACACGGTTCCCTCGGGGGTCACCAGAACATTGGAAAAGATGATTTCATTCGGCGCGTGCAGGGTTTTCCACAAAATGGGATCGTCCTTCGAATTCACGCCCATAATGATACCGAACATGCCCTTCTCGACGTTGACCGCGCGGAGTTCGCCGCCGATGTTCCGGAGGTAGGCGATGTCGTCGCCGACGATGGACTCCCCGTTCATCATCGAAGTCGAGGTCTTGCCGCACAGGGAGGGGAAGGCGCCGGTGAAGTAGGTCTTTCGGCCGGCGGGGCCGTGCACGCCCATTACGAACATGTGCTCGCAAAGCCAGCCCTCGGACGAAGCAAGGTGGATGGCCAGGCGCATCGAGAGCTTTTTCAGGCCCAGCGTATTCCCGCCGTACTGGGTGTTCGCGCTGTACACGGTCTGACCCGTGGTGTCCACGTAGACGCGCCTCAGCGGAATGTTTTTACTGACGCCGTTCTCAAGCTCGCCCTGGCTGTGCAGCACCTTGAAGAACCGGGCTTTCGAGCCCTGCCGCCTGAATTCCTCGTATCCCTGCCGGTACAGCAGGTCGAGGTTGTGGGCCACGTAAGTCGAATCGGTCACCTGACAGGCCAGAACCGTGAAAGCCGAACGCACGGGGCCCAGGCAGAAAAACCGGACCCACATCTCGCGGCCTTTCATCGAGCCCTTCAGAATGCCGCGGACCTCCTCAGTTCCCTTGAGCCGCTCCAGGGTGTTGAAATGCGGACCCAGATCCTCCCCCTCCGGAATCAGGATCCGCGTATTCTCCTTGTCCCTGGCCTGGTCGAGCATGCTGTCGAAATGATAGGTATGACCCGGAACCGGAAGCGCGAATTCCTCGCCGTCCGACAGCGCCCGTTCCCGGATGGTTTTCAGATCTTCCGCGGAATCCGTGACCACAAAAACCGATTCCGGATCCAGGAGTTCCACGGCATCGGCCACGAATGCATACAGTTCGTCGTTGCCGATCGCGGACAGACGTTCGAAGTGTGCGGGTGCGACGCGTTTTTTCAGGATTTCTTCAGCGGAAAGCGACATGCATGTCTCCGTTGTGGGGGTGATGATTTTTTCTACCGCACGCCCCCAATCGAGTCATACGACAGAATGGAAATATTTCCGGAAGTGAATATGAATCCTTCCAACAATTTAACACCCGTAATATTCAATGTCAACCGATAATTACCGGGCGTTCCGGCTCAGGCGTACAATCCCCGCATTTCCGAGGCCTTGACCACCCGCGTGATACCCACGATGAAAGCGGCCGTCCGCAAGGCCACTTTATACTGTCTGGCCGTGGCCATCACGTCATTGAAAGCGTGCACCATGATCCTTTCGAGGTCCTTGTTCACCTGTTCCTCGGTCCAGTAATAGCCGGTCCGGTTCTGGACCCATTCCAGGTAGGAGACCGTGACGCCTCCCGCATTGGCGAGAACATCCGGAATGATATGCACGCCCTTGGCCCGGAGAATCAAATCCGCCTCCGGCGTGGTGGGACCGTTGGCCCCCTCGGCGATGATGCGGGCCCGGATGCGGCCGGCGTTCTCCTCAGTGATCTGCCCTTCGAGCGCCGCCGGGATGAGAATGTCGCAGTCAACTTCCAGGAGTTTCATCGGATCGTCCAGCCGGCGGACCTTGCAGAATTTTTCTAGATTTTTCAGGGTCTTGCACGATCCGGACCGTATGCATTCCAGGGCTTTGTCGACGGGAATGCCGTCTTGATTCTCATAGGCTCCGTCCACGTCGGAAATGGCGACGATTTTCGCGCCCATGGATTCGAGTATCCGCGCGGCATGGGAGCCCACGTTCCCGAATCCCTGGATGGCAATACGGGCGCCCTTCAGCTCCATCCGGACATGTTCGTGCTGCACCATCTCTCGGACGCAGATCGCGACACCCAGAGAAGTGGAGCAGCTCCGGCCCTGTGATCCGTACAGTTCCAGGGGCTTTCCGGTGATCACGTCCGGGACGAACTGCTTGTAATGCATGGAATACGTGTCCATCATCCAGCCCATGATCTGGGGGTTGGTGTTGACGTCCGGGGCGGGCACGTCCTGGTTCGGGCCGAAAAGATCGGCCAATTCGGCGAAATAGCGCCGCGCCAGACGCTCCAGTTCGTTCACGCTGAGCTTGGAGGGGTCGACCACGACTCCGCCCTTGCCGCCGCCGAAGGGCACGTTGACCACCGCGCACTTGTAGGTCATCCAGAAGGCCAGCGCCTTGATCTCGTCGGGATTCACATCCGGATGGAAGCGGATGCCGCCCTTGGCGGGGCCGCGCACCGTGCTGTGCTGGCACCGGTATCCCTTGAAGATCCGGATGGAGCCGTCGTCCATGCGCACGGGCAGGTTGACTTCGGTCATGCGCCGGGGCTCCCGGATCATGGCGACCTGGTTGTCCGTCAGGTTGAGGATTTTCGCGGCTTCGTCGAACTGCCTCATGGCGATGGAAAACGCGTTCATGTTCATCATCTGCGCTCCTTTGCTGGCGCCGGCGTTCCCTCGCGCATCCACGCCGGACCGGCCGTCACGAAGGACGGACCTTCAATTCCGAGCCCGCGTCGAAGCGAGACTGGACGTCCCTCGCCGGTTAGGTGGTTTCGGCCTCGTCGATCAGCATGATGGGAATGTCGTCTTCGATCCGGTAGCTGAGCCGGCAGGCCGGGCATTCCAGCCGGGCCTTTTCCGGTTCGTATTTCAGATCGCCCTTGCACTTGGGACAGGCAAGTATGTCAAGGAGTTCGGGTTTGAGCATGGGTCTCACTTTCTGTCGGTTGCTTCCGCGGTTTTGTCAGCAGGTTCACCACGCCGGGTTCCGCGCGGACGGGTTTTCCCGACGGGTTCGTGAAACAGTGCAGGGTCCGGCCGCGGGCCAGAATCCGGCCCGTTTCCGCCTCAGCCGCCTCGTAGAGCAGTTCGACGATGAGCCGGCTCACTTCGCCGATATCGGTCCGGATTTCCACCACATCGTCGTACCGCGCCGGCGCCAGGTACAGGCAAGAGACTTCCCGAACGGGCAGAAGGAAACCGCTCTCCTCCAGCGCCCGGTACGAGAGACCCATGCCGCGGAGCATTTCCGTGCGCGCCGCCTCGAACCACTCGATGTACCGGCTGTGGTAGGCCACGCCCATGCGGTCCACTTCGGCGTAGCGGACGCGCGTCCGGTAAACCGCCGAGGCCGCGACCGCGGGCTCCGGACTACCGGGGGCCGGGTTCGGATCCTTTTTCATGCCTGCTTGTAGAATCCCATCCGGCCGTATTTTTCGAGCCGCAGGCGCATCAAATCATCAGGTTTCACCCGCGACAGATCATCGAGGTTCTTCAGAACGGCCGTTTTCAGCGAAGCCGCGGCCGCGTCCGGATCGCGGTGCGCGCCGCCGAGGGGCTCCCGTACGATTTCATCAATGACACCGAGTTCCAGAAGATCCGGCGCCGAAGGTTTCAGTATTTCCGCCGCCTGATTGGCCTTGGCCGCATCCTTCCACAGGATTGCCGCGCAGCCCTCCGGTGAAATCACCGAGTACCAGGCGTTCTCCATCATGAGAATGCGGTCCCCCATTCCGATGCCGAGCGCGCCGCCCGAGGCGCCCTCGCCGATGATGGCCACCACGATGGGAACAGGCAGGCGGGACATCTCGAACAGGTTCCGTGCGATGGCCTCGCCCTGGCCCCGCTCCTCGGCCCCGAGGCCGGGATACGCGCCCGGCGTATCAACGAGCACGACGACCGGGCGGCCGTACTTGGCCGCGAGTTTCATGAGCCGGATCGCCTTGCGGTATCCCTCGGGGTTCATCATCCCGAAGTTCCGGTGAATTTTTTCCTTCGTCGTCCGGCCCTTCTGCTGCCCCATGACCATGACGGGCCGGCCCTCCAGAAAAGCCGGGCCCGCGACCAGGGCCGAATCGTCCCCGAACAGCCTATCCCCGTGCAGTTCAGTGAACTCGGTGAACAGTCGTTCGATGTAATCGAGCGTGTAGGGCCGCTCCGGATGCCGCGAAAGAAGCACGCGCTGCCAGCGGGTGAGCCTGGAATAGGTGTCTTCCATCAGCCTCTGGAGTTTCGTTTCCAGACGCTTGATTTCGTCCGTGAGCTCGACATGCTGTTCCGCGGAATAGGCGCGCATATCCGCGATTTTCTTTTCCAGCGCGAGAATGGGTTTCTCAAAATCCAGGACGAATGAAGCCATTCGTTTTCATACCTCTTGAAAAGACAAGGGGTTGAAGGACTCCGCCGTCCCGCTGTGCGGGACCAAGCTATTATATGCCTTCTGATTGAAGGCACACGGCGTGGGTTTACAGTAAAACTGGATGATGGGCGCCGCGTCCTGCGGCGATTTGACTCACGGAGCGGCCAGAAGCCCAATTTCCGATCATCCAGTAAATCATGGACCAGAAGGACCAGGCTTCTGGCCGCCCGATTAAAGGCGAAAAACCGCCTTGAAAAGGATTTCTATATCCAAAAGATAAGAATAATTTCTGAGATAGTAAAGCCTTACCCGTTCTTTTTCCTCCCCGGACATACCTTTGCGTTCCCGTATCTGGACCAGTCCGGTCATGCCGGGCTTGAATCCGACCGGGTCCGGTTTTCCCTCCCAGGGCCGCATTTCCGACCCCACCAGGCTGATCCGTCCAGCCAGCAGATCGACGAACAAAGGCGACAGACCGGTCCAGCCGCCGGCTGGCACATCCCCCCGGAAAGCCCTCAAAACCCGGACCGGATCGGCCGAGTCGCCGGCCACCGGGATGCGCCGCAAATGGATCCGCCTCCGCAGAAGAACGGATGCCAGGGATGCAAGCCAGGCCGGCGCCAGGAGAACCGCGGCGGAAATGTCCGTCAGCCGTTTGGCGATGCGGTTGTGTATCCTGTAGATCCGGTCATCCAGGTCCATCAGGGGCACATCCTCGATGGGATCGATGGACGAGCTTCCGATGATCAGGTCGAGTCCGTGGGGCACCATCTTGAAGTCGAGCTGAGACCCGCGGCCTCCCGCGATGGCGGCCACGACCCGGTGGGTGTCTATCGATTCCGGGGAAAAGATGACCGTCTGGATCCGGTTGGACCGGGCGATGCGCCCCAGGTCCGCGAGCACGCCCAGCCTGGGCGGGCCGTTTCCGTCCGGCCGGTTCAGATCCTCCTCGGTAGTGGCGATCAGTCCGACCATTTCATAGCCCGCCTCGATTCTCCGCCTCAGGCGGTCGAACAGGGTCTCCGCGTCCGGACCCGTTCCCACCACCGCGGCCCGCCTCCGAAGCAAGGTCCGGCCGATGTTTCCCAGAAACGGAAGACGCGTGAATTGCGGCAGAAAACGGATGCCCAGCCTCCAGCCGGCCAGCAGGACCCACGCGAAGACGCCGGTCAGGACGACGACTTTCCGGGAGAATGCGTACTGGGGCAGAAAAAGGTCAGGGACGCGTTCAGCACCAGGCCGAGCAGGACCCCGGCCGATGCCTTGGCCGAGCTGAACAGGCCTTTCCGGTAGGCTCCGACCGTGTACAGGCAGATGAGCCAGACCGAGGTGTACAACAGGTCGACCACCCGGTACGAAGCCCAGTGCCGGAGTGTGCCGAAACGGACCCAGTGGGCCGCCGCCAGGCCGGCCTGGATCAGTGCCGTGTCCACCGCGGCCGGGGCCAGCCGGCCGGCCAGCCGGGCCAGAAAATTCAGGCCGGAACGGAACCAGATGCCCAGCCGCAGCAGCCACATGGGCAGAAAGGACCAGCCGGTCCGGAAATGCTTGCGGACGAAGAGATGCATCGCATCGTCAAAAACGCGGATGGTGTCGAAAGAGGCCTCGTGCGCGCTCCGCCCCTTGTAATGCACGATACGGGCTTCTGGGTTATAGATGATTTTCCACCCGGCCTTGCGGATCCGGTAGCACCAGTCGAGGTCTTCCCCGTACATGAAGAAATCCTCGTCCAGGAACCCGACCGAATCGAGCACTTCCTTCCGGACGAACATGAAGGACCCGGACACCGCCTCCACTTCGGATGCCGCCTCGGGATCGAGGTAGGTCAGGTTGTACCGGCCGAACCACCGGGACCGGGGGAACAGGGCCGCAAGGCCGGACACCTTGGTGAACGCCACCCAGGGCGTCGGGAAACTCCTCCGGCACGCGGGCTGAAGGGTTCCGTCCGGATTCAGCACCTTGCACCCGATCATGCCGGCATCGGGCCTGGCATCGAGGGCGCGGAGGCACACCCGGAACGTGTCCTCGCCTGCGATCGTGTCCGGATTGATCAGGCAGACCGCGCGGCCCGCGGCCAGACGCAGCGCCTGGTTGTTGGCCCTCGCGAACCCCGCGTTTGCGTCGTTGACGATCAGGCGGACGTCCGGGAACAGACCGCGGACCATGGCCGCGCTGCCGTCTCCGGACGCGTTGTCTACGACGAAAATTTCCGAGGGAATGCCGTCCAGTGCCCTTCGGACCGAGCGCAGCGCCTGTTCGAGGTAGGGCTTGACGTTGTAGCTGACGATGACGACCGAAATGTCGGGGCCGGATTCCATGGCGTCAGAGTTTCCCCGCCAGGCTCAGAATGCGCAGTTTCCACACCATCCAGGCGGCCTCCCGGACGATGCGCGAACTCATCTTGGAGTAGCCGACGTTGCGGTCGGTGAAGACGATTGGAATTTCAATGACACGGAATCCCGCGCGCTTCGCCAGGAAGGTCATCTCGATCTGAAAGGCGTACCCGTCCGAGCGGATCCGGTCGAGCGGAATCGCCTCCAGCACGCGCCGGTGAAAGCACTTGTATCCGCCGGTGGCATCCTGGATCGGAAGGCCGGTGACGAACCGGGTGTACCGGTTGGCGAACCAGGACAGCAGGAGGCGGGACATCGGCCAGTTGATCACGTTCACGCCCTGGACGTAGCGTGAGCCCAGGACGAGATCCGCGGATTCAGCAGCGGCCAGGAAACGCGGGATGTCATTGGGATCATGGGAAAAATCGGCGTCCATCTCGAACACCAGGGGGTATCCGCGCTCCAGCGCAAACCGGAACCCCGCCACATAGGCGGTGCCGAGCCCCTGTTTGCCGGGCCGCGTGATGAGATGCACGCGGCTTTCGGTCCGCATGACCGCCTCGACCGCTGAAGCCGTGCCGTCCGGCGAGCCGTCGTCCACGACCAGGACCTCGACCGCCGGATGCTGTCCGAGTATCCTGGGAATCAGGGGAACGATGTTGCCGACCTCATTGTAGGTCGGGACGATGATGAGGATGCGGTCGGGCATGCGAGGGGTCCCGGGTTCAGGTTCCTGAATGGCAATGGAGTTCATGGTTCATAGTTCATAGTTCATAGTTGACAGAAAAAGAGTCGCCGCGGAATCTCGATATATTTCGCTCTTAACTATGAACAATAAACCATGAACTATGAACTGTTTTTTATAGCTTCGCTCCTGCTTTTCGAAATTCGGATAGTTTCTTTTTCAGCTCCGGGTACTTGAGGGCGAGGATCTCCGCCGCGAGCACGGCCGCGTTCTTCGCGCCGGCCTTGCCCACGGCCACGCAGGCCACGGGTATGCCGGGCGGCATCTGGACGATGGAATAGAGCGCGTCGACCCCGCCCAGCGCGGAGCCCTCGAGCGGCACGCCGATCACTGGCAGTGTCGTGTGCGAGGCGATCACGCCCGGAAGGGCGGCGGCCATTCCGGCGCCCGCGATGATCAGGTCGAACCCGGCCGCTTCGGCGCCTCGGGCGAAGGCGGCAACGGCCTCCGGATCCCGGTGGGCGGACATTACCGCCGTTTCGAAAGGAACGGCGAACGACGCCAGGCCGTCCGTGCAGGCCTTCATCACGGCTTCGTCGGACGCACTGCCCATCAGCACGGCGACTTTCATCGGATCGTCTCCTGGTTTGGGCCGACGCGGGGCGATCCCCGCTTCAGCATGAACGAAACACCGCCCGGCAGGCTCGTGCCGATGGCGACCAGATAGGCCATAAATTCCACGGCCACGGCCTGAACGGCGGTCACGCCCACGAGCCCCAGCAGAACCACGCCGGACTGCTCGCGCAGTCCGATTCCCCCGATGGTCAGGGGCAGGGTCGCCAGAATGGCGATGATCGGTATGAAGAGAAAGTAAAAGACCGGCGGCACCGTCACCCCGAGCGAACGGCCGACTCCGTAATGCGTCAGGATGCGGGCGGACTGGACCAGAACTGAAACCGCGGCGACGGACAGCAGGAGCCGGCGGTTCCGGCCGAACGCGTGGATTTTGCGGTAGACCTCCCGCATTTTCACCTGCAGTTTCGCGGGCAGGAAGGGCCGGATCAGCCGCGTAAGCGGTTTGGCGAACCTCTTGTTGAAGAAGAAGAAACAGAGGAAGCACCACCCCAGCAGCATGGCCGCGAAGGGCAGCCAGAACGCGCGGCCGAACGGATGACGGAGGCAGGCGAACGGAATCGCCGCCACTGAGAGTCCCGACATGACCAGAAACCCCACCATGCGGTCCAGCACCACGGCGGACACCGCGGACGTGCCCTTGCGCGGCTGCCGGCCCATGTCGAGCATGCGGTACACGTCCCCGCCCGCTCCGCCGATCAGAAAATTGTTGAAAAAAAGCCCGGTGAAATAGCAGTCCAGAACTCTGCGGCCCGGTGGATGGATGTCCTCGGCTTTCAGCAGCATCCGCCACTGCACGGCCCCCAGCAGATGGCTGACCAGAAACAGCAGGAACGAGCCGGCGAGCCAGAGCAGGTTCGCTTTGCTGATCAGTCCCGTGATCCGGTCAAGACCGATGCGGCTGAGCAGCCACCAGACGAGGCCCGCGCTCCCCGCGATTTTCAGGAACCGGATGCTCAGGCGCCGGATCATCAGGCCCTCCGCCGCAGGTCGCAGGCGCGCCTTGCGCCGCGGACGTAATAATCCCACACAATGCTGCCCCGGTACAGTGCCCGGGGCATGCCTGCGCCCGGAGCCCTGGCCTGCGTATCGCGGCGCGCCCGTACGACGGACGGCAGCCGGCCGATCACGGCCGCGGCCGCCGCGGGAACGGCCCAAAACCGTTTCGGCTGGCCGATGACGAGGCTTCCGCAGGCCGCGGCCGATTCAAGGAACAGGCGGACCGGCAGGATCCAGGCCAGATGCGCGGCCGGCAGGTTTTTAATCAGCATCATCAGACTGTTGCGGTGGTTCAGAATCATTTTGCGCATCCGCTCGCTCCCGAGCGTCCCGCCGGACTGATGCCGGACGATGGCGGACGGAACGACGGCGATGCCGTATCCCGCCGCCTGCAGTCGCCAGGCGAGATCGATTTCCTCCATGTGCGCGAAAAAGGATTCATCCAGCAGACCGGCGCGGTCCAGCGCCGACATCCGGAGCAGACAGGCCGCTCCCGTGGCCCAGAACACCGGCCCCCCGGAATCGTACTGGCCCCGGTCCTCCTCCACAGTGTCGAAAATCCGACCGCGGCAGAACGGAAAACCGAACCAATCCATTTCCCCGCCCGCGGCGCCGCTGTAGTCGAACCGGCCCGGCCGGTCCAGGGACATCATTTTCGGCGCCGCCGCGGCCAGGTCCGCATCCGCGTCCAAAGCCGCGACCAGTCTCCGGAGCCAGTCCGGTTCCGCTTCCGCGTCGTTGTTCAGCAGGGCGGCGTAGGGCGTGTCCGCGTGCCGGAGTCCGAGATTGCACCCGCCCGCGAAACCGAGATTCTTCGGGCTCTGAACCAGGCCGGCTTCCGGAAATTCGCGCCGCACCATGGCCGCGCTTCCGTCCCCGGACCCGTTGTCCACGACGAGCGCCCGGAAACGCACCCCCCGGGTCCGCCGGAGCGACAGAAGGCAACGGCGAAGGATGCCTTCGCCGTTCCAATGGGGAATGATAACCGTGACGCGGTTCACTGAACGCCTCCCGGAAACTGGCCGGTTTGACCGGGCGCGCCTATCGGGCCTTTTCCGCCCCCCCGACGGGGGCCATGGATGCCTTGATGCGATTCAGCTCGCCCGAGGCGGAGGTGTCTCCGGGATGGAACGTCAGATACTCTTCAAGCATCGAAACCGCTTTATCGTGCTGTCCGGACAGGCTGAACAGCCGGAGCATCTCGGAATAAGCCTGGAAATCGTTGCGGTCGGCCTGGATCAGGCGCCGGAGTATGCCCTCCGCCGCGTCCCAGTCCTGCAGGTTGAACATGAAGTAATTCGCCGTCATGAACAGATCCTGGCGGTTGAGCGGCTGGCCCGGAATCACGCGCCTGAGCTGTTCGTTCAGGTCGAGCTTGACGCCCGCGTCGCTCGAGAGCTTGTGGATGTACAGGGCCGCGCGCTCGTCGCTGTACGGAATCACGTTCTCGGGCATGATTTTCGACATCTGATCGAGAGTTCTCGCGGCGTCGGCCTTTCGCCCCCGGTCCAGGTACCACTGGGTGAGCTGGAGAAAGGCGGAGCGGTAGTTCTGCAGGAGCTTCAGGATGTTGATGTCGTTGGTCACGCCCGGGTTGTTCAGGTTGCGGTACTTGTATTTTTTCAGGATGTTCTCCTCCAGCACCCGTCCGTCCACGTCGCGCACCGGGTACGGAAGCACCTTGAAGGCGAGCCCGTCCATGCGGAAATACGGGGCCAGGCCGATGAAATTGTCCTGCGATACGGTGACCGCGAAGTACACGGGCTTTTGCCACTGGTTCGCGTGCAGGATCTGCAGGATCATCAGATCCTGCACCCGTATGCCCTGGGTGCCCGAGGCGTTGAACGTCGGCTTGACCGGAAACACGAGCTTGTCCCCGATCTTCACCGTGCTGGTGTCCCCGAGTTCCGCCCTTGCCTTTTTAACGGCCTCAGGAGGAATCGGAATCTCGACCTGCTGGGTCTGCCAGATCATTGGCTGTAGGCTTTCGATGGCACGGTCGCTCAGGTTGATCGGCACCTTCGGATGCTCATCGCGCAGCTGGCGGATGTACCAGGACGTGTTCAGCAGGGACAGGTTGACGATGCGGACGTCCTTGCGGATGCCCTCCACCTCCTGCAGGTACCACAGCGGGAACGTGTCGTTGTCTCCGTTGGTGAAGATGACCGCATCGGGCTCGCAGGTCTGCAGGATGTTGTACGAGTAATCCCAGGCCACGTAATTGCCGGCCCGGCTGTGGTCGCGGTAGTTGAAGGCGAACAGGTTCAAGGGCACGGCGATCGTCAGCAGGAGGCCGGCCGCCGCGAACGCGGCGGTCTTCATCCGCGGCCTGCGCTTCAGGGCGTCCGAAATCCACTCGAGGACCGCGGCCATGCCGATGCCGACCCAGAGGGCGAAGGCGAAGAAGGATCCGACATAGGAATAGTCGCGCTCGCGCGGCTGGGGATCGGGCTGGTTCACGTACAGCACGATGGCGTAGCCCGTGACGAAGAAGAGCACCAGTACCGCGAGGGCGCGCTTCCAGTCCTTGATGAAGTGGTAGACGGCGCCCCAGAGACCCACGAGGAACGGGATGCCGTAAAGGCCGCGGAAGGTGATGATCTCGGTGATCCGGTCCTGCGAATCGAGGGTGACGCCCTTGCCGATGAAGTTCCAGGCGAAATAACGGTTGTACATGAGCTGGATCTGGTAGCTCCAGAAATCGGCCTTGCGGTGGAGAAAGGTGAGGATCATGTCCTCGTTGCCGTACTGCTTGCGGGCGAGATAGTCCTTCATCCCCACCCAGGTCGACGGGTCGTTTTCATTGATGGGCGGATTCATTCCGGACCGGATGTAAATGACCAGATACAGGGAATAGCTCAACAGGCCGATGACCGGCAACACCCACCAGGCCGCGAAAACATGACGGTCCTTGAAATACATGTACACCAGGGTCGCAATCAGCCAGAATCCGCCGAAGTATTTCAGGAAAGTGACCGCGTCCGCCTGGCGCTTCATCATCTCCTCGTACCCGATTGTGGCGGGGTTGTACTGAAACAGGAGGAAATAGAGCAGGGCCGGGACCGCGATCTGCGCGGCCACGAGGTTCAGCAGGCGCCGGACCGTGACGTTCTCGTGAAACCAGACGATCAGAAAAACGAAGGGAAGGGTCAGGAGATTCTCGAGATGGACGCCGTTGGCCAGCCCGAACAGGTAGAAAATCAGGAAAATCAGCACGAGACTGCTGGCTTTGGCGGACTGCTCCTCCCACTTGAGCGCCAGGTAGATCACCGACGAGGTGAACAGCATGGACAGGGCGTAAACCTCGGCCTCGACGGCATTGAACCAGAAGCTGTCGGTGAAGGCGAAAGCGAGCGCGCCGAAGGCGGCGCTGCCGAAAACGACCAGCCGGTCCTCCCAGGTGCGCGGCTCCCCGCGCCAGCGCTCAATGAGCTTGGCAATGATGAGAAAAGTGAACAGGATGGTCAGGCTGGAGGTCACCACCGACATCATGTTCATGCGCAGGCCCACGTCCTTGAACAGGGGAATCATGGTCGTGATCCGGCCGAGCAGAAGCACCAGGGGGTTGCCGGGCGGATGCATGACACCGAGAATGTGTGAAGAGGCGATGAACTCGCCGCAGTCCCAGAAAGAAGTCGTCGGCTGGACTGTTATGAAATAGACGATGAAGGAGACCAGGGAAACGAAAACGCCGAGGACCCACTGGAGCCTCCGGTTCAGCGCCTGGATGGTTAAATCCATTCAAATCCTCCGGTTAAAGGGAAAAGCAATCAACTAAGATAGTCGTTTTTTACAATGAAATCAAGGATTTTCCCCCTTCGCGGGACTCGTTTTCGCTTCTGTTTTCGCTTCGGACTTCGTTTCTCCGGCCGGTGCCCCGGCCTTGGCGGACTCGTCCTTTTTCAGCTCATCGACGAAATTGAGCTGGAGTTCGCTGATCACGTGGCCGAGAAACTTCGTCTCATCCTCCGACAGGTTCCCCGCGGTCTTGGCGCGCAGCATTTCGAGCATGTCGATGGAATACCGCGCCTGCTCCAGGTTCCGTTCGATTTTGTCCATGACGGGATTCTTGATCTTCCCCATCTGCTGCCAGGCCGCCGCCTGAAAGGTGATGGCAAGCTGCATGAACAGTGCTGTTTCCTTCGCGTTGCTTTCGGCCATGTTCCCCTCCTTGCTGGGTGCCCTGCCGCCATTTCGATTGAAGACTCCCACGGACGGTCACTGCCGAACACGGGCGTCCTGAAAAACGATTCCCCCTTCCGTGTTCCTCCGTGCCTTTCCGTAGTGATCATTCCGTTTCGATCACCCCACTTCGATCAATCCCAGATTTTTCCCGTATGCTTTTAAAACCATTTCGCGTATCGGCCGGTTCCGGATTTCGGACAGCCGGGGATCGGTTTCAACAACGGCCTGGGCCTCGTCCCGGGCGGACTCGAGGACGGCCTGATCCGTGACCAGGTCGGCGATTTTCAGGTTCAGCATGCCGCTCTGCCGTGTGCCGAACAGTTCGCCCGGACCGCGCAGTTCGAGGTCGACCTCGGCGATCCGGAACCCGTCGTTCGTGGACACCATGGTCTTGAGACGCTGAAGCGCCTCGTCCCCGAAGCCCGACTGGGCCAGCAGGACGCAGGTCGACCGGTTCCCTCCCCGGCCCACCCGTCCGCGCAGCTGGTGCAGCTGGGTGAGGCCGAACCGCTCCGCGTGCTCCACGAGCATCACCGTGGCATTGGGCACATCGACGCCCACCTCGATCACCGTGGTGGACACCAGCACGCGGATGTCCCCGGCCTTGAAAGCGGCCATGACCGACTCCTTCTCGTCCGCTTTCATGCGGCCGTGAAGAAGCGCGGTGCGGAATTCCGGGAACACCGTCCGGGACAGGGCATCGTGTCCCTCCGTGGCCGCGGCCAGGTCGACCTTCTCGGACTCCTCCACCAGCGGGTAGACGATGTAGACCTGCCGGCCGGACACCAGCTCGCTCCGGATGAATTCGTATATCGCCTGGCGTTTTTCCTCGCCCCGCCACACCGTCCGGACCGGCATCCGGCCCTTCGGCATGTCTTTCATCACGCTCACGTCCAGGTCGCCGTACAACGTGAGCGCCAGGGTGCGGGGAATCGGCGTCGCGGTCATGACCAGCACGTCCGGATGCGTACCCTTTCTACGGAGCACGGCGCGCTGGAGCACGCCGAAACGATGCTGTTCGTCGATGACCACAACCCCCAGTCTGTGAAAATCGACGCCCTCCTGCACGAGCGCGTGCGTGCCAACCGCGATGGAGACGCTTCCGGACTTCAGACCTTCCAGGACCTCCCGCCTAGCGATCGAGCGCTGGCCGCCTTTCAGCAGGGCCACGGCGACACCCAGGGCCTCCATCCATCGGCGGATGTTGATGAAGTGCTGCTCCGCGAGGATTTCGGTCGGCGCCATGAGCGCGGCCTGACAGCCGTTCTCCACGGCGACGAGCAGAGCGACGGCCGCCACCACGGTTTTTCCGGACCCCACATCGCCCTGCAGAAGGCGGTTCATCGGATGGGGCGACCGCATGTCGGCCCGTATCTCCTCCAGCGCTCGCTTCTGTCCGCCGGTAAGCTCGAAGGGCAGGCTCTCCAGGAAACGCCGGACCAGGTCCCCGTCCCGGTCGAACGCGATGCCCTTCTTCTCGAGTTCGCGTCCCTTCCGCTGGAGCTGGAGAAACAGTTGGAGCGCGAAAAGCTCGTCGAACTTGAGCCGGTTTTTCGCGCGCTCCAGAGACTTCCAGTCGCGGGGATAATGGATGTTCTCGACAGCCTCGGCGACCGGAATCAGATCGAGTTTCAGCCGCATCGCCTCGGGCAGGGGCTCGCGGATCTGGCTTTTCAGCCCGTCGAGCAGGGGATGCAGGATGCGCCTGAACCCCCGGCTGTCCAGACCGGCGCGGCCGAGCGCGTCGGAGGACGGATACAGGGGCACGATGGCCCCGGTGTGAATGGGATTGAGCTCGCCTTCGTCGGAGATACGGTCGAATTCCGGGTGCACGAGCTGGAGGCCCCGGTACAGCGTCACCTTGCCGCTGAACGCCACGGTCTGACCCGCCTCGAACGCCTTGGCGAGGTACGCGCCGGCCTTGAACCACACGCATTCGAGAAAACCGGTGTTGTCCCCGACCAGGAGCGTGAAACGCGCGGTGCGGCCCTGTTTCACGCCGCCCGAGAACACCTTAGCCACCACGGTCGCCGTGTCGCCCGGCCTCAGGTCCTTGATCAAGCTCACGTTGCTCCGGTCGAGGTACCGGCGGGGATAATGCGACAGCAGATCCTCGACCGTCCGGATATTGAAGGGATCCGCCGCGAGCACCTCGGCGCGCTTCGGCCCGATGCCCTTCACGTACTGCACGGGACTGTCGAGCGACAGGCGCTGAGCGGAAACGGGAACAGGAGCCGGCGTCATGCGGCGGCCGTCTTCCGGGCGTGCCGGAGACCCCGGGGTCTCCGGAATGTCCGGAAAACCCTTTACCACTTCATATTCACGGTGAATGTCAGGACGCTTTCGCCGTCCGCCGGAACCGGCACCTTGAATTCCGCCGTGGTCGCGTTTTTCTTCAAGTAAGGATGGGACGAGGGATCGATCTTCCAGTCTCCCCAGAACCGTTCGAGTACCGTGACCTGCACAGCCTCCTTCTTGTGGTTGCGCAGTTTGACCTCGATGACATCCTGCCTGGACCGGTTTCCGGTTTTCCGGCTGTCCTTGACCGTGCGCTCGGGCGCCACGTCGAATGCGTTTCCGAGGAGGAGGCGGACCTTTTCATCCGCGGGCGTATGATCGATCTCATCCTCTCCGATGAATTCCAGCGAGCCGTCCGTGTCCTTCTTGTACACGCGCACCTTGCCCTTGGGCAGGGGCAGGCCGAGCCCGTCGGTCTTTCCATTCTTGAATTCCATGCGTACGGCGATCTTATCCGCTTCCTGGCCCGGCTCGTAGACGTACAGTTTCTCCGTTTTTACGGTCGCCTGGGGAAATAGCGCAATCTGTTTGACCTGGTTGTTCTGCAGGGTCGACGGCCGTGTGAGGGTGTACAGGTGGTATTCGAAAAAAGATTTCTCCTCGAACTGCGGGGCGGGGGCCTCCTCCGCCATGGCCACAACGCCGGCCTGGCGACGGATCAGGTCTTTGGTGCGGACGACGTTCACGTCGCCGGCCACTAGCTTGAGCTTCGCGTTCGGGTAGGTGATTCCGGACTGGTTCTCGACGGAAACCCAGCCCGAGAGATCCAGAGCCTTGTCGTCCGCGGCGGTCACTGCGACGTATTCCGCGTGCCAGTTCATGCCGTCGGTCATGTAACTCACTTCGACGTCCTGCTTTTCGGCCCCCCGGTTGTCCAGCATCCAGACGAGGGTCGGACGCGTGATCAGCCCCTCCGGCAGTTTGGGGAACTCGAAATTCTGCACCGCGCCGCGCTGGATGATCTTCACCCCGCCCGTGGCCGCATCCTCGATGACGATGTCGCCGGACGCATTGAGCAGGCGGCCGGAGTACACCTGCCCCTTGTCCATGAGCACTCGGATTTCCTGGTCCACGTACTTGTCGAGAATCGTCTGCGGGCTCGCGAGGTCGTACTCGAAATTCTGCTCGAGCACGCGGACCCGGTCGGGGTCGGCAACGGCCTTGAAACTGACGCTGGTCGGGTCGATCCGCGCGGCCACGTCACGGAAGGAAACCAGGGACTGGCCGGTCTTGATGGTCATGCTCCGGACCTCCCGCACCACGGCCCGGTTCTGGTTGTACACCGTGACGGATACGGTCTGGCCGGACAGGGACGTCACCGCGCCGAGAACGGCGCAGGTGGACAAAATGGCGATCAGGTGCATGGATGGCTCCTTGAAAAAAGGTTCATAGTTCATAGTTCATGGTTCATAGTTAAAAAAAATGTTCCGGGTTCCGGGTTCCGAGTTGTAGGTCCGATATGCCGAGTTTCTTTTCAGCGTGGCTATCGGACATTTCGAAGAAATCGTCCGAAATGGTCCGCGAAAACATGCGAACCTTCAATATTAAAAATTTTCCAATAACTTGGTCCCGCAATACGGGACCATTTCGGACCGACGGATTTTCCGGATCCGGCCTTATAGGCTCTTCTCCGCTCCTGGATCCCCGTCCGCTGACGCGGATGATAAAGACACGTGCGCGGGGATGACACAACTCCACATATTTGGAAAACCATTCGAAGGGCCCACTAATAGCTACAGGCCATTTCGGACCTATCGGCTATGGACAAGGGACTTTTTCACCCCAGCGTCTCCCGCTGTTTTCTCAGCGTCGCGAGTTTCTCCTCGAAGTCCGCCTGCTTCCGCCGCTCCTTTTCCACGACCTCCTGCGGCGCGCGACCGATGAAATCCGCGTTGGAAAGCTTCCCCTCCAGCCCCTTGAGAAGGCTTTCCATGCGGCCGATCTCCTTCGAGATCCGCTCCTTCTCCACCGCGAGGTCGATGAGTCCGCCGAGCGGGAGAAAAAGCTCGACGTCCCCGATCAGGCCGGCCGCGGCGCCGGCCGGCTTCTGCCCGCCGGACTGTCGAATCACGGATTCAACATTCGCGAGCTTGTCGAAATACGCCGCATTTTCCATGAGGAGGCGGCATTTCGACTCATTGCCCCTCAGGATGAGGCCGGCTTTCTTTTCGGGCGGCACGTTCATGCCGCTCCGGATGTTCCGCACCGCGCCGATGGCCTCCTGAATCAGGCCGACCGCGGTCTCGGCCTCCTCGTCCATCAGGGACGGATCGGTTTTCGGATAAGGCCGGTTCAGGATGGTGTGGACTGCTGAAGCCGGATCGGCCGGAACCGGCAGGGACTGCCAGATCGCCTCGGTGATGAAGGGCATGAAAGGATGCCCCAGCCGGAGTATGGATTCCAGAACATGGAGCGCCGTGGTCCTGGCCGAGGCCTGCGCCTCTGGATTCCCCGCGTCGTAGAGCCTGGGTTTCGCGAGCTCGAGGTACCAGTCGCAGTACTCCGACCAGACAAAACGGTATAGCGCCTGAGCGGCCTCATTGAACCGGAACTGCTCGAGGCTGGACCGGATTTCCCCGGTCGCGGCATTGAGCCGGCTCAGGATCCAGCGGTCCGCGAGGTCGGACCGGCCGGAGCCGCCGGGTTTGATCGGATCCTCCAGAACCTGGTTCTCACCGAGGTTCATCATCACGAAGCGCGAAGCGTTCCACAGCTTGTTCGCGAACTTCTGCCCCATTTCCACCAGCGGGTGGTCGAAGTGCACGTCTCCGCCCAGGGGCGTCTGAAACACCATGGTCAGGCGGATGGCGTCCGCGCCGTACGCGGGCACGCCGGCTTTATAGGATGGATTGTGCTTCGCGAATTCGCCCACGGTTTTCGCGTCCGCGCCGTCAATGAGCCAGATGGGATCCGGGGAGTTGCCGAGGGATTTGGACATCTTGCGGCCGGACAGGTCGCGGATCATGCCGTTGAAATACACGTCGCGGAACGGCGCCTCGCCGGTGAACTCAAGCGAGGCCATGATCATCCGCGCCACCCAGAAGAAAATGATGTCCGGACCGGTCACGAGCGAGTCCGTGGGAAAGAACGCCTTCAGTTCGTCGGTCTTCTCCGGCCAGCCCAGCGTGGAGAACGGCCAGAGCCAGGAGGAAAACCATGTGTCGAGCACATCCGGATCCTGCTCGAGCTTCCGGCTCCCGCACTCGGGGCAGGCCGCGGGCCTGTCTTCGCGGTGCACGGACATGTGTCCGTTTTCACAGGTCCATACGGGAATCCGGTGTCCCCACCAGACCTGGCGGCTGATGCACCAGTCGCGGATGTTCCGCATCCAGTGAAAATACGTCTCCTCCCACTGCTTCGGATGGAAGCGGATGCGGCCCTGCTCCACAGCGGCGAGGGCCGGCTCGGCCAGCGGCTGCATCTTCACGAACCACTGATCGGAAAGAAACGGTTCGACGATGGTATTGCACCGATAGCAGTGCGGAATGGGCGTGACCCGCGGCTCGTCGGACAACACGCGGCCCTGTTCCCCGAGGTCCCGCAGAATCCGCTTTCGGGCCTCGAACCGGTCGAGTCCATTGTACGGGCCCGCGTTCGCATTCATTACGCCCCGGTCGTCGATGACCGATATCGCCTCGAGCCCGTGTCTCCGGCCGACTTCAAAATCGTTGAAATCGTGGGCCGGCGTGATTTTCACCGCGCCGCTCCCCTTCTCGGGGTCGGCATATTCGTCCGCAACGATCGGGATGCGGCGGTTCATGAGCGGCAGGATCACCGTTTTTCCGACCAGTGCCTTGTACCGGTCATCGTCCGGATGCACCGCGACCGCGGTGTCGCCGAGCAGGGTCTCCGGCCGCGTGGTCGAGACGCGGATGACCTGGTCCGATCCTTCCAGGGGATAGGCAATGGTCCAGAATTTTCCATTGACGTCCGTGGCGGGCGCTTCCTCATCGGCCAGCGCGGTCTGACAGCGCGGGCACCAGTTGATCAGGCGGCGGCCGCGATAGATCAGTTTCTTTTCATAAAGACGGACGAACACCTCGCGCACGGCTCTGGAAAGCCCCTCGTCCATGGTGAAGCGCTCCCGCTCCCAGTCGCATGAGGCGCCCAGTTTGCGCAGCTGCTGGAGTATGATGCCGCCGTATTTCTCCTTCCATTCCCAGACGCGGGCGATCAGTTTCTCGCGGCCCAGGTCGTGGCGCGTCAGACCCTCGGCCTTGAGCGCGGCCTCGACCCTGTTCTGCGTGGCGATGCCCGCGTGGTCCGTGCCCGGCATCCACAGGGATTCAAACCCGTCCATGCGCTTCCAGCGGACCAGCAGGTCCTGGAGAGTGTTATTGAGGATATGTCCCATGGTCAGCATGCCCGTCACATTGGGCGGCGGGATCATCACCGTGTACTTGGGTTTCGGGCTTTTCGGGTCCGCATGGAAAAGCCGGTTGTCCATCCAATACTGATACCATCGGGATTCCACTTCAAGGGGATTGTACACTTTATCGAGAACAGGACGCGACATGGACTCCTCGTCATTAGGAATGCGAAGGGGGGAGTTACAAGTAAATCATTGAAAGTTAGGGAATTCTGTATTTATTGTCAAGTCGGTAGAAAGTAAATGGAACACGGATGGACACGGGTAAAGAAAAGACTCTAAGCAGACCTTCAATACTTAACAAATCTAATTGCTTGGTCCCGCGTCGTGGGAGGCGCCTGCATCAACGCTGCATGACGCGCTCAGTACCACAGGAGCAAGAGGCTCCTGCCTCTGCGAGTCCGCGGGCTCTGATCGCTCGGGAGATATCTCCCGGGCGATCCAAAAGCCTTCAGAAGGGAAATATGCGCAAAAAAGCGATTTCATATAGCAATTCATCAATTTCAATTTTATATATAGTATGTCGTTTCTGTCATAATTATTTCAAAACGGAATATCAATTTCATTTTGTTAATAAATATGTCAATTTGAAATCAGCCGTGACAAAACACGCACGTTCGTAAAGCTATAAATTATAATTACATAGAAAAAGCATTCGTACTGGCACCCCGTTTGCTTATCCTATAAACAGTATCAAAAAACCTCCTTTCCTCACAACCCCTGAAGTCCGCATTGCCCGCAACGATGCGGACTTCTTTTTTCTTCCTTGACTTCCTTTGAATTATTCAGTAGCATAATTTGTTGTGACAGTGCTGCTTCAGCGGTCCTTTCCGCGTCTGGTACGGGGAGCCAAGAACCACAGTTGAAACAGGAGGTAACGGGATGCTAATGAATGCCAGCCACCCCGAAGACCGTCCCGGAGCGGCGATGCCCGCCGGAAAGCCCTCGTTGATCCGAATGGTGCGCGCTCCGTTTCTTTCATCGATCCTGGCGCCGATCGTTGCGGGAACCCTGGTCGCGGTCTCCGTCACAGGCGAATTCCGGCTTGCCGGATTTCTCCTGGCGCTGGCCCTGGGCGTCGGATTGCACGTGGCCACCAACGTGTACAACGACATCTACGACACGATCCAGGGATCCGACCGCATCAATATGCTCCGCAACGAATTCAGCGGCGGCTCCGGCATTCTGGTGGAACACCCGGAATTCATGAGCCGGATGCGCTGGACGGCCAGGGGCGGCCTGGCCCTGGCGACGATCGCGACGATCGGATTGATGTTCGTGATCCGGCGATCCCTGTGGCCTCAGTGCCTGGCGCTGTTCACTGTTTCCGTTTTTCTGAGTAAATACTACACCGCCCATCCGATCAAGCTTGCCTACCGGGGTCTGGGGGAATTTTTCGTGTGGTTCGCCTTCGGCCCAATGGCGGTCTGGATCGCATCCGTCAGCCAGAACCTGGGATGGCACGCCCTCATTGTCACGGCCATGCCTGCAACCGGCATCAGCACACTCTCCATTCTGCTCATCGGCCAGATCATCGACCTTCCAGCGGACGAGGCGACCGGCAAGCACGGAATCGCCGTTCGAATGGGAGTGCCTGCCACGGTCCGGGGTTTCGGCGCGGTTCAACTGGTTCTGGTGCTCAACCTGGCCCTTCTCGCGTGGCGCATGGGGCGGCACGGTTGGCCCGTACTGCTCGGCGCCGTGCCGGTCGCGTTTCTTTTGCCCGGGATCTGGAAGCTTCTCGACGGCGGCAGAGCCGACACCGCGGCCCTCAAGGCGGCGGCGAAATCCAACGTCCAATTGCACCTTCTGTTCTCACTGCTGTTCATCATCGGCCTGCTGATTTCACTGTCGCTGAAATAGCCAAGGGATCCGGATGACGGATCCGGCCGGCACCGAGGAGGATGAATGCCCATATGGCCGAAGCGGCTTCTGGAAAGATACACCCGCCTGGAGGACGGCCGTGTCTCGATTGACGTATCCGTGGAGCGGGTGGAGGATCTGTACAACGATTTCGAACGCTCCGTGCCCTTCATGAAAAAGGATTTAAACGATGAATTCGCGGATTACCTCGCCGATTCGGGCCGCGAGATCGGGAAAACTTCCTTCGTGGTGCGCCTCAATCTGGACCGATTCCCTGACGAAACGCTCATGGAGAGGGTCCGGCGGAGCATCCGGAGTTACTTTCAATACCGCGCGGAGATGGAAACACGGGAATTGAGAAAAATCGTCGAGACTTCAATCTGGCTGGGAACGGGCGGGTTCTTTCTCCTCGCCGTGGACATCACCCTGAACCGGCTGTATGCGGACACGGCGGGCGTGGTCGGCGGCATTCTGCTCGAAGGCCTCACCATCTCGGCCTGGGTCGCCTTGTGGGAATTTTTGGCCAACATCCTAGTCAACTGGGGGCCCCACCGCCGCGACATCCGGCTCTACCGCAGGCTGTCCGAAGCCGAGATCCTGTTCCGCGAGACGTTTTCGAAAACCCGGCCGGTTGAAGAACGTCCCTGATCCGTTGCCGCATCATGACCGGCAGAGATCTGTAAAACGCTCCGGGCCTTCAATATCTCGAAAATAAAATAGCTTGGTCCCGCGCAGCGGGACCTGATTTCCAGCATGCAAAACGCTCCGGGAGGTTTGGAACCTCCCGGAGCGTTTCTTCTTTCGATAACCCGGAACGTTTTTAACTCATTTTTGGATTTTTGGGCTTTCCGGCGGTCCGAGATAGCTCGGCTTCAGCCCGCCCGCGTCCACGACCAGCTTCTGCAGGACCAGGCCCGGATCGACCATCCAGAACTTCAGTACATGTTCACCCGGTTTTAAGCCCCCGTGTTTCGTCCGGAATATCCGGATGTTCTCACCCACCGCCTGATTCCACCACTGCGGGTATTTCCAGTCCGGAATGGTGTCATTTTCATGGACATTCACGATCCGGATAGGCCCGTCGTCAAAGGAAATGCCGTACCGGAATCCCGGACCGGCCGTGAAATTCTGGGTCGGCGCAAAATACGCGTGTACCGTCACGTCGCCTTCATGGAACAGGTTCGTCTTGTATTCGATACGCGGCGAATCCCCTCCCGGAACGCGCGGTTCCGCTGTAACCGGCAGAGGCGTGACTCCGGACAAGGTTCTGCCGAATCCCGGAATCCGGTTCCACCGGATGGAATCCGGCTCGGTCACGGCGGACCAGTTCTCCGCCTCGATCGAGACGAAGCCTTCGCTCTCGACGAATGCGTCGCCGCTGCACTCCCGGAGCGCGGGGGGATTGAACACTTCCGCGTACACGATGACCCGCGTGTTCTCCGGACCCTCCAGGGTAAGGGGCACGCGATGCCTGCCCTCCGGCACACTGCGCCAGTTCACGCTCACGGTCAGTCTCTGCTCTTTCGCGATCGTTCCGCGTTCAGGTTGAACCGACAGCCAGGGCGCGCCGGACCGGATCTTGAATTTGACGCTTTTCTGCCCGCTGTTGAACACATCGATGAAGCGCGTCTGTTTTGCGAAAACGTTCATTTCCGGAAGAACCGCATCACCCTTCTCTTCCGGCCACCACAGTTCGGACCCCTCGACAGCCACGCCCATCCCCCCCTTTTTCAGAATCCGGATTTCATCCACCTTCGGCATCACGTCCTTTTCCGGCTGCTGCCAATAGGTGTACCCGATGTGGGTCTGGTCCATCATGTGGTTCCACTTGCCGCCGGCCAGCACCTGGCTGTAAAAGCGTGTGATTTCCGCGTCCCGGGCGAACAGATCCCGCGCTTTCTGCGCCAGGTCATTGGTCGAAACCCTTCCCTGCTTCGCGTACAACCGGTTTCTCGCAACCGTGACGTACAGGTCGTTGAGGTTCGCGCAGGCCTCGATGGGGTGCAAAACGAGCTGGTAGAACGCATCGTGATATTCCGGGGACAAAATCTTCTGAATGTCCCTGGCTCTCGCTTCCAGGGAGCGCCAATCCTCGACGATGCGATCGGCCTCCCGGTAATTCGTCAGTGAAAAAGTCTCCGGCCCCAGCATCTCGGGTTTACGCCTGGAGTTGTACCGTAAGTAATCGGTCAACAGATTGGCGATTTCGGTGTCGTGTTCATATCCGAACTGCTGTCCGGACCAATCCTCTGCATAGTCCATCAGGCGATCAGCCGACCATGGAGCCGGATCCCAAGCGTAATCCAGGAAGAACGAGATCGGGTATTCCATGGGCTTGATGTCGCCCACGTTCACGATCCAGATCCGGTCCACGCCGTATTCCAGGCAGAGGTGCATCTGCTCCCAGATCCTGGCGATGGGGTTTGTATTGAGCCACTTGTAATTCCGCGGCCCGCCCACAAAGTCGAAGTGGTAGTACATGCCATACCCGCCGGACCGTGGCGGATCCTTCGGATCGGGCAGGCGGCGCACGTTCCCCCAGTTGTCGTCGCAGAGAAGCAATGTCACGTCGTCCGGCACGCGCATGCCCTTGTCATAGTATTCCTGTACTTCCTTGTACAGGGCCCAGTCCTGCGGCGTCTCGGACGGATCCTTCCCCGTCACCGCCCGGATTATTTGCCTCTGGTCCCGGACGATGCGCTCCAGAAGGGCGATGTTCGCGCCCTCGGTCATGGGCATGTCCCCATCGCCCCGCATGCCCACGGTCACGATGCTCTCATGACCGTCCATGTTGCGTATCCCCTGTTTCCAGAATTCCTTCAGTCCCTCCTCATTGTGGTCGTAATTCCACTGGCCCTTTCCAAACTGCTTCCACTCCTGCTGGGCCCTCTGCATGGGCTCGTGGTGCGACGTGCCCATCACGATTCCGTATTCGTCCGCGAGAATGGGATTCAGCGGATCGTCGGTATTGAACGCATTCCCCCACATGGCAGGCCACAGGTAATTGCCCTTCAGTCTGAGGATGAGCTCGAACACCTTCTCGTAGAACAGGTGATTGAAGCCCCCGAATTTCTCGCGTGTCCAGCCGGATAGGCAGGGCGCCTCGTCATTGATAAAAATGCCGCGATATTTCACCGCCGGTCCGTCATCAACCCGCCAGCCGGGCGTGACAGCCAGCGATTTGCACTTGACGACCGGAACATCAGCCCACCAGGTCCAGGGAGACACGCCGATGTCTCCGGACAATTCATACAAACCGTAAATGGTTCCCCGCTTGTCGCTTCCCGCGATCACCAGCGCCCGGCGCACACTCGGAAAAGGCTTTTCAACGACCTGGAACAGTGTGGCTTCCCATCGACCGGAAATCCGTGACGCCTCGATTCTGCCTTCCCGCGCAAGCCTATCGATTAAAACGCTTTTCCCGAGTGTGCCGGCGATGACCACTTCCCCGGAATCGGGAAGCCTGCTGAACAGGATTTCAGGTTCCGTGCCCGTCACGCGCCCGACGTCCGTTCCGAAGTTTTTCAACGCGCGGATCACGCCCGGAAAATCCGCGGAGTCCGCGGCCAGCGGAGTCGACCGGCCCCGGTCGTGCAGGAGGACAGATCCTTCCTGCAAGTCCTGCCAACTGGAGATTACGACGGCATGATCGCTGGGCGGCGTAGCGAACGCCGGTACCATGCTGAACAGGATCGGAAGGATCAGGACGGATTTCATGAACACGAATCGGCGGCTGCGCGATCCGCTCAGGCGGGCGAAAAGCTGATGTTTTGCGGTATTCATGTGAATCCCTTTCTTCTGGATGGCATCGCCGGACCGCCCGGCCCGTCTTATTGACCCGTAGCCGCCGAACCCTCGGGCAAGTAAATCCTGAAATTCCCGCTCACGTGCAGAAAGGCCATCAAGTGCAGAAGCCCGTCGTAATAACGGTACTTCCCGTCAGGGACTTTCTGATCCCACAGGGCCTTCACGAAATCGGCGCGTCCGGGATCGGTCGCGGCCAGGCTCGCGACCGCGTTCGCCGCGACCAGGGCGCCGCTGTTCTCCGCGGAAAGCGGTTTCCCGTCCAGCGTGTACTGGTTGACATAGCGGTCCATTCCCTTCAACCGGAAAAAGCCCTGGAGCCGGTTGCAGGCCTCGACCTGCCAGGGGTCCTTTGAAAACCAGGCGTGATCCATGGCGATGTTCATGATCGTGCGAAACGCGTCGAACCGGAAATCCCGGTGCCCTCCGTTCCACAGGTCCGCGGGCGTTCCGTCGAAATGCGCGTAATCGGGGCTCAGGCCCGTGACCGGGTGGAGCGTTTTCCGGAAAAAGGAACGGCTGGTATCGGCGGCCGCTTTCCAGAATTCATTTTCCTTGTCGGCCCGGAGCGCCCAGATCTCGTAGAAGGACGGGAGGTGATAGGAGGGATCTGTGATGTCGTCCGCGAATCCCGTGGGCACGAACACCACCTGCTTGTGTTCGCGGTTGAACATGTTGGTGATGACCGAGTCCTCGTCCGCGGAATCGGCCTTGGACAGCATGGCGTCCAGAATGGCCTGTGCCTCGGCCCTGTAATTGAAGATGCCCGCACCGTCGCCCCAGCGGGCGGACGCGAAAAACAGGGCGGTGACGATGTATTCCTCGCCGTCGGACGCGGAATTGGGATCCATCATGGCGCCGTCCGTCCTGAGCTGCCAGGAGAAGAATCCCTGCCGCGGCCCGGACCGGTGCTGCATATACATACTGGCCCATTTCCAGAGCCTGTCGAATTCCTCTTTTTTGTCCATCTGCACCGCGATCATCATGCCGTACGACTGACCCTCGCTCCTCACATCCCCGTGAAGGACGTCCAGGATGTAGGCCATGTCCGGACCGACCGGATAATAGACAGATTGGCTATCCGCGTCCCCGTGGAAAAGCTGATTCCAGACCGAATCCAATTTCACCTGAACAGCGCCCTGTGGAATCCCGAGCAATTCGGTGAAGAGATTGGAGTACCGGCCGGTGCGGAAGGCGCCTGCGTCCGTCCTGTCCGAAACGCATGCCAGGAACCCGGCAAGCAGAACAGCCGGTAAAATGAGAATGAAATGTTTGCAGAATCCGGGATGCAAGGGAGGACTCCTGTCAGGGATGGTTTCACGGATGGTCAGGCCTGCGGATTTCTTCTTGAAATATATGGATTTTAACAGGCCTGAAGCAATCAAAAGCGGACCTCCGGAGGGGGGCCTTCGGCCTTCGGGAGGTCCGCACTGTTTCCATCGTCCGCTGTTCGGCGCAACGGCTCCGAGCGGCCGGCGTCCGCCTCACAGCTGAGCGGCGTACCCGATCTTCGCGAATACGGTGCGGTCGGTCTGCAGCAGGGGAATCTCGCTGTCGCCGTAGGAATTGTCCGAATACCCGAGAAAGAAAACGGTCTGCGGATTGATTTTATAGGACAGCAGAACCTGGGTGAAGAGACCTTCGGTTTTCGATACCGTTTCCGGGTCGGTATAGAGCAGGGCGTTTTTCTGATATTGCCGGTACTGGACACGGACCTGAGGAACAGGCGTTTGCTGAACTGGTACATGATCCGGAGTCTCTCGATGTGGGCCGTGTAGAGCCGCCCCCCGTCCACGTCGAGCCGATCCCGATTGTGTTCGATTTCGGTCTGCAGGTGGCGGCCGAGCCGCAATTCCATCCACAACCCCAGATTCCCGTTCCGGCCGGGCCGGCAGTTCTCGTAATCGATGAGGTCTCCGAACCTGCCGGAGACCTGAAATGCCGCGAATCCGGAAGGCCGCAGGAACGCCCACCCATTCACCCAGTTGGCGCGGAAAGACCGGCCCAGGTACCTGTTGCGGCCGATCTCGCCGTACACGCCGGCGCTCGATTGCAGGGGCCCCTGATAATTGACCCGGCTGGTCACGGCCCGGTGCAGAGCGGTTCCGTTCCAATCGTATTTCTGGTCAACACTGCCGTACAGACTCAGCCAGTTGTACCAGCTCCCCGGATCGCGTCTCGAGATGAGGGAGCCGCCCGTTTCCGAATACGTGAAACCGGCCTGGGTGATAAAACCAAGATCGGCCCGGAAACCCGGTTCCACGCGCCTGAAAAACTGGTACGCCTCCCATGTCCGCGTGCTGTGGCCGTAGTACAGGTGAACGGCGGACGCCCGGAAAGCGTCCCTGCGCTGGCCGTACTCCGAGGCAATCGTATCCGGATAATCTGTGGACGACCCCGTCACCTGGAACGTCAACTGATCCTTTTGAGTGAACTTCACGTTGCCGTCCACACCCGCGACGCTGTTTCCGTATCCTCCGCTCCGTCTTTCGGTCATCACCAGGCCGATGTTCGAATTTTTCCCGACATCGGTCCGGTACCGAAGCACCGTTCCCTGGCTCCCCTCCTTCCGGGTCCCGGAATCGGAACCTTCCGCGCCGGGAAACAGGAAGTTGGTCAGATTGTCCCGGACCGTATAGAAACCGACGGCGTGGCGGCCTTCCTTTCCCGTGACCTTGACACCCCAATCCGGATCGGCGAGCGTCCGCGTGTATACCAGGCTGAAAGGCGTCTGAAAGAAGTCCGCCCCCTCGAGGAAAAAGGGTCTTTTTTCGGAATAGTACAGGGCGAACTGCGTGTTGATGTCGAGTTGGAGCGCGTCCGCCTCCACGTTGGAAAAATCCGGATTCGCTGTGACGCCGGCCGTCAGATTCGGAGTGAACCCCCACTTTGCGGTGAACCCGGGATCCATGCGCTTTTCTTTCTCAATGAACGGACCCGACGTTCCATCCTTCCTTTCCTGCGTCAGAACGGCCGAGACCGTGGGCGCGAGTTCGATGTTCCGGCCCGGCGTGGCGCCCGCGAATCCGATCAGCTTGAGAGACTGGCACATGTAGCAGTTGTTGTTCCGGTCGCGTGGGAAGGCGCCGATGTGGTGCCGGACGCTGCGCGGCAGGCTCCGGACCACGTCGAATCCCCAGATCTGATCCTCGTCGGCGCGCTGGAATCCCAGGGCCCGGAAGGGGATGGCCATTTCCACCACGTATCCGTCCTGCGTCACGCGCCCCGACGATTCCCAGATGGCGTCCCAGTCGTCGCCGCCGCCCGTCGTGCTTTCGATCATGTCGCCCTGGATCCCCAGGGGATTGCAGGTGAAATCGTACGTCCGGCGCTGGTCATTGAAGGTGTCGAAAAGAATCAGGATCCAGTCGTCGTTCCAGATGGCGTCGCGGTCGCACAGGCGGGCACGGATCGCCGAGGGATCGGGATCGAAGCATTTGAATCCGGCGTAAATGGCCGTTTCGTCATAAACCAGATAAGCTTCGGTTTTGACCGGGGCCGGTATGTTCTCACCGGGTCGGACCTCGATGTCGGCCGGCACCACCAGGGCTTCCGCCCAGAAAGGCTCGTCCATCACGCCGTCGGCCTTCAGGGCAGCCTCATGAACGCGGGGAATACGCAACGGAGTCTTGGCTTGAACGCTGTCCGAAACGGACTGCGTACCCGCAGCGGCCGGAACGAACCGGGCAAGAAACAGGACCACAAAGAATCGTGTCGATCGGGACATGGGATCCTTTCATGGATGGCGTCAGTGGCGGGGGTTTCTATTGTAAACGGATACGAAAACGGAAGGTTACGTATTTTATAATGTCGGACCTCCCGAAGGTCCCGTTTTCGGGAGGTCCGCTTCAAGGCTCCGGGAGGTTCGGAACCTCCCGGAGCCTGATACGGACATTATTCCGGCATCGCCGCGAGCTTTCCGTTCAGGTAAACCGCGCGGCAAAGATCTTTCGGCAGCATGCCCGACAGCTTTACGAGCGCCTCTTTGGACCCGTCGTGATGCACCGGCACGATCAGTATCGCTTTGGAAAGCGCGGCCAGCTTGACCGCTCCTTCCGAGTTTCCGCCGCATCCCCAAAGCAGAGGGAATATCACGTCCGCTTTCAGTTTCGCCGCATCTTCGGTCGGCCCCGTGTCACCGGTGACGTAATACCGGCCGCCGTTGATCCGCAGGACGTATCCGGCCCAGCCGGACGCTTTCGGGTGATGATCCCCATCCGTGAAATAGGCGGGAACCGTTTCGAATTCGACACCCGCCAGTTTTGCGGTCTTGTTCAACGCCACTTCCCGCATGGAATCGAAACCCTTCTCCTTCGCGGCCCGGACCGCGTCCGCGGGTCCCGCGACGATCACTTTGGGATTCAGCTTCACGTACGCTCGGAGAACGTCCGGGTTCAGGTGGTCGCCGTGCGGGTGGGTGATCAGAATGAGATCCGGCTTCATGGCGCCGAGAGAGGCGACGAGCGAATCCTCGGGACCGGACATCGGGTCCACGAATATCGTCTTCTTGTCCTTTGTCTGAAACCGGATGTCATTGTCCGTGAGATGAACGATTCCCTTGAGCAGTTTCCCGGCCTTCGGGCATGCCTTTGCTTTCTCACAGGCCTTGTCGCCGCCGCAGGATTCGCCCGCGGCCGCCCACCCGGTCCATACGAGAATCAGACCGGTCAACAGCATGGAAATGAGTCGAGTGCGCATGTTTTTTCTCCTTTTCTTTTCGCTGAAATGGACCAATTGAACGCACAACCGGTTCCGGTTTACGAAAGCCGCGGCCGCAGACCTTCGATCCGGATACCCGGACCTGATAAATTTTCAATCATGGCCGTCGGGCGATGGGTTCGATACCACCGCGGTCAGTCTGAAAACCGCCCTGTTCGGCCGCCCGTCCGCGGGAGGTCGGCCGGGACCTCGGAGTTATTGGTTGCCCTTCTCCGGACAGCTGACAGCCGACTCGGGGACCGCCTGTCTCGGCAGTCCGTCCGCCTCATATTCCACTTTCAGGCCGAATCCGCCGTCCTTCTGAAAATAGGAAATCGTGAACCGGTGCAATCCCTTCTCCAGATACGCTTTGCCGGATTGACCGACCATGTCATGCAGGCCGTCGTTCGATACGACGGTCTGACCGCCGATGTCGAGCCGGCTGCCGTCGTCCGACGTCAGATGGAAGCGGTATACGCCTGTTTTGGGAACTTCCAGATATCCGGTGTACGTCATGGCGAAATGGATATCCCTCCTCCGCTCCTTCATTTCAGCGTCGCGGGTGATTCCGGTTTTAACCGGAATCCAGGCGGACGCGTCCGGCAGCAGGTCCCAGTTTCCCTCGCCGTAAGCGTACCGCAGGCCGGGCGTCAATTTGGGCGTTTTCGTTTCAGCCTTCAGCCTGGGAAGGACGCGGAGGGTCAGGGAATCCGCGGTTCCCGGAATTCCATAGCCGAACACCGGCACGGCCTTGATCTTCAACGGCTGTGTCACGATCAGGGGTTTCTCATAGAGAGCCGATTTTTCGGAAGGATCCGATCCGTCCAGCGTATACCGGATGTCGCGTCCCTCGCCCGACAATTTCACGGTCACCGTGTCCCCGTCCTTCAGGAGATCGCCTTCGGTCTCGAATCGCGCCGGTGCGGAACGCCAGTCCGAAAAGGTGAATTTAAGCCCGTCGTATGTGCTTTTATAGGAGATGGTGCCGTGAATCTCGTTCAGGTACTCGTCGAACCGCCAGGCCAGACCCTTCGGCGCGTGCTGTTTCAGAATCTCCGCGAGCGCGTTCACGCCCATACCCGGTCCCTCGTTTGCCACGGTCACGTACAGAACCTTGCGGAGCTCGGCCTTCGCTTTCAGAAAGGCTTCCGTTCTTTTCAGCATGAGCCCGTTGTGCCACCACATGCTGGGGCTCAGCGTCAGGAAGGCGTCGAAGAGCTCCGGTTCGCTCAGAAACGCGTGCATGACGAAAACGCCCCCGTACGAAGTCCCGGCCAGCACGCGCCGGGGAAGTGTTCTGTACCGGCCATCCACGAAGGGGATGAGTTCGTCCCGGATGAATGCCAGAAGCGAATCCGCGCCCCCTCCGGTCCTGGTGTTCGGATCCCTTTCGGGCAGAAGGTAAAAGTCACGGCGCTCGCCCGTGTGAACGGCCACGACGATCATCGGAGGAATCACGCCGTTGCCCGAAAGCGCCCCCGCGGCCAATCCACTCTGGTTGAAATTCCACTGGCCGTCGACAGCGACGAAAACCGGGTACCGCCGGTTGGATTCCGTCTCGTAACCGGCGGGCAGGGAGATATAGACCGTACGGTCATTGCCGCAGGCCTTCGAGCGGAGGGTGTACTGCTGACCGATGATCACGGGACTGGACTTCAGCGTGTCCGCGGGCGCCTGGCCGGCACGGGCCGATGTGCCGGCTGAAAGACAGGCAGCCATGACCCAGACGGGGATGGTTCGAATCCGGTTTTTCATCTTTTCTCCTTTTATCCGCGTTCAGATGGAGGGACCCGGGTCTGGAACAGCCTCGGTCTCGTAGAGTCCGGTCATTGTCCAGAGCGTCCCACATAGTGGATTACGAGCCCGCAGGTTGGAAGGTTTCGACATGAATTCGGACTCGCCATCCAGAGACGGAACAGGAGGATCCGCCTGGAAACCTCATATTTCATCCATGGGACTATCCGTTCACGGGTTGAGTCGGCTGAAATGCCTTCTTCCTGATCTTCCTGATAATTCCAGCGTTCACCAGGCAAACGTCTTTATCAAAGCCACGAAGAAATGATCCCATTACGAAGACTACAATGTAGTTTCCCTCGATAAAAAAATCCCCTCGCAGGATGCGGAAGCCGCCTGATCCGGCGCCTGGGATCAGGGTTTGACGACTTTTCGCGTCAGCTGCCTGGGGAGAGTGAGAAACGATTCCGGATCCTGAACGATTCCGTGCTTCAAAACCTCGAAGTGCAGGCAGGACCTCGTCCGTCCGATGACCTGCCCCATTTCGACCGTTGAGCCGGGCCGGACAGCCAGGCATTGGATATGAAGGTAACGCGTGCGCCATCCCTGGCCGTGATCAACCGTGACCTCGCTGAATTGCGGAAAAATCTCGTCCGTTCCGCATGAGATCACCCGTCCCGCGGCCGCGGCCAGAACCGTGCAGGGTTTCCCGCCTCTTCCGATGTCCACGCCGTTGTGATCATACCAGCCGTTCCCGTCCCAATCCCGTCCGCATTGCAGACTGAGAACGCCCCCCGGCACAGGCGGATCAAGCTGGATTTCAGCAACAACGGCCGCTTCCGCGAGCCTCGCCATGGGAAGCGCGAACATCGCGAAAACCGCTAAAATCGCCAGGGAGAACGCGGTCCGCCCCCTGCCTGAAAACGCAGGACGCTGGATATTTCTCAGCCGCTGGATCATCCGGGTCTTCTCGTCCGCGAAGCGCGGCAGGAGGACCAGGTCGTCGGACGGTTCCAGCCGCATCCGGACGGTCTCGAGCAAGGCGGTTCCGTACCGCTTGCCGGACATCAACCGCTTCGCCAGCACGGACGCGTCGCGGGACTCTTCGCGAAGCTGGTGCACCTGACGCCCGGCCAGCCAGACGACGGGATTGAAAAAATAAACGATCTGGACGAGGTTCTGGAGCCGGATCCAGAGATCGTCCCAGTGGCGGACATGGGCCATCTCATGGGCGATTACGGGTTCGATCGTCCGCTCCGGATCGCTTTTCCGCATGCAGGAGGGCAGGACGATCACGGGACGCAGAATGCCCACGGTAAAAGGCGAAATCCGGCACGGCCCGAAGGCGAGACGCACCTGCCGCCGGACGCGGAACAGGGTTTGCCATTTCGCCAGAATTTCCAGAAGCCGGACGTCGCGGCAGGATTCCGCCTCCCAGGCCATTCGCTCGTATTTTTTCAGACGCGTGGCGTATGTCGCGGCCGCGGCGAGCAGGCCCGACAGCCAGGCGAAAAACAGGACGGCGTGCAAAGTCTGGAACCCGTTTTTCCTCGGGGTCACGCCGGCTTCGACGTGAACAACGGCCGGCGGGGGGGCCGGTTTCAGGGTTTCTGGAACAGTCGCTGAAACGGCCACAGTCGCCGCGGCCGGGCGTCTCAGTACGGATTCGATCAGCATGCGTCCTGAAAAAGGCGCGGCCAGGTCCGCGGGAAGCAGAAGGCGGACGAACACCAGGGACCACAAACCCGCTGCCAGCAGGCGGCACCTGCGGCCGCAGATCAGGGTCAGCGGGAGCACGACCGCGAACAGTACCGCAGAGAATACGGCCTGCGAGCCCAGGAATCCGACGACCGCGGAAGGCCATCGGACGGCCGCCACGGCCCATGATCCAAAGATCATTCCGATTCCTCCCGGTCCAAAAGCTTTTTCAACTCCTCGATCTCATCCTCCGTGAGCCCCTTGGTCCCGGAGAACATGGCGACCACGGTGTCGGTATCCGTCTCAAGCACCCGGTCCGCGAAGAACCGCACCATTTTCGTAAGACCCTCCGGCCTGGAAATCAGCGGCCTGTAGACGTACACGCCCCCGGATTCTTTTCTGGACAGCAGTTTTTTGCGTTCCATCCGGTCCATCATGGTGCGGACCGTGGTGAGGGCCCAGCCCTGGCTGTGGCGGAGGCTGTCATGCACTTCGCGCACGGATCTCTCCCCGTGCTTCCACAGCACCCGGAGAATGTCATATTCGGCTTTGGTGAGATCCGGAATCTTTTTCATTCGGCACAACGCTCCGCATGGGCAGGTATCTAACTACAACGTAGTTAATATACGTTCTGAAAGTCGGATGGTCAAGTCACAAGATGTAAAAAAAATGTATCCGGGAACGGGTTTTAAAAAAACAGAAACCTCCCGCCGGCTTCACCTGCCTGCAGGAGGTTCATGATACAACCCCGGGGTCGACCCCGGGATTCGTCCGGTTTTCTAAAAACCCGTCTATTCCAGCCCGGCCAGAAAGTCCAGGGCTTCCTCGCGCGAGGAGCAGACCTTGAAATCCCGTCCGCCGACACGCTGAACGGCCTGAAGGGCAATGGTCAGAAGTCCCGAGATGCCGACGACTGTAGCATATTTGACGTGGGGCGTGTTTTTTTTCACGAAATCACCCAGCGCGGTGAGCGCCTCCATGTCGAAATTCGCGTCTGTTGCGTCAAAAAGCGCCAGAACGGATTTCAGGGGTTGGGACCGGATGGCCAGTGCGGCCTTCTCCAATGTCTGTTGGAATTCCTCCCCCGGCTTGACTTCCGAGAAGTCTTCAAGCAGAATGTTCTTCCCCTTATGCTCGATGAACCGGATTCTTTCCATATCAAGACCTCCCGACTTCGGATGAGCGTTGCTCCGTATCTCGTCCCGCTCCGTATAAGATAATCATTTCGCACACTCCGTACAAGTACGAAACCTGAGGAACAGTCGATGTGCCCGGTCCTCATCCCCGGACCGCCCGGCCGCGAATTGCCGTCGCGGCCGGGATTCGGGGAACCACCGTTTTCAGTTCCGGCTCTTGATGCCGGTGAGTTCCTTGACGGCCTCAACGTCCGTCCTGGTTCTCACCTCCACGCCCAAGCCCCGGCCCTCGGCGTATTTTCTGGATTCGCGCAATTCCTGCTTCAGGCGTTCCGGAAGCCGGCTCCGCATGATTTCCTCAGTCGCCTTTTCTCCGAACGTGAATCCCGCCATGAATCCGCCTTCGCGGGGAACGAAGAAGAACAGGTTCCGCTTCCCGCAAAGAACCTTCATGCTCCATCCGTTTTTGACGCCATAAAACTTCCATTCCTCGACAATGGGCGGATCGGTCGCGGCCAGATGGGACCGGAGTTCCTCCCACAACCCCATGGTTTTCCCCAGCATTTTCCGGAGCAGAACGTCGTCCGGCTTCCTGGATCCGTCGTGCATGGGGTCCGGAGGCACCTCGGGTTTCGATGCGGGCTTCGCACGGACGGGTTTGCGCGCTTTTGCGGTTGTCGCGGATCGGGTCTTCGTCCGGCTCCTGTTTTTCACGCCGCTTCGTTTTTCAGGCACTGGAGGATCCCCTTTCTCGCTTTGCGCTTTGCGCTTTGCGCTTTGCGCTTTGCGCATCGAACCAGAAACCTTCTCTCAAGCGCAGCCTGAAGGCTGCGGCTACCAAAAACTTACGTTCTTTGCTTTCAACCCGGAACCCGGAACTCGAAACACGGAACCTTTTTTAAACCGTTCCCCTACGCTTCTCGAGCTCGCATCGGATTTCCGCGCATTTCTCCCTGGTCAGGATCAGGCGCGAAACCAGCAATATCACGGCCAGCAGGCCGGCGATCGGAATACCGGCGAGCATGGCGCGTATCCAGAATATCGTCTTCGGTGTCTGCACAGCGGCCGCGGAATTGAAACCCGCCCATCCGAGTATGAGCCCGGACACCAGGTACCCTCCCGAATTGCCGAGCTTCAGGATGTAGGAGGAACAGGCGGTGAAGGATCCCTCGCGCCGCTTGCCCGTGTGCAGTTCGTCGTAGTCGATCACATCGGCGCCGATCGAGCTGTGTACCATCCACAATCCGGCCGAAGCCATGCCCATCAGCCCGGAAGCCACGGTCTGGAGCCACGGGATCGCTGGATTGTACAGGAACCAGGACCCGCCGTACCCGATAATCCCGATGGAAGCAGCCGCGATCATCGCATTTTTCTTGCCGATGTGACGAGCCACCTGTGCGAGAATCGGCGCGCCGATCAGCCCGCCGACCATGAACGCGATACCCATAAAGAAATTCCAGTTATCGCCCCGTATCGTACTGCCCCCGCACACGTAATAGACGGTCGCGTAATAGCCCAGCGCCCCGACCATGCTGGTGCCGAGCGTGAACGCGCCGCCCGCGCCGAGCATCAGCCGGAATGGCTGGCATTTCAGGGTTTCGTAGAACGCGCTCTTGATGGAAATCTTGTCCTTCATCTTGAGCACGACCTTGTCGTAATACCGCTCCTTCACCCGCATAAAGATGATCACAGCGAACACCGCCATGAGCACGCCCAGGATGGACGTGTACACCTGCATGCCGCGCAGGGTATTCTTCCCGCTCCCGTCCGGCAGGAGGAACCAGGAGAGGTTCGTGAAGCGAAGCGCGTAAAAATTGCCCACTTCGAAGATTTTCTGCATCACGCTCCGGTAGGTCATGATGGACGTGCGCTCGTCATAATCGGGGCTCATCTCCGCGCCGAGGCTGTTGAAGGGAACCGAGAACGCGCTGACAATCGGGAAATAGATCAGGGTGGACAGCGTCATGTACCAGAACACGACCGAGGCGCCGAGAAACGTGCGGTCGGCCCACGCGGGCGACACCGCGAACAGCAGGGGAAGGCCGAGCCCGCTGGCGATGCCGGCGAACAGGATGAAGGGCCTGCGGCGGCCGTGCCGCGACCGTAGATTGTCGGACAGCCAGCCGATGATGGGATCCATCACCGCGTCCCAGATCCGGACAATGGTCAGCGCCAGGCCGACCAGCCACGGGCTGACCCCGAGGTAAATGTTGAACACGGCGAATGCGACCCCGGGATACAGCCACAGTCCCCACATATCCACGGCCGTTCCCAGGCCGTATGTCATTTTTGTGACTGGGGGGATTCGGTCCGCGGCCGGGCCCTGTTTCTTCTGATCTGCCTGCTTCATGGAGTCTCCCGGTTGATGGGGATGGGATGCGGATCATAACCGCATCGGCGGCATTGGGATAAAGCGGTACGGTCCTCCAGTTTTCACGGGCGGACGGGCACGCACCTGCCTCAGCGGTTCATTCGTTTTTCCGACTGAAAAACATCCGGAACTGAACGGTGTTTGAATACACGGCCGGCGCCCGGTCGAAAGGCTGAACCCATGCCCGGGCGGCCATGTCCATAGGCGGGTACCGGACACGGCCGTTATCGATGACGGGTTCGCCCACCAGCGTCCAGACCGGCCGGTCCCGGTCGTCCAGCCAGGTCCGGCACACTTCGGCCAGACGCAGGGAATCGCCCGGACTGAAAATCAGCAATCCGTCCCACTGTATCGCATGCGTCAGTATCTCGTCCGACCGGTTCAGCCCGATCGTGATGAAGACCGTGGCATCGTCCCGCCCCCAGATCTGCAGTTCTCCGAGCGGCTCTCGCGTTGTGTCAGCCAGGGTCTCGTCGAACACGTTCCTGAGGTCCATGCTGAAACCGAGCCCGCCTTTTCCAGCGGAGATGTCGTCCAGGTCGCGGTGCACGGCGTCGAGGTCCGGCTGATCGGCCCTCAGAGTCAGGGTGAACACTTCGGACGGCGTCCTGTATGGCGGCAAAGATTCCTGGCAGGCCGCAGCCGTCAGCAGAAGGGCCGCAAAGACCGGGAACGCGGCGCATGCGCGGGCAGATCCGTTCGAAGGGCCCTTCATTTGAACTCCACCCTCAGGCCGGCCCGCACGCGCCGCGGCGCGCAGAATCCGGACGGGTCGTCCAGTTCTCCGCCCACGCGGCCGGATGCGTCCATCCACACGATGTTTCTCTCGTTGAACACATTCCTCCCGTCCGCGTAGAAGACGACTGCGGACGGCAGCCGGACGCCGGTCCGTACCGTCCACGAGGCCTTGACGTTCACCATGCGCCACGATCGCATCCGCCTGTTGTTCGGCACGAAAGGCCGGTCCGGATCATCCGGCGTGAAACCGTCGGCCGACGGATACCGGGTGTACGGCAGGGGCGAGTGGAACTCCGCGAACACGCCCGCCTCCAGGCCGTGTCCGGGCGTCAGGTCGAGACCGGCCTTGAAGGTATGGCGCTGGTCCCAGGACAGCGGATAGAGCCGGGTCGCTGGCGGAAACCCCCATTCAAAGTATTGGATTCCGTTGTTCTCCGAGCCGCCGATGCCCTCGGCCGTCATATATGTGTAGGATAAGTTTCCATTGAGGCGCCGGCCGCGTTCGCGGCTGAGGCTGATTTCAACTCCGGACGCCTCGGTTCTGTCGTTGTTCACATATTCCGCGAAACCGTAATCGCCGAGCATACGGCTGTTGGTCGGGATGAATGTTCGGGTGTCCACCTGGTTGCGTGACTGCTTGGAATAAACCGTCAGGGACAGCACTCCGGCCGGCGGCACCGACCATTTCAGCCCGGCCTCCCAGACCTGGTTCGTTTCGGGTTTCAGATCCGGATTGCCTTTGATGACGCTCATGCCGTTCCGCAGGGTGCGGTTGTCAAGACCGGCGTAGAGATAGTGGAAGGCGGGGAATTGGGCGTACCAGCCGAGATTGCTGAACAGCTGAAGCCTCGGCGACAGCGGCGCCGTGAATCCGGCCCTGGGGCTCACCACGGACTTGAATGAAGCGGGCACGCGGCGGCTGACCCGGCCCTCATACTCGTCCGGCTTCACCGGAATCCATTCCACCATGGGCCGGTCAGCTCTGGGATCGAGAAAATCCCAGCGCACGCCCGCGCTGATCAACCCGCCCTCGCGCGTCAGCTCGTACCGGTTCTGCAGGAACAGGCTCCCGGACACGGGCGCTGTGGAGTAGCGCGTGCTGAAATCGAGCGGCGGCCGGTCCGGCAGGGGCCGTCCGTAAAAGGTCGTCTGCGGTTCGGTCTTGGACCAGTCTCCGCGGATGCCGTGGAAACGGATTTCGAACCCGGTCTTGACCAGCGAATGGTCGTTGATCTGGCTGGTCGCGGTTCCGCGCACGATGCCGATTTCCTGGCGGTCGTCCGCGCGCCAGGCACGTCCGCCGGAGATCACATACTGGAGAAAAAAGTCGTAGCCATAGGGCACCGCGTCCGCAATCCACGCGTCGCTTCCGATGCGGCTTCTCATCCGGCAGTAGTTGAAATCGAGATTCAGCACCGTGTTTTTCGAAAGGACGAGAGAGAAGAGCAAGGCCGCCCAGGCCGCGTCCCGGTTCCGCGGGGGCAGGCCGTCGAGGTTGTACCGCCAGCTGAACTCGTAATCGCGCCACTCCCGGGTCGACGCCAGCGCCTGGCCGGAGACGCGCAGGGCCGGGCCGAACCGTCCGTCCAGCCGGATGAAGCCGGAGGCGTCCTTCGAAACCAGGGCCGCTGAAAAAATTGCGGAAATCCTGCCACCAGCGGGTGCCGCTCCGGTTCAACTCCGCGGCCGCGAAATAATGGAAACGGTCGCGGACCGCGGGACCGCCCGCGGACGCCTCGAGGCGCGAGGCCCTGTCCTTCTGCGTGATCCCCCGGAAATCATCGGTCTCGCCCGATGCGGCCGCGTCGAACCGGTTCGCCCCGCTCCGCGTGATGACGTTCACCACGCCGGACAGGGCGTTGCCGTATTCCGATTCGAACCCGCCGGTCTGTATCTCCATCTGCCCGACCGCTGCGCGGGGGATGCGTATTCCCGTCTCGCCGGACATCATGTCGCGCATGGGAAGCCCGTTCATCAGGACGAGCACCTCGTTCTCCCGGCCTCCCCGGACGTGGCCCGAACCGGTGACTCCGGGCAGAGTGGGCAGAACGTCCAGAAAAGCGCTCACGGGCATCCGGTCGAAGCGGTCCCCCGCCACGCGCACCGCGCTTCCGGTGATGTCCTTCTGAATGGCCGGGGGCTCGGCCTTCACCTCGACCGGATCGAGGAGTATGGCCGCGGGCTCGAGGGCCGTTCCGTCGAGCCTTGTCCTCAGGTCGGGCCGCACCGTCACACCGGTGACACGCAGGATGCGGTACCCCACGATCCGGAACCGGACCGTCACATCGCCCGGGGGCACGTCCAGGATACGGAAACGGCCGGTTGCGTCCGTGACCGCGCCGAGCGGTGTTCCTTCCACCAGAACGTTGACACCGGGCAGGGGACCGCCGTTTTCCGCGTCTCGCACCGAACCCTCGAGTATGCCGGAGGTACCCGCGGACAACCGGGACGGGATGAACAGGAGAAGGCATAGGACGAGGGCTGCTCCCGGAATACAGGAATACCGGGAAGCGGGTTTTTGGATGGAATCAGCAGGGAGTGTCCGACAGGACATTGGCATATTTAATATACGCTTCATGTCCGAAAATCCAAAAGGGAATTATAAAAAAGAACCTCCCGAAGGAGGTTCTAAGGCCGAGGTGCATTGCATCTTTAAATGTACCGGGCGCCTGTGAGGTGCCCGGTACATTTAGCCCCGCTTATTTCCCCGGCTGATACGCGCCCGGGACAGGAGTCTTACCTCTTTTCGTGCCTGTCAATTTCAGGATGTTTTCCGGGATACGGACGCCGGTCGGAAAAAGTGCTTTCGGGACAGGACGGAAATTCCCCAGGTCCGGACTCATGAAAACCGATCCGAGGTCCGAAACCATCAGCCGGCCGTGCGCCTCCATCCCGGAAACCGCTCGGGCCGCCTCGGCGGGCGTCACGAATCCCGTGCTGCAGTCCTTTTCGGCCGCGGGCGCCCAGAGGATCAGCGTATCGCGCTCCGCGCCCGGCGCGCGCACATAGACATTTCCGTCCACGGACGATGCCTGCGGCTTGTCGAGCTTGCCGCACAGGACCGCGGCCTGTTCGAACCGGAGCAGGGGATCGCGGTATCCGGGACCCGCGGCCAGCACATTATTCTCGAAGATGTGGCCGTCGCGCTTGTCCACGTCCGGGCCGGTGGCCGGGTGCCACCCGAAATGGTCTCCGACCGCGCTTCGCTCGGTGCGCTGAAACTTCGCGGGCGCGTTGATGAAGGTGTTGCCGGTCACTGTGACGTTCGAGCTGTTGAGCACGAATACACCGTTGGCGCAGTCCTTGAACACGTTGCCTGCGCACACGGCATTCTTGGAGATTTCGAAAAAGAAGCCGTTGACCGCGCCCTGCACCCAGTTGTTCACGAACACGCCGTCCACGTTGCCGACGTCGTACCAGATCCCCTCCGAATTGGGCTGTTCCAGGACGAGATTGTCGCGGCACACGGTGCGGTAACATTGGTTGAATATTTTCACGGCCGCGGGATAGTAACCCGTGATCCGCTCGATGTTGTTGCGCATGATGATGTTCCGCTCGAGCAGGCAGTCCGCCGACCCGATGAGATAGAGGCCCTCGGTGCTGGTGTCGCTGATCCGGCAGTTGCGGAACGTCGTTCGGTCGCCGTGGAAGTACCCGGCCACGCGGGAGCAGAAGGTGATGGTCACATCCTCCAGCGTGGTGCCGATCACGTCCTTGCCGAACGTGGACGGATCAGCCGGGCCCACGGCTTCCTTGCCCTGCACCTCGAGCGCGAGCCTGGCGTACCGGGTGAAGGTGATGCCGCGGATAAGCGGGCCCTTCCCGTCCGACTTCTTTCCGTGGCAATCGCCGGGAACCCGGATGAGCGCGTCGTCGAAGGCCGTGATTTCCACCGTTTTGCCTGAGGGGTCGACGCCGATATACACGTTCCCCTTCTCGTAGTCGATGGAGAACGAGTGCTCATCCAGTTCGCCCTCCCATCCCTTCTGCTGGAGCATGACGCCGTCGACAAACACCATGTCGTTGTTGAACCGGTACAGCGGGGTGCGCATGCCCTCGCGGTGCCGCCGCCACCAGTCGTCCGGTTTGGCGGGAAACAGCGTGGGCCACGAGGTCCGCCACGTCTTGTCCCGCTGGGCTTCCCACTGGTCCGCCACATGCGTGCCCTTGAGCACCGGGACTTCGTCCCGGTACGGCTGCATCGTAATGCCCTGGTTCAGTCGCAGTCCGCCTGTGCGGTACGTGCCGCCCCGCAGGATGACCGCGTCGCCTGTGACGACCTTCTCGAACGCCGCATGGAGAGTCGTGGGTTTGTCCGGCGTCAGGCCGGGGTCTTCCGCTTTGCCGTCCGTCGCGACATAGTAGACATGGGCCGCGTTCTTCGGGACCTCGTAGAATTTCCGGACCGGTCCGTACGGTCCGCCCGAGGGCTGGGCCTGGGCGAGGAGGGGAAAGAACGCCAGGGAAACGAGGAGGCAGCGTGCCGGGCGCTTCCGCGCAGAAACCAAGTGAGAATACATAGCATCTCCTTTCATATTACCTCTGCGCTGAGGGGGAATAACCAACTAATGTAATAGAATCACAAGAGGAGTCAAGTAAAAAACGGTCATAATTCGCCACGTGGGAATTCCTGCTCCGGTGTCTGATGAAATCGAACTATAGTCAGTTGTAGGTCCGATATGCCGAGCATCCCCGGATCAAGTCCGGGGCAAGCTTTTCAGCGAGGCTATCGGACACCTCCTTTACCCGGCGCCTCCGGAATAACCGAACACATCATTACCTCGCCAGCACCACCTTCCGCGTGACAGCGAAAGACCCCGCCTCCAGCCGGATCAGGTAAACTCCGGAAGGCAACCCCTCGGCGTTCCAGACCACGGTCGCCTTCGGCCGTTCCGGTTCCCCCGCTTCGAGTTCGCAAACCCGGTGGCCTTTCATGTCATAAACGGAAAGCCGGACATTCCCCTCCAAGACCGGCAGTTCATATCCCAGCCGCACCGTTGAATTGAACGGATTCGGATAGGCGTACAGCCGGAGCATCCCGGCTATGGATCCGGACGCCTCGAACTCCGGATGAATCGCGGTGATCCCATGCGCTGTATCGAAACGTTCACGGGCCGGAAGGCGGTGCAGTTTGACTTCGTCCGAGGGATCGACCCAGGGCCAGGCTCCGGTCCTCGAAGAATCCGGGTCTGCCGGAGAGGTACAGCGAATTCGGGAGGTCATGGTCCGGTATGGAATCATCCCATTTCACTTCTCGCGTGACATAATCGAAATTCCCGTGCCGGATGACCGTGGACAGAACCTTGGGATCCGCAGGCCCCCACTCCTGCCCCACGCCCAGTTTCCACAATCCGACCGGGTCGCTGTCCCACGGGAAGAAAGTCTCGTAGGCGTACGAGGAATACGGGGCAGGATCCATTGTCTCCGTTCCGAGGACGTTCCCTTCGAAGGTATACCACCAGTGCCCGGCTGCCAGGCTTGCGGCGCGCGGGAATCCCTCGTCCGTCAATCGGAGAGGAGGAATGGATCGGCGCTTCCCGGTCAGGTGGTTGCGGAACACGGTGATGAAGATGGAATTGCCCCACGTGCTTTCGCCGTCGAAATTGAAGGCCTGGTTCCCTTCGAACAGCTCATAGTGGGGCGTTGTCATGTGGCTCGCGTTGGCTCCGGACTCCACCCAGCTCGGCTGGTATTCGATCCACCCGTCCTCGAAGTAATTGTAGCCGATGACGTTCCCTCCGCCCGTGGAACGCATGACCATGACCTTGTTCGCGTTCCAGAACGCGTTGTTCTCGACGAGGTTGTCCGCGGAGCCGCGGGACAGGCTGAGCAGATACCCGCCGCCGCCGGGGTTCGGATTGTCGCTGGTGTGGATGTAGGAGTCCCGGATCTCGCACCGGAAACAGCTCGTGAGGTCTATGCTCGATCCGTCCGTGTGGCTGCTTTCGACGTTTTTCACCCAGCAAAAGACGCACACTTCGAGTTGGATGTTTCCCGCGCTTCCCTTTTCCAGATACAGGTCCTCGACACCGGACCATTTCGTGGCTGGCCTGGGATCCGGGCCCCTCCAGTCCTCGCCGAAACGGGAAAGCTGGGCGTGGAAGGCGGTCCGGAACGCGATATGGAGCGGGGTCGTGAAGGAGACGGACGTCCCGCTCACGGACTCCACCTCCATCACCTGGGAGATGGGCCGGTTCATTCGGCAGAACCAGGCGCGGGAATCGTCCCCTGCCGGGGAATCCTGGCTCCATTCGGTGAGTTCCGGATCGGTTTCCTCGTCAAGCAGAACGAGCTCCCCCGCGGTCAGGGGCGGATCCGGCGGGGTTGCGAGCTGTATGGATCGGCTTCCCTTCGCGCCGGTCTCGGCCAATGGATAGGAGACGTCCATCAGCTTGTCGCCTGACCAGCGGTTGCCGATGACGATCACGGGAACCCAGTTGATTTCAGGATTTTTGAGAAGCCGCGTCCGGTCCGGGCCTGAACCCCGCAGTGTAATTCCGGACCGGTCCATCAGAAGTCCTTCTGAGGAAATATGGAAGTCCCCGGGTCCAAGAAGGACGACCTGGTTTTCCGGACACTATCCAGTGCGTCCTGTATGGCGGGCGTGTCGTCTCCGCCTCCCGGGGTGAGCATGCGGAAAACCGTGGTCCGATGCGGAATCCCGCCAACCGCGGTCAGGCCGGGGTTCCATTCAGCGAGACGATCCGGAGGGATTGTCCCGGAATAGCCGTTCGGGCGGCAAATCAGGACAGAAAGCCAAAGGATGATCGATTTCCAGGGAAAAATAGAAGAGGACACGAACTGCTCCCGTTTACAGTCGGGATGAATTAATCTTTTCGCGTCAGTGGGTAAAACGGCCGATGAGGAGATGGATGGAGAGTGGTTATTCAAATTATTGACTTCACCCTAAAATCGGTCATCCTTAATGACTGCCTGCCCACCGCACCACCCGCCACCGCTTCCTCCCCGCCTCCCGTTTCAGTCCGGCCCTGGGGTTCACGGCCACGGCCGTGCCGAAGAGACGCATGTGATCCGCGTCCGTGGCGTCGTTCGCGAACACGACGGACTTCATGAAATCCAGTTCCAGTTCCGCAGCCTTCTCTTTAAGAATCGCGGTTTTCGCGGGTCCGTACAGATGTTCGCCCACGACTTTACCGGAAAACCGTCCGTTTTCGGTTTCGAGCACGGTGCCGATGGCCGCGTCCGCGCCGATGGCCAGGGCCAGGGGATGGAGCATGAAATCGGGGGCGCCGCTGAATAGCAGGATCCGGAACCCCTTGCGTCGCAGTCCCTCCATCTCCTCGCGGGCCGCGGAAGGGATCCGTGGAACCACGACCCGCCGGACCATTTCCTCCGAGAACGCGGACAGATCCCGCTCCCGGAGACCCCTGAAATAGTCCTTGTTCCGGAGCAATCCGGGAATCCCCGCCCGCGCCAAGTCCCGCAATCCGGACAGTAGGAAGCGGGTCAGCATGGATGCTGTGACGACTCCGGATTCCACGAGCCGCCGCACCGCCATCCTTTCCATGGACGTTCCAGGCAGAAGCGTGCCGTCCACGTCGAACACGGCCCAGCGCACGGCCGTCAACCCTCCTTTTTCATGTCACGGGGAAGGTACTTGTCGAACAGGTAATACCGGCCGTCCCAGAGAACCGGGAGTCCGCGGATCAGGTTCAACGCCACCATGATCCAGACGAGGATCTGCGTGAATGCGGAAAGGTGCTGCACCTGTTCGGCTGACAGCCATCGGATTCCCTGCTCGAATCCGGCCCGGAACGCATAGATGAGACCGAGCAGGACGAAAGCCAGAATTTTCGATACTCCGTACACGGCCCTGCTGAAACGCGATGCCGTGAGAAAACGCGTGACCGGCGACTTCATCATGGTGTTCCGTCCGAATGGCGTCTTGCCCTCGCGGGAAAAGGCCACAGTCCGAAGCGTGTCCACGAGAAAGCTCCGCGTCACGAAAACGATGGGCACCCAGACCGAGACGAGTCCCACGACGGAGTAATAGATCAGGTAGATGTGTTCGACGATGCGGTCACCGGTGATGTCGAACAGCGCGCCCACGTCGCTGGCCTGCTTGAGCTTGCGCGCCACGTATCCGTCGAGCGAATCCAGATAAATGACCAGTATCGTCAGGGCCACGGCTGCGATGCGCCACCAGAAACCCAGATTGAAGATGACGACCACGCCGAGGGCCAGAAAGATACGGCCGATGGTGATCAGGTTGGGATACATTTTTTTACCCTTTTATTTTCTTGGGATCGATCTCAGTCTGTTCGGTGATTTGAATCCATCTTGAGTCCCGGGTTCCGAGTTCCGGGTTCCGGATTGTAGGTCCGAAATGCCGAGGCCCGCGTGAGCGGGACGAGGCTTTCGGACCTACATCTGGATCCCCGTCCGCTGACGCGGATGAAAAAACACTTCCGCGGGGATGACATTGATTTTGATAATATCCAAACCGTCTATTTCCCACACATCACAGCCCTTTGCAGTACTTCCTGATCTCCCCCTCCGCCGCCGCCAACCCCAGGCTCCGTGCCTTCGCGAAATCCTCGCACGCGCCGGCCCGGTCGCCGAGCCTGATTTTCACGAGTCCCCGAAGCCTCCATTCAGCCGCTGAGGAGGGATTGATCCGGATCGCCTCGTCGTAGTCCTCGAGGGCTTCGGACGGACGGCCGAGCTTGGACCGGCACGCGGCGCGGAACACGACCGCGTCCCTGTTCCCGGGCTCGGATTTCAATGCGGCCGTGTAAGCGACTTCCGCTTCCGCATAGCGTTTCAGGCGGAAAAGCGCATTGCCCGCCTTGATCCTGGCGTCCGCGTCGTTCGGGTCGATGGCCGCGGCCCGGTTGAAATCCGCGAGCGCGGCTTCGAGGCTCCCGGTAACGGCCCTGCACATCCCCCGCTCCAGATAAAGGGCCTTGGACCTCTGACCCAGGCCTTCGGCCGCGTCGAAATCCTTCAACGCGCCGGCCAGGTCGTCGGTCTTGGCCCTGGCGCTTCCGCGGGCGTAACGGGCGTACGCGTTTTTCGGATCCAGTCGCAGGGCCTCGTCGTACGAGGCGATGGCTCTTTCGTAGTATTTCAGATGGTACAAGGCGGACCCGCGGTTCGTCCACGCGTCCGCGTCCGCCGGCCGCGACGCCACCGCACTGTCGTACGCGGCCAGCGCCTGGGCATAATCGCCCTTGATCGTGTACACATGACCCTTGAACACATGGGCATCAGCGGTAGTCGAGTCGAGCTTCAGAGCCCGGTCGAATAGCACGACCGCTTCATTGTATTTCTTCTCGCCCATTTTGCTCCTGCCGATGGTGAGCCAGTAATGACTCTGGTCCGTGAACCGGTCCGTCAGCTTCCGGAATTCGGAAGACTTCAGGTTGACGAACTCGGGGATGTTGACAGCCCGGTCCGGAAAGGCGAGGCGCTCGAGAATCACGGGCGGGGACGCGTTTCCCGCGGAATCGATATGCGACAGGCAGACGTCGGTGTACGGGCCGCGTATCTTGGTCGCGAAGGCGAGCCATTTCCCGTCCGGGGACCAGGAATGCCAGGAATTCATCGAATCCGTGTTGCATGCGAGCAGCCGCGGGGTTCCGCCGCCGGTCGGCACGATCCAGAGCCGGCTGTCCGGCTGGAGCAGCATGAAATTCTTCGCCTGCGCGGTTACGATCCACTTGCCGTCCGGCGAAGGTCTGGGAAAGTAATTGCTCATCCCGTTTCCGGACGCGCCGGTTAACGGCTCGGGCCTTCCGCCTTTTCCGCCGTTGAACGGCACCCGGAACACGTCGTACTTGAATCCCACCCGCCCGCTGATGAATTCCTCCGCGTACGCCGTGGGGAGCACGGCCTCGGGAGAGGCGTCCGCCTGCTCGGACCGGTACACCTTGGTCCTGCAGAAATACACCCATTTCCCGTTTGGGCTCCACACGGGATTGCTCTGGCACAGTTCCGGATCGTCGGCGCCGGGAAGACTTCCGAACCGTTTTGTCTCGCGGTCATACCATGCGAGAATGCCGCGGACAGGGAAAAAAAGCTGGGAATAATGCGCGTCGTCTATGGGAACGAATATGGACCGGTCCTTCACGGTGGACAGCGCGAAACGGCCGTCGGGCGAAATCTGCGAAAGCAGGCCGAAGGTCCGCCTCCCGTCGACTCGCCTGTAGTCGGACCATGTGATCACCTTTTCGGGTGTCAGATCCGTCTCGGGCCGGACTTCCGAAATGACATAAGACCCCTTGTCGTTCGCATAGTCCACGTCCATGGCCATAGTCTTCCCGTCCTTCGAGAAAGAGTGGCAGTTGCCGCACAGGGCCATGTTCTTCAGGAGCGCGGGCGCTGGTTCGGCGGAAGCGACATCTCCGAGATGCCAGCGTATGCTGTCGAGATGCTGGAGAGCATAGGAAAAAGGCACGGGAACGGCCCGGTAGAAAATGCTTCCGGCAACCGAGTCCGGGGACGTGCGGAACGCCATCCGGGATCCGGAAAGAATGGACACCCCGCGGATGCCGTAAACCGAAACGCGGATTTCCCCGGACAGACCCGCGTTCCGGAGTTTTCCCCAGACTTTTTCGGACGGCCGCCAGGCGGTTTTAGAGGTCAGGGACGAGGACAGTTTCCGTCCGTTTTCCGATTCCGCGACCACCAGCCATTTTCCGGCCCTGCCTGTCGAATCATGCCAGACGAAAGTCGGGGCCGGAAACGCGGGCGGGAACAGGGTCCCATTCCAGGGATAACGGATGGTCAGCCCGGGAGGCGGATTCAAAAAAAGTTCAGGCCGAGGTCCCATGCCCTGCTTGAGAAAGAATTCCCCGAGCGGTCCGGTCCAGAGCACGATGCCGGCTCCGAAAACCACAGCAATGATCGCCAGCCCGATCAGGTTCTTGATTCTTCTATCTTTCAATAACATTCTGTCATCCTTCCATAGGGTCAGGCATGCGGCCGTCATGGCCGGCTTTCGTTTATACTATCATTTTTAGAGGAAAAGTCAAGGGATTTTTGAGTGCCTACAGGATAACCGGAAAATCCTCCAGCGGGTCTGTTCAAATCCGCGGGAAGTGTGGCGTGGGCCTGATAGGATCTATCATGACCCGACCCGGCCCGGACCGTACACTCCCTGCCCCTTGTGACCGGGATGTGACAGGGAAGAAATCGTTTGCTTTTTGCTCAAATTGAATTAATTTAACTGCATGACTCGACGGGATGGAACGGATCCGTCACCCGATTCGACATCACTCTCCGCCTGCGCATTGAAGCTCCCCGCCGTCCCGCTGCGCGGGATCATACGATTATATTTTCGAAAGGTCAGGCGCACGCAACCCGCAGGAACGTTTCGAAGGGATCGTGGACAGCCTTAATTTTTGGAATTACAAGGGATTTCGACCGCCGGGACGAGGATGAACGAATATCCGGGTTTCCTGAAAAGTGCCCGGTTCTTACCGGAATGCCCAGCCTTCCAGATTGTGAGTCCTGCACGGATCCCGGCATGATCATGGCGGTTGCTGAATTTTGAACCGGCGTTCTTCCTCGACACTCAGGAAGGTCCTGATGGCTTTCGGCATTCGAACCGGTCCCGGGAGCGGCCCCCAGCTCCTCCGGAGATTTCCAAAGTGGCTGGCGGCCGCCGTGCTGTATGGAATCGCATGGCACCCGTTTCATGGAATCCCTCTCGCGTTCCTGGCCTGGTTCGCGTTCGTACCCCTCTTCGCCGATCTCGAAAGCCGGAAGTCGTTTCCGGCCTTTTATTCACGGTCCCTTCTCTTCTCCGTTGTCGCCTACGTCATCGGTTGTCACGGCTTTTTGATCACCGCGCGCAGGCTCCCGACCATTTTTGCCGGCGCCGCCTCCGAGCTGTTTCTGACGTCGATTCCCTTCGCCCTGATCTATCCGCTCAAAAAGCGATACGGTTTCAAGGCGGCGCTGACGGCCCTCCCATTTGTCATCGCGTCGTGGGAATGGGCGTACCAGCGCCTGGAGCATACCACCGGATACCTGATGCTCTCCAACTCCCAGTCCGGCTTCACATGGCTGATACAGTACATCGACATTCTGGGCGTCTGGTCCATCGCCTGCTGGGTGACGGCGTTCAATGTTCTGATTTATTTCCGGTATCAAAAACCCACGGCACGCTCCGGACCGCGGCCGGTCCGGAAAGATTTCATCTTCATCGTTCTCGCCATGACCATCCCCCCGTTGTGTTACGCCGCGCTCAGTCGCTTCAGGGCCTCTGGAAAACCGGCACAGGAAATCAGCGTCACCCAGATCCACACGCGGTTCGGCGTTCCGGAGGGTGCTCCGGACGAGTGGGCGGATCAGATCGAAAGGCTGACGTTTCTGACCGATTCGGCGGATTACGAGCTCAAGCGTAACCGGCTGGGAAGCGATTTGATCGTGTGGCCCGAAGGAGCGATCGACCGGGGCAATGATAAAAATGTCGTCGCGTTCCTGGATTCCGCGGTGAACGACTGGAACACCCCGCTTCTGGCCGGGATGAGGTGCGTCCCGGCCGGTGCCGGCCCGTCCGACCTCCGGAAAGTGAACCGCGCCGCGCTTTTTACGCCAGGCCTTCACGGTCGGAATCCGGTCCGGTTTTACGACAAAGTCAGGCTGTTCCCGGTTCACGAACGGATCCCATACCACGAGATTCTGGCCAAAATCCCGCGCTTCCCGATTCTCTTGAACGACCCATCCTATACCAGGAAAGGGGATGGAATCAGGCTGATCGAATTCGGAACGGCTCGCTGCGGAACGGTCCGGATCGGGACGCCCATCTGCCAGGAGCAGAATGATCCGAAAATCTGGAGCGAAATGGCACTTGCCGGAGCCCGATGTTTCATTCAGTTGTCGTCTGAATCCTGGTGGACCCTCGAATCCTTCAAGAGACAGATGGCCGGCATCACGGCGTTGCGATGCATCGAAACGCGCAGAAGCGCGGCGCGCTGTTCGAATCACGGCGTCACGGCATTCATCGATGCGTGGGGCCGGGTCTACGCGCGGGCCGGAGACGGGGAAGGCGCGGCCCGGGCGGCTCTCCGGCTGGGGGACGACGGCCTTACCTTTTTTACCCGGCACCCGAACGCGTTCCCCCTGTTTTGCCTGTTGATGACCGCCGCGATCACGGCCTGTTTCGAAGTCCGAAAAATTTCCGCCGCGCGGCGCATCCCGCTTCGGGACGCTCCAAAACCGTTCGAAAAAAAGTATAAGAAAAGGAGAGGACAATGCTGACCAAGGACCCGGCATTCCGCATGCGAAGAAGCGGCCGACCAGCGAGGCGCTCCGTTCTGCCTTCCCTCCTGCTATTCCTCCTGATGCGGTCCGCGTCCTGGGGAATGACAACGGGAGCAGTGGGCAATATCAACGCCGCCAGCAACAACCAGGTGAAAGTCGGATTCGCAGATCCGTCCCGGTTGAACTCCGATCCTTCGGGGAGACATCTGCGCCGGACATTCAAACCCGTGACCGGTCCGGGCCGGATGGCCGGTCCGAACGTCCTGCCGAAACCGGGCGCGGACACGCCCATCGAGATCACGTATCAGGACCTGACAGCGGCATATGCCCTCGGCAACGACCTGGAATACAATTATTCGGAGAACGAAGAGGGTTACGGAATGAATATCGGGTCGCCCGATACGCTCCACGCGCAGCACTGGGTGATGCCGGATTGTGAGCTGGAAGACTGGGAATACGGAGAAGGCGTCGCGCCTTCCGGAACGCCGTACCGTGACCGGTTCCCCTCTGCGACCCACTGCAAGGTCTACGAATACGAGGATGAGAAGTATTACGAGTACTACGAGTTCACGGAGCGGAGCGTCCGGCTCATCGGATTCGCGGATGTGGTCACCGAGGAGGACGAGGAGGAAGTCGATTTCGAGACGGTCGATTTACTGATCGCTCCGCTGACCCTGACGATCCATACGGCTTTCAACGCCTCCGATTCGGTGGTGTTCGATGACCGCCTGCACGTGTACGACGTCAAGATCACTCCGTACGGATTCGGCACGCTCACGACCCCGGAGGGGGATCTGGAAGTGCTGGCCATGCTGAACGATTTCAATGAGCGGGTCTTCGAGGGTTCCGAGCTCGTCGAAGAGAACAAACAGCCCATCATTGTCTTTATCAGCAAGGAGGGCCATGAAGTTGACGTATGGCTCGAGGAAGATACGGAACCCGAGGGCGTTGTGGCGATCGACTGGCTCGAATACACGTGGATCGTGGACAATCAGAACAACGTCGAGACCGGAGACAGACTGCCTTCGGAGATGACCCTGTTCCAGAACTATCCGAACCCGTTCAATCCCGGCACGTTCATTCCGTTTGAACTGAAGAAAGCGGACCGGGTGTCCTTGAAAGTATATGATACGCTCGGGAAGGAAGTCGTCGAGGTATTCAACGGCGATAAACCCGCCGGAGTGCACGCAGTCCGATTCGATGGAGGCCGGCTACCCGCTGGAGTCTATTTTTATGAGCTGCGGACGAATCGGTCGAGATTGGCGAGAAAACTCACACTGATGAAATGAGCGCCGGACAGGCAACTCCCTGTCCATCCGGATGGCTTGATGGGGTCCGCTTCATTGCGGTCCCGGACCTGAAAGAGAATGATGGCCCGTGGCTTCCCAGCCACGGGCCTTTTGTTTCATAAAAGCGGGGTTGCAACCCCGCCCGTTTTGCCGGGCTGCGAATGAGGCATCAAAGCACACCCGGGGTGCGGAAACCCTGGTCGATCAGAGTATCAAATGGTTCAACATGTTCAGTATGTTATTGATTTTTTAATGTTTAAAATGATTGATCAGGCTATGGCTTGACTTTTTCGATGATGTTAATTATATTACGACTATTCAGATCATAATTATCACGGTTTGAACTATGAAAATTTCCTATAAAACAGATTATGCCCTCAAAGCCATTCTGGACCTGGCTGTCCAGTCCGATTCGGGCAGGGCCATATCGATACCGGACATCGCGGGTCGCCAGGACATTCCCGTGCCTTTTCTCGAGCAGATCATGCTGCTCCTGAAAAAAGCGGGTGTCGTGCAGAGCAAGACGGGCAAGGGCGGCGGATTCTTTCTGCTGAAAAAGCCGGAGGAAATCACAGTCGGGGAAATCGTCCGGCTGATCGAAGGCCCCATCGAACCCATTGCCTGCGGCGTGCGGGGAGTCCCCTCCGGGTGCGCCGAGGAGGGACGCTGCGCGTTCCGGGAGGTCTGGCTCAAGGTGGCGGACGCCGTGTCGGATGTCGTCGACGGCACCACCTTCGCCGACATCATGCGACGCGGCCGCGAATTGACGGATCAACGGGCCGAAGATCACTACGTCATCTGAACGGCGCGGACGCCGGACAAAGGAGACCCCCATGTCGGACCATTACGCATTTGAAACCCTCGCCCTGCACGGCGGGCAGACCGTGGACCCCTCGACCCTGTCCCGGGGAGTACCGATTTACCGGACAAGCTCATACCTATTCAAAAACACGGAACACGCGGCAAACCTGTTCGCGCTCAAGGAGCTTGGGAACATCTACTCCCGCCTCATGAATCCCACCCACGACGTTCTGGAACAGCGGGTGAGCCTTCTGGAAGGCGGCGCGGCCTCGGTGGCCCTGGCCTCCGGTACAACGGCCATTTTCTATTCGATCATCAATCTGGCGGCTGCCGGGGACGAGATCGTTTCGTCCAACAACCTGTACGGCGGTTCGTACACCATGTTCGACGCCATCTTGCCCCAGCTCGGCATCACCGTGAAGTTCGTCAAACCCGACCGGGTCGAAAACTTCGAGAAGGCGATCACCGCGAAAACGAAGGCGGTGTTCATCGAGACGATCGGCAACCCGGTGCTCGATTTCACCGATGTGGCGGCCGTGGCCAAAATCGCCCACGACCGCGGCCTGCCTCTCATCGTGGACGGCACGTTCACAACCCCTTACCTGCTCCGGACCATCGATCACGGCGCCGACATTGTCGTCAATTCCCTGACGAAGTGGATGGGCGGCCACGGCACGGCCATCGGCGGCATCGTCACCGACGCGGGCCGGTTCGACTGGAAGAATCCGAAGTTCAGGCTGTACAACGAACCTGATCCGAATTACCACGGGCTGAAGTGGGCGCACGATCTGCCCCCGGCCCTGGCGCCGATCGCCTTTGCCCTGCGGCTGAGAACCGTGCCGCTCCGGAACCTCGGCGCCTGCACGTCTCCGGACAATGCCTGGATATTCCTGCAGGGGCTCGAAACGCTTCCGCTCCGGATGGAGCGGCATTGCGCCAATGCGCTGGCCGTGGCGGAGCACCTGAAAAATCATCCCAAGGCCGCCTGGGTCCGTTACCCGGGTCTGGATTCCGATCCCTCCCATCAAACGGCGAGCCGGTATCTGAAGAAGGGATTCGGCGGCATGATCGTGTTCGGCGTGAAGGGGGGCCGCAGCGCGGGGGAAAAGTTCATCGAGAACCTGAAGTTGTTCTCGCACCTGGCCAATGTCGGTGACGCGAAGAGCCTCGCGCTTCATCCGGCGAGCACGTCCCACTCCCAGCTTTCTGAGGAGCAGCAGGCCGAGAGCGGTCTGACGCCGGAGCTGGTGCGATTGTCCATCGGCCTGGAGCATATCGATGATATCCTGGCGGACATCGACCAGGCCCTCTCAAAGACGTGAAGGAGGACGGACGCATGCCGAATTATTTCGAGGACAACTCGCTGTCAATCGGCCGCACCCCCCTGGTGCGGCTGAACCGCATCACCGGAGGAAGCCGCGCCTTGATTCTCGCCAAAATCGAAGGCCGGAACCCTTCCTATTCCGTCAAATGCCGGGCCGGCGCGTCCATGATCTGGGACGCTGAGAAACGGGGCATACTCCGTCCGGGCATGGACCTCGTGGAGCCCACCAGCGGCAATACGGGCATCGCGCTCGCCTCAACGGCCGCCGCCCGCGGATACCGTCTCACGCTCACCATGCCCGAGACGATGAGCCTGGAACGCCGCAAAATACTAAAGGCGTTCGGCGCGAACCTGGTGCTCACCGAAGGCGCGAAGGGCATGTCAGGCGCGGTGGCCAAGGCGGAGGAAATCCAGGCAGCCGCGCCCGAGAGGACCGTTCTGCTCCAGCAGTTCCGGAATCCGGCCAATCCCGCGATCCACGAAAGCACCACCGGTCCGGAAATCTGGGAGGACACGGCAGGCGCCGTGGACGTTCTGGTGTGCGGCGTGGGCACAGGCGGCACCATCACGGGCACGTCCCGGTACATCAAAAAAAAACGGGGCAAGCCGATTCTATCCGTGGCCGTTGAGCCGGAGGCCAGCCCCGTTCTGTCTCAGACGCTCGCCGGGAGGCCCTTAAAACCCGGCCCGCACCGGATTCAGGGTCTCGGGGCCGGTTTCGTGCCGGAAGTGCTCGATCTATCCCTGGTGGACCGGGTGGAAACCGTTTCGAACGAAGAGGCCATGGAATTCACGCGCCGTTTGGCGACCGAAGAAGGCATACTGGCCGGCATTTCCTCCGGAGCGGCGGTCGCCGCCGCGATCCGATTCGGCCGGGACCCGGCGGTTGCCGGAAAAACCGTGGTGGTGATACTCCCCGACTCGGGAGAACGCTACCTGTCCGCGGACCTGTTCGGGAACGGCGAATGAAAGCGGAATCGAAATCCTCCCCTTCCGGGCGTACGCGGCTTTTCACCTTCGGAGACAAGGCGTCCGGACTGCCGCTCGAATGCGGACGGGAAATCGGGCCCGTCACACTCGCCTACGAAACGTGGGGTGAATTGAACGGGAAGCGCGACAACGCGGTGCTTGTGTGTCACGCGTTTTCCGGAAACAGCCACGTGTCGTCCTGCGAAGATCCGGACGGATCGAGCCCCGGCTGGTGGGACGGCCTCGTCGGCCCGGGAAAGGCCGTGGACACGGACCGCTATTTCGTGATCTGCTCGAACGTACTCGGCGGATGCGGCGGAAGTACGGGCCCCTCGTCCGTGAATCGGGCCACCGGCAAACCCTACGGCCTGGACTTCCCCGTCGTCACGATCAAGGACATGGTCGACGCGCAGCGACGCCTGATGGACCACCTCGGCATTGACCGGCTGCTGGCCGTCGCGGGCGGCTCCATGGGCGGCATGCAGGCCCTTCAATGGGTGGCGTCCTACCCGGACCGCGTGCGGTCGGTCATTCCCATCGCCACCACGCTCAAGCATTCACCCCAGCAGATCGCGCTCGACGAGGTCGGCCGCCAGGCGGTCATGGCAGATCCTGACTGGAACCGGGGTAATTATTACGGCAGCAAGCCCCCGGAAAAGGGCCTTGCCCTGGCGCGCATGATCGGTCACATCACCTACATGAGCGACCGCTCCATGGAGGACAAGTTCTCCCGCAAGCTGAAAGACGAAAAATACAGCTTCTCGTTTGCGACGGACTTCGAGGTCGAAGGGTATCTGCGGTACCGCGGGGACAATTTCGTCAGGCGGTTCGACGCCAACTCGTACCTCTACATCACCAAGGCAATGGACTATTTTGACCTCTCCGGCGACCGTCTGTTCGGCGGCGGCAGGTCCATCCGAACGCGATTTCTCGTCATCGCCTTCCATTCCGACTGGCTGTATCCGCTGTATCAGTCGCGCGAGATCGTTCGCCTGCTGAAGATGCGCGGCGTGGATGCGACCTACTGCGAGATCAAATCCACGTACGGCCACGATGCATTCCTGCTGGAAATCGAAGAGGAGGCCCGTCTGATCCGGCATTTCCTGGACAAGACGCACGATCTCGCAGCCCTGGAGGATGAATGAGGCTCGACCACCGGACCATCGCCGGGCTCATCGAACCGGGCACCCGCGTGCTCGACCTCGGGTGCGGGGACGGTGAACTGCTGGCGCGCCTGGCCGTGGACAAGAACGTCCGGGGCCAGGGAGTCGAAATCAGCGAGGAGGCCGTGTACCGGTGCGTGGAAAAGGGCGTCAGCGTTTACCACAGCGACATCGCGAGCGGACTGGAGGGATTCCCGGACCGCTCTTTCGACTATGCGATCCTCAACCAGAGCCTCCAGGAGGTGCGGAACATCGGTTTCGTCCTCGACGAGGCGCTGCGCGTCGCGGACCGAGCCGTGGTCGGTCTGCCGAATTTCGCCCATTTCCGGGCCCGCTTCACCCTGTTCCTCCGAGGCCGGGCGCCGGTCACGCCGTCCCTCCCCTACGACTGGTCCGACTCCCCGAACGTGCGGTTCATGAGCATGGCGGATTTCCGCGCGTTCTGCCGCAGGCGGGGATTCCGGATCCTGAAATCGGAATACCTGGGCGTCGGGCGACGCGTCCGGCTGTGGCCGAATCTCTTCGCGTCGAACGGGATTTTTCTGATAGAGAAAAGTTCATAGATCAATGAAAGAAGCGCCGGGTTTCGAGTCCCGGGTTCCGGGCTGTAATAATCAGCGAATCACGAAACTCACATTCCACTCTTCGGAAGCCTTTTTGATTCTTGACTTTTATCCCCCGATCGCCTACCTTAACATAAGAAAATTCGGGACGCCCAAACCTCCGGACACCCATGAAATGGCTCAGTAAAACCGGCCACCGCCCGTCCCTGGGCGGCCTGGAAATACTGAAATACATCGGCCCCGGCCTGCTCGTAACCGTGGGATTCATCGATCCCGGCAACTGGGCCTCCAATCTGGCCGCGGGCGCCTCGCACGGATACGCGCTCCTGTGGATGGTGACCCTGTCCACTCTGATGCTGATCGTCCTCCAGCACAACGTCGCCCATCTCGGCATCGCGAGCGGACTGTGCCTCTCCGAGGCGGCCACCCTCCACCTGCCGGCGGCCGTGTCCCGTCCCGTCCTCGTCTCGGCCGGCTTCGCCGCCGTTTCCACGGCTTTAGCCGAACTCCTGGGCGGCGCCATCGCCCTGAACATGCTGTTTCGCATCCCCCTGCGGATCGGCGCCGCCGCGGTTTTCGCCCTGGTCCTCGTGATGCTGCTGACCAATTCCTACAAAAGGCTCGAGCGTTGGATCATCGGTTTCGTTTCCCTCATCGGCCTCGCGTTCGTTTACGAGCTCACGCTTGTGCGAATCCCCTGGGGCGAGGCAGCTTCCGGGTGGGTCACCCCCAGTCTGCCGGCCGGCTCCATCCCCATCGTGATGGCCGTACTCGGCGCGGTCGTCATGCCGCACAACCTCTTCCTGCATTCCGAGATCATCCAGAGCCGCCAATGGAACCTGGAGGATGACCGCGTCATTCATCGACAGCTGAAATACGAATTCGCCGACACCCTTCTTTCCATGATCGTCGGCTGGGCGATCAACAGCGCGATGATCCTGCTCGCCGCGGCGACGTTTTTCGGACGGGGTATTCCCGTCGACGAGCTTCAGCAGGCGGGCCGCATGCTCGAACCGCTCCTCGGTTCCGCCGCGTCGGCCGTGTTCGCCGTGGCCCTTCTGTTCGCCGGACTTTCATCCAGCATGACCGCCGCGCTGGCGGGCGGCTCCATCTTCGCCGGCGCCTTCGGCGAGCCCTACGACATTCGGGACACGCACACCCGCACCGGCGTGGTTCTCACGATGGCCGGCGCCCTGGCGGTCATTTTCTTCATCCGGGACCCCTTCAAGGGATTGATTTATTCGCAGATGGCGCTGAGCGTCCAGCTTCCGATCACGATTTTCACCCAGATCCGGCTGACCTCGTCTTCCGCCGTCATGGGCGGACACGTCAACACGAAGGCGACCATCGGCCTGCTCCTGGCCATCGGTCTGCTCGTCACCGGCCTGAATGTCATGCTGCTGATCCATTATTTATAGGAAACCGGACGGAGGACGGCGCGTCCCTTGAACGGCGGGACGGAAATGCGAACGTCCTCCGGCGACTGGAAAAATCGGCGGAGTCATGAATTCCCCCCACGACGAAAAGCAACCGCGGGCTTCATCGGAGCGGCTGACCCGCGTTCTGGGCGCCCTGAACGAGTTGTCCAAGGCCCCGTCTTTGGACGTGTTGTGCCGCCGGGCCATGGAACTGGCCATCGACCGGCTGGGCTTCGACCGCATCGGCATATGCTTTCTGTCGGAAGACCATCAGACTGTGCTGGGCGTCTACGGGACGAATGAAGCCGGCCGCCTTCGGGATGAACGGCATCTGCGGCGGCCCCTCCGGACAACGCCCACCGTCAGGAAACTTCTTGACAACCCCGCGTCCGTTCTCTTCTTCGAAAACGAGGTCCTTTACAACGACAAGGTGGAGAAGGTCGGAATCGGCGACCATGCGGTGGCCAGCCTCTGGAACGGCGAGGAAATCATCGGCATTCTCGCCGTGGATAACCTGATCCGCCGAAAACCCATCGACGGGCAGGATCTGGAAATCCTCGAATTGTACGCGACTGCGCTGGGGCATCTCTGCACGCTGAAAAGGACGGAAGAGGCGCTCCGGGACAGTGAGAGCCGCTTCCGCGCGCTTTTCGAGCAGGCGGCCGTGGGCGTGGCTCAAACCGAGGCGAATAGCGGTAAAATACTGAAGGTCAACCGCCGGTTCGGTTCCATCGTCGGATACTCGGCGGAGGAACTCCAGGGACGCGCCCTTGAGGAACTCGCCTTTCCCCCGAACCCGGAGGTTCGCGGGGCGGACCGGCGGTTTGTCATCAACGGCAAGTCGGGCGAACAATCCGAGGACGTGCAGATGCTCCACCGGGACGGAACGCCCGTCTGGGTTCATCTGACCTTGTCTGCGATGGAATCCGGCGATGCGGGTTCCCAATACAGCATTGCGGTGGCTCAGGACATCACCTCTCGCAAGCGGATGGAGGACCGGATCCGGACCGACATCCGGGAAAAAAACACGCTTCTTCAGGAAGTGCACCACCGGGTCAAAAACAACATGCAGATCATCGTAAGCCTGCTCAACCTCCAGGCGTCCCCGATGCACAATCATGGCCTCAGGGAAAGCTTCAAGGCCGTCACAAGCCGCATCCATTCCATGGCCCTGGTTCACGAGATGCTGTACCAGTCGAAGGATCTGTCCGTCGTTCTGTTTGACCAGTACATTGAACGTCTGGTGAAGGGCCTTTTCCATTCCTTCGGAGCCGATTCCGGTCGGATCGGACTGGAAATGAACCTGGAGCCGATTCCATTGAAGGTCGACCACGCCATCCCCTGCGGCCTGATCGTGCAGGAACTCGTCACCAACGCGTTGAAATACGCGTTCCCGGCCGGCTGGACCGGAAAACCGGTCATCCGGATCGGTTTCGGTAGGGTGGATCAGGAAATCGAATTGAGCGTGGCCGATAACGGCATCGGAATGCCGGTCGTCACGGACATTGACGGCCTGAAATCGCTGGGCTTCAGGCTGATCCACATGCTGGGCCGGGTTCAACTGCACGGGACAATCCGGGTCGAAGGAACAGAAGGAACGCGGATCCGTCTGCGGTTCAAAGAGACGAAGAAGCGGGATGCCGCGTCCGGCCCCCGGTCTTCGCTCCCGGCTCCGGGACGTCCCGATCCTGCCGCCGGTAAAAGCCCGAAAGAATCCTGATGACGCAAGACGAGAAGAAGAACCGGATCAACGCCTTCGAAGAGGCGGCGGACGCTTTCGACGACATTCTCGGTCTTCCGCCGGAGATCCTGACCTTCCGGCCGTTCGAGGACGCCTGGACGATACACGAGCAGATCGTGCACTGCCTCGAGGTGGACGCGGCATTCTTTCACCGCTATCGCAGGGCCGTGGCACAGCCTGAAACCGAGGTTCTCGGCTTCGACCAGTCATGGACCGCGGCCCTGGATTATCACAGCCATGATCTCCGCGCCTCCCTCCAGCTCATCCAGGCGCTCCGCCGCTACATGGCCGCTCACCTGAGAACTCTGGTTCAACGGGACTGGACCCAACTGGCCTATGTACACTCACAATCGGGCCGCATGGATCTGGAAAAGGGCCTCGCGGCCGTCATCGAGCACGTCCGTTTCCACCGCGAGTTGATCGACCGCAACCTGGGTTTATGGGATCAAACGACCGGAGTAAAACATGGCTGAAAAGAAAAAAACCGCCGAACCCGCCTTCAGGCCCTTCATTCCCGCCGACCGGACGCCGCCCGAATTCACGCTGAAGGCCGTGGTGCTGGGCGTGCTGCTCGGCCTTCTGTTCAGCGCCGTGACGGTTTACCTCGGCCTGCGCGCGGGTCTGACCATTGCGGTGAACATCCCCATCTCGATCACGGCCATTGCGGTGTTCAGCGCCCTGTCCCGCGCGGGTCTCTCAAAAAAAGCGTCCGTGCTCGAGATCAACACGGTGCAGACCGTGGGCGCGGCCGGAGAATCCATCGCGGCGGGCGTGATTTTCACTTTGCCCGCCCTCTTCTTCCTGGGATTCGTGCTCGACGCGAGCCGCATCTTCATCGTCGCACTCGCCGGCGGACTGCTCGGCGTCTGCTATCTCGTGCCCCTGAGACGCTACCTGATCGAGAAGGAGCACGGCATTCTGCCCTATCCGGAGGGCGTGGCTTGCGCGGAGGTGATCAAGTCGGGCGCAGCGGGCGGGTCCCGCGCGGCCAAGGTACTCTGGGGTTCCACTGCCGGATTCGTCTACAAGCTCGCCATGGGCGGCGGCCGTTTCTGGAAGGAAATTCCGGAATGGAAGCCGAAATGGTTCCCCGGCTCGACCTTCAATGCCGAGATCTCGCCCGAGCTTCTCGGTGTCGGGTACATCATCGGCCCGAAAACCGCCTCCATCATGGTCGCGGGCGGCTTTCTCTCCTGGGTTCTGCTCATTCCCATGATCAAGTTCTTCGGCGCGGCCATTCCGATGACGCTGGATCAAGGCGGCGAACTCGTCCAGACCACGGTCGGCGCTCTGACCGACGACCGCATCCTCTGGCGGCAGTACATCCGGTATATCGGCGCGGGCGCCGTGGTGGCCGGCGGATTCATCAATCTCTTCCGCGCGTTCCCGACCATCGTGGGGTCTTTCCGCGGTTCGGTGAAGGACATGCGCAGGTCCGGCGGCAAAAAAACCGCCGTGGAACGCACCAGCCTGGATCTGCCCCTCGGAACCGTGTTCACGGGCGTGGCCGTCGCGGTCGCGGGCATCTGGTTCCTGCTCATGGCCGTGATCAATCCCGGCCACGCGCTCGGCAACGCGGTTTCGGCCCTGCTCATCGCGGTGTTCGGATTCTTCTTCGCCACGGTCTCGTCCCGCCTCGTGGGCGAAATCGGGGTTTCGTCGAATCCGACTTCGGGCATGACCATCGCCACGCTCATGGCCACCTGCCTGGTCTTCCTCGCGGTCGGTTGGACGGGCGGCGCGTACGCCGCGGTCGCGCTCTCGGTCGGCGCGGTGGTCTGCATCTGCGCCTCGAACGCGGGCAACGTGGCCCAGAGCCTGAAAACCGGGTTCCTGCTCGGGTGTACGCCGAAGAAGCAGGAAATCGGGTACGCCCTCGGCGCCCTTTCCTCGATCGCGGTGGTCGGGTTCACGGTCCTGGCCGTGAACAAGGCCTACACGACATTCGAACCCGTCGCGTCGCTTCCGCCAACGGCCGTCGTCGAGAGGACCGCGGTCCGCGGGGAACAGACCTTCGACGTGTACGCGGATCCCGCCTCAGGCGAAAAGTTCTGGATAAACCGGACGGACGGCTCCGTCCGCCGCGAACAACCCGGCATCGGTTCGGACAAACTGCCCGCGCCCCAGGCCCGTCTCATGGCCACCGTGATCGACGGCGTCCTGGCCAAAAAACTGCCGTGGGCGCTCATTCTCATGGGCATCGCGCTGACCCTCACCGTGGAGCTGTGCGGGGTGCGCGGACTGCCGTTTGCCGTAGGCGTGTACCTGCCGCTTTCCACATCCGCCCCGATCTTTTTCGGCGGCCTGATCCGATGGCTGGTGGACCGCCGCTCCGGACGGGGGAAAACGCAGGACGAGAGCGGTCCCGGCATGCTCTACGCATCCGGTCTGATCGCGGGCGGCGCGGTAGCGGGCCTTCTGCTGGCCGCGGCCGCTGGAATCGGAGCAGGAGCGGATTCCGCGACCGGAGCCGAACTCACATTCGCGGACAGGATGGCGGTCGGGGAAAAATGGCTGAATGGACTTTTGTCGAACGGGGACGGGCTGTCCATGCTCATTTTCATCGGGCTCTGCGTTTCGCTCGGCTTCATCGGATGGCCGAGGAAGAAATAGCGTGATTTTTCTGAGGTAGCCGCAACCTTTAGGTTGCGTCTTAACATGCGCAGCCTGAAGGCTGCGGCTACCGGACATTCTCAGGCCGTAATCTCTCCCCGGGAACAACCATGACCCATCCCCTTATCCTCAAAATCCGCGCAGACCTGAAGAAAAACGCGGATCCCGGGGTCGAACAAAGCACCCGGCGGTTTTTCAAGGAAGGCATCTCCTGCTACGGCGTGAAGACGGCCGTCGTGTACCGCATCGCCGGCGTTCATTGGAAGCAGGCGAAGGACCTGTCCCGTAAGGATATCTACAGCCTGTGCGAGGATCTGCTCAAGTCCGGAAATCAGGAGGAGACGTTCATCGTCTGCGACTGGGTTCCCAGGCTCGCGGCAACCTTCGAGAGAAACGATCTTCGCCTTTTCAAGAAATGGATAAGCCGGTACGTCGACAACTGGGCGAAATGCGACTGTTTCTGCAACCATACCATGGGCGATTTCGTGGTCCGGTTCCCGGACAGCGCTCCTGAAATCAAGTCCTGGACACGCTCGCCGAACCGCTGGATGAAACGCGCCGCGGCCGTGACCTTCATCCTGCCCTGCCGGCGGGGCGGGTTCCTGTCCGACGCGTTCGAAATCGCGGACGCGCTCATCGAGGACCCGGACGACCTGGTGCAGAAGGGATACGGCTGGCTCCTGAAGGAAGCCAGCCGGCTGCATCGGGCGGAGGTTTTTGCTTTTGTCCTGAAACGCCGGGACCGTATGCCCCGCACCGCGCTCCGGTATGCCATCGAACTCATGCCCCCGGCCATGAAAAAAGAGGCGATGCAAAAATCACCGTCCCGCCGGGCACCGCAGGTTTAATAAACCCCGGGCCCTTTGCGATTCTTCTTAAAAAACCGTTTCCCTTTTCCCCCTTCCTTTGGTAAATTATCCGCATACCGGACAGGCCGGACAACGGCCGCATCATCCTCATGAGGAAACCGCCATGCCCATTGAAATCAGACCCGCATCCGAATGCCGCTGGGACGTCCTGTCTCTCGGAGAAGTCATGCTCCGCCTGGATCCCGGGGAAGGCCGCATCCACACCGCGCGCGCATTCCGGGTGTGGGAAGGCGGCGGCGAGTACAATGTGGCCAGGGGCCTCCGGCGATGTTTCGGCCTCCGGGCGGCCGTGGCGACCGCTTTCGCGGACAATCCCGTCGGCCGCCTGCTGGAGGATTTCATCCTGCAGGGCGGAGTGGACGCCTCTCTGATCCGCTGGATGCCGTTCGACAGCGTGGGCCGCAAGAACCGGAACGGTCTGAATTTCACGGAAAAGGGTTTCGGCGTACGCGGGGCCCTGGGCTGTTCGGACCGGGGCCACACCGCCGCGTCCCAGCTCAAAAAGGGGGATTTCGACTGGGACCGGATTTTCGGGGAATGGGGCGTGCGCTGGTTCCACACCGGCGGCATATTCGCGGGGCTCTCGGAAACCACGGCCGGACTGGTCGAGGAGGCCATGGAATCGGCCCGCAGGCACGGCACGATCGTCTCGTACGATCTGAATTACCGGGCTTCTCTGTGGAAGGACGTGGGCGGCCCGGCCAAGGCGCAGGAAGTCAACCGACGCCTGGCTTCTTTAGTGGACGTGATGATCGGCAATGAGGAGGATTTCACTGCCTGTCTGGGACTCGCGGTGGAAGGAGTGGACGAAAACCTGACGGCTTTGGACCCGGCCAATTTCAAGAAGATGATCGGCCGGGCGCTGAAGGACCACCCGCATTTCAAGGCCGTGGCCACCACTTTGCGCGCGGTCAAGACCGCGACGGTCAATGACTGGGGCGCCGTGGCCTGGGTGGACGGCGCATTCCACGAATCGGCCCGGCGGACGGACATGGAAATCTTCGACCGGGTCGGAGGCGGGGACAGCTTTGCATCCGGATTCATTTACGGTCTGATGGAATTGAAGGACGGGAAGAAGGCGGTGGAATACGGGGCCGCGCACGGCGCCCTGGCCATGACCACGCCGGGCGACACGTCCATGGCGACGCTGAAGGAAGTGGAAAAGGTTGCGGCAGGCGGGAGCGTGCGGGTGGTGAGGTGATCGCCCTCTTTAGAGAGCATCTTTAAAAATAACAATCGAAAAGTCCCTGGTTCATGTCATCCCCGCGGAAGCGGGGATCCAGTCTTGTTTCTCATTTTTCAATCAAACAGAAAGTCCCTCTTTTTGTTCAATTAATAAATCCCGACGGATTCTACGTTCAGGAAGACGTTTAATTATTTTTTAAAAAATTATGTTTTAATGTTTAACTTTATACAGGGAATGGATCCCCGCTTCCGCGGGGATGACATACGTCTTTTCACGCTAGCCAGTCATCCATCGTCAATGCTTTTCTCTGAGCGCCCTCACCACCCCCACCAGCCCCAGAATCCACCCCGCCGGGTACGGCAGAATCGTCAACGCCCACCACATGGAATGCCCGGTGCTTCCTCCAAACCCTCCAATCGCGCTGACCCCGAACATGACTGCGACTCCGAAAACGACAAGTCCCAGCGCCCAGGCAAGGATTTTCCGGTGACGACTTTTCCCGAGCACAGACCCGGTCAGCGCCAGCGCAGCGCCGATCACGATGACAACGGAACCCTCCAGCGGATCCACGGCTCCGATCAGCATGAGAATCAGGCCTGTCCACAGCAGGACGCGATAGATGACCGGCTTGTTTTTCATCATCACTCCCTTCGGTGAACGATCACTTGACCCAGGAGGCGCTGGGATTCGGTCCCGACTCCCCGAACACAAACCGCAGGGCCCCGCCGACATGGGCCCGCCAGGAACCCCAGGAGTGGCCTTCGTGAAATTCAGCGGTCCGAACCCGTGCCCCGCGTTCGGATAGAAGCAGGGCGACCGTCCTGTTGAGTTCCGGTATCTCGGGTTCGTATGTCCCCCAGTCCAGGGAAACCCTGCCCGAAACGGAGCCAACCTTCCGGACCCTGTCCACCATCGCCGCCTGATCCACCCAGAACGCGCCGGACTGGGACACGCACAAACCGAATACGTCCGGATGGGACAGATACGTATCCAGGGCGGTCAGGCCTCCCAGCGAGGCCCCGAGTATGGCGCGTCCGGAGGGCGACCGGACGATGGGATACCGGTCCTCGATCCACGGCACCAGTTCAAGCGCGAGCATCCGTTCGTATTCCGGATTCGCCCAATACTCACGGTTGCGGTCCAGGGGATTGACAAAAACCGCGATCATCGGCGGAATGGCATGCGCACGGATGAGTTTGTCCAAAATGTTCCGCATGGAGCCGAGCGTGATGTACTCCCCGCCGTCTGTCACGAGCAGAAGCGGGAAGGCGCCGCAGGCCTGATTCCGGTCGTCCGGCGGGAGATAAACAAACACCGCCCTTTCGTTCCCGAGGGAGGGGCTCCTGAAAACGAGCGAATCCAGAGACCCGTGCGGGATCGAAAGATCGTACGCGATCTCCGGCTGGGAAGAGTACCCTGGCATGGCGATCTCGGAATTCGGCCCGAATCCGCCCGTACACGTCCTGGGATTCAGGGGATCGAGGATCCAATCCTTCCCGTCCACGCAGTATTTGTAATCAAGACGGGCGTCCGGTTCGAACCGCTCGGGCCGGACGAACAGCCCGGTGCCCGGAATGGGGCGCAGGGTGTCCCGCACCGGATGCCACCGGTTGAAATCCCCGGACAGTACAACGGATTTCGCCGAATCGCTCCGAAAGACGAACCAGGCCGTGTCGCCCCGTACGATCGGGAAGGAAACGCCGGATCCGGGCCGGAGCAGGCTGTCCGCCGCGGCCTTGCGGTCTTTCTCCGGAAGCCGCTCCAGGCGACGGATCGGATTTTCCGTGCATTGCCCCTGAAGCGGGGATGCCGTAAACAGAAAACCGGATAGCGCTGCATAGGCCGCAAGGCACGCGAACGGAAAGGATTTTTTATCCCAGCGGCAGGACCGGGATATTCTATTCATTAATCCTCCTGCTCCACCGGACCCCTGCGAAGCCGCGTGGTTCGAACCGTGATCGGTCGTTCAAGTGGTCTGCTGGCCTAAAGGATCTCCCTCCCCCTGGATGCCCGATAGAAAATTTCGGGCATGACACCTCCCCCATCATATCATTTCCTCGATGATTTTCACCACGTCCAGCACAACCGGTTCGCATTTCTCCTTGAACAGCATTTTCTCCCGCGCGGCCTTGAGCCCAGCCTCATTCGTGATGTCCGCGCCGAGCAGGCGGTAACATTCCACGCTCCCGTATTTTTCCTCGATCCGGTCGACCAGACGCCGCACCTTGGAATAGACGAGCAACTGTCCGCCGCGGATGTCGTCCGGCGTGAAAAACCTCGCGCCCAGTACCATCATGCCGCCGGTCACTGCGCCGCAGGTTTTTTGGAGCGCCCCCATGCCGGCGCCGAATCCCGACGCGACAGCCCACGCCGTTTTCTCGTCCAGGCTGAGCGTCGGCGCGAAAACCGAAAACACCGATTGACTGCAGTTATAACCGCCGCGGAAAAGACGGATCACTTTTTCTTCCCTGGTTTCGGACATGGAATCCTCTCCCGGCTTCCGCCGTCCCTAATACCGGACCTCTATCGTTTTCACCTCGCCCGGCTTGAGCGTCAGTTTCCCCGAATAAGCCGGTTTTCCGGAAGCGTCCGGCTGGTAGCGGATCCCGGTCTCCGCAGCGGACAAAGATGGATTGAAAACGAAAATCATGCCGTGTTTCCCGGATCGGAGCGCCGTGGCCCAGAGTCCGGAGCCGGACAGGTTCAGAACGCGCCTGCCGCCCAGCGACTCGAGCAATGATTCGGTCATTCGTCTTCTGGCCTGTTCCGCGTCACCGTCCGCATCTTCCCATGAAACCCCGAGAAACACGGCTTCCCCGTTCCCCGCCGTTTTCTTCCGCCAGCCGACCGCCTTGCCTGAAGGTGTCTCGAACGCCAGCGTTTCAGCCCCCCGCGGCGTCGATCTCGTGTTGAACAAGGCTCCGGCCGGAATTCCCGAATCCTCCCCGAACCGGAAAACAGCGTCCTTCGTTTTCAACGTCTGAACCGCCGACGCGCCGAGGAAACCCGCCAGTTCCGTGCAGGGATTGAACCGCTCGTCCATGGACGGCAGAACAGGCGTGATGAGAATCCGCCCCCCTTTTTTCAGGAAATCCACGAGCCGGAACTGATTCGCGAGGGACATGCAGGACGAAGAAATCACGAGAAGCGGCCTGGAAACATCCGCCGTGAAACCATCGTCATTCAGCTCGATGAAAGCCGGAGACCAGCCCGCCCGCCACAAGGTCGGTAGCAGTCCGCGCTTCAGAAACGCTCCCGCCTCAGCGGCCGTGAAAACCGTCCTTCCTTTTAAGCCATAGGACAGGGCGTTCACGGGCTCGTTGAAATCGAATGCGATCAGGCAGTCCGCTTCGCGCTCCGCCTCCGCAAGCCAGGCATTTTTACGCAGGAAAGCGTGGAGTTCCTTGAGAGCCGGAACAGCCGGGCCCGATTTTCCTTTGATGTCCAGAACCGCAGGTCCGGATCCGGAGTTTGTCTTTTCCGGCGCCAATTCTGCAGACAGAACAGCCTCCGTGAAACGGTTATAGGCCAGACCTTTCAAGCCGGCCGCAACGTGCATCAGACTCATACTCCTCAATCCGTCCGGATGATCATACAGGGCCGGCATCCCGAACGCAACCGCTGGCGCTCCCATGAGACGCAGGTTTTCCAGGGACAGAAAAGCTTCAGCGAAGTACTGCAAAACCGGACCATTACCGGATTCCGTTTCCTCGCCGGACGTGGAACCCAGGCCGGAATGATCAACTCCGGGAAGCAGGGACTTGAGCCCCATGCGGTCCGCGGCAATGGACAGAAGCCCGGCCGTTCCGGGGCCGCCTGAAATGCATGTCAGGGGCACTTCGATGCCGGCCTGCCGGAGCGCCTTGGCCAGGGTCTGGAGGTATTCGGCGGCATTCTCGAGCGTGAATTCGACGTAATCCCTGCGCCTGCGGCGCTCGAATTCATCCGATCCACCGTCCGGATCCGGCGGCCGGGTCTGCTGGAAGGATGTGTACTGGGTGCCGTATTCATAATTAATTTTCTCGATCGTCTGATACCGGGACCACAGATAATGCGAATACCGGCCGTCCCTTTTTCCGAACCCCATCGTGGCGGCGCTGAAATCCGCGTCTTCGAACGTGTCGGGAATGCCGGGCGCGGGCCCGTCGAGCTGAACAAAGGCGACCGGACCGCCGCGCGCCAGCGTGTGTTTCGCGATCACGCGGCCAGCCTGCTCCATCCAGGATGCCGCGGCTTCGAGATAGTCCGGATGGAGTATGGACGCGCTTCCCGGCCCGCGGTCCGCTCCGCCTCTGGCTCTGGACCTGAGATCCGTTTTCTTTTCCGCCAGCCAGTCGGGCAGACCGTTGTATTTCAGTTCCGGTCCCAGCATCGGTCCCGGCCGGAGGATGACGTACAGGTCCTTCTCCTTCGCCGCTTTCAGGAAACCCTCGACGTCGCGGACCTCGTCCTTTTTGGATCCGAAATCGAACCGGCCCTGTTCCGGTTCGTGCAGGCGCCACGGCATCCGCACCCAGAGGCAGTTGATTCCCGCGGATTTCATGGCGGACATGCGTGATTTCCACTGCTTTCGCGGGACAGCGAAATAATCCAGCTCTCCGGCGACGGGGACAAACGGGTTTCCGCCGACCCGCAGGCAGGTCTTGTCGATCTGGATCGGATTCGGCGGAACCGGCTCGGTCGCCGGAACGGGACGGCTTTGGGCCCGTATTCCTCCGGGGGAAAAGAACAGGAATCCGAAGAGTGGGATCATTAAAGCAAATCGAAATCGCATGCGGGAATTCTCCTGATGACGGCACTTCATCTCTCCGCGGAACGGAGGAGCACAGGAATAAAATACAGGATAAACCTGTCCGAATCAACCTAAAAAAAACCTCCCGGAGGCTCCGAGCCTCCGGGAGGTTTTTATAAAATCGTTTCCGGATTCCGGTTACTGCAGGTAAATCGCGATCGTGAACAGACCCGAGGACCCGATGCCGATGTTCGTCGAGCTCGCGGACATCTTGTCCCACTCGTCTGCTCCGCCGCCCTTGGCTTTGTTCTCCTGCGAACCCTTGGTGAAGGACAGGCGGTACTCGCCGGCCAGGGAGATGTTCTTCTTGACGAACCATTCCACGCCGAGAATGCCCCTGAGCGTGAGACCAGAGATGGACGACTTGGTTTCGTTCGGATCGTCGTCTTCCATGTGGCCGGACTCGGTGCTCTCGCTCTGCTTCAAGAATCCCGCGCCTCCGCCGACATAAGGAGTGATGTTGTTCTTGTTCAGATGCTTGATCACATCGAACATGACGCCGAAGGATGAAGCGCTTTCCTTTTCGCCGACGTAATCGTCGATGTCCGGGTCCTGCTCGGAGCTGGACATGCCGAACAGCAGGCAGGGGCGGTAAGCCATGGTGCCGGCCGCGTTGAATATCTTGGCGCCGATGCCGGTCGCGGGGCCCGCGTTGTAATTATACAAACCCAGGTCGGCCAGGCCGCCGAATGTGAACAGAATGGCCCGGTTGTTCGTGCGCAGATCCTGCGCGCCCACCGCGACGGCCAGAACCAGCATCGCGACCACCAGAATTTTCTTCATGCGTCCGCCTCCTCGTTTGGTCTCTTCCCGATTCGGATTCCGGATCCGGAATCCATTTTCAAAATATATCCTTTTTATGGGAATATGTCAACCCCGAATCTGTCAGCGAACGTATTTCCCGCTGCTCGGAACGTCGGGGAGCTTCAATTCCGTTTTTGTCCGTCACACCGCGGCCGTATCTCCGCCCGCCGACCGTACCGCCGCCTCCAGCTCCGCCTGGGCCGTCTCCCAGGCCGCGAACAGATCCTGCAATTCTCTTTCAACCACGGCATGGTCCACCTGGAGCTGTCCGATCAGCGCCTTCCCCGCGTAGGTTTCCGGATCCGCCATGCGGGCCTCGAGGCCGGCCTTGCGTTTCTCCGCTTCCGCGATCTTTTCTTCCAGCCTGCGCACGGCCGTTTCAAAGGGTTTCTTCAACCGGTTCAGCGCGTCCCGAGCCTCGGCCTCCGCGCGCCGCTGTTCCTTCGTCCGTTTGCCGCCGGTCGAGGAACCGGCTCCCGCGGTTTCCTGCCGCTCAGCCGTTCCCTTCTTCGTGACGGCCGGCGCCGGGTTCCCCTCCGTTTCCCCGGCCGCTGCATCCTCCAGCCTCCGGTCCAGGTAATCGCCGTAATTTCCCTCGTACTCCTTCAGCCCGCGGTTCCGGACCTCGATGACGCGGCCCACCAGTTTGGTCAGGAAATACCGGTCATGCGAGATCAGGAGCAGGGTGCCGTCGTATTCCCGGAGGGCCTGTTCCAGCGCCTCCTTGGAGACCATGTCCAGGTGGTTGGTCGGCTCGTCCATGATCAGAAAATTCGACTCGGACAGCAGAATTTTCGCCAGGGACACCCGGGCCTTTTCCCCGCCCGAAAGCACCCGGATCGGTTTGAATACGTCGTCCCCGGTGAACTGGAATATGCCGAGCACGTTGCGCACGCGCTGGGGAACGGTGTCGGACGCGCACGCCATGGCCTCCTCGATCACCGTCTTCTCCATGTCCAGCGAGTCGACCTGGTGCTGGGAGTACATGCCGGTCACGACATTCGTTCCAAGCGCGGATTGTCCCTTCTGCGGCTTCAGCTCGCCCCGGATCAGCCGGGTGAGCGTGGTCTTGCCCGCCCCGTTCTCGCCCACCACCGCGATCTTGTCCCCCCGGTAAATGGAGAGGTTCACGGATTCGAGCACCCATTCCTCGCCATACTTGAAAGACAGGTCCCGCATGTGCAGGACATCCCGGTAACTCGGCTTTCCGGACCGGATCCGGAAGGACCAGGACCGCCGCTCTTCCGGCAGTTCGATCCGCTCGATCTTCTCCAGCTGTTTAATGCGGCTCTGCACCTGGGCGGCCTTGGTGGCCTTGTACCGGAAACGGTCGATGAAGACCTGCTGGCGCGCCAGCTCGTCCTGCTGTTCCTTCCAGCGCTTGCGCAGGAGCTCGGCCGCCTCGTCCCTGGCCTTCTCATAGTCCCGGTAATTGCCCGTGTAATGCGTGAGCCGGCCCCGGTCGAGCTCGTGAATTTCGTCGGCCAGGCGGTCGATGAAGAAGCGGTCGTGCGACACGAGAACCACACTGCCGCGGAACGAACGGAGGTATTGCTCGAGCCATTCCAGGGAGGGCAGGTCCAGGTGGTTGGTGGGCTCGTCGAGGAGGAGAAGCTCCGGTTCAGACAGGAGCAGGCCGGCCAGAACCGCGCGCATGCGCCATCCGCCGCTGAATTCAGGGAGCGGCCTTCCGAAATCGGACGGGGTGAATCCCAGGCCCGACAGGATCCCCTTGGCCCGGTGCTCGATGCCGTACCCGTCCAGCGCGGTGAAACGGTGCTCAAGGTGCCCCAGCCGGTTCAGGGCGGCGGGATCGTCGGACATTCCCTGTGACAATTCGTGGTGAAGAGTCCGGATCTCCGATTCGATGCGGCTGAGTTCCGTCTGGCTTTGCATCACGGTTTCGAGGAGCGAGCCGCCGCCGCAGGCCGTTTCCTCCTGGGGCAGGTACCCGACGGCCGTCCCCCTGGGCATGACAATGTCCCCGCGGTCCGGCTGGAGGTCCCCGTGAATGATGCGGAGCAGGGTCGTTTTTCCCGCGCCGTTCGGCCCGATCAGCGCCATGTGCCGGCCCGGGTGGATCATCCACTCGACCCCGTCGAGCAGACGGCGTTCAGCGATGGAATAGTGCAGGTCGCGGATCTGTATCATGAAGGCCTTTCGGTCTCTTCCAAAGCCGCCTCCCCTTTCTCATGCCGATCGGGGCGGTCGTGCCTTCGAATGTACGCAGGACGCCCTGGAATGTCAATAGAATCAAAAAAGAACCCCGAGGCTGAAAGCCCCGGGGTTCTTTTGATAGCATGAAACGCCTGACTTAATACATGTCGCCGTATCCGCCTCCGGGCGGCATGGGCGGCGGATTCTTCTCTTCTTTCGGCTTCTCGGCGATGAGCGCCTCGGTCGTGAGCAGAAGGCTCGCGACGCTGGAAGCGTTCTCGAGCGCGATGCGGACGACCTTGGTGGGATCGATGACGCCCGCCAGCAGCAGGTCCTCGTACTTCTCGGTGAGCGCGTTGAATCCCATGGAGCCGGTCTTGCCCTTCACGGCTTCGACCACCACCGATCCTTCGAGCCCGGTGTTGTTCACGATCTGCCGCAGGGGCTCTTCGAGCGCGCGCCGGATGATCTGCACGCCGACCTTCTGGTCGTCGTCGACCTTCACCTTGTCGAGCGCGGCGATGCTGCGCAGCAGGGCCACGCCGCCGCCGGGAACGATGCCCTCTTCAACGGCCGCCCGGGTTGCGTGCAGGGCGTCTTCGACGCGGGCCTTCTTCTCCTTGAGCTCGATCTCGGTGGCCGCGCCGACATTCAGGACGGCCACGCCGCCGGCCAGCTTCGCGAGCCGTTCCTGCAGCTTCTCGCGGTCGTAGTCGGAGGTCGTCGCGTCAATCTGCTTCTTGATCTGGGCGATCCGACCCTGGATTTCCTTGGTCTCGCCCGAGCCCTCGACGATGGTAGTGTTGTCCTTGTCGATGCGCACGCGCTTGGCCTTGCCCAGGTCTCCGATCGTCGTGTTCTCGAGCTTGAACCCGGCTTCCTCGGCGATCACGCGGCCGCCGGTGAGAATGCCGATGTCCTCAAGCATCGCCTTGCGGCGGTCGCCGAAGCCCGGCGCCTTCACGGCCGCGACTTTCAGCGTGCCCTTCAGCTTGTTGACCACGAGCGTCGCGAGCGCCTCGCCCTCGACCTCTTCGGCGATGATCAGCAGTGCGCGTCCCATCTGGGCGGTCTTCTCCAGAACCGGGAGCAGGTCCTTCATGGCGCTGATCTTCTTGTCGTGGATGAGGATGAGCGGATCCTCGAGGATGGCTTCCATGTTCTCGGGATCGGTGACGAAGTACGGCGAAATATAGCCGCGGTCAAACTGCATGCCCTCGACCACTTCCATGCTGGTGTCGGTGCTCTTGGCCTCCTCGACCGTGATCACGCCGTCCTTGCCGACCTTCTCCATCGCGTCGGCGATGAGACTGCCGATGGTGCCGTCGTTGTTCGCGGAGATCGTGGCCACCTGGGCGATTTCCTTGCGGTCGGTCACGTTCTTGCTCATCTTCTTCAGCTCGGCGACCACCGCCTTGACCGCCTCGTCGATGCCGCGCTTCAGCTCCATGGGATTGGCGCCGGCCGTCACATTGCGCATGCCTTCGCTGAAAATGACCTGGGCCAGGACCGTCGCGGTCGTGGTGCCGTCGCCGGCCACGTCGCTGGTCTTGGAGGCCACTTCCTTCACCATCTGGGCGCCCATGTTCTCATAGGGATTTTCGAGCTCGATTTCCTTGGCGACGGTCACGCCGTCCTTGGTGATGGTCTGGGCGCCGAACTTCTTCTCGATCACCACATTCCGTCCCTTGGGTCCGAGCGTCACCTTCACCGCGCTGGCAAGCTTGTCCACACCCTTTTTCAGGGCCTGCCGAGCGTCGGATCCGTATTCAATCATCTTGGCCATTGTCGATGTTCCTCCTTAATTGGATGTAATGCCGGAAACAAGCCGGACGGTCAGACCACCGCCAGAATGTCGCTCTCCCGGATGATCAGGTATTCCTCGTTGTCGATCGTCACTTCAGTGCCGGAATACTTGCCGTACAGCACCGTGTCCTTGACCTTCACGGTCATGGGGACGAGCTTGCCGTCATCGGAAATACGGCCCGGGCCGGCGGCCATGACTTCGCCCTTCTGCGGCTTTTCCTTGGCTGTGTCCGGGATGATGATTCCGCCCTGGACCTTTTCATCGGGCTCTGCGGCTTTAATCACGACCCGATCGGCCAACGGTTTAATCTTCATGGATTCCTCCTTGATGCTGGTGTGAGGGACCTATACATGTCCGCGGACTGGCAAACCGAAACGCGGACTGCTAACGAAAACCTGTATAATATACTTATTTTTTTGGAAATGTCAAGAGGAAAATATTTTATTGGTAATAATCAGGGGGGCTGATTGATATCTGCATTATTAACAGATACTTAACAAAAATAAAGCCGGTCGAACGAAAATTTACCGGATCAATATCATTTTTCTGGTTTTATGACTTCCTGCTGTCTCAAACCTGCAGAAATAGACTCCTGAAGGGTATTGTTCCGCATGCCAGACCACGGAATAACGTCCAGCCTGGTATTTCCCTTCAGCCAGCGACTCAAGTCCGCGGCCCGCGGCATCGACCACGGTGACCCGGATGAAGGACGCGGCCGGAAGCGTAAATCCGATCCGCGTCGAAGCATTGAACGGATTCGGGAAATTGCTCTCCAGGATGAAATCGACCGGCCCTGTCCCTGGCGATGACGCGACATCCGCGGTCCAGTCGTCCGTTCCGGGGGATCCCCCCGGGTATTTCGAAACCGCCCAGTATTCGGGCTGTTCGGGATCACCGGACGCGGTCGGATCCGCGGGAACAAGAGAATGCCCTGTTCCGTCCGCTTCAACCGGCCATGGGCTCTTGTCATTGTACCGCACATCGATCACCGTGTCGCCCGAAGCGTCCACGAACGCAAGCCGCTCGCCCCCGTTGTCCAGCTGGCCCGTATACTCCCCGAACGGCCCGAATCCGTATCGACTCTGGAATGCGGCCGCGTTCGAAGCCAGCACCATGAACGCGCCGGGCGCCAGCACCGCGCCTGCGGGAAAAACGTAATCCACGCCCCGAACCCAGGACGCGCCCGTCAGCGTGATCGGCGACGACCCCGTGTTCTTCAGTTCCAGAAACTCGAACTCCCGGTCGTCCAAATCCCCCTCTCCCAGCGCATGGTAGTGGATCTCCGTCAAAGCCAGGCCGGATATCCCCACCCCCGCGTTCACCGCGAGTTCGTGAAGGGCGCTCCACACCGTCCCGTCCAGCACCCGGCTCTTCAGAACGCAGTTCCCGGGGACCGTCACGGCCGCGTCGTCCCCGCCGTTCATGGCCGACGAATTTACGGCGCCGCCGATGAGCCGGGGATCGGATCCGTCCAGCGTGTAGTAGATGATTCCCTTTCCGCCCGCGTTCACGTTCAAAAGACGGATGGCGGAGCCGGCCGGCAGGTTCACGCCGTCATCCGGAATGTCCGATCCCGAACTGCTGTACGCCGGCGGGTCAATGGCCGGGTACAGGTTGTCTTTTTTCAGTTGACCCAGCACAACGCCGGTCCGGTCGGAGAAAAAGGTGTTGAGAACCCAATCAACCGCGGGCTGCCAATCCTCATCCTTTGTCCTGGGCGGATGCACTTTGGCGTCGCCCCACCGCGCTGATTCCGCGATGATAGCCGTTTCGATGGCCTCGGCCCGTGCCGCGAAACGGGCGCGGGACGCGTCGCGTGTCAGTGCGCCATGATTGAAGAAGTGACGGTAGGCCCGGTCCGCGAAGAGCAGGCGGTACTCGGCGTTCTCCGAGAGCCGCTGGTGCAGCCACTGGGGATTGAATGTATCCCGGCTGCCTCCCGGATACGGACCGGTGCGGTCGTATCCGTAATCGGAATGCTCGCTGTACCGCGGGTCCATCAGGGTGTGTTCGGCATCGTGACAATAGTAGGTGAAGCCCGTCCGGCCGATCCGGTTGTACACCGCGTAGAAGTTATTCGGACTTGAATTCCCGCCCCAGGCGGAAACGGGCGCGTCGAAGTTGCCTGTGTAGAAAATGACGAGCATGTAGTCGATGAGGTTGACCGGATCGACGAAAACCGGGTACGTCCAGTTGACGGATCCGTCCGCATTCCGGCCCAGCGCCTTGAAATAAAGGGAATTGGTCTTGAAGCCCGCCACGGTCAGCGACCAGAGCCGCTGAAAGGCATCGACCGTTCCATCCGTGGCCTCATAGGCCAGTCCGTACTGGCGGGCGACCTTGATTACATCGTAATCGTCCCTGTCCCCGCCGAAATAGGATTCCGCGAAAGAGGCTTCGGAACGCTCCTGCGTCTCATACAGGCCCCAGTACATGCCGTTGAGAAAGAGGTGGTAGGGCCGGGTGCGCGTGTACGGCTGTCCCATGTCGCGCTGGCAGTCGCGCGAAAACACATCGCGGATGAATGTGCAGATGTGGCCGCTGAAATTTTTCATACTCCAGGAATAGTTCTGCGAAGTACGCAGGTCAACGCCGTCGAAGGAAGACACGCCCTCGTCCTGGAACAGGGGATAGTCCAGCTTGCCCTTCCCGTATTCATCCCGGAAGAAGAAGCGGAAAGCCAGTTTCAACTGCTGGTCCGTGCCCGAGGCCTGGCGGCTCCACCCGCCGCGGATGCGGAGGCCGCCGTTGATCTGGAATCCTTCCTCCATCCCCCGGGGGTCATAAAGCTCGATCGACGCGGCCCTTTCCCATTCGATGCCGTGTTCGGCCGGATTGACGTAAATGCCCGAGTCCGGATTGAACAGGCTGCCCGGGTCCGCGGCGACACAGAGCACGGGAATCGAGCGGAGCGCGTCGTCGATCAGGTCCCTGTACCGGCTGTCATTCACCACGTCCGGATCCATGTTATAATCGAATTGCCGGCCGTTCACCGGATAGAAAGGCCAGTCGCCTCGCGGGTCGGCCTGGGTCCGGACCCGCTCCGGGAAGATGTAGGTCTGGCCGCCTGTCTGCGTGACCTGCGTTCCATTCACGGACGCGAGCGCCCGGACCACGACCGCGGGCGTGAGGCCCCGTCCGTCCGTTGAAGCCGGGTCGACACGGATGACCGCGGGTGATTCCGTTTCACGTGCATTGAGACTGGTCCGCGGATCGGAGCCGTCCAGGGTGTACCGGATGATCGCATTCGCAGAGTCGCTCCACACCGTCAAATCGAAGGCGGATGCGTAAAAACCGTGCGGGACGGAAAAGGAGGGACTGCCGGGCAGGGAATCCAGGGGCGGAGGAGGAGGGCCCGCCGGAACGAACGCGAAGTAATTGATATTGTAGCTCGGCGCCAGGGCCGTGAAACGCATGACCGCGGTCCCGGCCGCGAGTTCTACGTCCGGGACGTCGACCCATGCGTACACCTGCCAGTTGCCCGTGACCGGAACGGTCACGGACGAACGGACCGTTTGATTGTTGACGGTGATGCGGAAACGGCCCTCGCCGTCCTGGGCTGCCGCCCGGAACCGGATCGTGTAGTGGCCCGCGGCCTTGACGTCGATCGTGTACTCCACGTATTCGCCGGTCTGCACATACCCGATGTTGTAACCGCCCTCTCCGCAGTCTTCGACGTCCACGCCCTCGCCGGTTCGGTACCGGCCCCCCTGGTTCGCCGCGTCCGCATCGTGATAGGCCGTGCCTTCGCCGCCCGTATCAAAGTCCTCCGCCTGCACGGTGCCGGGCACGGGCCAAGCCGTCCCACCATAGGGCGCCTGCTGGGCGGAGGCCGTGACAAAGGCCGTGAAAAAGACTGCAATGAGAAGTGGCTTCACGAAAATTCCTTTCCGGATGACCCTGCCCTAAAACCGTTTCCGCGGTCAACGGCTGAGCATTTCAGGCAACCGCCTGGACCTGGAGGAAACGGCCATGCCGGTTATTTGACCAGCAGCATTCTCCGCGCCTGCACTTCGTCCCCGAATTCCAGCACACACAGGTAAACACCCGCTGAAAGTCCGGATGCATCCCAGCGCACACTGTGCGGCCCGGCCGCGTAATGCCCAGCCGCGAGCACGGCCGCATGCCGGCCCAGCACGTCCGTCACCCGCATCCGCACGAATCCCGCTTTCGGAAGCGTGAACCGGATCAAGGTGCCGGGGTTGAAGGGGTTGGGAAAATTCTGGCTCAGCGAGAAGGTTCCGGGAACCGCCGGATTGCTTCCATCAATCCCCGAGGCCGAATCATCCGCGCCAGGCGAACCGTGAACCCGGGCGGAGGCGATCCAGTATTCCGGCAGGGACGGATCGCCCGCGGCGGACAGGCTTCCGGGAACCAGGGACTGGCCCGTGCTGTCCGCTTCAACCGGCCATGGGCTCTTGTCATTGTACCGCACATCGATCACCGTGTCGCCCGAAGCGTCCACGAACGCAAGCCGCTCGCCCCCGTTGTCCAGCTGGCCCGTATACTCCCCGAACGGCCCGAATCCGTATCGACTCTGGAATGCGGCCGCGTTCGAAGCCAGCACCATGAACGCGCCGGGCGCCAACACCGCGCCTGCGGGAAAAACGTAATCCACGCCCCGAACCCAGGACGCGCCCGTCAGCGTGATCGGCGACGACCCCGTGTTCTTCAGTTCCAGAAACTCGAACTCCCGGTCGTCCAGTTCCCCCTGCCCCAGCGGATGGTAGTGGATCTCCGTCAAAGCCAGGCCGGATATCCCCACCCCCGCGTTCACCGCGAGTTCGTGAAGGGCGCTCCACACCGTCCCGTCCAGCACCCGGCTCTTCAGAACGCAGTTCCCGGGGACCGTCACGGCCGCGTCGTCCCCGCCGTTCATGGCCGACGAATTCACAACGCCGCCGATGAGCCGGGGATCGGATCCGTCCAGCGTGTAGTAGATGATTCCCTTTCCGCCCGCGTTCACGTTCAAAAGACGGATGGCGGAGCCGGCCGGCAGGTTCACGCCGTCGTCCAGTATGTCCGATCCCGAACTGCTGTACGCCGGCGGGTCAATATCCGGGTACAAACCGTCGTCCATGAGCTGGCCGATCACAATGTCGCTCCGGCCGGGAAAGAACTCGTCCAGCACCCAGTTCACGGCCGGGAGCCAGTCGTCATCGCGCGTGCGCACGCCCCACCACATCTTGGCATCGCCCCAGCGAGCCGATTCCCCGATGACGGCCTGGTCGATTTCAGCGGCACGCGCCGCCAGCCGCTCCCGGCACTTTTCCGCGGTGAGCGCGCCGTGGTTGAAGAAGTGCCGGTAGACCCGGTCCGCGAACTGCAGGCGGTACTCGGCATTCTCCGACAGCCGCTGGTGCAGCCACTGCGGGTTGAATTTGTTCATCTGTTCCCCGGCCGGATACGGCCCGGTGCGGTCATACCCGTAGTCGCTGTTCTCGCTGTAGCGCGGGTCCATGATCGAATGCTCCGCGTCGTGCGCGAAAAACCGGAATCCGGACCGTCCGATCCGGCTGTAGATGCCGTAAAAATTATTGGGACTCATGTTGCTGTGGAAAGCGGTCACAGGCGCGTCAAAATTGCCGGTGTAGTAAATGACGAGCAGGTAATCGGCGAGATTGACCGGATCCACATAAACCGGATAGGACCAATTCTCGGAGCCGTCCGGGTTTTTCCCCTGCACACGAAAATAGGCCGCATTCGCCCCGAATCCATCGACCGCCCTGGTCCAGAGATCGTTGTACGCGCCGAGACTGCCGTCCGTGGCCTCGATGTCATACTGAAACTGATCGATGGCCACCTTCACCACGTCATAATCATCCTTGCCCCCGCCGAAATAGGACTCGGCGTACGACGCCTCGGGCCTTTCCTGGGTCTGATACAGGCCCCAGTACATGCCGTTGAGGACCAGGTGATAAGCCCGGCTCCGCGTGTACGCCTGCCCCATGTCCCTCTGCGTGTCCCGCGAGAACACATCGCGGATGAAAATGCAGGCGGTTGAGTTCTGGTAGCTCCAGGAATAGTTCTGCGCGCATCGCAGATCCACTCCGTCGAACGAGGACACGCCTTCGTTCTGGAAGAGCGGATAGTCCAGCTTGCCTTTCCCGTATTCCTTTTTAAAGAACAAGCGGAACGCGTGCTTGAACTGGCCGCCGTATCCGGTGGGGACGCGGCTGTAGCCGCCGCGGAGCCGGAGCCCCGCGTTGAGCTGAAAACCCTCCTCCAACCCACTGGGATCGAAGAGCTCGAGCGAGACCGGCCTTTCCCATTCTTCGCCCCGGCCCATGGGGTTGACGTAGATTCCCCTTTCAGCACCGAAGAGGTTGTCCAGTTCAGTGTTGATGCACACGGTCGGAATGGACTTGAGCGCCGGGATGAGCTTGTCGCGGTACCGGCTGTCGTTCAACACGTCCGGGTCCATGTCGTAATCGAGTATTTTGTCATTGACCTGGTCCGTCGGCCAGTCCCCCCCGGATGCGTCTGCGTCTTGACCGCGTTTTCAAAAACATAGGTCTGACAGCCCGTCCTTGTGAGCGGCCTTCCATCCACAGCCGCGTAGGCCCGCACAACAACCGCGGGCGTAAGGGCCCTGCCGTCCGTGGAAGCCGGATCGATGCGGATGACCGCCGGAGACGCCTTCTGCCGGACCGTGGCGCTGAACCGCGGATCCGAGCCGTCCAAAGTGTACCGGATGACGGCTCCGGTTGAATCGCTGGACACGGTCAGATCGAACGGGGATGTGACAAAGCCGTGCGCAACGGAATAGAACGGGGAACCCGGAAGGGACTCGTCCTCGATTTCAAGGGACACAGTGTCGGATACGGCTGTGTCGCCGGAGTTGTCCGTCGCGACCGCGATGAAGGCGACTTGCACGGGCTGGAACGGGGTCCAGACCCACTCCCAGGGCGCGGACGCGTCCGCGCCGAGCGAAACGCCGTTCCCGAACAGTTCGACCCGCGTCACGCTCCCATCCTGATCCGAAGCTTCGGCGCGCAGCGCGATCGGCGTGCCCACCGTGAACGCATCCCCGTCATGCGGCCACACGATGGACACCTGGGGCGGCACGGAGACGCTCTCCTTGACGAACTGGAAATAATTGACGTTGAAATTGGGAGCCGTAATTTCGACCCGCATGACCTGCGGACCGGCATTCAGGGACACACCCGGTATGTCCACCCAGGTCCAGGTCTGCCAGCCGCCGGTCGACGGCGCTGTCCGAATCCCGCTGACGTCCAGGCCCCCGATCCGGATGCGGAATCCGCCTGGATCGCCCTGGGCGGCCGTGCGCACCCGTATCGTGTAGGTTCCCGCCATGGCTGCGGAAAGCGTGTATTCCATCCACTCGTCGACCTGCATGTAGCCGACATTGAATCCGCCCTCTTCGCAGGCCTCGATGTCCACGCCCTCTCCCGGCCTGTACTGGCCGCCCTGATTGGCTTCTTCTATGTCGTGATAGGCGACGCCCTCTCCGCCCGAATCATAATCCTCGGCCTGAATGATGCCCGGCACAGGCCGGGCCGTTCCGCCGTAGGGCGCCTGCTGGGCGAACAGAACACCCGCCCACAGAAAACATACGAAAAGGATGCGCGGGAAAGCATTTTTCATGACGGAATCATCCTCTGAGCTTTAAATGGACATGAGATGAAAAGGCGGGACGGTCCTTCGGGCGGGAATGCGGACGAGGTCGGCATTCTCACGGAGTGGAAGGGTCACTTGCGCGGCGGCACGCCCCATAGGAGTTTCCTGCGAAGCAGGTCGAAAAAATCGTGGTCCTCGAACGTGAGCCAGTGCACGGGTTCCGGAGCGCGCCGGATCACGACGACCGTGTCGTTCGGCACGTCCATGTGGATCTGCCCGTCGATGGACAGCTTCGCCGTGTTCCCTGCGGATTCCACGGACAGACGCACGGTCGACGCCCCGTCGAGCACGGTCGGCCGCGCGGACAGGGAGTGCGGGCAGATGGGAGACAGGAGGATGGATTCCAGGGTCGGCACGACAATGGGACCGGATGCGGAAAGGGAATAGGCCGTTGATCCCGTGGGCGTGGCCGCGATGAGCCCGTCCGACCGGAAGGTGTGGAAGGGCCTGCCGTCGACCTCAACCTTGATGCGGATGATACGGGGGCTTCCCCGCGGTCGATGACCACGTCGTTCAGGGCGCGGAAGACACGCCGCGTTCCGTCCGGCCCGGTACTGGTCTCGGCTCTCTCCTCCGCTTGAACCGCGGTCCGCTGCGCGGATGAAAAAGACACTTTCGCCGGGACCTCGGCTTGCGCCTCGGTTTCGGCCCCGGATTTCGTCGTGCCTTGGATCCCCGTCCGCTGCGCGGATGAAAAAGACACGTACGCGGGGGTTTCGGCCCCGGCTGAAGCCGGGAGTTGCACATTACCAAAAGCCCCGGGTTTCATTACACCTTGGACCCCCGCGTACGCGGGGGTTTCGGCCCCGGCTGAAGCCGGGGCCTCAACTTCCAGAGCCATGCGCTTTTCGATACGGTACTTCCCGGACAGGACCGCTTCCATCCTCGGCAGGAGTTCCTCGGCCGGCACTTCGGCGAGAAAACCCAGGCTTCCGAGGTTCACGCCGAACAGGGGCTTTTCCGCCCGGCCGATCAGCCGCGCGGCATTGAGCATGGTGCCGTCCCCGCCCATGGCCACTACCAGATCGCAGGCTTCTCCGAAGGACGCCTCAGGAACGGCAAACGCGTTCGACGCGTCCGGCCGAAGCAGGCGGACCTGCTCTTCGGTGAAAGCCGCCCGGATGCCGCGGCCGTCGAGCCAGGGCAGAAAGGGATTCAGTATTTCGGCCAGCCGCGCCTTGCGCGGATTGACGAATATCCCGACCGTCTTCAGAATCACGGCCGCACCGCTTTCCGTATCGCCGCGGCCACGGATTCGGCATCCAGTCCGGTCTGGAGGAACAGATCCTCCAGGCATCCGTGCGGGACGAACCGGTCGGGCAGGGCGATCCGTCGCACCCAGCAGTCGGGCAGGTTCATTTCAGACAATGCCTCGGAGACGCCGCTTCCGAATCCGCCGACCCCGGTGTTGTTTTCCAGGGTGAACAGCACGGGAATGGACCGGGCCGCCTCCTCCAGCGCCTGCCGGTCGACGGGTTTGACGAACCGCGCATTGACGACACGCACCGACAGCCCGTCGCGCTCCAGACGTCCGGCCGCTTCGAGCGCGACCTGAACCATGTCGCCGACCGCGAACACGGCCGCGTCGCGGCCCTCGCGAACCGTCTCGGACCGGCCGATCGGGATTTCCGTGAATCCGGACTTTTCCGGAAGGCCGAGCGTCTCTGAGCGGGGATAGCGCACGGCGACCGGACCTGGGTGCCGTACTGCTGTGTAGAGCATGTCGCGGAATTCGTTCTCGTCCTTCGGCGCCATCACCACGAGGTTGGGGATCATACGCAGGTAAGTGAGGTCGAAGGATCCGTGATGGGTGGGCCCGTCCTCTCCGACCAGCCCGCCGCGGTCCACGGCGAACACGACCGGCAGGTTCTGAAGGGCCACGTCGTGGATGATGGAATCAACGGCACGCTGAAGAAAAGTCGAGTATATCGCCACAACCGGCCGCAGTCCCCGCCTCGCCAGCCCGGCCGCGAAGGTCACAGCATGCTGTTCGGCGATGCCGACATCGAAAAACCGGGACGGGAAGCGCACCGCGAATTCGCAGAGACCGGTTCCGTTGGCCATGGCCGCGGTAATGGCCGTAATCGATGGGTCCGACTCCGCGAGTTCGATGAGCGTCTTGCCGAACACGTCCGTGTACGATGGATTGGACCGGGGAGGAGTTTTTCCCGTATCGAGGCAGAACGAGGAAATACCGTGAAACCGCGTGGCATCCTCCTCCGCGTACTTGTAGCCCTTCCCCTTGGTCGTCATCACGTGCAGGAGGATGGGGCCGTGGAGCTTGCGGATCTCCCGGAGAATCCAGAGCAGTTCCGGCAGATCATGTCCGTCGACCGGCCCGAAGTACCGGAAGCCCAGCCGCTCGAACAAGCCGCTGGGGACGAGCAGGGCCTTGATCACCTCGTCGAGCCGTCGCACGGAGCGGCGGAGAACACCCGACCGGTGAGTCGCATGCCACAGGACGGTCTTGACGCGGTTGTAGGCCGGCGCCGCGATGAGTTTGTTCAGGTACCGGGACAGGGCGCCGACATTGGGCGCGATGGACATGGTGTTGTCGTTGAGCACGACAATCAGGTCGCGCTTCGCGGCGCCCGCGTTGTTCAGGCCCTCAAAGGCCAGCCCGCCCGTCATCGCGCCGTCTCCCACCACTGCGATGACGGAGTGGGATTCGCCCTTCAGGTCGCGGCCCGCGGCGAGGCCGAGCGCGGCCGAGATGGCCGTCGAGGCGTGGCCGGCGCCGAATGCGTCGTATTCGCTTTCCGTGATTTTGGGGAATCCGCTGATGCCGCCCGTCTGGCGGAGGGTGTGGAAGCGGTCCCTGCGGCCCGTGAGGATTTTGTGAATATAGGCCTGGTGCCCCACATCCCAGACGATCTTGTCCTCAGGCGCGTCGAACGCGGCGTGCAGGGCGATAGTGAGTTCGATCACGCCCAGGTTCGGCGCCAGGTGGCCGCCGGTGCGGGAGACGGATTCGGTGACGAATTCGCGCAGCTCGTCCGCGAGCCTTTGCAGGTCCGTGATGTCCAGCGATTTGAGGTCCCGGGGGGACTGGATGGTGTCGAGAATGCGGCTCATGCCTATTGGATCAGCTCGAGTTGGGGGGATCCGTCCTCTCCCTTGACCAGTTTCCGGAGCCGTAATTCCGCGTCCTGAAGCCGATCGGCGCAGATCTTGGCGAGGGCCATGCCCTCCTCGTACGCCTGGAGGGATTCCTCGAGCGTCGCGTCTCCGCTTTCGAGCTTCTCGACGATGGCCTCCATGCGTTCGAAAGCCTGCTCGAACGTCATCGAAGCGGGGGTCTGGGATCGGGTCGGTTTCATGTTTCCAGGGACTCCACTCGGCCGAGAACGGCGCCTTCCGAGAACCGGATGCGCACGCCCTCGGCGGGTTCGAGTTCCGACGCGCGGGTGACGATGCGTCCGTCCTTGAGCCGCGAGGTGATGCTGTAGCCGCGCCGGAGAACCGCCTCAGGATCGAGCGCGGAAAGCCGGCCGGCCGCGGTTTCGAGCTTCGCACGGCGGCCGCGGATGGTCTCCAAGGCCGCGGTTTCAAGCGAGCGGGCCGAGTCGTCCAGCCTCTGCCTCAGTTCGCGGATCCGCTCCCCCGGCACGCGAAGCCCCCACCGGCCGCGCAGGTTCGACACCCGCTCAACCCGCAGGCCGATGCCGTCCGAAACGAGCCGGCTCACGCGGCCCGCCAGGACGCGGATCCGTTCCTCCAGTTCCCGCCTGTCCTTCACCACCAGCTCGGCCGCGGCCGAAGGCGTGGGCGCCCGGAGGTCGGCCGCGAAATCGCAAATGGAAAAATCAGTCTCGTGCCCCACCGCGGAGACGACGGGAATTGCGGATCCGGCGACGGCGCGGGCCACCGCCTCTTCATTGAACGCCCAAAGGTCCTCGAGGGATCCGCCGCCCCGGCCGACGATGAGCACGTCGATTCCGCCGAGCGCGTTCAGCTCCCGTATGGCGGCGGCCACATCTTCAGCCGCGCCCGCTCCCTGCACCGCGGCCGGCCGGAGCACCACCTCCACCCAGGGCGCCCGCCGGCCGATGACGCTCAGCATGTCGCGGAGCGCGGCCCCGCTTTCGGAGGTGACGATGCCGATCCGCCGGGGGAATTCGGGGATCGGCTTCTTGCGGTCCTCGTCGAACAGTCCCTCTCCGGCCAGCTTGCGCTTCAGCGCTTCGAACGCGGCCTGCAGGGCGCCGATGCCCAGGGGCCTCAGCCACAGGGTGTCAAGCTGGTATTTCCCCTGCCGCTCGTACACAGTGAGCGTGCCGAACGCCAGCACATGGTCGCCGTCCTTGGGCTGAAAAGCGAGGCCGCTTGCGCGGCCGCGCCAGAGCACGCAGGCGATCTGGGCTTCGGCGTCCTTGAGCGAAAAATAGAGATGGCCGGAAGTGTGCCGTTTGAAATTGGAGATCTCGCCCTCCACGGCGAGCGGGGCGAACCCCTCGTCGAGGGCGCGCTTGATTTCGCGCGTGATCTCCCGGACAGAATAAACCCTCCATTCGGAGGGTTTTGAGGCGGATTCGAAATCCTCTTCCGGACCGATGTCGATCATCGAATCTTCTTTTTATGTCGGTTCTTGCGCAGGCGTTTCTTGCGCTTGTGCGTGGCGATCTTGTGACGCTTGCGTTTACGGCCGCAGGGCAATGCTCATCCCTCCTTTCGGGATTATTCTTCTATAAAATAACGATCCAATTCGGTGAAGAGTTCGGTCTGGCTGGCGGGCACGCCGGCTTCGGATTTCTCCCCGTCGCTGAGCCCGCGGGTGACGGCCGCCTTGATCTGGGGCGAGGGCTTGAAATCCGGGACAATCCGGTCGGGGATGTGCATGACCACCCCGGTCTTGGGATTGGCCACGACCTTCTTACGCCTCCGCCTCAGGCAGAAGGTGCCGAACCCCCTCAGCTCGACGTGCTCGCCGCTCTGAAGGGCGAAGGTGATCATCGACAGAAAACCGTCCACCACCGCGGCCGTTTCTTTGCGGGTCAATCCCGTTCCCTTGGCGATGCGGTCGACGATGTCGGCTTTGGTCATGCGTCACCTCCCCGGTTTCGGGATGAGACCGGTTGGCTGCTTCAGGGCATCCGGTAGGCCAGGCGCGCCCCTCCCAGGTGGCGTAAAATCCCTTCCGTCTGCTGGAACAGCAGATCGAACAGCGTGATGCGCCTGGAACGCCAGCGGATCAGCTCCGGCTCGCCTTTGATTTTCCCCATTCGGCCCGCGATGCGTATGGCATCGCGGTAATCCCCGAGCGTGTCCACCAGTCCGATTTCCAAAGCCTGCCTGCCGGTGAACACGCGGCCGTCCGCGATGCCGAGAACGGCTTCCCGGTCGAGCCCCCGCTCGGCCGACACCACGTCCACGAACTGGCCGTACGCGTCGTCGATCCACGACTGGAGATAGGCCTTGTCGGCCTCGGTCAGTTCGCGGTAGGGCGATCCCGAGTCCTTGAAACGGCCGCTTTTCAGCGTTTCGAACTTCACGCCGATTTTATCGAGCAGTTTCTCCGCGTTCATGAATTCCGCGATGACGCCGATGCTGCCCGTGGTGGTTCCGGGATTGGCCACGACCGTGTCCGCGCCGCAGGCGGCGTAATACCCGCCCGACGCGGCCACGGTGCCCATCGACACCACGACCGGCTTGCCGCCGTCGCGCACCCGTTTCGCGGCCTCGTATATTTCCTGCGAAGGGGCCACGTATCCGCCCGGACTCTCGATGCGGAAGACGATGGCCTTGACGCTCTTCTGTTTGCCGAAGGTTTCGAACTGCTTGACGATGCGTTCGGAACTGTAAATCGGTCCCAAGAGTTCCACAACGCCGACGTTGCCGCTTCCTTCGGAGAAGCCGACAGTCTCGGCGGAGCGGTTTCCGGAAACCCGGGCCGCCATCCAGAGAATGGCAATGATAAAAGCGGCCGCAATGCAGAGACCGATGATCCAGTCCCGCCTGGAACGCGAGGTTCCTGAGGCCGCTGTCTTTGCGCCCGTTTTTGTGGTTGTCCTGTTTTGAGGCATATCTATCCTTATATTTTAATGAAATCTATCGTAAAAGTCAAACATAAAAAGGTCCTTCTTTATATAAAAGGCCCGTCCGGCTGAGAGATGACGGGTCAATATGGCCGAATGGGCCCGGCTTGCCACACTCATCTATTAATATAATCAAGCAATTGCGGGCATAACAGGGTTGCTGAATTTTCTTTTATCGCATAATTAACAGATACTTGCGTTGCTATGGATAAAAAAAACACCTCCGAATCGTCTGTAAATTCGGAGGTGGTTCAATTATCCTGATTTCCGGTCCAGAAGGATCAGCCTTCCGGTTCCATGAAAAAATTGACGATAATTCTGGTCACAGGCGACATTTTCGCCACAATGACCGTGTCCCTGTATCCGGGACAGTGCGCCCGCAGGGGGATCGTATTGGCTTTCAGCCGGAACGAATACTGACCCCAGTCGTCCGTGTCCAGCAGGCTGTCCCCCACAAACACTTGTTTTTCATTCCAATCGAAAAGAGGCTCTTTCTGCTGAATCGTCGCGCCCGTGGCTTCGTCGTATATCTGCTTGGCGTCCCACAAGGCCTTTCCAGGATTCACGGTCAGAGAATCGCGCCAAATGACCGCGTGATGGAATTCGCCTATGGCGCGCTTTTCCGTTACGTCCGGGCTGAGCGTGAAATCCAGGAGAACGTCACTCCCCTTACCCACCTGTATGGTCAGTACGGTATCCCGGTGGTTCAGGGCGGCTCCGGTCAACGTGTAGGTTCCCGGTTCCAGGGACGCGATGCGGAACGCGCCCGTTGCGTCCGCGGATGCCAGAAGCTTGTTCCCGTCGAACACCCATGCGGGTCGTCCGACCGCCATATTCGTCAGGCTGTTCCGAAGAACTCCATGGATCGAGCCTTTTGTGTTCTTCGATTCCGTCGGATTGTCGCAGGCAACAAATGCAAAAGTCAGGGCGGACAGGAGCAGAACCGCCGGACCCTTTATTGTTCGAATTCGATTTGCAGTCATTATGCCGCTTCCCTTCACTTCGCCATTACCATTTTTCTTTCCGCTCTGAACGAACGGCCCTCTGACTGCGCCGTGATCCGGCAGATATACACGCCCGTCGGAACCGGGGAGCCGTTGTCATCCAGGCCGTTCCATTGCCTCGACCGCTCGCCCGGAACATCCGTGCCTTCGAACAGCGTGCGGATTCTGCGGCCCGTTGCGTCGTACACGGTCAGCCGAACTTCGGATACTGCGTTCAGGTTGTACTGGATCGTGGTCGACGCGTTGAACGGATTGGGATAATTCGGTTCCAGGCTGAACCCCCGCGGACCGCCGGATCCCTCGGGCCTTTCCAGGACCGGCGAAATCACGTTGGTGGACAGCTCGATGCCCGTGTTCAGGCCGAGATTCCGGGAGTACTTTTTGTCCACATCGTTGTTCCAGTGCTCGTGCGCGCCCATGCTGGCGGGCATCGGAATTCCGTCATGATCCGGATCGTACGACAGGCCGGACGGCCAGTTGTTGGAGTCCGCGGCCTGGTGCAGGTAATCGTCCGTGCCAGCGAAATGCGGGAACGGCCCCTTGTTGTCCGTGGCCGGCGCGCCTTCGGTCGGATGGTCCGCGTCGAACTCCTTGTACAGAAAATCGAAACACACGGATTCGACCGCGACCTGATCCTGCGAGAGAAAGAGGGAATTGGGCCAGTCATTGTTGAAGGGGGTCATTTCCCACTTGACCGCCGGATGGCCCCAGTTGACCGAGCTCCAGAGTCCGTCCACGAGGATGAGAAGCGTCTTGAGTCCCAGGTCCTTATGTCCCATGAAGTCCACGAAGCTCCTGTAAACCCCGTACTCGCCGTTGTTGACTTCGCCCCCGCCTTCAGTGGCCGGCAGGCTCGGGTGCAGGTGCCAGGCGCCTCCGGTGAAAGCGCCGAGGGAACCGAAATGGTTCTTGCATGCGATTGAAATGCCGGACCGGTGATGCTTTTTGAAGACCGGGAGGTTGATCAGGTAAGCCGCGTCCACGTAAGTCTGCGGCACCTTGTCCTCGAATGATCCGTCGCTGGCGAATAATCTGGGACTGCTCGAGGCTGTGACCGAGGTCATCCCGGGCCCGGAGCCCCAGTACTTCACATTCGGGTAGACGTCGTGGAGTTTGTTGTAGGTGGCGGTGTTCATGCCCACGTTCGTATCGCCGATGTGAATGTCGGCCTGGGCCACGCCGACGACATCGATGAGCTGACCCAGGAGGGCCAGACAGACCTGCGGAGACGTATTGATATTGGCGTCCCTGCGGGAGCCGTTGTTCAAGCCGTTGAGATTGATCTTGATCACGAACTTTTCGCCCGCTGTGTATCCCACATCACCCTTGCCGCGCTGCTGATTGAAGTGCCGGATAAGGGCGTTCCATGCGGCCGCATCGCTCTCCTGCCCCGTCAGTCTCAGCATACCCTCGGACAGCATCTGATTGACGACCGCCTGGTTGGTGTTTTCATCCGAGTACCAGTAATCCCCGTTCGAATTCTTGCAGGTCTCGTCCGTGGCCGCGGGGTTGTGTATCCACGCCACGCGCCCGGGATAGATGCCCGTGCCCGTGCCCATCGGGAGGTTCGGACCTTCCAAAGTGGTCGTCAGCGACGCGCGGCTCTCTGCGGGCCGGGAAAGTTGAGAGACAAGCGCCAGGGTCACGGCCGCCGCAATCGCAAAACCGGCCAGAACCGTGCGCGACTGGACCATGAACTGGCGCGCCTTCTTAAAGAGAAGAACGGAGCCGAACAGGCCCATGACATAGACAACGAATGCGGAGGCCAGGGGCGCCGCTGCTTTCATGCACGGATACTGCGCGCGGCTCGGTTTGGGGATAACCCGGATCAGGAACCAGAGCAGGGATGACAGTCCGAGTACCGGAAGGAACAGATTCTTGAAGAGTTTTTTCATTGAAAACCTCCTGTGGTGAAGAAAGCCTCGGCGGCCCGTTCAAACGGGGTCGGCCGGTCCGGATGGACCGTACCCCCTCCCCGCCAGGCATTCCGCGAATGAGTCAATTTACTGATAATTCCAGGAAAAGCAAGGTAAAAAAATGTAAAAAAGACATTGAAAAATATGGGGTTATAAAGCAGAAAAAGGCCCGAGATCTTATAACCTCAGCCCTTCATCTGATGACAATAGGAATCATCACTATTTGGAGGACATTTTATATGGTGTGGCTCATTCGAATTACTCGCTCCCAGAAGGTCCCCTTCTTCCGTTCAGTAAAATCATGTGACCGTAAGAAAAACGCCGGCGCACCCGGGCTGCCGGAAGGGAGGCGGTTGTCGGATGCGCCGGCTTGTTAAAGCCCTCCTATCGGAGGAGGGTCATTTTCCTCGCCCAGACACGCGGCTCGCCGTCCGCCAGTACGGACAGCCGGCATACGTACAAGCCGGATCCGGCCGGACGCCCCGCGTCATCCATCCCGTCCCAGCGGACGGAATGCACGCCGGCTTCGACCGTCCCGGCCGCGAGCGTCCGCACGCGGCCGCCCCTGGAATCAATCACTTCCAGGCGGACCGAAGCGCGCTTCGGAAGCGCGAATGATACGGCCGTCTCCGGATTGAAGGGATTCGGGTAATTGGCGTTCAACCCGAATTCCGAAGGAACCGCGCCCCCGTCCGTTTCCACTGCGCTCGGGCCGACGATCCGAAACTGATAGATCTTGGTGCCGGAATTCGCCGTGAGATTGTATTTGGAGCTGAAATTCACCAGAAAGCTGTACCGGGTCTTCCGTACGGTGGAAGGATCGATGGCCGCGGTCACGGTTTTCGTTTCGCCGGGCCCCAACGCGAAACGGGTCTCGGACAGGACGATCGCGTTCGCCTTGACGAGAGCGGAGCCCATGGTCAGGCTCAGGGTCACGGAATCCGGTCCCGCGCCCTGGTTGACGAACTCGAACGGCACGTCCACAATGCCGCTGTCCGAGGGAATGTCCCCGAGCTGGATGGTGGCCGGGTCCGCGAAGCCCGTTTTCGGAGACTGCTGGCTCGTGAACACGGCCGGGTCGATGGCGTACACAAAACCGCTCGAACACCCGAAATACACTTTCCCATCCGAGAGTACGGGCGAAGAATGCACCTGGCCGCCGCAGTCCATCTTGTACACCGCCGCTCCGGTCGCCTTGTCGAGCGCCCACAATCCGCCTCGAGTCTCGTGCGTCTCCCAGCCGGTGCCCGCGAAGACATAGTCTCCGGCTGCCAGCGGCCGGCCGTATACGCGGCCGTCCACGCCTCCAACCCACTTCTGCGTGCCGTTGTCCGCGTTAATGGCGATGACATAGCTCTGGTTCGAACTGCCCAAATAGAACACGCCGTCGTACAGGACAGGCCCGCCCATGGCCCACAAAGCGGCCGGGTCTCGGTACATCCACTTCTTCTCGCCCGTTTCCGCGTCCAGCGCGATCAGGTAGGTATGCCGGCCGCCGAAATGCACCTTGCCGTCATGGATAATGGGTTCCCACTGGATGAGATTGACCCAGCTGTATGTGCCGTCGAGCCGCGTGTCATAGGCCCAGAGCCGCTCGCCCGTGACCCGGTCGAACACGTGGAGCACGCCGTCCCAGGTGCCGACGTAAATCTTGCCGTTGTAAACGGCAGGCGTCGTTTCGACCGTGGACCGGTCGTCCGGCGCCTGGCAGTGGAGAACCTGGTTTCCGGTCGCGACTTCGATTCCGAACACTTCGCCGTTCTCCGAACCGATATAGGCGATTCCGTCGACGATCTTGGGAGAGGAATGGAAATCGTCATAGGGGTCGTTCCGCTCCACAACCGGCGCCTCGGACAGCCGGGTTTTCCACAGCAGGCCGCCCTGTAGGTCGAGACCGTACAGGTGATTCCCGCTTTCGAAGCAGAGCGTTCCCTCGTGGAGCGCGGCTGTCGAGTAGATCTGGTCGTCCGACTTGAACCGCCACTGTTCCGCGCCGGTCGCAGCGTCGAGCGCGTAGAACACGCTGTCCACACTGCCGATGTACACGATGCCTTCATGGATGAATGGCGTGGCATACACCTGACTGTTCGTCTTAAACCGCCAGACCAGGGGATCAGCCGAAAAGACGGACAAGGCCGGCAGCAGCAGGCAGGCCCATAAGACGAACCGGTTGATCGAGTGTCTCATACTGAACCTCGCAGACTTGGATGACCTAAACGTGGAAAACCGCCGCATGGCCTGCTTTCCGTGAACGCCTGCAAGATAGAAAAACAGGAGGTCTTTGTCGTCCGACTGCATGAAGTCGAACGCGGTCGCGGAGTTCTGCTCGAGCGTCAGCGATGGACAAAAGGAAGAACGGCCGCTTCGGAGAATCGGTTTAGTTCAATGATATTAGTGGATTGGAGGGTACAGCGGACAGATAACCGGATGCTTTTAATTCGATCGGAGAAAATCCGTGGGCGTCATGCCGGTATACCGCTTGAACGCGGTGTTGAAAACCGACTTGGAATTGAAACCCGCTTCCAGAAGCACTTCCAGGACGGATTTGCCCTGTTCACGGCCTTCCCGGAGCATGCGTTTCGACTCCTCAATGCGCCGCCGGTTCACATAGTCGAAAAAACTCTGGTTCAGGGACTCGTTCAGAATCTGGGACAGGTAACGGGGCGGAATGTTCGTCTTGCGCGCCAGAACCGGCAGGGTCAGCATGGGATCCAGATACGGCTTCTGATCCCGCATGACCTGTTCGAGCTGATCCAGATACTGTTTTTTCTGTCCGTCCGTCAGGCCGGATCCCTGGTATTTCGGCTTATCTTCGACTCCGAATTCAACTGCCGGCTGACGCATGCTCTTGAAAAAAATGAGCTGGATGGAAAACAACGCCACAATCATGGCCGCATTGGCGATGGCCACCGATCCGTAACCGGTCAGGCTGTGATGGATGTAATAAACCGTGTCGAAACTCCAATGCGCGAGGTATCCGAAAAGGACCACGTTGAGCCAGGAAAGATTATGGCGCTCGATCGTGGACATGGAGTTCCGAATGTCCCGTCTGTACCGGGCCAGCTCTCTCAGGCACAGGAGAATGTAGGCCAGAATCAGCCCCTGCATCAACGCGCAATGGACGCGGTATTCGGTGAGGGACAGAGCACTGAAAGTTTCCACCAGCACGCGTTTCACTGCCGGTGAACGGAGGTCGAATCGGCCGGACATGAATGCCAGATGCGCCACGAAGGGAAGCGCGTGGAGGGCAACGGCCGGCCGGAGCTGAAATTCCTTGTGGGTGATGGATTTCGTGTACAGGTACAGCAGGGGGCCCCACAGATACACGAAGGATTCGCCGAACCCGACAATCTGGATGAAAGGCGGCCGCTTCCAGACGCCGAGGAGGATGAGCATCAGGTTGCCGATGGCGACGCTTTCAGCGAAGAGAAAGGCCGCCAGGTTCCGGTTCGACACCGGATTTTCGGTTTTGCGGATCAGGAGGAAAAAGGCGAAGAAGATCAGCTGGATCCAGGTGACGCCGCTGATCAGCGTGAGTACGGAATATCCTGTGGTCCCTTCCATGTGCTGATAATATAGAAGGATACGGGATCAATGTCAAGTGGAAGTGCGACACACCTTGTGGGGGCGTCGCACTTCCGTTGTTTTAATTATTGAAGGCCCTCCAATCGAGGCTCAGCCCTGATCAAGTCACGGATCAGATCACGTTCAGTTTTTCAAGTTCCTTCACGGCCGTATGCCGGAAAAATCCGCTGTCGAAGCCGGTATCGTTGAAGTGGATCACCGTGTCGAAGCACTCCCGGGCAATCGCTTTATCTCCCTTTTTCGCAAAGGCCAGCCCTTTGTAATAAAAATTGCTCGCCCAGCGCTTGCTGGTCTGATCGAAGTCTTCGATCGCGTCATCGTATCGTTTTTCGCGCATGGCGACCAGACCTGCCAGTCCGTGCCATCCCTGCATGTCTGTTGGACTTTCGGGTGGTTTCGGCATACTTTTTATACTGTTCGGCCTTGGTTCTGGCTTCCGCAGCATCCCCCTTCGCCACCGCCAGTTCGACCTCTCCGACCAGGACAATGCTGAGAGCTCCCTCCTTGGCCGGACCAGAAAGAATCGCGGATTTCCGGACAAAGTCCCTGGCCTGCCTGTACTGCCCGGCCGCTTCCACGAGCCTGTTTCGTGACACGTCGATTCGTGCAGAGCATGAAGTATGCGAATGGAACGGAGCTGTCATACTGCAATTTCTTGAGAACGGAGATGTTCCGGCTGAAATCCTGCTTTGCCTCATCGGGCCTTCCTCGTACAGATTGATCATCCCGTTCAGATAGTGGACATCGTATTGCACGTACGGATCGGAAGTGAGAGAGGCCAAATGCATGACCTTTTCCCGCGCCTCTTCGAATTTTCCCAGGAGGCATAAATTGGTGACCAGCCCGCTGTAGGAACCATAGAAATCGGGTTTAATGGAAAGAGCCTTCTGGTATTCATCGATGGACTCTTGAAATTTTCCCTGTTTCAAGAGGATTTCGGCGTAACTGTCATGGCTATTCGGATCCATCGGGGCCATTTCCATATACACTCGCAGAGATTCTTCAGCTTCCGCGGGATTTCCCAGATAAATATTACTGTATCCCATCATGTTGTAAGCGAGTGCGTACTTTTTATCCAGTGCGATGGCTTTTTGAAATTCGCCGATCGCGTCCTGATACTGCTGCCGGGAAAACAGGAATAGGGCCATCTGAGCGTGAGCTCTCTTGTCCTCAGGATAGAGTTCGAGCAGTTTTCGCGTGTGTTCCTCTATTTTCACGGGGTCGCCGTTCTGTCCGGCCTGGGCGATCAGTATGTACAGTTTCTCGCCTTCCGATACCTTGTCGAGGGACTGCACGGCCTTCTCCAGATAGCCACGGTGATTTTCAGCGCCCAAGCTGTACAACGCGAGATTCGCCTGGGCGAAATCCGGGTCCTTTCCGATGGCTTTTTTCATCAGACTGATTGCCTCGATTCGCTGACCACTCTCCATCCTTTCACGGCCCTGGATGAAAAGGTCCCTGGCTTCCGCGGATACTGTAGTGATCGGAATTTCCTTTTTCTTCGACCCGCATCCGGCCATCAGACAAATGCCGGCCGCTAACAGTAAAAATGCAAACCTGGATTTCATGTGATATCCTCCCCTTTTTTCCGTTGATGATCCGGTTCCCCTTTTTATAAGCATGGGTCTGATGCTCTGTCCCGCGACCCGAGCGTCAAATGGTATTTCGATCCTCCGTCTCCAGTACCTGCAAAAACCAGCAATGGCGCCTCTATGGAGGATGGCGCGCCCTTTGAAGTGCGTGTTGCTTTAGCGACTGGTGGTCAGACCGCCTGACAGAAAAGACATTCTTTCTCGTCACATCGGAGTTCATGAAGGATTCCAGTACGCCAATTCAGCGGGAGGTAATAGACTTCGGTCTTTTTAATCCATCAATGTCTTCAGATTACTGTAAATATTCCAGTTGCTACAGGAGGCTCTGAAATGGGCCTGCTTGCTTTCGTCTCAAATAATTGTTTTTACTTAATTAATTTTGTATATGCGGGTAATTCACGAAGGATGAGGAATCAATCGGCTTCAGGAATCAGGATCAGGAAGGTGATTTCAACGGGGATGGATGGATTCGGAAGGGATGCCGCGTCGTCCCTCCGTTCAGGACAGCGATTTTTTTATTTATTTACTATATTTAAACTAAAAGATATTCGGTAAAAGTCAAGCGAATATTGATGGCCCGCACCGGGCCGCGTATTCGAGGCTGGATGATTGGGATCGGATATATTTCGATCCGCGTGCTTATATAGGTGTTTAATCGCAAAATGAATCAATTTTTGTGAACGCCGATACGACTTCGTTTTCCGGCTCTGCCGCGTCCCCTGCTTCGTTTACTTTTCCCTGCCTGTCAGGATGTCCTCCAGACGCTGCCGTTTCACGTAGTTTTCAAATCGGAAGGACTCAGCCAGCGCGATCAGCTCTTTTTCCGACAGATTCCTGAACAGGCCGCAGTATTCCGGCAACAGCGCTTCGGATATCAGAATATGCCTGACCAGCTGGCGGATATGCCTATTCGGACCGGACGGGTAGGGATCGAATCCGGGGAACTCCTCTTTGAACATCTCCTCGATCGGCGCCATGATCGGGCGGATATGCTTATCGCTCGATCCCCAGGCATCCGCGCCCAGCGAATCCTTTCTGGCCAGGAATCGTGAAACCAGTTTCATGTAGGGCGTATCCGCTTTCTGATGCAGAATGGCATGAAGCCCCATATCCTTGTACAACCAGATGCACCAACTCGCTCCGTATTTGTTAAAATAGGCCAATTGATCCTTCAGCACCCGGTACCGGGTCTCGTCTTCCTTCGGATCGCCGGTATAGAGCGGGCCGAATTCACCGACCCAGATCGGGACCTTATTGGATAACATGAAGTCGCTCTTCTGGAGGAAAACCTGTTCCAGGGAGTCCTTGTCGATGTACCGGCCGTCGATGACGCCCGGATACTCGCCTCCAAAACCCGGCCGCGCGTAATCGTGATTGGTATACACGACATTGTCCCATACTTCCGTAAACGAACTGAAATCCCTTGCATATCGATCGCCTTCCAGGAACAGAATGTGGTCCGGATCGACCTTTCGCACGGCATCGACCAGGCGCCTGTAATACGGAAAAACTTTCCTGCCGGTGGGATCTGCCGGCTCATTGATCAGATCATAGCCTGCCACCCACGGTTGATCCCTGTAACGTGCGGCAATCGCCTCCCACAGGTTCAGCGCCCGGTCCTGAAAGTCCTTGTGCTTCCAGAACAGGGCGACATGGGTCGGATTGTCGCTGTGCCAGTGCTGATTCTGGAATCCCGGCAGGGCGTGCAGGTCGATGATGGTGTAGATTTGATGCCTGGCGCACAGCTCGATCACCCGGTCCAGGTGCTCGAATGCGCCTTCCCGGATGACCCGGGGATTCATGTCATCTTCAAAAAGATGGTAATTGATGGGAATGCGGATCAGGTTCATTCCCAGGCTGTGTATGTATTCCGCATCCGGTTCCGTGAAGTAGTTTTTCAGGAAAACATCGAAGTAAAGATTGTACTTTTCCGGGCCCAGCGCCTCCAGAAGCCCCTCCCGCATGGCTTCTTCATTGGCTGGATATCCATTGATAAAATTCTCCATGTGCAGCATGCCGCCGAGTCCGAAACCGCGCAGGACGACCGGGTCTCCCTTCGTGTTGACGATTTGATCGCCCGAAACCGAGAGTCTGGTCTCGCCGCCCATGCCCGGTTTCTGCGTCCAGCCGCTTTCCGAGAACAGAAAGATCGTCAGGATGGCAAGCACCGGACATAATTTTGTGCGTTTCATATGGATTCTCCTTCTTGATTGGCTGGGATACAAGCCTGCCTGAGAAATGGCATTGATGAATAATCCAGGATACTCCGATCGCACCGGGGTTCCGCCCCGGTGCGTGTCATCATGGAGGGCTCCGCCCTCCGAACCACCAGCCCTCTTGAACGGCTACATAGGTGATGTCCGAAGTCCAGACCTTGCCAGGCTGATCAGTCGTGAAATTTCGATTCAGAAGATTGGGAGCAATCGGTAAATCATGACCGCTATCCGTAGTGACCCTGAATCTGCGTTTAATCGATGCGGAAATGCCATTTTTACGCATGATTCTCGCTATCCGTGGACGACTGACCATGACTCCTTCATCTCTCAGGCAACTCATGATTCGTGGACTGCCGTATGTTTTTCTGGTCCCTTGGTGAATCGTTTGAATTCGTTTAAGCAGTCTCTCGTTTTCAGTGGCCCGACGGCTTGGGACTCGATGAAGCCAACTGAAGTAACCGCTTGGACTGACTTTCAGTGCCTGGCAGATCTTGGTGACAGGGAAATCTTTCTGGTTTTCCCGGATAAACCCATATTTCAGGAACTTTCTCTCGAAAAAAAAGCCAAGGCTTTTTTTAAAATGTCCCGTTCCATTTTTGTGTCCGCCAGTTCTTTCACCGAATCACCAGTGTCTGAATCGCCCGGCCCGGAATTGTCACCGGAAAGAACCGCTTGTTGAATTCGACCTGAAAGCGCACCGGCTTGTTCTCCCTGATTCAAGAACCGCCAGAGCAATCGATCCGTCCGCGTTTTGACAAGCCGCAGCCATCAAATCCTCGGACTCTGAGTCGAGGCCGATCCGCCTGCGCCCCGGGCCGTATGAATTTGCTGAAATGCGCCATCACATAATAGAGGGGCGTGTAATAAACCGTATCCGTTTCGGGATCGGCCAGCACCGGCGCGACGCACCAGTTCTTTTTATGGTTGGGTCCGCCCTGAAAATCGAGCACCATGTTCCAGTCGATCCAGCCCGTCAGCCAGCTGTTGAGTCCCCCGATGATGTCCCGGGCATACCGGTAAACCGGCACATAGGGCGGATGTTTGTCCCTGTCCGCTTCGACAGCCCAGAAAAACCCCCAATCAGTGGCTTCTTTGTTCCAGTACCATTCATCCTTCAGCCATACACCGGCCGGTTCATCGTTGCCCACATTGTCGATACAGCCTTCGGTATGCATCAGCATTTGATCGGGATACTTTTCATGAACCGCGTTCAGAGCATCCGGATACCAGTCCGTTGTGCTGCTGTACCAGTGCACTGCCGTGCCCCACACAACATCGGCCAGATCGGGATCGTCGAGCATGGAGGCCCATTCCTCGAGTTCATCCCGGTTCTGATCGTAAATGAGAATCTTGACGTCCAGACCGTCTTTCTTGAACTGCGGGGCCAGATGCGATTTGACGAAATCCGCCTCGGTCTGAGGCGTGAAAATCATACTCTCCCACTGCCCGCCGTTGCCGAGAGGCTCGTTCTCAACGGTCACACCCCAGATGGGAATGCCCTGCGTTTGATACGCCTGAATAGTTTTTGCGAAATACAGCGCCCAGGTTGAATAATATTCAGGCTTTAAGGATCCGCCGAACCAATCCTCATTGTCCTTCATCCAGGGCGGCGCGGTCCACGGCGAGGCCAGGATTTTGAATCCATCTTTGGATGCTTTCATCGCATCCTGAATGAACGGAATGAGATCATCCATGTCTTCCTGTATGCTGAAATGCGCAAGGCCCGTATCGCCTGGAATGGTATCATAGCTGTAGGGGGTCAGGGAAAAATCGCAGCTGTTGATGTGTGTGCGGGTGAGGCTGTATGCCGCGCCGTCCGGACTGAAATAGCGCCGGATCACTTCCGTCCGTTTGGCTTTGCTCAATTTCGAGAGCACATAAGCCGAAGATTCCGTGAAAGCCCCGCCGAAACCCGTTATCTGCTGATATTGCCGGTCAGGATGAATCACCAAAGTGGCTCGTTCGGGATCTCGTGTTTCAATAGCGGCAACTCTTCCTTTATCAACCAGCTTGTCGCCGGCTTGGGAAGTCTGATAAATCCGAAGCGCTTCTGATTCCCGGGAACATGACAAAAGAATCGTTGCGGACAGAAGGAAGAGGGTCGCGGTGATACTTTTCATGATGATTCTCCCGTTTTACCGTCTAAGATTTTTTGCAATTTATTTAAATGTCAATTCGTTTTATCCCGCGGGAGGTCTGATCAATTCTTTGTATTGTGTGGCACTGCCTTTTAGCAGTGCTTCTCTTCCACGTTGACCTCCAGTTGTGTGAGCACTGGTAATAATTAAATCATAAAACTGCTCACTTGAAACGGGGGCCAAAATAGGAGCTTCAATTGGCAATTTAATTATTTATGAATTATCGATTTGATCACAATTTACGCTGCGGAAACAGGTAGTATTCAATCCCTAAATTGAAGCTGATATTTGTAAATGTATAGCTATTGGTTCTGAGAATAAAAGTATGTGGTCCTACTCTGAAATCGATTCTTTTTGATAGTAACCACTTTTTATCCATTCCAAAATCAACGGCATACCCATCCTCTATAAAATCACCTTGTTTATTCCAGCTATTGGAAAAATGCGTGGTTCCATAAGCTCCGGATAAATGGAAACTGATACTGCTTTGCGTACTATACGCGAGTCCGATACCATATGCATCAAGATTAATATATCGATACTTTTCGCCAATATTTTTTTTGATAAATCCGCCAAATTCACTGAAAGACACAGCGTATTTATCCGCAAAGCCCCATCCAATTGCATGATTTTTTGTGACGATCGTAAAGCCGGATTCATTGATAGTGTTAAATTCTTTCATAAAACCGGGGCCAAGGCTGAATCTCAGGAATGGGCCTTTTTGCGCTATCACATGATTTGACGAGAAAACGATCAAGCAAAACAGGATTGTTTCCTTAAAACGCATCATATACTCCTTCGGTTTATTTATCGGAATTATTGCTTTTCCATGAGCCATATTTTTGTATCTCAAGGAATTAACTTTTCCAACGCAAGCATGTGCGGCGCAACCCTAATCGTTTTTCTTGTCTACATATTATGTAGTGATCCATCAATTATTAAAATTATACGTTCGGGTTGCGTCCAGCAATTTACAGGGGTTGGCTATTTCATTTTATTTCGCAACTCTTCAAGTATTTCAATTTGAATTTCCTGAATCTTGATCATTTTTGACCATTGGTCTAATAGTAAATGATCCACTTTCTCATGAAGTGTACGAATCTCAATTTCAGATTTAAGATTGACCTTGTAATCATTTTCCGAACGTATTCTGTCTTTTTTCTCCTGCCTGTTTTGGCTCATCATAATAATTGGAGCTTGAATTGCGGCTATGCATGACAGAATCAGGTTCATTAAAATAAAAGGATAAGGATCAAAAGGCTTTTTTAATACAACATAACTGTTAATTGCAATCCATAAAAATAGAATTATAAAAAATATAATAATAAATTTCCAACTTCCGCCAAAAGACGCTACTTTGTCTGAAATCGAATCACCTATTCTTAATTTCTCTTTAATTGAAATATTTATATTCTCCGCAATTAATTCATTATTGTTAATGCTTTTGATTACATCTCTTTCTAGTTCTTTGATGTTTGTACTTTCATCATTGATAAGTTTAGCAATATACTTTTCACGGTATGAATAATAATCGGATTTACAGATAGTTTTACTGTCATTCCAATCAGGAAAATCATATAAAATAAGATTTTCAATTTCCTGTCGAATTCCATGGCCACTAATGATATCGTCTTGAGGAAAATCTTTTCGACAAACATGACACGTTATACTGACCATTTTCGGCCTTTCTGTTTTAATTTATCTAATGTGAAAAAAACTGGTGCGCACTCAAACGATAATAAGCGGTTTGAAATTCATGGAGCGAGTGCGCATCCAGTTCGTTTCAGGGTAAGCCAAAATTATTTACGTATACTTTTGACAATCACCGCATCAGCTGTCTAACGCCGGCGCAGATGCGCTGTTTGTTGGGGAGACTTTGGTCCTCAAGGTGACGGGCGTAAGGGATGGTTGTTTGGGTGCAGACACGGGCATACTTGCAGGATATGCCGGCCTCCAGCACTATCGCGGACAATTCTCCTGAAAGACCAAAGCCCTCGTAATCTTCATCCACCACTAACAAGTGCATAGTCCGTGCGACTGCTTCGCAGACTGCCGTTTTATCTATCGGAGAGACAGTCCGCAAGTCCAGCACACCTGCTGAAATCCCTTCAGTCTCAAGCATTTGCGCGGCTTCTAAAGCGCGGTGTATGCCTACACCAACACTGACGATTGTCACATCATCTCCAGGGCGTCTAAGGGCAGCTTTACCGATGGGAACGGGTTCCCACTTTTGAGGAACAGTGTTTTTCGCCCCTTCGGCAGGAACATCATACTGAACCGTGCGGCGCCCTCCTGATCCCAAGAATTCAAGCCAAATCTCAGAGAGGAGTTTATGTTCAAGGAAGATGACTGGACCATCGTGCTCTAGAGCGGCCAGCATAAGGCCGCCCGCGTCGGCTGGCGTCGATGGAACCAGTACAGTCAGCCCCGGGATATGCGCCAGCCAACCCCACAGAGACTGCTCGTGCTGTCCACCGTCGCCATAACCACCGCCACAAGGCACACGCACCACGATAGGCGCCGTCCATTTACCGCCTGAAAACGCTTCGACTTTAGCGGCATGGTTGAGCAGGGCATCCATGCACACTCCGAGGAAATCAACCATGTACATTTCCACGACCGGGCGTAATCCAGCCATTGCGGCAGACACGCCGGCCCCTAGAAAGGCGCTTTCGCTGATAGGGGTACCCCGCACACGTCCAGGTCCAAATCGCACGACCAGGTTACGTCGCAGCAACGGTGTGTCTTCGCCAAAAAGAATAATACGGGGGTCATCCGCCATGGCTTGGGCAAGTGCATCATCAACGGCCTGCGTAAAAAACATGGTTCTCATAACGGCACCTCCACCCACGCAGAGGCAAGCACGTTGCTTATCTCTTTCTCAACCTGGTCTTCCAGCTCCTGCAAACGGTCCGGGTCCGACTTCAGGGTTGTGCGCGCATACCGGACCGGGTCATTGGCAGAATCCTGGCGTGGATCGCGCACTGTTGAGAGCACCGCCGCAAGAACGGTTTTCAGCCCTGCCAAGCGTTCGGGTAAAGCAGCCCCGCCACGACTTAAGAATGATTGTGTGAGCGGAACGGCGATACCGGGCATTTCTCTGAGCGGATCGCGCACAATCCTTAACAGTTGATAGCCCAAGAAATGGCCTTCGAAATGTACGCATCGGGCATGCAGGAAGGTCGGCCCCTGACCGGAACGGGCGAGTTCAATCGCCCCCTTGGCAGCCTCCCACACTGCGGACACGTCGTAACCGTCCACTTCAACAGCAGGGATGCCCAGCCCGCGCGCTCGTTCATTCAAATTCCCACCAGTCACCTTTACGGACTGGGTGGTTATAGACCAGCTGTCATCCTTGCAGACAAACAACACGGGCAAATTCCAAGCCGCAGACAGATTCATCGATTCCATCAACATGCCCTGGTTCATTGCCCCTTCTCCGAAAAATGCAACGGCAATTGCACCTGGGTGTAAATATTGTGCCGCTAACGCAAAGCCTGCCGCAGTTGGTCCCGCTGCGCCGACGATCCCTGAAGAAGCGGCCAGAGTTTCTTTCGAAAAGAGGTGCATATGCCCACCCATGCCGCCGCACAGCCCGTCTGAACAACCAAGCAGTTCACGCAGAATAAGAAAAGGGTCTATGCCTCGCATGACCAAAGCTGATGTGCCACGGTGATCTAATGCCATTGCATCACCTTCACGTAAATGGGCAACAACGCCCGCAATAATCGCTTCTTCGCCTGTTCCAAGATGCATCTCGCCGGAAATCAACCCGTCGTGCCAGAGTTTGGCAATGGCTTCTTCAACTAAACGGCTTTTCAGCATCAACGTATAAAGCGACCATAAATCAGGTGGCATAAATTCCTCTCTATCAACATCAATTGGCGGCTAACGCTCCGGTTCAGCGACGGCGGTATGCCGTCCGCTGGAACCGGTTGTTAGCTGACCATTATTTTACCATACTCTCAGAAGCCTTCGAAGACGTTTATCATACGATCACGTGATATCGAAGCGGTCTAGGTTCATCACCTTGTTCCATGCTTCTATAAAGTCGTGCAGGAACTTCTCCTGGGAGTCCCCGCATCCGTAGACTTCCGCCAAGGCCCGAAGCTGGGAGTTTGAACCGAAGATGAGATCCACGCGGGTGCCGGTCCATTTGAGTTTGCCCGTTGCGCGATCGCGCCCTTCGAACAGCGCGTCGTCTTTCGAGCTTGCCTTCCAGGTCGTGCCCATGTCGAGAAGATTCACGAAAAAGTCATTGGTGAGCGTCTCCGGTCTCTCGGTGAAGACGCCGTGCATGGACTGGTCGAAGTTGGCATTCAGGACACGCATACCGCCGATTAGAACCGTCATCTCGGGAGCCGTCAGTGTCAGCAACTGCGCCCGGTCGACCAGCAGCTCCTCCGCGGAAACGGCATATTTTTTCTGAAGGTAGCTACGGAATCCGTCTGCGCACGGTTCAAGTACGGCGAATGACGCTGCATCGGTCTGCTCGGGCGACGCATCCGTGCGCCCCGGCGTGAAGGGAACAGTAATATCGTGCCCGGCGTTCTTCGCCGCTTGCTCGACACCTGCGCATCCGCCCAGGACGATCAAGTCGGCAATCGAAACCTTCTTCCCGCCGGACTGTGCGCTGTTGAAGTCCTTCTGGATTCCCTCAAGGGTCCGCAGGACAGCCTTCAATTTGGCCGGCTGGTTGACTTCCCAATCCTTTTGGGGAGCAAGACGGATGCGCGCACCGTTCGCACCACCGCGCTTATCGGAGCCGCGGAACGTGGATGCCGAAGCCCAGGCGGTCGAGACCAGCTGGGAAACAGACAATCCGGAAGCGAGGATTTTTCCCTTGAGAGCGGCTATCTCCTTCGCGTCTATCAACTGATGATCGACTGCTGGTACCGGATCCTGCCAGATGAGCGCTTCCGCGGGAACCTCCGGGCCGAGATAACGCGAGCGCGGGCCCATGTCACGGTGTGTCAGTTTGAACCAGGCACGGGCGAAGGCATCGGCAAATTCGTCAGGATTCTCCAGGAAGCGTTTCGAGATCTTCTCGTAGATCGGATCGAAGCGAAGGGAGAGATCCGCCGTGGTCATCATGGGTCTGTGCTTTTTCGATGCATCATGGGCGTCGACCACCATGTCTTCATCAGCGACGTTTTTGGCCAGCCACTGGTGGGCGCCGGCAGGGCTCTTAACCAGTTCCCACTCGTATTGGAACAGTACTTTCAGATAGCCCATGTCCCATTTGGTCGGATTCGGCTTCCAGGCGCCTTCAATGCCGCTGCTGATCGTATCGCCGACCTTTCCGCTGCCGAAACTGCTCTTCCAGCCGAGCCCCTGCTCTTCGATGGGCGCGCCCTCAGGTTCAGGGCCCACTTGGGACGCAGGGCCGGCGCCGTGGGCTTTGCCGAACGTGTGCCCGCCGGCGACAAGCGCGACGGTCTCCTCGTCGTTCATGGCCATGCGCGCGAAGGTTTCGCGGACGTCGCGTCCCGAGGCAACCGGATCCGGTTTGCCGTTCGGCCCTTCCGGATTCACATAGATCAGACCCATTTGCACGGCGGCAAGCGGATTCTCGAGATCCCGATCACCGCTGTAACGATTGTCGCCGAGCCAGGTGTCCTCACTGCCCCAGTAAATGTCCTCTTCCGGCTCCCAGACGTCCTCACGTCCGCCGCCGAAGCCGAAGGTCTTGAATCCCATCGACTCCAAGCGCGCAGTTGCCGGCGAGGATCATGAGGTCGGCCCAGGAGATCTTGCCGCCGTATTTCTGCTTGATCGGCCAGAGCAGCCGGCGCGCCTTGTCCAGGTTCACATTGTCCGGCCAGCTGTTGAGTGGCGCCAAACGCTGGGAGCCGGATCCCGCGCCGCCGCGGCCGTCTCCCATGCGGTAGGTGCCCGCGCTGTGCCACGCCATCCGGATGAAGAGGCCCCCGTAGTGACCGTAATCGGCCGGCCACCAGTCCTGCGAGTCGGTCATCAGCGCATAAAGGTCCTTCTTCAGGGCCTTCAAGTCGAGTTTCTTGAATTCTTCGGCGTAGTTGAATTCCGCGCCCATCGGATTGCTCTTGGAAGAGTGCTGATGAAGCATCCTGAGGTTCAACTGCTTCGGCCACCAGTCCCGGTTCGACGTGCCAGCGCCAGGAGTGGTTTTGCTCGCGCTACCCGTTACTGGGCACTTGCTATTTTTATTCATCTCAATTTCTCCTTTTCTTTTAAATTTAGATTTGTACAGTTAACGACAATGCTAAATGATTGAAAAGCCAATTGAAATTATGATGAAAACCAGCGATTCCAGAAAACTTAGCGAACCAATAAGATGGAACTCTTTTCAATCCATTTCAGCATGTTGTTATACCATATTCTTATAGATTGCCCCATAAACCTCCATTCATCGTCACACGCGTATTCTCTTTTTTCTCGGATTCAATGTCGGTAAAGTGACCATGTCCAGGATAAACTATTGTTTTATCAGATAGAGATAAATATAATCTGCGTACAGATTTAACAATATCTTCTTTTGGGCCACTTCCAGGTAGATCACGCCGTCCGACAGTTCGATAGAATAAAACATCTCCGGATAATAAAATATTCTGTGTGTAAAAACAAATGCTCCCACGGGAATGACCGGGAGATAAAAATGTTTTAATTTCTAACTCCCCCAAGCTTAATGTCTGATTATCAAATAATTCGATATCCGGCTTCCCAAGAAGTGATAATTTAAAATTCATCAATTCAACTGTGCTTGGAGATTTTTTCATTTCTTCTACCATAGAAGAATCAAGCTTGCTTTCCCATGCTTCATATAGTTTTATATCTTCATGCTCTTCGCGTGAAAAACATATTTTTACTTCAGGGTATCTCGCCATTATGGCTGGCACACCATAAACATGATCTACATGACAATGTGTACAAAATATATATTTTAACGTTAGGTTTTTATCAATAATTATTGTTAATAAAGAATCTATCGAACCCCCTACGTCAAACAAAGCTGCCTCTTTACTGTGAGCATCGTACAAGAGATAACAATTTGTTTTAATTAATCCAGTAACTTGATAATTTAGAATATATTTTTCCTGAGATAAACAGAAATTCGATAAGAAAAGTACCCAAAATAAACTTGTAAAAATATATCGTTTTTTCATATCCTTCTCCCTACCTTTTACCTTTTGGTATAACGGGCTAATCAATGGTTTTGCCTCAAATGATTTTAAAAAGCCTTATGAGATGGAACGAGGCAAAATCCATTGCATTAGCGGGTTAGAAACATTTTTATTATTGAAGCTCCCCGCCGCCCGCTTCGCGGGACCAAGCTATTATATGCCTTCTGTTTGAAGGCAAGCGGCGGGGAATCTTCTATCTGTAGAGAAGAGGCATCTTATATTCGCTCGCTTACCCCGGGGCCCGCTGCGCGGGATCAAGCTATTATATGCCTGCTTGTTGAAGACAAGCCCCGGGGAATGCGCTCGCTGTCAGATTCACATTCATCGACAATGATTTCCACTGTTTTAAACCGCTTGTTATTCTCATTGTCGATGCAGTACCGCAGGCAGACGAAACGGTCACCGTAAAATTCCATCCACTTCTTCGAGCCGGGCCGCCCCGGCGGTACCCTTTTGACAATATGCATATCTGTTTTTCATGCGTTTGGACCTCCCCGGCGCGCTCCGGTGCAACGATCTGGCGGAACCCGGGGTTGACCCTCTATAAATCGTACGCTGGGCTTTTCACCCCCAGGCCCCCGCGGTTCAGAACGTGCGTATAAATCTGCGTTGTGGCCACGTTCTCGTGGCCGAGCAGTTCCTGAACCGTCCGGATGTCGCTGCCCCGCATCAGAAGGTGCGTCGCGAACGAATGGCGCAGGCTGTGGGGGCCGGCATGCTTCAGTATGCCGGCGCCGCGGATCGCCTGCTTCACGGCCCTTTGAAGAACGGTCCCGTCCAGATGATGCCTTCACCTGATCCCGCTTCGCGGATCGATTGAAATCTGCCGCGCGGGAAAAACATACTGCCACGCGAATTCCTTCGAGGCATTTGGATATTTGCGTTCAAGGGCGTACGGCATATAAACCGATCCGGTTCCTTCCATTAAATCCTTTTCATGAAGGTTCTTCACTTTCACCAAATGATCCTTGAGAGGGGCTGCCAGTCTCTCGGGAAGCATGGTGACCCTGTCCTTGAACCCTTTTCCGTCATGAACGGTGATCTGGCGATAGTCAAAATCGATGTCCTTCACCCTGAGCCGCAGGCATTCCATCAACCGCAATCCGGAACCATACAGGAGCATGGCCAGGATCCAGGCTGTGCCTTTCAATCGACTCATGACCGCCTTGATTTCGGCGGGCGAGAAGACGACCGGCAGCTTCCTGGGCTTTTCGGCCCATATCAGCTCCAGGTCCCCGATCTTCTTTTCAGAACGTGTTTGTAGAGGAAAATGACCGCGCAAAGCGCCTGATTCTGGGTCGAGGCTGAAACGTTCCGGCGCACGGCCAGGTGTTTCAGAAATTCGTTGATCTGGTGTTCCCCCAGGTCCGAGGGATCCCGGTTTTCGTGAAACCTGACGAAGCCGGCCGCCCATCCGAGATAGGCGGTCTCCGTCCTCAGGCTGTAATGCATGGCCCTCAGCACGGCCCGCATCTCGCCCATCCAGAGGGGGATTTCCGGGGATTGAACGTCCATACGGAAGTGTCTCCGCTTTTTTCCGCGAAGCAGCCCCCGATGCGCCGTTGATCCTGCCTGCCCGACCCGCCACGGTATCTCCTGAATACGAATGCACGGATGCGTTCGGACGGGAATGAACAAAATTTTCGATTATTTTATCGACTCAAAAGCGTGCATGCCTGCCTGAAAAAGGCGGGTGAAATTCCCCGTCTGACGGCGCCCGGCTGCGCCGCTGTCCGTTAGGAATGATTGAATAAACTCCCTGACATCGAACGGCATGAATCCCTCCCGTTGCGAGCCTGAGGATGGAAAACCCGGAGATTAATTAGTTGTCTTAATATAGAACGCCTTAAAGAATAAAACAAGAAAAACTTTGGCGTTCAAATGCGAAAAAGAAAAAGCCCCGGGACACGGCCCTGGGCCTTAAAAATAATACGATTTGGGTCAGCTGTTTCGGACGATCTCAATCTTTGCGGCCATGGGCGTCTACCGTTTCTTTTTGAGAATTTCGAGATTCCTCGCGATGAGTTCGTTCCTCTGCGCCACGCAGGCCGCGGATCGGAGGGGATCCGGGGGCGTGTTCCGGCAATAGTCCAGGAGCTTTTCCACCGTTGTCGTTGCCACGTGCATGCGGGTGTCGGACGATCCGTAGTAGATGAGCACCCGGCCGTCCGGCCGTGCCACCCACCCGTTACTGAACACCACGTTCGACACGTCCCCGACCCGCTCCTCGCCCTCGGGCGCGAGAAAGTACCCGCCCGGCTTCCGGGTGACCCGCGTCGGGTCATTCAGGTCCGTCATCAGCAGATACAGCACGTAGCGGAGCCCGGCGGCCGTGTTCCGCACGCCGTGCGCCAGGTGCAGCCAGCCTTCGGCTGTTTTGATCGGCGCGGGCCCCTGCCCGTTCTTCACCTCATTGACGGTGTGATAGACCTTCGGGTCGATGATGGTTTCATCGGGGATGGAAGCGTGTTCGATGGACTCCGACAGGCCGAATCCGATGCCGCCGCCCGATCCGGTGCTGATGAATTCGTCCATGGGCCGTGTGTAGAAAGCGTATTTCCCATTGACGAACTCCGGATGCAGAACCACGTTCCTCTGCTGGGGCGACGGGCTCCGGAGGTCGTCGAGCCGCTCCCAGTGCTCGAGATCGCGCGTGCGCGCGATGCCCGCCTGGGCCGTGGCCGAGGACTGGTCCGCTTGAGGCGCCTTGGGATCTTTCCGCTCCGTGCAGAACACGCCGTATATCCAGCCATCCTCATGGCGAACCACCCGCATGTCGTAGACATTGACGTCCGGGTCGTCCGTTTCGGGCATCGAGATGGGAGTGTCCCTGAACCGGAACCGGTCGATTCCGTTCGGGCTCTCCGCGACAGCGAAGAACGACTTGCGGTCCGCCCCTTCGACCCTCACCACGAGCGCGATTTTCCCGTTGAATTCGATTGCTCCCGAATTGAACGCCGCGTTGATTCCCAGGCGCTCCATGAGGTGGGGATTGGACGCAAAATCGAAATCGTACCGCCAGAACAACGGCGTGTGTTCCGCGGTGAGCGCCGGGTATTTGTACCGCTTGAACACGCCGTTCCCGCCGGCCAGGGGCGGGTTGCGGCGCTGGATCAGCGTCTCGTGCCGGAACCGGAGCGCGGCCATCGCCCGTTTGAACTGGTTTCGGTTCATGATCCTCTTTTCTCCGTCATGCGGACCCGGGCCTCAGTCCGAGAGCTTGTTCCACCAGGTCTTCTTCAGGATCAGGGAGGTGATGACGAGCACTGCGACCGCCTCGAAGAAGGGCGCCGCGCTGCGGATCACCAGGTAGACCGGGATCAGGATCAAACAGGTCTGCCAGATGATGCCGATCACGACATTGAAGGCGTCGCGCTTGAAATTCGCGTCGGATTTGAACTTGGGATCGGCCTTCACGACCTTATCGTGAATGGGTTTCCAGAAACCCCACGGCCGCACCTGCTTGTAGAACTGCATCAGAATCTTGTCGTCCTCGGGCCTGGTCAGAAGCGTGCCGAGGACGCACCCGGCAGTGGATAGAACGAGAATGACCGGGAACGAGTACAGGGCGTACAGGTTCGGCACGATCTCCGGGTAGACCCAGAGGTAGAGACCCGGGAACTTCGACAGCAACAGCGCCGCCGCGATGCCCGTGGCCATGCCCCAGAAATAACCGTACCCGTTGAACCGCCACCAGTACCACTTCAGGATGTTGGCCGCGGTGTACCCGCCCCACAGGGCCGAGACGATCCACTGCGTGACCTGGTTGATGTCCCTGGCGTGGAGCCCGAAGAAAATGCCGATGATGACAAACGCGAACGACACGGCGTAGCTCAGCCAGATCAGCTTCCGGTGCGAGGCATTGGGGTTGATGTAGCGTTTGTAGATGTCATTCACCACGTAGGCCGGGGCCGCGTTGACCGTGGCCGCGAACGTGGACATGAACGCGGCCAGAAGGCCCGCCAGCACCAGGCCGAGGAGCCCGGCTGGTATGAAATTGCCCAGTACATACGGGAGCACCTTCTCGAAATCGATTCCCGTGCCCATGGCATTGAGCTGGGGACTGAAAAAGACGAGCGCCATGATCGTAATGCCGGCGATCATGAGGTAGCGCGTGGGAAACAGGCAGAGGGAGACGAACCAGCTCATCTTGGACGCTTCCTTCGGATTCTTCGTTGCGAGCACCCTCTGCATGTCGTAATTGGGCGCAGGCCCCGCGAGGCTGACGAGTATGCCCTTGAAGAGCACCATCATGAAGAAAATGGTGAAGAGCGAATACCCGTCCTCCGCGATCTTCATGTTCACGCTCTGAATCAGCCCGGACCAGTCAAGGTTCAAATTCCACCCGAAGAAGACGTTCTTCCATCCTTCAGGCACGGCCGACGCGACCGCTTCGGGCGACGTCCTCATGATGGCCACGATGCCCACGCCCACGCACGACACGGTCATGACCACGAACTGGAGCAGTTCCGTGACCACGACGCTGTACATGCCGCCCGCCACCACGTACACGGACGTGAGCAGCATCAGGCCGGCCGCGTACCAGTTGCCGTTGGTGACCGGATCCGCGGAGAACTGCCAGGGCAGGAACATGGCCGCGAACTTGCCCACGCCCGCGAAGTCGTAGGCGATGAATCCGATCACGCTGACCAGGGCGAACACCACCACGCTGAGATGCGACAGCACCGCGCCCCTCCCGGTTCCGAACCGGGTGTCGATCCATTCCGCCCCGGTCATGACGTTCGAGCGCCGCATCCATTTCGCGAGAAACACCATCAGGAAGATCTGGTTGAACACGGGCCAGAGCCACGGAATGAAAATGGACTTGAGGCCGTAGACGAAGGTGATGTAAACCAGCCACATGGTGCCCGTGATGTCGAACATGCCCGAGGCGTTCGACACGCCGAGTATCCAGTAGGGCAGTCCCTTATCGGCCAGAAAGTACGAATTCAGGCCCTTGGACGCCTTTTTGGTCAGAATAAAACCGATCATAACGGTCAGAATCAGGTAGACGATGATGATGCCGATGTCGACCGCACCCAGTTTCATGACATTTCTCCTGGTTGGACGGATGAGATTGCGTAATAGCCCGTAAAGCGGATAGTATTTTCCGGGAATGAAAGCACAATATAGCGATTCACTCAGAAAAAATCAACCGCAATCGTTTGCGGAACCCTGATTTCCCATAAAACCATTTAAAACAGCGGAATTTAAGATCATTTCTCGCAAAATACTATAAATTTGAAGTTTATCAGTGTCGGATACTCGTCCCTCTCCGCTTCCCCGCTTCCCCGTTTCCGTCCCGCTTCTCCGTCACTCCGTCACTCCGTCACTCTTTCCCCGGTTCTGTTCCGAACGGATTTTCGAAAAGGAAAGCCCCTCGGAAAAGAAATAAACCAGACCCAGGGCTGTAATTGGGATGTACTGACTCAGGTGGTACAGGATGGAAAAGCTCAATGCCTGCGGCCTGGGTACGCCGAACAGTTCGAGGCTGATAACGGATACGAACTGTATGGTACCCACGAATCCGGGCGCGGATGGCGCAGCGACACCGATGCACAGGATGACCAGAACGAAGACGGAGGCGGCCAGGGGCAGGTGAATCCCCGCGGCCATGACGCCGAAATGCAATGACAGCGCCGGAAAAACCCAGAGTGCCACGGAAAGCGCGGACGCGGCAACCACGGATTTCCAGTCGCGCAGCATGTGGAGCCCCTCCGCGAACGACTCGAGAAAGCCGAGCGCCCGGGTCCGCAGGGCCTGCGGGAAGGGCCGGAGCATCGCTCCGAAGAATCCGAGTACGGCTCCGGTTTTCGTTTTCAGCGCGATCAGCAGGCCGAGCATCAGGCCGACGGCCCCGAGAGAAACCAGGCTCGCCTTGCGGAGCCAGCCCGGAAAAGGCAGGTCCAGGAGTCCGACCGTCACGAGCAGGAAGAGGAGAACGGTGATGCCGTCGAAAAACCCGCTCCAGGACAATGGTGGCGAATGCGGCGGACACCCGGACGCCGGTTTTCCTTCCGAGCACGAGGGCCCGCACGAACTCGCCGATACGCGCCGGAAGCAGGTTGTTGGCCATGAAACCGATCATCGTGGAGGGAAACAGGTCCTTCATGCGGACACGAGCCAGCGGCCTGAGGAGCACGCCCCAGCGGACGCACCGGATCCAGAGTCCGACGAAATTCGCGGTAATGGAAGGAATCAGCCAGACGTAACGGGCTTCCGAAAAAGCCCGGCCCACGTCCCGCAGGTCCGCTTTGCGAAAGGCCAGCCAGAGAAACAGGCCGCTGATCAGGACGCCGGCCCATAATTTCCAGTCCCGGACTCGTTTCATTTCAGCGCCGCCCATTGCGTCCTGATTTCAGACAGTGACACCGCCCGAAAAGCCAGCAGGGCGGCGGCGTACACGGCGACCGCGGCCGGGACGGCCAGGAGAACGGCCGACCCGGTCGTGGCCGAGAGAAAGACCGTCATGACGGCAGTCGCGGCCAGCACCCTGGGCCAGACGGCCCATTCCGTGATCCGCACCAGCCGCGCCAGCGCCCACCCCATCGCCGGCAGGAACATGCATGCTTCCGTGATCAGGGTGGTCCAGGCCGCGCCCATGAAGGAGAAACGGCCGATGAGCAGGATGTTGAAAACGATGTTGCAGGCCAGCGCGCCGGCCTCGAAGGCGAGAAACAGGCGCTGGCGGTTCACCGCGTTGTACAGGCTCGCCAGATAGACATTGAAAAAATTCAGCGCCGCGGCGAAGGCCAGCACGCGGAGAGCCGCCGAGGCGGTGGCGTACCGGACATCCGCGAGCAGAAGAATCAACCGGTCCGCGGTGAGGAGCACGCCGGGGACAAGGGGCACCGCGATCATAAAGAGCACCTTCAGTCCCAGCGTAAAAACCCGTGAGGTCTCCTCCCGGTCGGCGGACACGGCGGAAAGACGCGGGAAAAAGGCGGTCGCGAAAATCATCGGGATCAGGTTGGTGAAGCTCATGAGCTTCTGGGCCGCGCCGTACAGGCCCACGGCCGCGTCGCCCCGCATCTGCCGGAGAATGGGAACGGAAAGCTGGCCGTATGAATAGGTGACGAACAGGGCCAGTCCGAACGGAAGCGATTCCCGGAACAGGCGGCCGCTCCGACGGACGTCCATCCGCGCGTCCGCGGGATGGAAGCGGCGGCGCAGAATCAGGAGGGAAAGTCCCAGGGAGACGGCTCCGGCCAGCGCAAAGCCGAGCGCGAAGGGAACGAGACCCAGACGGGCGCGGACGGCGGCCACGCAGAGCGCGGTCGACAGCGTCTTCTCGACCAGGATGGTCAGCGTCTCGTACTGCATGCGTTCGTGGCCGCGGAACACGGCGAAAACGAGCTGGGTGAACGACGAGCTGAGCCCGTATACGGCCACGATCCAGATCACGCGAGTCGTTTCGGCATCGGGCTTTGTCAGGGTGGTGTAGATTCCGAGAAAAGCGAAGCTGATCGGAACGAGGAGAAGCTTGAGGCCCATCGCGCCCGCCAGAACGGACCTGCTTTCCGCGGGCCTGCGGGCGATGTCCCGCGTGACCAAAGTGGTGACGCCGAAGTCGTCGAACAGGAGGACGAAATACATCAGGGTCATGGCCAGGGTGTAGACCCCGAATCCCGATTCGCCCAGGCCCACCGTGGCCGTCTTGAACAGGATCAGGGCCATGAGCATCTGCCAGCCCTGGGTGAGGGCGCTGAAAAAGGTGTTGCGGAAAAGCCGGGTCATGTCCGGGGCCTTCGGCGGGGTTCCGGCGCGGACGGCGGCTTTTCAGCCGCGATGAACGCGCAGGATACGTTCAGGTCTTCATCCGTCAGGGACGCGAACCGCCGGGCGAGCCGGTTGCGCGTGATGCCGGGCGGGCCGGACCGCGGGATCACGTCCAGAATCCTGAATCCCTCCCGCTCGAGCAGACGAATGTGCACGGAGAGGGGCTCCCGGTTGATCAGATAGGGCCGTTTTCCGCGGATCAGCGACCAGGCGGAATCCGGAACGCCCCAATGGCCGTTCCACGACCGCGTGAGACCGTGACTGCTGAAATCCACGACATGAGACATGCGTCCGCCCGGCTTGAGCCACAGGCGCATCGCCCGATAGGTGGCCTCGAGATCATTCACATGCTCCAGCACGGCCTGTGACAGAATCATGTCCGCGGAAGCGTCCCGGATCACGTTCGGATCCGTCCAGGGCGCGGCATACCGGATCATTCCGTTCCCGCGCTCCGCTCCCGCGCTCCGGACCGCCTGCCGGATGCGGCTGATTCGCTCCGGGTGGAGATTCGCATCGAGTCTCTTGCCGGGAAAAAGCGGATCCGGAAAACGGTAGGAGTCGAGCCCCGGCATCACATCCGGAAATTCCGATTCACCTGGAACGCCTGCCCGGTCGCGGAAAAGGCCGGTCAAGGCGTCCAGAACCGTTTCATTCCGGGCCGTCTCCGCGTAGCGGATGAAGTCCAGGGCCATGACCTGCTCCGCCCCGCTGAGGAGGGCCGCCAGGCCGACGCCGAGCGAATCGCCCGGCCCGATCTCCGCCACGGTAGCCGGCACTTCCCGCAGGCCGAGCCGGACATGCTGAACCCAATGCCTCAGCCAGACGGAATAGCAGTAGCGCGCCGAAACCGTGCCGCCTGTTCCGCGCCTGCGCCAACGGGTCACGCCTGGGATGAAAGTGGCCGCTCCGTACAGAAGCGGTCCGGGTCGGATGTCGAGTTTTTTTATCATCTTGAGAGTCAAGCAATTTACATAAAAATCAACCGGGAAGCAAAAGATAAAATACCGCCGGATGAACGCAAGAAGCCCCGCCGACTGGGCGGGGCCTCTTGAACATCGGTTCCCTTTCCGCGGTCAGCCGGCCGCGGCACCCATCAATGGACCGTGGTGACGCGGACGTCCTGCGGCGGCGCAGGCGGCGTGGTGTCGTATCCCGAAACCGGGCCTTTGTACACGAACCGGATCGCGTCCGAAAGGACGATTCCCGAAGTGTTGTTCGTGATCGTGACCTTTCCGGTTCTGCCCTTGGCGAACGGGAAAACGCCCAGCCTGTTCCACTGCCCGAAATTCCGGGTCTGGTTGATCGTAAAGGATGTGTCCTTTCCGGAGCAGACGAGCCGCGTCGGGACATTGGCCGAAAGCGGAAAGCTCGTCTCCGAGGAGCCGCGGTAGCCGTGCCATTCGGAGACCTCGTACATGCCGGGTGTTCCGATCGTGGGCGTGTACACGGCCGCGTTCTCCCCGCTCCCCGGCGGGCTCCAGGCGAATCCGTCCGGCTGGAAAGACGCGTAATTGCGGTCCGTATAAAATGCGTAAAACTTGCCGCCCTCCGAGCTCAGGACCCACCCCCCCGTGTACTGAACCGGATCCGACCCGGGCGAAGTCTGGTTGTTGACGTGATTGTCGACGATGATGGGCGTAATAAGCGTCCGCTTCGTCCGGAAGAGAAGCGCGCCGTCGCCGAACACCTCGGGGTCGCTCCAGACAGCCGCTTTGATATCTCCATCCATAAAAACCGGATTGGCGTCCGTCACCTGCTGTCCGTTGTTCCGGTCCGGGTCCTGACCCCCGAGAAAACGGTAGACCGCGCCGCCCCCGGCCGGATCCACAGCCGCCAGTTCCGCCGCCGTCACCGTCTGGTCGAGGCCCGAGGCGTTGCAGATACTGATGCCGTTGTCGAAGAACCGGACCCAGACGCCGCTGGCCCAGGGCGTGGACGCGAGCGGTTTACCCGAGAGTTTGACGGGCGCGGCCAGGGGGTATCCGAGCAATCCCTTGGCCTCGAATTCGTCGTAGATGTGCACGTTGCCGTGGTGCCCCAGATTGTTTCCCTCGTCCACATAGAAGAAGGACTGAGACAGCAGGCAGGTCGCCAGTCCGTACCGTACGGACCGGTAATTGTTCTTGTAGGGTTCGACCGGAAAATTCTCCCAGAAAAACCGGTGCGCGGAGTCGAAGATGTTGAGGGTTGGCTTCTTCTTGGTCGTGGCGGCGTCGGCATAGGCGTTGATCCAGTACCCGAAGGGGCCGTTGTAGAAGGGGAAATCCTCGAAAACGCCTCCGTTCACATTGGGCCAGGGCACGCCGCCGATCTGCACCACGATGTATTTCAGGCCGGGGATCTGGTATTCCCGCTCGTGATAGGCGTGAACGGCGCGCCACCAGACCGCATTGACGGAATCCACGCCGCCCCATTCATCCTTGTCCGCGGTGCCGTTGTTGTTGAAATCCCCGGTCCGTGCCTGGGACCAGCCGGGATTGTTCCACCACCAGTCGTGCCAGACGCCGTCGAATGCCGTGAAGTCCACATGCTCCTTCACCCAGCGGAGCGCGAAATCAGTGTACCGCACCGCACCCTGCCCGTCTCCCCGGTCGACGGTCGGGCAGTACGGCGAAATGTTCATCTGGTAGACGTCGTTCCACAGCTGGAAGCGCTGTCCCGAAACATCGTGGTAGAACCAGGCCTCGGGCAGGTTCTGGACCCCGTTCAGCAGGAGCCGTTCGTTGATGAACATGGCGGTCGTGGCCAGCATGATCACGTTCGGATTCTGCGCCTTGTATTTCCGGGCCTGATCGGCGTTCGGCGTGATCGCGATGACGTCGAAGGGCTTCAGAATGTCGAGACTCGCGTGGGTCTGTCCGCTGAACGTGGTGATGCCGAACCGCGGGTAGGGCGGGTTGAAATCCTGGGTCCGGGCGCCGGGAGCCGCGGTCAGGATCAGGGCCGCGAAACCGGACGCGAATGCCCGGTGGAGCCGGACGGCCCGGCTGTTCCGTTCAGAGAATGACATCCGATTCATGTTGCACCTCGCGAGAGAAGAAGTTCCTGATACAATGCATGAAAAGCGTCCACTTGCCGGTCGACCCCGTGTCCGCCGACCGCCCGCCGCCGGGCTTCCCGCCCCATGCGTTTCCGGAGCCGGGCGTTGCCGGCCAGCTTCAGCAGGGCTTCCGAGAGCCGCGCCGGATCGCGGGGCGGCACGAGCAGTCCGGTGACGCCGTCTTCCACAACCTCGGGCGTCCCGTCCACGGCCGTGGCCACAACCGGCCTGCCGCACGCCATGGCCTCGAGCACCGCGTTCGGAAGCCCTTCGTACAGGGAGGGCAGGACAAAAACATCGAACGCGGCCAGCAGAGCCGGCACATCGTCGCGGAAACCGAGGAACCGGACCCGGTCCCCGATTCCGAGACTGCGGGCCTGCGCCTCCAGCGATTCGCGCAGTGGCCCGTCGCCCGCGAAAACGAATTGCAGGTCCGGCCTGCGCCGGAGCGCGGCCGACGCGGCTTCAAGCAGGAACCGGTGACCCTTTTGTTCGGTGAGCCGGGCGATGACGCCGAATACCGTGCCCTTGTCCGTCAGGCCGAGTCCGCGGCCGCGCCGGCCGGCGCCGGCCGGCATGGGTCTGAATCGGTCCGTGTCCACGCCGTAGAGAATGGCCCGCGTCTTTGAAACCGGTACGCGGCGCTCCTCCGAAACCTGGCGCCGGATGGCCTCCGAAACCGCGACCGAAAGCGAAAACCACTTCGACGCGAGCCGGTACGCGGCGAGATGAAGAGGGCCGTACGGCTGGGTGACGGCTTCCCACGACACGACGGCCTTCACGCCCGTCAGCCGCGAGGCTGCGGCCCCGATCACATCCGCGTAGAACAGCGTCGTCTGCACCAGATCAATTCGCTCCTCGCGGATCAGCCCGGCGACCCGCCGGATCAGGCCCGCGTCCCAGGCGCGCCGCTTGGGATACACCGTCACGCGGTCCGCGGCTTCCCGGAACCGTTCTTCCAGAACCCCGCCCTGGCCCACGGAACAGACCACGCAGCGGTAGGCGCCCGGAAAGCGGATCCGGAGCCGTTCCACCAGCTCCAGCAGTTTCAGCTCGCCCCCGCCGGGGGCGAATCCGTTGACAATGAAAAGAACGCGGGCCGGTTTTCCGGCATCGGCTGTCATCCGAATCCGATCTCCGGCTTCCGGTCAGCGCACATTCACGCCGGTCGGCGCGGCGGGTGGAATGGCGTCGTCTCCCGCGGCCGTATCCGTCCAGGTCCAGGCGCTGAAGTCGTATGTGCGCTGGCGGCCGTGGCGCTTGACGATCATTTTATTCCCCTCCCAGCGCACGATCGACTGATTGCGGTAATCGACGGTCTGGATGCGCTGAAACGGATAGGGCCAGACATAGGAATAATCGGCGTCGCCCGGCCGAGTGACTACGGCGTCCCAGTCCTGCTTGCCTGGCAGAACCTTGCAGCTGATCTTGTTGCCCCGGCTCGTGGTATAGCTCCAGACCGCCAGTGAGGCGCTCCCGCGCACGGCCCGCTTGAAGTCGTCCCAGGTGGCGTAATCGGCGCCTTCAATGCCGACCTCCATGCCCGACACCTTGTTGACGGTGTCCCGGATCACGGCCACCATGGTCCGCCCTTCCTTGAAGAACTGCCAGGACCCCTCCTTCTGATTGAGGTCCCAGGCGTTCGGGGAAACGGCCTGGTGCCATTTGTATCCCCAGCTGAACAGGGCGTTCCGGTACTGGAAACCGTATTCGCCCTGGGTGATGTATGTCTCGCCCTGGGCGGGTGTGGAGGTGCCGCCTCCGGTGTCATAGGTGTTGATCCAGGAGATGAAAGGCGTTCCCGCGTGATTGAACGATCCGGGCGTATCCGTGGACTTGACGCAGAGCTGCCATCCCGCGCCGACGCGGCCGCCCAGATTGTAGAACTTGGTGACATAGTTCCATTTGCCCGTGTTCGTGCAATAGACGATGCTGTTGTTCAATTCCATGTTGATGTGGTGGTAATTGTCGGGCTCGTCGTTCAGGTCGATGGCGTCCCAGATCACGTCCGGGAGGCGGTAATCGGAAGCCAGCACGGAGTAGCTGGGCTCGTATCCCGTGGCCACGGCCCCTTCGAAGAAGAAGTCCCAGTAAAAACGCGTCCGCCCGCCGTAAATCGTGACGTTGTAGACGCGGCCCAGCGCGCCGCCCCAGTGATTGCCGCTGTAATCCATTCCGGATTCCAGGAACATGAAATCGAGCATCATCCGGGCCTTCTTTTTCATGGTTTCGTCCAGCGCCAGATCGTACAGGGCCCAGTAGGCGTAGACCAGGCACCAGGTGTAATGGGGGCTGTCGAACTCGGCGTTTCCGCTGGAGACCCACCGATCCATGAAGTAATAGATGTAATCGCTGGCCAGCTGATAGGCGGGATAGGTGTTGCCGGGCGTGTACGTGCGGCCTCCCCAGCTGAAGGCGTAAATATTGGTCGTCGGCGGAGGATTGTACGACCAGGTGACATTGGCCGACTTGTAATACTGCGCCCAGAGATACCGGCCCACCATGTCGAACATCCGGCTGTTCTCGGAGCCGGGACTGAAATCGCGGGAGGTGATGGCGTTGCTGTAGACGGTCTGGATGAAGAGACGGTCCGCGCTGGTGAGAACGCTGTTGTACTCCAGGTACATGTAGATCAGCGCGAGATTGGCGTACCATTCGCCGAAATACCACGCGTATCCGTACGTGGGGTAGCCGCTGGCCGACCAGGTGGTGCCCCAGCAGCGGATGATCTTGCTGATGACCTCGCTGACGGGCCGGTATACGCCGCCGACGTCCTTCACCTGCTGGGTGGGACTCATGGTGCCGTTCCGGATTTTTTCGAGCCACCCCCACACGCGCTCATGGTACATGAGCAGGGTTTCGCCGTCGGTGGAGAGGTAGTGGCTCTTCTTGGCCTGAAACACCTGTTCCTGGGTCATCGCGGCCCAACCGGTTCCCGCGGCGGCCAGCAGACTCAGCGCCAGTATCCCCCTGATGGTGCGACGCATCCTCATGAGAATTTCCTCCGGATCGTTGCGGCTCCGCCGGCGGCGGAGCGGAATGAACAAACTGAACCTCTAAATGGTGAACCGATGACGCCCGAACCGGGTTCCGCGGGAACCGGCCGATGCGGCCTGAAACCCGCGGAAAACGTTTCGTCCGGCCGCGGACGGCCGAGGCGCGTCTCCGGGTTGGATGACCTTTCGGATGCCGGTCCGCCTGCCTCCGCTCACGGCCGGCTTTTCCCCCGGTCGATCAGCTCCCGGTAGATGCCGGACAGCTCCCGGTAATGATGCTCCGGCGAAAAGAGTCTTTCGGCTTTGCGCCGGCCGGCCCGCCCCATGGCGGAGAGCCCGCTCCCGCGTCGGACAAATTCGGAGAGGCGCCGGCCGAGGGCTTCGGCGTCACCGGCCGGGTACAGAGCGCCGTCCACGCCGTCCGAGATGAGCTCCGGTATGCCGCCCATGGCCGCACCGATGACCGGCTTCGCCATGGCGAACGACTCATAAATGACCAGCGGCGAGTTCTCGTGCCATTCGGACGGCACCACGACGAAACCCGCGCCGTCGATCGTCTTTCTCAGTTTCTCCCCGTCAAGACGGCCCGCGAAACGCACCTGCTTGAGGCCCCGTTCGGATGCGAACGCTTCGAGCTCAGCGCGTTGCGGCCCTTCGCCTGCGATGACGAGCGGCCATTCGAATCCGGTTTCCACGGCCCGGAGAAGGGTTTTCAGGCCCTTCTCCGCGGACAGCCGCCCCATGTACAGGCCATAGCGTCCCGGCCGGAACGAAGGGCGGTACGCGGAGAGATCGATCGTATAGGGCAGGTGCCGGATCCGGTCCCGCCGGATGCCGCCCTGCTCGAGCTTGCGGCCCATGAACCGGCTCGGCACGAGAAAGCGGTCGATGCCGCGTTCGTAGAACCGGCCCGCCTTGTGGAACGACGTTTCAGCCGCAAGCAGAAGCGTCGCCCAGAACGAATCCTTGTGACACCGCTCCGCGAGCGCGCGGCAGTAGAATCCGCCGAGACATTTCTCGCAGACCCGGTTCTGGCCCATGTGGTAGAGGCGGTAGGTCGGGCACACCAGTTTGTACGTGTGAACCGTCTGCACCACGGGGATGCCCGCCCTCCGCAGGACCGGGAGTATCGAGGGCGAAATCTGATGATCGATCATGTGCAGATGCGCGATGTCGGGCCGTGTGTCCCGGACCAGGCGCGCCAGCCGGTCCGCGGCCTGGGTCGACCAGAAGATGCGGCCGAGGGACCGCAGGCCGACCCGCGCCTTCTGCGCCGGTCCCCGCGCGTCGAATTCGATGCGGTCCACGAAATACCGGGCATACGGCGTCTGGAAATTGTCCGGATGCTTCATGGAAAAAGGAATGACCGTATGGCCGTTCGCCTCCAGCACGGCCTTCAGGTCGAAGAAATACCGTTCCGCTCCCCCCCGAACGAAATAATATTTGTCGGACAGGAGCACTTTCATGGGGACTGCTTGAACGCCTCCACATAGAGCGATTCCTCGGGCCGGTTGTCCAGCATTCCGGCGTCGGGGGTGACTCCCTGGCGGTACGGCCGGCGCTGGACTTCCGCGAATCCGCCTTTTTTCAGCGCGTCCGTCAGGAGTTCCTCGTCGTACAGGTAACGGTGATAGGTGTAGCCGTCCTGTTTCGACTCATTGAAGAAATATCCGAGAGAAAGGCGTTTCTCGCCCTTCCGGTAAAGGTCCATGGCATGCGACAGGTCCGGCACGGCCACGCGGAAAACGCCGCCCGGCTTGAGCACCCGCACCGCCTCCCGGATCAGCCGTTCCGCCTCGTCCCGGTGCAGATGCTCGAGGAGGTGGGAGGCATACAGAAAATCCACGCTTCCGTCCCGGAACGGTATTCCATAGGTCAGATCATGATGGATATACCGGTTGTCTTTCAGGATGCGCGTATACGCATCCCGGGTGAACTCCTGATTCGAGGTCTGGATGACGCGATACAGCCAGTGGATCACAAAATCAGGCCATGTGGAAAAAAATGCCCGCAGGTGCCCGTCCACATTATACCAGCCCGGAGCGACATGCAGACCCGCCCCGAGGTTGACTTTTACAACCCCTTGATCGGGTTGAATTTGACGACCCCGTTTCAGCCAGGTAATCGCCTGCGTCAATTTATCGTGTATCATTTTGAGCATATGATAACCCCTTAATTATGATGCAATTTTCCTGCCAGATTTTCGAAAAAAGGAGGGGATTTCAGGAAAGCGAATCGTCCTTGACCGGGGAGGTCCCGGCTGGGCCGGCTTTGCCGCGGAGCATCCGGGCCTGCTCGGCCCGGTTGAGTATGTTCTTCGCGGCCAGCAGCATGCCGCTGTACAAACAGATCTGGTACATCAGCGAATACTCATGGATGTCCGGACCGGCCATGAGAAAAATCATCATGGAAAGAATGCCCCCCAGAATGCCCATGGTCATATGAATGATGAAGGGGTGGCCGAGCCTGTGGTTCAGCAATTTCCAGAGGACGAACAGGATGCTCAGGAACCAACCAACAAAGATAATGCCGCCCGGGATCCCGAGCTCGGCGGCGATGAGCAGATAGGAATTGTGCACCATCCAGGCCCAGACATAGGCGAGATAATGCGTTTTTTCCTCCGGGGTCAGATAGTCCCAGGCGTTCTCCTGGTAATTGCCGAGGCCCACGCCGTTCACCGGGTGATCGCCGATCATCCGGTAGGCGACCTGGTATTGCGAGATCCGGGATTCATAGGAGTCATGCCGGCCTTCTCCGAACTGGTCCAGTATCTGGGTGTGATACCGGAACAGAAAAGCCGCCAGGAACAGAAACAGAACGGCGGAGGTCCACTTCACCTGCGACCGCAGGCGGTGGCGGATGGAACTCAGGAGCGCGACGAGCACGAATCCCGAAACCGCGCCGATCCAGGGACCGCGGGCATAGGTGGTGTACAGGGCGATCACGCCGAATACGGACACCGCTCCGTAATACGCGGTCCAAGCGATTTTGGAGGGTTTGTAGTACAGAAACATTCGGAGCCCGAGGCTCAGCGCCATGGCCAGGTAATTGGCGTAAAAGGCGGGAACATAAAACGTGCCGAACGTCCGCCAGTCCACGCGCCACGAAGGCCGCTCCCCGAGGAACCAGACCCCCAGCGCGCCGAACTTCCACTGGTAGACGCCGAGCAATGCCTCGATCAGCAGGCCGGCCAGCATGCCGTTCACGACGAGCCGCAGGTCCCGCAGATCACGAATGTTGTGGACCAGCACGATGATGAGCAGATATCCCCGCATGTATTTTGAAATCTCGGCAACGGCCCAGCCGGGCTGTTTGCTCCAGGCGGCCGACAGCAGGCCCAGGGCGATGATGGCCAGCAGAAAGTGCCCGATCGGCGGATGCGAGAGCTTGACCCGCCTGCCGGAGAGCAGGCTGGCCACCAGCAGGGCGAGTAGGGGAAGGTCCGCCAGCATCAGCCCCGTGTAATGGTAGAATACCCACCCCGAAGTGAAAACGTACACGAACGATGCCAGCCCCAGAAAGTAGCGCCGCACGTCCTTCAGAAACAGGGGCACCACGGCAAACAGCCCGAGCGAGAAAATCAGATAAATTATTTTCGAGGAATCCATGCCTACCTGCTTGAACGGGTTCGCCCGCGAAGCCCGCGGAGCGGGGGGATACGCACCGCCGCGGCCGACGCGAACAGGATGAGAAACGGAATCAGGGGAATGCGGTACCGCGGCACGAAATGAACGGCCGAATAGAGAAGCACCGCGTATGCGAAAAAGCCGGTCAGGGGAAGCCAGAGCCGCCACTGACGCCGCGTGATCCAGAGGCCCGCGGCTCCCAGGACGAGAAGGGGATAATAGAAGAAGCCGAGCGCCGCAAGAACGAGCGGATTCACGGGCCGGCTTCTGCCGGTCGGGACATTTTCATAAATTTGAAAAATCGTCCGGAAGGCCTTGCTGAGGCATACCTTTATCCAGCCGAGCGGCCGGCCGCGGATGTTCCGGATCGCGTCCGCGATGAGCATGCGATCCTTTTCGGTTTCCGATTTCGCGCCCGCGGTGAGCGCCGTAATGGCTTCAGTCGATTCGCCGTGTCGGTACCGGCCGCCGCGCGGAACGTCGCTTCCGATCCAGATCTCCGCGCCCGCGCCCGTGGTCACCGGAATGAATTCATGGAAGACCAGAGCGTTCCGGACCGTCCAGGGCAGGATCACCGCGGCCATGACCGCGGCCATCAGGATGAACCGCCTCCACCGGGCCCGGAGTCGGCGGTCGAGCAGGCAGAGCGCGAACAGAAAACCCGGGAAAAAGATAGAGGAGATTCCGGATCAGGACGCTGAGGCCCAGGAACAGGCCGGCCAGGGCCCAGTCGCGCCGCTTGTCGTCCCGGAAAGCGTCCAGCAGAAACCGGAAAGCGACCGCGGCCGCGAGCATGAAAAACGTTTCCGTGTACAGGTATCCGGTGATCACGATCAGCTCCGGATAGAACGCGGTCCAGGCCGCGGCCAGCAGAGCGGCCCGATCCCCGAGGGTGCGCCGTCCGGTCGCGAAAACGGCCCACGGGAGCAGACCGCCGGCAATGGCCTGGATGATTTTAACGGCGAGCGCATGGAATCCGAACAGGCCGTAGACGCCGGCCAGAAAGGCGGGATAGAGAGGCGGCGCGAAGGCCGTGGGCCTCCGGACATACTCCCAGAACGCGTGCCGCTCCAGCATGAACTTCGCGACCCGGTTGTAGCGCACCGAATCCCCGAGGTCCTGCTCCGTGAAGCCGGAGAAGAACAGCACGAAGACCAGCCGGATCAGAACAGCCGCCGCGATGATCCACAGGAGCCGCCGGCCGGTCCGAGCCGCTTCCGCGGCCGGCCGCCCGGCGCTTTCGGACGCGTGCGTCATGAACGGGCCTTTCGGCGGCCGGCCGGCCGTTTCCGGCCGGCGGACCGGCCGGCGGCCAGGCGGTCCACCTCCTCGCGCAGAAGGGCGATCTCCTGCGCGAGCGTCTTGTTCTGGCTGGTCAGGGTCGAAAGCACCACCGAATAATGGAGGGCGATGACCAGTCCGCAGAAGACCGCGGCCGCGAACAGGGCCGAGGGCGGGTAGAAAATCCCGATCCATGCGGCAAAGCCCTTCAACAGCTGTGTCCACACCGAAAGCACCACCATCACCACGGCCGAGGCGATCCAGAGAATGGAGTACTTTTCCTGAAGCCGGTTCTTCCGGATGAGCTGGAAGATCACGGCCAGGAGAATGACCCCGAGGCCCAGGGCGGCGATTGTCATGCGGGTCTGCATAATCCCTCTATCGGTTGGTTCTGGCCTTGAAACAGTCCACGAATATCGCGAGCAGGACCTTGATCATGTAATAGACCGAGCGGAACGAGGAGATGGAAGAGCGGCCGTGCCCGCGCTCGCGCATGCGGATCGGCACCTCCCGGATGCGGAACCCGTTGCGGCCGAGCAGGACCACCGATTCCGGCTCGGGATAGTCCTGCGGGTAATGCTCCGACAGAAAGGCGAGCGCCTTCCGGTTGTAGGCCCGGAACCCGGATGTGTTGTCCGTAATGGTCTGACCCAGCACCCATGAATTGACGCGCTCGAAAACACGCGTGCCCACCCGTCTCAGCCGCGTGGTCGTATACCCCCCGGCGCTCAGGAACCGGGAGCCGATCACGACGTCCGCTCCGTCCGGCCCCAGGGCCGCGAGCAGGGCCGGGATTTCGGACGGCACGTGCTGTCCGTCACCGTCGACCTGCACCGCGGCATCGTACCCGTTCCGCACCGCGTAGCGGAATCCGGTCTGCACCGCGCCGCCGATGCCGAGATTGTAGGGCAGGCGGACCACGGTCGCGCCAGCCGCGGCCGCCTTCTCCGCGGTCCGGTCCGACGATCCGTCGTCCACCACCAGCACGTCAACGGCCGGCCGCACCGCGAGCAGTTCGCGGACCACGTCCGAGACGCCGCCGGCTTCATTGAAGGCGGGGACCACGGCAAGCACGGCCGGAGCCGGGGCTTTCCGTTTCATGGTCCCTCCTCCCCCGGCGCCGACGGTCCCGCCGGCTCGACGCGGTACACCACCGTGCGTATCCCGCCCGGCTGGTCGGACGCGTACACAAGACGGAGTCCCTCGGGCGGCCCGCCCTCCGTGAGGAGAGGCGCGAGATTGGGGAACCAGAACAGGGTTCTGGAACTGAACACCATGTATTCCACGCCCCGGTTCCGGGCATAGGCCAGGTTCCTGGAAACGTCGTCATAGGAGAAGGACGCGCCCTTGCGCATGTCATACTGGCCGGCGTAAAAGTCCACAGCCTTGTTGAGGCTCATCAGAACCGGCGGCCGGCCGTTCTCCCGGAGCAGCCAGCGGCCCGCTTCCTTCAATTCGACGGGGTCCGCCCAGGCGCCGGTTGAATCGGTCCGGATGCCGGCCAGACGCGCGGTTTCAGGCAGCAGGCCGAAAACGAAAATCACGGCCGCGGTCGCAAAGGCCGCGGCCCTTCCTGCAACCGCGGAACCGGTATTCCTGCTTTTCCGCTGAGCGAAACGCCTCGGGAAGGAATCGGACAGAAAATGCGCCGTTCTTTCCGCAACGAAAACAGTTCCCCGCCCGATCCACGGCAGCATGAGCGGAAAAAGGGGCAGAAAATACCGTTCATTCACATGGAACATCGGGATCACGGCCAGCCAGAAAAACGCCGGAAAGGCCAGACCGTAAACCGCGAAATCCCAACGCCGGAAATCGGAAACGCCTCCGAGCAGACCGGCCGCGAAAAGCGCCAGCAGCAGGGCCGAAAAAAGCTGGGGAATGAACTGCTTGAGGACGCGGTAATAATTCTTCGCGAACTTGACAGCGGTCTGCGAGAGTGGAATCTCGGCAACGCGTTCACGGCCGCCCTCCACGGCCGCCAGTTCCCGGAGCGTGCCGGAATGATACGCCATGTCCACCGGCAGATGCCGGTTGTCCGGCGTCAGGTGATAGAAGGGATCCGGGTTGGATTCGTCCTGGAAATAGACCGCGGACTCGAACTGCTGGTTCACCGAGCCCTTGGACGACAGGGTCCACGCGCCTGTCTCGGCGCGCAGATAAACCCAGTACGGCGCCGCCAGAATCAGGAATCCGGCCGACGCGCATGCCGCGGCCGCGATCGCGCGGTTGCGGGCCGGAGAGCGGAACAGGAAGAAGAAAAACGCGGCCGCCAGAAAGACCAGGAGAAATCCGATGCCTTCAGGCCGGACGAGATACGCCGCGCCCCAGAGGAGACCCGCACCGGCTGCATGGAGTCCCGGGTTCAGCCTTTCAAGAATCCCGGACGGATGTCCGGGCCCCGTCCGGTCGGTCATGCGGCCCCGAAGGACGGGCTCCGGCTTCGAACCCGTTCCGCGGCCGGTTTTCCCGCCCGCGGTCAGCGCCTTCCATGCGATCCAGATCCCTCCCAGTCCGAGAGCGGAAAACAGGGATTCGGGCATGACATTGGTGGAGACGAAAGCCAAAGGCGGGTAAAAGGCCGCGAATCCGGCCGCGATCAGAGATTCCTTTTTCCCGAACAGGACGCCGGACATGCGGAACACCAGCCATACGGTGACGCATGCGGACACCAGGTTCACCAGCCGGCCCGCGGTTTCCAGGTCTCCGGTCAGAGGCTTGAAAAAAGCGATTACCAGCGGAAAAAAAGGCGGCCAGTACGGATGCAGAAGCCCGGTGAACCCGCGCTCGAGAAAGGATCCGGCCAGCCGCAGGTAATGGGGCTCGTCAAAGCTCACCGCCTGCCTGAATGCGAGAATGAGCACGATGCGGAAAATCGCGGCGCCGAGCAGAATGGCCGCGGGCCGGGTGTCGATCCCGGCGAATGGCCGGGCCGGGACGGACGCATCCCGCTTCGCGGCTGGGACGGGACGGACCGGCCGCTGTGCGGGCCCTGTCCCGGTTTTTTTTCGAACGATGGACTTCATGAAAGAGGTCTCCATTGTCCCGCGGCTTCCATCTGCCCTCGGACGATTTTCAACGCCTCCTCGGCGGACGAAAGCGTGAAACCGAATTCGGCTTTCAGCTTTCCGGAATCCAGGCCGGAACGGAGCGGACGGGGCGCGGGCTGTCGGAAGGACGCGCTCGTCACGGGCCGAATGAGCGAAGCGTCCAGCCCGAACACGGACGCGGCCTTGACCGCGAAATCGTACCGGTTCAACCATTCCGACCCGGCCGTGTGGTACAGGCCCGAGGCGCCGCGATCCACCAGCAGGAGGACGGCCCGCGCCAGGTCGTCCGCGAGCGTCGGGTGGCCGACCTGGTCGGTGACGATGGAAACCGGCTCCCCGGCCGACAGCTTGCGGACCAGCCACGTGACGAAATTATCCCGTATCCCCGGGGCGAAACCGAACAGCACCATGGTCCTCGCGATCACCGCGTCCGGGAGCTCGGTCCGAACGGCCCGCTCGCCTTCGAGCTTGGTCCGGCCGTAATGGCTGAGGGGATTCGTCTCATCCGTCTCGGTGTAGGGGCCCGCGGTTCCGTCGAACACGTAATCCGTGGAAATGTGCGCCATCCGCAGTCCCTGTTTCCGGCACGCGGCCGCGACGTTCCGGGCGCCGTCCACGTTGACGGCCCATGATTCCTCCCGCCGCGTTTCGCATCCGTCCACGTCCGTGAACGCTGCCGTGTGGATCACGGCGTCCGGACGCGTGCGCTCCAGAACGCCCGCGACCTGTTCCGCGGAGGTCACGTCGCACCGGGCATAGACTTCCGCGGAGGACCCGGCGGCCGGGCTTTCCTGGATGTCCAGCGAAACGGCGCGGAACCGGGATGCGGCCGCTTCCAGGACCTTCAGTCCCAGCAGGCCGTTTCCGCCCGTGACGGCCAGCGTCTTCATCGCTTGCCCGACAGGGAGCGGAACAGCCGCTCGTACTGCGCGGCGACGCCGTCCCATGAATACCGCTCTTCCGCGCGCCGCTTCGCCGCCCGGCCGTAGTCCCGGACCTCGGAGGGCCGCGCCAGCATTCTCTGCATTTTGTCGGTCAGCGAGGGGACATCGGACGCGCGGAAATACTCGCCCGCGTTCCCCAGCACCTCGCGGTGCTCCGGCACGTCGTTGGCGAGAATGCAGTTGCCGTGCGCCATGGCTTCGATCAGGGCCGGATGCGTGCCCCCCACCTCGGTGGCCTGGATGTAGGCGTAGGCGTGCGATTGGAACTCGCGGTAGCCCCGGCCGAACACGTATCCCGTGAACACGATCCGTTTGTCGGCCGTGGCCTTCAGCTCCCGGATGTAATCGGAGCTGAAGGGCGCGTCGCCCACGATCACCAGGCGGCGATCCGTAGCCACCCGCTCAAAGGCGCGGATCACGGCCAGGGCGTTGTTCTCCGGCTCGAGCCGGCTGACATACAGAAAATACCGGCCCGGCCTGACACCGAAGCGGTCAAGCGCGCCCGTGGTTTTGATCCGCTCCGCCTGCGCGCCGTAGGGGATGAAGACGCTTTCGCGTCCGAACCGGCTCAGGTAGTACTGCCGCACCACCTCCGCGTCCGTCACCACCGCGTGCGGAAGCAGGGTCGACAGGTATTCGGACATGCGGTACACCGCGCGGCCGAAAGAATTCCACTTGGCCCTCTGCCACTCCAGACCGTCGACGTTGAGGGCGACCCGGTGACCGGTCAGCCGCGGCCCGATCGTGCAGATGGCGTTCGCGCTGTTGCAGAACAGCAGAGCGTCGTACCGGCGCCACATGACGTGGCCCGCGGACAGCGCCGTGTGCACGGGCGTATCCAGGTACTTGTGCATGAGGGTCGGCAGAAGAACGAGCCGGACGCCGCGGTACCGCCTGTCTTTGGTCCGGATGTAATTCGAGCGGCCGTACACGGTCACGTCATGCCCGCGTTCGGCCAGACGCACGGACAATTCCTCCGCGAAGGTCTCGAATCCGCCGTAATTCGCCGGTATGCCCCGGGTTCCGAGAATGGCGATGCGCATGCGGCGGCCTCCCTATGCCGATTCCGGAGGCGGGGACGGCGCCGGGCCCGGAGACCGCGAAAAAATCTTCAGGTCGTCGCGCCGCAGTTCGCCCGTGGCCAGCAGAATGCCGGCGAAAGCGGCGGTTCCCGCGGCCCCGGCCGCGATGAACCACGGCCCCCGGACGGGCAGAAAGAACAGGCAGATCAGAAGCCCGGCGGTCGCCAGCCCGATGCGGCCGATCGAGGCGGGACCCGGGAAGGCCGCGTATTTGCGGAGCACGTCGGCCGCGCCCCAGACGCAGGCGAGTCCGATGGAGACCAGCGCCGCGTAGGCCGGGCCCCGGGCGCCGAGCCGGGGCGCCAGAACCGCGATCAGGACCAGGTCGACGGCCACTGAAGCGGCCGCGATTTTGGAGGCCTGACGGGGCCGTCCGTCCGCGCTGATCAGAGTCAGGAGCATGTTCAGCACGGCCATGGCCGTCATGGCCAGGACCAGAATGCCGAGCAGAGGCGCCGCGGGCAGATACGCGTCCGGGAACAGAAGGAGCAGGATCTCCCGCTTGTACACGGTTATCATCACGCAGAGGGGAATGAGCATGAACGCCGCGAACCGGACGGCGTTGGCAATGGTCCGACCCGCCCGTTCGACCGCGCCCGAGGCAAGCGCCTCGGAAATGACCGGCATGAGTACGGCCGAAAGCCCGGCCAGGCCGTAATAGGGAATTCGGGACAAAGTCGCGGCCACGTAGTAATGCCCGCTGGCCTGGTCCCCGAAAAGAGTCCGGACCGACCAGAGATCGACGGACATCAGCAGTTGGGTCATCAGGGAATACAGGAGCGCGGGCAGTGCGAAGCGGACCAGTTCACGGCCGTACGCCGGCGGCCGGACGCGGCGGTCGTCCACCAGAGCCCAGGCGAAGGCAAGGGAAAGGGCGGAACCGAGAATATTGCCCGCGAATGCGGAGTCCAGAGCCGGATGAAGCCGGTACAGCAGGATAATGGAACCGAGCTTGGCCAGGCCGTAAAATACGTAACAGACGCCCTGCCTGCCGAATGCGCGCCTGCCGTTGTGATACGCGACGATCAGGTGGAAGAATCCGTAAAAAGGCAGGTTCAGGAAAGCCAGCCGGAAATACGGCGTCAGATGCGGATCCCTGAAAAAACCGGCGAAGAGCGGCGCGGCCAGGACGAGCAGAACCGTCAGGCCGAGAGTCACGGCCGCCTGTATCCGCAGCGCGGCCTGGAGTATGGAACGGGATTCGCTTTCATGCGCGGACGTGTACTTCTGCACGGCGAACGGCAGTCCGGTGATGACCAGAATCTCGATCCAGAGCAGGACGGTCATTACGGTGCCGTAATCGCCGAAGGACCCCAGGGGGAACCAGCGCGCGAGAACGAGATTGAGACCGTACCCGGTGACGAGAATGGCGAACCATCCGGCCATCAGGTACAGGGCGCCCCGCTTGAGGTTCACGGACGGCCCTCCGCATCCTTCGGCCACTTGAAGGTCAGCACGGTGCCGTTCGCCGTGGCCGCGGCAGGACCCAGGCGCTCCGTCAGCCAGGCGCGGACATCAGGCGTGATATGGGCCGTGTTCTCGAAGTGGAAGGACGTGACGAGAATCCACCCGCGGTCACGGCCCTCCACCAGGGCCCGGAGCGAATCGAGGGAAGCGACGCAGGGCACGCCCGCGTACACATCCAGAATGCGGCCCCGGCCGTCCTTCGAAAAATTCTCCATGACGGACTGTTCGGCGACGGCCCGGTTCAGGCACCAATCGGAACGGAGACCGTAGTAAAGCGCGGCCTGCGGCAGGCTGGTGATCACGCAATCACCCTCCTGCATCGCGGCCCGGGCGGCCGCGGACGCCTCGCGCCATTCCTCGGGCGTGACCGCGGTGTTGGTGACGCCGTCCGGCAGAAAGGGGATGTGCGCCGTGATGCGGAGCCAGGGCGAGATGATAAAAACGGAACACGCGGCCGCGGCGAGCAGAAAGCGCGCAGGCCGGCGGTCCTTTCCGATCCGTTCCAGCTCGCCTTCAACCAGCCGGACGAATCCATAGGCCGCGATCATGAGAAAAAACGGATACACGAAAAACAGGTACGTCGGCTCGCGGTGACTGAACACCAGTGTCAGCATGGCCAGGGGCGCGGCGAATAGGCACCAGACCAGCCAGCCGCCGCGGACCGGCCTGGAGATGAGCATCAGCGTGCCGATGAAGAACAGGGCCGCCAGCGGAAAGCGCTGTCCGGAGACAAGAAAGTCGAGCAGAAGCGTCCGGATCCGGGCCGCGGATTCACCGGCCGCCCAGGGCGGCGTATAAAACAGAAAATAAGATGCGGTCGATCGCAGTCCCGGAAGCAGAAGCAGGGCCGCGGCCGAGGCGAGGATGGAAAGCGCGGCCGCGATCGTGTATTTATTCAGGAGCCGGTTCCGGCCCCTCGCGACCGAACCTTCAACCGCGGCCGAGGCGAACCAGTACAGAAGAACGCCCGGCAGGAGAAGCGCGACCAGGGGATGGACCCAGAAGAAAGCAGTCGCGGTCAGAACAACGAATCCCGCCAGCCACGGCAGGGAAAGACCTTCACCGCGAATCCGCTTCAGCAGGCTGGACGCAACCCGGCCCGGTTCGCTTTTCTTCTCGAAACCGTTCAGGAACATCCACGCAAGGCACAGTGTCACAGCCTGCAGGAGGGTGTACATGCGGGCGGTGCGGGACCATCCGACCTCGAAGTGAGAGAATGCGACAAAGAAAGCGGTGAGCAGACCGGTGTTCGTCCCGAATAAGCGGCGGGCCAGGCTGTACGCGATCCAGATGGACAGGATGCCGAACAGGGCCGACGGAAGCCGCGTCGCCGCTTCGTTCATCCCGAACAGGCGGTAGGTCAGGGCCGTGGTCAGGGTCAGCGCCTGGGCCCGGCCGTCCTGCTTGCCCGATGGAAAGAGGTCCTTCCCGGCCTCATTCCAGGACCGGGCGGAGAAATGCGTGTTGAACTCGTCGACCCAGAGGCTGGCCGTGCCCAGGTTCCAGAGGCGGAGAAAGCCGCCCGCTGCGAGCAGACCGGCCAGAATCAGGATGCGGATAGTCCGGTTCTCCGTTGTCCATCGGACGGATGGGTTCATTTAATTTTTCCCTCTTTGGATAGGCTCGGATTCTCAGTGCTCAGCCCGGAACGGTGCGGACCCCGGATGAATCCCCAGGTGTACCACAGGAGACCCAGGAAAATAGGGGGATACAACGCGACATACTGCAGAAACAGGCGGCGGTCCGATTTCAGGAACCGCAGACCGATGGCCGCGGTGCGGAAAGCCGGGATGAAAACGATCAGGAACGGCCACCGGATCAGGAAATGGCCGTGGCGCCGTGTGAGCCGCCGCGTCTCGGATGCGCCTTCGCCCAAAGCGGTCTGGTTCCTGAGGAAATGCAGGAATCCGGTCCGGTTCATGTGCGTGATCCGCGCCTCCGGCACGAAACGGATGCGGTGGCCCAGGGCCCGGGCCCGGTCGCAGAAAATGGTGTCCTCCCCCTTCATGAAATCCGGGAACCCGCCGACCGCATCGAACACCGGCCGTTCCACGCCGAGATTGCACGAGGGCAGGGCGCCGATCTCCCGCCCGGGCATGCCGGGATTGATCTCGTTGAATTCCAGAAGGTATTCGGCCGTGCCCACCCCACTGCGGGGCGTGCCGTTCGCCACACTGCCACCCGCCACCCGGTACCCGCTGATCACGGTTTTCCACAACCGGTCCAGCCACTCGACATCCGGGATGCAGTCAGTGTCCGTGAAGCACACCACCCGGCCAAGGGCCATGCGACCGCCGATGGTCCGGGCCCGTCCGGGCAGGGTCCGTTTCGCGAGTTGAACCACGGTCACGTCCGGATGACGGCTGTGTATCATCGCTTCCACAGGCTCAGGCGAACTGTCGACCACGATCACCTCGATCGAGAGCCGGGCCGACTGGCGCCGGACCGCGTCCAGGCAGTGGAGCACGGATTCCCCCGGCTTGTAGGAAGGAATGACGACGGACACATCCGGCTTTCCCGGACGGGGGATGCGGCGGTTTTTTTTTGTGCGGGCCTTTTTCAATCGGCCCCTTTTCCGGCCGATACCGGCCGGCTGAGCGTCTCGATGGCGGAGACGGTGTCGGCCCAGGCCGGGTCCGGCCCTTTCGGACGCGCCGGTTCCGGGCCCGCGGCCGCGGACAGCATGGCGCGGGCCAGGGCCGCGGAATCCCCGGGCGGGACGACGCGGCCCATGCCGGTCCGTTTCACGTTCTCGGCGAGACCGCCGACATCCGTGACCACGGCCGGCCTTCCCAGAGCCGCGGCCATCTGGGGCACGCCGCTCTGCGTGGCGCTCCGGTAGGGCAGGACAACCACGTCGCACGCCGCGAAATAAACGCCGACCTCCTCATTTCCCACGTACCGGTCGATGATGCGCACTGCGTCTTCGAGTTTCAATTCCCGGATTCTCCTGCGGGTTTTTTCAACCGGCTCCCAGAATTCGCCCACCACCAGTAGAACTGCCGCGGGCCGCCGGGCCGCGACAATCGTCATGGCGTCCAGCAGGAGATCCAGCCCCTTGTAGGGACGGACGAATCCGAAAAACAGGAAGACCGGTGAGCGGCCGCCGATGCCCAGTTCGGTCCGCGCTTGCCGCCGGCTCCCGCGGAACGGGGGAAGGCTGGGATGCGGGGCGATGGGACAGCGGATCACCGCCGCGTCCGGCCGCAGGCCGAACAGACGGCCGCGGTCCGCCTCGCTGTGCACGACGAAGCCGTCGGCCGCGCCGAGGGCGGAACGGACGATCCGCTCCAGCACGGCATTCGTCTCATGCGGCAGAACATTGTGGCAGACGAAAATCACCGGCACGCGGAGCCGGGCGCGCACCCGCCGGACGATGAACCACCACGCGGGCGCGAAAAACGGAACCCACCACACCAGCACCAGGGCGTCCGGCCGGAATCCCGCGGCGCGCCGCGCCGCGGGCTCCCACGTGGAGGGATCGGCCGCGTCCAGGATGCGGGCGCAGGGCTCAACGTCCGGAAACCGGCTGGGATCCCGGTCCGTTTTTCCGGGAAACAGCCATTGCGGATACTGCCGCCGGAACGAGATGAAATCGACTTCGTGGGACCGCCTGAGGTGCCTGCAGAGCAGAGTGGTGTGCTGCGACACGCCCCCGCGGTACGGATGGGTCGGACCGATCAGCGCGATTCTCATGCCCGGGGACGCTTCTTCCTTTCCCCGTCCCCGAATTCGAGCTTCTTCATCCGGTACAGCACATCCTCGATCAGCCTGCGGTTGGCCGCGATCAGGTCGGACAGGAGCCCGATCATGGCCACCTGGAACCCGACGATCATGAGCACCGCGGCCAGAATCAGCGACTGAATGTGCCCCGTCCCGGACCCCGTGAAATAGTACCAGAGGAAGCGGAGCCCGAGCAGGAAGCCGAGCCCGAACACGGCGCCCCCGATGGAGAGGAATATCTTCAGCGGCTCATACAGGGCGTAGATGCGGATCATCGTGGTCAGGGACCTCTTGAGGTACGAGCCGATGTTCGAGAACAGGCGCGAGGGCCGCATCTGGGCGTTGGTGCGGACCGGGACATGCGTGACCGCGATGTTCTTCTTGCCGGCCTGGATCACGGTCTCGAGCGTGTAGGTGAAGCGCGAGAGGATGTTCAGCCGCATCGCGGCATCCCGGCTCATCGCCCGGAAGCCGCTCGTCACGTCCGGGATGTCCGTTCCGGAGAGCCGGCGCACCGTCCAGCTCCCCCACTTCTGGAGCCGCTTTTTGATGAAGGAGAAATGCCGGATGGTCTCCACCCGCCGGTCGCCGATCACCATGTCCGCCTCGCCCGACAGGATGGGATCGATCAGGGACTGGATGTCCGCGGCCGCGTACTGGTTGTCGGCGTCCGTGTTCACGATGATGTCCGCGCCGAGGCGGACACAGGCGTCGAGCCCCGCCGAAAAGGCGTCGGCCAAACCCCGGTGGTTTTTGAAATGGACGACATGCGCCGCCTTTCCGCCTCGTGCCGCGCGGACCGTGCCGTCGGACGACCCGTCGTCGATAACGACCACCTCGATGCGGTCCACGCCTCGAAGTCTGCGCGGCAGGGCGCGGAGGGTCACGGGCAGTGTCTGTTCCTCGTTGTAGCAGGGGATCTGAATGATGAGTTTCACCGGACCGCGCTCCGTCAGTTGAGGGTTTCTTCGATGTTGTAGGGCTCCATCTCGCCCGCATGCGTGAAGATGATCATCTCGCCGAGCAGGCCGATGGAGATCATCTGGACGCCGATCACGAGGAGCAGTGCGCCGAGCACCAGCAGGGGCCGCCCCGCGATGGCGCCGAATCCGAGGATCCGGTACACGAACAGGTAGAGTTCGATGACGAGCCCGGCCGCGGCGAATCCGGTGCCGACGAATCCCATGAAGTGGATGGGCTTCCGCGAATACCGGGTGAGAAAGAAAACGGTGAGCACGTCGAGCAGGCGCTGGACGTATTCCCCCGGGTACCGCGACTGCCGGAAAGTCCCCGGCAGCTGCCCGATATCCTCCTCGGCCACGGCGTAGCCCTGCTGGGCGGCGAGCACGGGGATGAAGTTCACGAGGTCGCCGTACAGGGGCACACGGTCGAGCACGTCCCGGCGCGAGACGAACACGCCGCTGTTGACGTCGCGAAGTCTCAGCCCGGTGGCGCGCGACACGAGGCGGTTGAAGCCCCGCGACACCCACTGGTTGAGCCGGGAGTCGGCCCGGGGATGCCGGCGGCCGACGACGAAATCCGCGCCCGCGTCGAGCCGTTTCACCAGAGCCGGCAGTCCGTCGGGGTCGACGCGCACGCGGCCGCTGAGATAAGCGACGGCGCGGCCCCGCGACGCCTGAATGCCCGCGTGGAGCGCGGCCGCCTCGCCGAATTCGGTGCGGAGCCGGATGAGCCGCAGACGGCGGTCGCGCCGCGCCGCGGTCGCGAGCCGGCGCCAGGTGTCGTCCGTACTGCCGTCGTCCACGGCCACGATTTCATAGGGCCGTTTCAGCCGGTCACACGCGGCCCGGAGCGACGTGAAGGTCTGCGGCACGTCTTCGGCCTGGTTGCGGAGACCCACGACGACGGAGAGGTCCGGTCGCCGGGTGCGGTTCGATTTCATGGTCTTTCCTCGCGGTCGAACGCCCTTGGGGCGTTTATTTTTTGAGCATGGTGAATGCGCCGGCGGCGATCAGAAAGGCGCCGAAGACGCGCCGGAGAACATCATTCGAAACGCCGATCGCGGCACGGCTTCCCGCCAGCGCGCCGAAAATGAAACCGAGGCAGATGAGCCCCGCGATCTTCACATTGACGTGACCCGCCCGGTAATAGGTCCAGGCCGCCAGCAGGCCGACAGGCGGAATGAGAACAGCCAGCGAAGTGCCCTGGGCCTGGTGCTGGGTGAAGCCGAAAATCAGCGTCATCGCGGGAACGAGGAGCAGTCCGCCCCCGATGCCCATGAATCCGCTGGCGACGCCAGCGGCCAGGCCGAGCAGGATGTACGGGACAATGGCATTCATGCGCGACGCCTTTCCGATCGGGCCGGCGTTACGGCCGGCGGCCACGCGGACGCCAGGCCCCTTCCCCGGCGCCGGCCGGTTGCGACGATGAGACTCGCCACGGCTCCGAGAAAAATCCACTGGAAGGCGGCGGCGAGAAACAGAAAAACGATGGTGACCGCGATGTTCCGGCTCTCTGGCGGCAGTCCGCCGTTCATCCCGCGGGCCGCGATCCAGAGAGCGGCGGCGGCGCCGATGATGAAAAAAACGAGGCCGGTGCCCGCGAAAAACCGTAGCGGGTTGCGCAGGTGCTTCAGAAACAGATTCAGGCTGGACAGATCCATCAGCACGCGGAACGTCCGTGTCAGGTTGTACTTGGATTGACCGTACTGACGGGCGTGGTGCCGGACGGCAAGCTCGGAGATGCGGGCGCCCTCGACCCTGGCCAGGGCCGGCAGAAAACGGTGCAGTTCCCCGTACACGCGTATCCGCTCCACGACTTCGCGGCGGAACGCCTTGAGCGAGCACCCCGTGTCGTGCAGACGCACGTCCGTCACCGAGCAGATCAGGCGGTTGGCGATGCGGGACGGAATTTTCCGGATGAAGAGCTTGTCCCGGCGGTGTTTGCGCCATCCGCTGACCACGTCGTATCCCTCGCGTACCTTCTCGAGCAGGGCCGGTATGTCCCGCGGATCGTTCTGCAGATCCCCGTCCATGGTGACCACGATTTCGCCGCGGCTCGCTCGAAACCCCGCGTCCATGGCCGCGGACTGCCCGAAATTCCTCCGGAGCAGGACGACCCGGAGCTTCCGGTCTCCGGCCGCGAGCCGCCGCAGGACGTCCCGAGTGCCGTCCTGGCTGCCGTCGTCCACAATCACGGTCTCGGTGGCCGGCCCGATGCGGTCCAGTACTTCCCGTATGGACCGGACGAGAATCGGTACGCTCTCCCGCTCATTGTACACGGGAACGACCACGGACACTTCGATTTTCCCGGCCTTCACGCTTTTCCTCCAGCCCCGGCCCGTTGCGGACGGTCCACGTGCCGGGTCAGCCAGAGTTCCAACACCATGAGCGCCCACAGCCGGTGGGCGTGGTTCTCCCTTTTTTCGAGATGCTCGCGGATCATGGCCTGCACGCGGCCGGAGTCGAACAGCCCGCGCCGCCGCACCGTTTCTTCGGACAGGAGGTCGGTCATGAAGGACCGGACCCCGGCGTGGTCGCGCATCCAGTTTTTCAGCGGGATGCTGTGGCCCAGCTTGTCCTTGCGGTGCACGATCGCGTGCGGGAGCAGGGGCTCAACCGCCAGTTTCTCGATGCGCTTGACTTCCCCGCCCCGGATCTTGAAGCGCGACGGCATCTCCGCGCATGCCTGCACCAGGCCGGGGTCGAGGAGGGGAAATTTCGGCCGTATGCCGAAAGGCCGCACCAGACCCATCCGGCTCAGGTAGAAATGCACCACGGTCGCATAGTCCGCGGCCAGGGAGCGCGCCAATGCGTCGGAGCCCTCGGCTTCGCGGTTGAAGGTCAGCATGTCCTCGAAAGACGCGGTCCGGTACGCATCCTCCCAGCGGCCGGGCAGAATCAGGCCGGCCAGGTCATCGGGCCGGTAATAGGCGCGCCAGCGCTGGGTGCCGAGGCTGGCAGGAAAACCGGCGCTCGCGGAGAAACGCTTGACCTTGACTCTCAGGTCCTTCTTATGGTCGGAATCGCGCAAGTTCCGGCCCCAGGCGAAAACCGGCTTCTGCACCCAGGACGGGACGAAGCGGAGAAAAGCCGCGGCCCGGTCCGCCAGGTACACCGGATGGCCCGCGAACAGCTCATCCCCGCCGTCTCCGGTGAACAGTTCGTCCACCTTGCCTTCGGCCTCCCGGCCGAGCAGAAGCGTCGCGATGTTGATGCCCGCGTCACAGAATGGTTCGTCCTGCAGTTCCACCAGACCCTCAAGGCCGAGCACGTCCTCTGGTCTGTACTCCACCAGCGTGTGGCGGGTTCCGAACGCGTCCGCCACCATCTGCGCGTAATGCGATTCGTCGAAAGACAGCCCCCGGCAGCGGAAGGAAAAGGTCCGGAGCTCGGACACCCCCGCGCGGGACAGAAGCGACACGACGGACGAGGAATCGAGCCCGCCGCTCAGAAACACGCCCGTCCTGCGGTCCTTCCGGACGCGGATGCGGACCGCCTCGGCCATCCTCTGCCGCACGTCCTCCGCCCATTCCGCTTCGGTGCGGCGAACCGGTTCCGTGAAACGCGGCCGCCAGAAGGGCCGGGATTCGGTTTTTCCGTCCCGGAACACCAGGCAGTCGCCGGGCCGCAGGCGGCGGACGCCCCGGTACATCGTCTGGAATCCGGGGTTGTAGCAGAAGGTCAGGAATTTGGTGATCACCCGGAGGTCCGGCTCCGGCCGCAGCTTCGCCAGTCTGAGCGCGAGTTCGGGGATGTTCGCGAATGCCAGACCGCCGCCGAAAACCGCGTAATAAACCGGCATGATGCCGAGTGGGTCGCCGGCCAGAACGCCGGTGCCGTCCGATCCGTCCCAGGCCGCGACCGTGAACGCGCCGTTCACTTCCGCGAACCCGTCAGGCCCCTTGCGTTTCCAGAGGTCCCAGAGCCTTTGAGCTTCGGTGACGCCGGCCGGTTCTCCGGCCCCGAACCATTCGCCGGTCCAGACCAGGCCGCTCCGGCCGTCTTCGGACCGCCACGACCGGGATAAGGCATCCGGTTTCCCGTCCGGAGACAGTCCGTCCGAAGTCAGCAGGGCCGAATCACATTCGAATACGGCCGGCTGTCCCGTAGCCCGCACGTTCTCGAAAATCGAGCCGAGTTCGTCCCGTATACCGGGAACTTCCGAATGTCCGAATACGCCGCACCACATGAGGGTTCGTCAATCCGCCTTGATCATTTTGATGGCTTGAACGCGACCGTTGGATTCCAGGCGGCAGATGTATACGCCCGCCGCCGCATCGGAACCGGACTCATCCCGGCCGTCCCAGTCCGCGCGGTATTCGCCCGCGGGCCGCCATCCGGCCACCAGCTCCCGCACGCGCCTGCCCCGCACATCGTAAACCGTCAATCCCGCATCGCCCGGCTTGTCCAGGCGGTAATGCACCGAGGTCCCGGGGTTGAACGGATTCGGATAATTCCAGTCCAGGCCGAATCCCGTTGGATTCGGCCTTCCGCTGCCGACACCGGTCACAACCGTCGGCGCAAGCAGTGTCTCCCGCTCGTTCAGACTGAAACGCTCCCACACCACGGTCCCGCCCTCATCCGCACAGCGGAACCTCAGTTTCAGGAACACGCCTGCCTCGTTCACAGGACTCGCTCCGTACAGTGCGATCTTCCACAGGCCGTCCGAGGGGCCGCTGGCTTCTGTCTGATACCCTTCCGTCAGCTCCGTTGTCTCAGCGCCTTCGAATGTCAGGCCCGATCCCTCGAGCCGGAACCAAACGTCCGCGGCGAGAAGGCCCGAATTCGCCTCCACGGTCAGCGGGACTTCCACAATCTTTTCGGACAAAGCCGCCCCGACCCGCGACGGCGCGGCCGCACTACCTGCATCGGCCTTTTCAGCGCCGGATGTCGAACCCCAGTTCTCGCTCACATCCCCGGTCACCCAGCAGGCGAAATTCTGGTTCCGGTAGCCCCTGTCCATCACGGGGTATGTGTATTTTCCCGGATTGAACCGCCAGCGGCCGATTTTGGAAGCCGCGTCGTTCTTTTTACCCACCGCGTACCGCGCGATATAAGTCGCGTCCAGCGCGTTCACATCAAGGCTGGAATCCGCGTCCGCCGCCATCTTCTGTGTGGCGGACAGAGTGTCCAGGCCCGCGCACTTCAGCAGAACCAGGGACGCGTCATAGGCTGTGATCACGCCGGTGCCGAGGTCCTCGGCTCTCGGCTTGGACGGCGTCACGGTCAGGTTGGTGACGCCGTAATTGATGGGATAGAAGCCGTAGAGGCCCGCGACATCCGTGTAATCGGTCTGGGTCATGGATCCGGTCAATTTCACCGCGGCCTGGATGACGGGCCGGTTCGTCCGGACATGCTTCGCTTCACCCTCAACTGCCACCACGCCGTATTGGGTCGAGTTTTCCTCCGTGATGGTCATGAACTGGTCAGCCATGAGCCCGATCCAACGCTGGACAATGCCGCTCGGCCAGTGGATGCGGACGGAATCGACGCTGACGCTTGAGCCGAGGCCGAAATGCACCCAAAAGCTGTCGGTCTTGTACCCGCCGCCGCCCAGCACCTGCCGCATCTGCTTCTTTCCGCCATCGTAGTAGAGCACCACGCGCGCGCCCACGGCCATGCGGTTCGACTGCACACCGACGAGCTTGAACTGGATCCAGTGGTTGGGGCCTCCGTCGTTCATGAACAGGGTCGCGGAAATGCCCTCCAGCACGGGCCCCTTGGTCATGTAAATGTCCAGGTACCCGTCACGGTTGTAGTCTCCAATCGGCGTGCTCCAGTACCATTCGTAATCCTCGCGCACGCCGGCCGCGGCCGAGCACTCCGTGAACGTGCCGTCGCCGTTGTTGTTGAAGAGCAGGAGCCGCAGTCCGTTCCGGGTGACGATGAACAGCTCCTGGTCCCCGTCATTGTCGAAATCGCCGGTGGAAAGACCGCCGCCGAACACCGAGCCCTCACGGTAGATCACGACCGAGTCAACGCCCGCGGCGGGCGCCACGTTGGCGAAGATGTTGGAGCCGTTGTTCCGGTAGAGCTGGCAGGCATAAGCCTGCCTGCGGATGAACAGGTCCCAGTCAAGGTCATTGTCATAGTCAAAGAAAATGGCGCCCACATTGTAGCTGTCGCGCGGAATGTTGTAACGCGCCGACTCTTCCCACAATGTGGCGTTTCCGTTGTTGCGCAGCAGCATCGACCCCGCGTCATACCTCGGCACATAGATGTCCGTGTCTCCGTCGAGGTCGACGTCGGCCATGGCGAATCCGTACAGGTCCTTGAACGTCGGCACGTGGTTCCAGAGGTCCGCCTCTCGTGTCCGGTCATAGAACCACCCGTTCCGGTCATTGCGGTACATGAGAAAAAGCGTGTTGTCGTCGCCCTGGGGATAGGAGTCACGCGTGCCGAACACGTCGACATACCCGTCGTTATTGTAATCAATGAAAGCGATGGACCGGCAGTGAAAGGTGCGGGGGCTCACGTCCAGACCGCATTTCTGGTCCACGAAAGTCCCGTTGCCCAGGTTCCGGTACATCAGCGCCTCGTTCTCCTGGTTCCCCATACCGATCAGCATGTCCGGATGGCCGTCATTGTCGTAGTCCGCCACCGCGAATCCCTGGGCGCTGGGGAAACGATACCCCTCCACGCCCGCCGCAACCGTGACGTTCTCGAACAAACCCAGGTTTTTCGGGTTCTTGAGGAGGGTGTGCGGGAGGTTGATCCAGTTCCCCTCGCTCGTGTTGTGGACGACGAAGATGTCCTCCCACCCGTCGTTGTTGTAGTCCACGAACCCGGATCCATGCGTGTTGCAGACCACCACGGTGTTGGTGGCCAGTCCGACATCCGTGAAATGGAACGGCCCCGAGACAGCGACGGCCGCGCCATGCGCCAGAAGGCAGGCGCCAGCGAGGCGCAAGCGTTTGATTCCGGTGAGAGTGGTCATGTCATGCTTCTCCCGTCTGGGGTGAACGGCCGTCCCGCATGGGAATCCGCGTGATGGTATACCCGGCATCCGGGTGAATGGTCCTCGTCCACCTGAACATTTTCGAAAACACAACTCCGGCCACGGGCAGACGTTTGAGGCCGTCCAGAATACGGGCGGCCGAACGGCTGTAGTCGAAAGGCGGCTTCGTGTAATCGTACGCGTGCATGTCCTGAAAACGGTCCTCGAATCCGAACCGCGTTACCAGCATGTCCGGATGCTGGGACTCAAAGGCTTCGATCATCCGCCGCTTCATCCGGAGCTGTTCTTCCGTCATGGCCAGGCGGTACACGGGATCCGGACGCACCGGCTCCGGCGGATAGCCGGTTGCGGTGAAAGGGACGAACCGGATCAGGCCGGACAGGATCTTCTCCGGAGTCGTGCGGAACGACAGATAAAAATTGTATTCCGGCGATTCGAACACGCGTCCCTTGAATCCGGAACTGCGGACGGCCTCGGCTGTCATGTAATTCACGACATCGTGCTGATAATGACCGCCTTCGTACAGCGGTATAAAAATCGTTTCCGGTTTACGGTTCCGGATTTCCGCTTCGATTATCCCGATGCAGGCGTCGATTTCCTCCCTTGCGGTCAGGCCGGTCAGGGAAGAATACTCCAGAAACCGGATGTCTGTCTCTTTCACGCCGGCCAGAGCCCAGGCGGCCAGGGCCTCGGACCGTCTTGCAGGAGTCCCATTCTCCATTCCGTCGGTCACATAAAGGACGCGAACGTTTCCGCCTTTCTCTTTCGTCTGCAGGCCGTAACCGCCGGCAATGGCCACGCAATCATCCTGATGGGGCGCGATGATGAGGATGTCTTCTCCGCCTGCCTCGATCGGCCTGAACCGGCGCTTCCGCAACCGGGTCCGCACCCACAGCAGGAAAGCTGCAACCATAATCGCGGCATAAAGAACCGCGAGGATAATGAGAACCGTCCAGAGCATCCGGAGTATCATATTCCAAAAATGCCAATCACTGCATTTTCACCATCTTGATTGTCCGGACGCGTCCGCCGGACTCCAGACGGCAGACATAGACGCCTGCCGCAGTCTCAAGCCCGGAATCGTCCCGGCCGTCCCAGTCCGCGCTGTATAAACCGGCCGACCGCCAGCCCTGGACCAGCTCCCGGACACGCCGGCCCCGCACGTCGAATACCGTCAAACCCGCATCGCCCGGTTTGTCCAGCCGGTAATGAACCGAAGTCCCCGGGTTGAACGGGTTCGGATAATTCCAATCCAGACCGAATCCCCGAGGAACCGCACCCCTATCCCCGACTCCGGAAACCAGCGTCTCCGGGAGCCGCATCTCCCGCTCGTTCAGGGCGAAACGCTCCCACACCACGGTCCCGCCCTCGTCCGTGCAGCGGAACCTCAGATTCAGGAACACACCCGTCTCGTTCACCGGACGCGCCCCGTACAGCGCGATCTTCCACAAACCGTCCGACGGGCCATGCCATTCCGTCTGATAATCCTGCGTCAGTTCCGTTGTCTCCAAGCCTTCGAATGTCACGCCCGATCCTTCCAGCCGGAACCACACGTCCGCGGCCAGTAGACCCGAGTTCGCCTCCACGGTCAGCGGGACCTCCACGATTCCTTCGGACGCAACCGCCCCGATCCCCGACGGCGCGGCCGCGCTGCCTGCGCCGGACTTCACCGGGCCGGGCGTCGAACCCCAGTTCCCGCTGACATCCCCGATCACCCGTCCGGCGAAATCCCGGCCGAACAGGGGTTCGGTCATGACCGGAATGGACAGGCTGTCCGGGCTGAAAACCCATTCCCCCACAAACGACAGGCCCTGGTCCGTCAGGCCGACGGCGTGTCGCGCGATCAGGGCCGCGTCCAGGACACTCAGCGTGTCGTCCCGGTCCGCGTCCGCTCCGTTCCTTCTCGCCGCTCCCATGGTGTCGAGCCCGACCAGGGCGCGGAGGACCAGGGCCGCGTCATAGGCCGTGATCACAGTATCCCGCACATCCTCACCCGCGTGTTTCACCGGAGTCAGGACGAGCTTCTCGGTGCCTGCGGGAACGGGATAAAAACGGTATCCGCCGTTTTCATCCGTTGTGTCCGAGACGGACATCCCGCCCGTCAGCCGCAGAACGGTACGTGAAACCGGCCGTCCGGACGGCGCTTGTCGGACCGCGCCTTCGATGAAAAGATTCTCGTACCCGAGATCCGGATCGCCTTCCGTGACGGAAACGAACTGGCCCGGCGCGATGCCCGTCCACTTCTGCACGGTCCCGGCAGGCCAGTGGATGATCAGGCTGTCCACGACCGAAGCCGACCCGAGCCCGAAATGAACCCAGGTGCTGTTGGTCTTGTAACCCTCGCCGCCCAGCACCTGGCGCATCTGCTTCTTTCCGTCCGCGACCAGGACAAGACGGCTGCCGACCGCGGAGCGGTTGCTGGTGACCCCGGTCAGGTGAAATTGGATCCACTGATTCGAAGAGAAGGCGCCGCTGGTGTTCCGGTACAGATGCCCCCCGCCCTTGGGATCGGAGGAATTGCTCCTGGCCATGTACACGTCCAAAAATCCGTCATGGTCGTAATCCGCGACAGGCGCGGTCCAGTAATCCCAGAGGTCCTCGCGCAGGCCCGCGGACTCTGCAATTTCCGTGAACGTGCCGTCTCCGTTGTTCCGGTACAGCAGGAGTTCCATGGCCCACCGGGTGATCACCAGCAGGTCGACGTCTCCGTCATTGTCGAAATCGCCGGTGGACAAACCGCCGCCGAACACATTGTCGCTGACATACTGGACGGTATGATTGACGCCCGCGGACGCGCCGACCTCGGTGAACCGGCCGTTCCCGTTGTTCCGGAAAAGCAACGCGGGCCTGAACGCGCGGCGGACGTAGAGATCCCAATCCCCGTCGTTGTCATAATCGAAAAACACGGCGCCCACGAAATAGGTTTCGCCGTAAGTGGGAGCCGGAAAACCCCAGTCCCGAAACCGGTCCTGCAGTCCGCCTTTTCCGTCGTTGATGAGCATGACGGAGGCTGCTTCGCGGCGCGGCACGAAAATGTCCTGATCCCCGTCCAGGTCCACGTCCGCCGTGGCGAATCCGTACAGGTCGCCGGGCGTGGCGAAGAGGGTGTTCAGACCCGCGTGGCCACGCTCAAAGGCCCACCGGCCCACGTTCATGTACGTGACCACGAGCGGCAGTTCAGGCGGATACTCGGGCAGTCTGGAACAGGAGATGAAGAACAGATCCAGCAGACCGTTGTTGTCGAGATCGATGAACGAGACACCCCTCGCCCGGTAGGTATAAGCGCCGTCCAGCTGGCCCACATCCACGGCCGTGAACGTGTTGTTTCCGTCGTTATGGTACACGAGCGCCCTGTCGAAATTGCTCCCGCATGCGACCACCATGTCCATGGCGCCGTCATTGTCATAGTCCGCGGCCGCGAATCCCTGCGCGGACTGGGTGAGCAGGCCCTGGACCCCCGCCTGCCCGGCCACATCGATGAACCTTCCGTCCTTCTGATTCTCCAGCAGGGCGTGCGGAAACGATCTCCATGAGCCGATGCTGGAATTGTGCACGACAAAGATGTCGTCCCATCCGTCCCCGTTGTAATCGAAAAATCCGGAACCATGCAGATTGACCCGCACAACGGAGTTCGTGGATTCACCCACGTCTTCGAACGTGATCTGTGCCCGGGTCTGCCCGAAAAGCATGGAAATAAATATTCCCAGCATAGCCGTCAACCAGGGCCTTCCGGAAATGAAGCGGGTGATCATGACCGCTTTTCTTTAACGTAAGGCATTTTTAAATATACACCTTCTATATTAAAAAAACAAACAAACACCACTTAAATTGCGCTATGTTGTTGTTAAGTAATAACTTAATTCATTTTTAAGACCGGATTCCCGGTTCAGTTCACTGTATTTTGATCATCTTGATCGTCCGGACGCGTCCACCGGATCCCAGGCGGCAGATGTACACACCCGCCGAAGCCTCAAGTCCGGACTCATCCCGGCCGTCCCAGTCCGCTCGGAATTCACCCGCGGGCCGCCATCCAGCCACCAGCTTCCGCACGCGCCGGCCCCGCACATCATAAACCGTCAAACCCGCATCGCCCGGCTTGTCCAGCCGGTAATGAACCGAGGTCCCGGGATTGAACGGGTTCGGGTAATTCCAGCCCAAACCGAATCCCGAAGGAACCGGCCTGCCGCTCCCCACGCCGGTCACAACCGTCGGCGCAAGCATCGTCTCCCGCTCGTTCAAGGCGAAACGCTCCCACACCACGGTCCCGCCATCATCCGTACAGCGGAACCTCAGCTTCAGGAACACGCCCGCCACTTTCACCGGACGGGATCCGTACAGGGCGATCTTCCACAGGCCGTCCGTGGGACCGCTGGTTTCCGTCTGATAGTCCTTCGTCAGCTCCGTTGTCTCAACGCTTTCGAATGTCAGGCCCGATCCCTCCAGCCGGAACCACCCGTCCGCGGCGAGAAGACCGGAGTTCGACTCCACAGTCAGTGGAACCTCCACCGCGTCTCCGGACAGAGGACCGCTGATCCGCGACGGCGCGGCCGCTTTCACAGAACCCGTTTTCCCGGGACTCAGCGGCACGCCCCAGTTCGCGCTGACATCGCCGATGACCCGGCATTGGAAATCCTGGCCGGTCACGGATCCGCTGAGGACCTCGATGAAACGGACGGCCGGATCGAAGAGCCAGCCTCCTGCAAACGAAATTCCGTCAATGCGCCTGCCCACGGCATAACGCGCGATAAAAGCCGCGTCCAGCGCATTCACGTTTCCGTCGCGGTCCGCGTCCGCGGCAGCGGTCTCGTCCGAATCCAGCCTTTCCAGCCCCGCCACATGGCGAAGAACCAGTGACGCGTCATAGGCGGTGACTGTGTTGAAACCCACATCCTCGCCGACCGTTTTCAATGGCGTCAGCACCAGATCCCGGGTGCCGTCCAGAACCGTGGTGAAACGGAATGTGCCGTCCGGGCCTGTCGGGACAGCCGCGGCCATGCCGCCTGTCATGCGCAGGGTCGCGCGGTTGACGGGATACCCGGTCGGGTTGTGCCGTACACGCCCCTCCACGGATCCGGCCGCATATTCCGGTTCGGGGGCACCCTCGGTCACGGAAATGAAATGGCAGGCCGGGATGCTGTTCAGGCGCTGAACCGCCCCGCTCGGCCAGGTGATGGTCAGGTTGTCCACAGTGGATGCCGTCCCGAGTCCGAAATGGACCCAGGAGCTGTTGGTCATGTACCCCGCGCCGCCCAGCACCTGGCGCATCTGCTTTTTTCCGCCCGCGGTCAGCAACAGCCGGCTCCCGACCGCGGACCGGTTGCTCGCCACACCGGTCAGGCGGATCTGGATCCACTTGTTGGCCGGGGTTCGAGCGCTGGTGTTCCGGTACAGGTGGCCTCCGCCCCTGGGATCGGAGGAATTGCTCCTCGCGAAATAAATATCCAGGAATCCGTCCCGGTCATAGTCCCCGACCGGCGCGCTCCAGTAATCGTAGAGATCCTCGCGCAGACCCGCGGATTCGGCGGTTTCCGTGAACGTGCCGTTCCCGTTGTTCCGGAAGAGCAGGAGCTCCATGCCCCACTCGGTGATCACGAGCAGATCCACGTCCCCGTCATTGTCGAAGTCGCCCGTGGAAAGGCCCCCGCCGAAACAGCTGTTGCCCGTGTACGGAACGGTCAGGCCGACACCGGCTGACGCGCCGACTTCCGTGAACCGTCCGGCGCCTGTGTTTCTGAAGAGCAGGGCCGGCCTGTAGGCGCGGCGTACGAACAGATCCCAGAAACCGTCATTGTCGAAATCCAGGAAAACCGCGCCCGTGTAATAGGTCTCGCCCGCGGAAGGGGACGGCAGTCCCCACGCGATGAACCGGTCCGTGAAGGACCCGCTCCCGTCGTTGATCAGCAACAGGGATTGCGTGTCGCGCCGCGGGACGAAAATGTCGGGGTCGCCGTCCAGGTCCACATCCGCGACCGCGAACCCGTACAGGTCGCCGTCCGTCGCGAGCCAGGAGCCCAGCCCCGCGTTCCGTGCGGGTGAAGGAACCGTCTCCGTTGTTCCGGTACGCCACGCATGCGGGCAGTTCAGGCGTGTAATCCGGCGTCCGCGTGGAGCAGAAGAAGAACAGGTCCAGCCGGCCGTCATTGTCGATGTCAATGAACGCGACATTCCGGGCCCCGGTAGGTGTAATGCCCGGCCGTCAGCCCCGCGTCCGCGATCGCGTACGTGCCGTCGCCGCGATTGCGGTAGAGAAGCGCCTTGTCATTGTTGTTGCCGCATGCGATCATCAGGTCCGTGTGCCCGTCATTGTCGTAATCAGCGGCCGCGAATCCCTGCGCGGACTGGACCCACAGTCCCTGACAGCCGGCGGCTTCGGCGACGTCTTCAAACCGGTTGTTCCGCAGGTTCTTCAGCAGGGCGTTCGGAAAACTCCTCCAGGCGCCCAGGCTGGAATTGTGCACGACATAGATGTCGTCCCACCCGTCTCCGTCGGCATCGAAAAATCCGGAGCCGTGCAGGTTGACCCGCACAATCGAGTTCGTGGATTCACCCGCATCCTGGAACGTGATCTGGGCCTGGGCCGGACGGAGAACCGGCAGGCACCCGATCCAGACCAGGGCCAGGATCCGGAATCCCGCGGGAACGCGGCGGTTCACGGTAATGGTTCCCGTCGTGAGTTGATCACCCGATACGCGCCTTCCTGACCGGGAAACCTGAAACGTCCTTCCGGTTTCCACCGGTCATTTCTATCTGATCTTGACCGCTTTCCGAAAGCTCGTCCTGTCCCCGGCCGTCATCCGGATCACATAGAGTCCGGACGGCGCCTCCATTCCGGATCCGTCCCTGCCGTCCCATTCAATCCTGAATTCGCCCGCGCTTTTGCGTCCCTCGAACAGCACGGCCGTTTCCCTTCCGTACGCATCCAGGACGCGTATTGAAACCGGACCGGTCTTATCCAACCCGAACAGGATGGTCACGGCCGGATTGAAAGGATTCGGGTAAACGGCGGACACTCCGAAAGACGAGGGCCCGGAGTTTCGCGCAGGACGCAATGCCGTGGTGTCATGCGAGGTTGTGTCCGGCCGAATGATGCGGACAGCCGTGATGCCGCCCGCGGCCGGATGGTCGTCAAAGGCCAGTCCTGACCATTCGAGGCCGGAGCGCTCCGGGCCGTCCAATTTCGGCGCGAACCGCAGAATCATGAAGGGTCCGGAACGCGCCTTCGGCCGGCCGGAGTACAGGGCGGCGCGTATCCGTCCTTTCTCAGGTTCCCGGCAAGCCATCGCCAGGACGTCCATGGAATCAGCCTGTATCGCTTCAACGAATGAAACCGCGGACGTATCGTAATTGACTTCCAGGGACGCGGAACTGAAACCGAATCCGGCCGGAGCGGAAAGCGCCGCCTCCAGTACGACATCACCGGAATCCGCGGTCAACGCGTCCGGAAAGAGCCCGGCCGCGTCCAGAGAATCGGGCCGCCGGTTCCAGTTTCCGCTGGCATCTCCGATGACAATGGCCGTGTAATCCTCGGAATAATGGGACCGCCGCAGTTCCGGGTAAATCCGTTGATCCGGTATGAAACGCCATTCTCCGAGGGGGATGGTTGAGGCATCCGCGGACCCGACCGTCCATGCGGCGATCCGATCGGCATCCGCGGGCTCGATCAGGCCGTTGCCGTCCGCGTCCGCGGCCGTGCGCCGCTCCGCAGGGAGCGCGTCTCCGGACAAATGGCGCATCACTTCAGCCGCGTCCAATGCCGTGACCGCGGCCGCTCCGACGCCCTCCCATGCCGCCTTGAAAGGCAGCACTTCCAGGTCGGACACCCCGTATGGAAGGGGCGCCAGCTGATAGAAGCCGGCCGCGTCCGTTGCGACCGTGTCCGCCAGCGGGCCCCGGGCTTCGACCGAAACGCCGGCCACGGGGTCGCCTGTCCCCGCATAACGGCTGTTCCCCTGTATGGAGAGATCCCGGCCGGTCACGACGGACCGTCCGGCCCGCACGGGGTTTTCGTTCAATATGAGCCCGGTCCATTCAATGACAGTCGGCGGAATGGGATACCGGAGCATTCGGAACGAAACCGTAAACAGGGCTCCGGAGGCGGGAACGGGATCCTCCGAATAGAGCGCGACCCCAACCCGGCCGCGGACCGTCTCGGACGCAAGCACGCGGCAGCCGGCGGCTTCGGAAGACGGAATCGCGGAGAGGAAAGCCAGCGCCGTGGTGTCATACTCAAAGAAGCAATTCGCTGAGCGCAGGTCCGTCCGATCCCCTGTTCCCACTGGAACCGCAACCGTCTGCTTGAAGCGTTCCGCCACGACCGAATCGGGGAAAACAACAGCCGCATCGGCTGTGTCTGCCTGCCGCCATCCGTTTCCGCTCGCGTCCCCGGACAGAGCGGCCTCGAAATCCTGTCCGGTATGGGAATGGGTGATCGCGGAAAAGGTCCTGGACACGGGAGTGAAACGCCATTCGCCGATGGATGGAACGGATCCGCTCTCACATCCGGCTGAAAACGCCGCGACCAGGGCCGCATCCGTGGTATCGATGCGGCCGTCCGCATTGACGTCCGCGGCCGCCTGAAGCGCAAGGGGGAGCACGGCCGATCCGGCAGCATGCCGGAGGATGCATGCTGCGTCGAATGCGTTGACAGCTCCCGGCGGGACATCCGCGCCCGCGGGCTTGGACGGCGTTAAAACCAGGTTCGGTGCGCCGTACGGGATCCACCCGGTCCGGAAATCGCCCGACGCGCCTGTCACGGCGTCCGGATTCAGAAGTCCGGCCGATCCGATCACCGCGCCGGAGACGCCAGTGGCGGTTCCGGCATAGGTGACCACGCCGGAGACAGTCAAGTCCACGCCGTTCACGGCCGTGGTCGCGGTTCCGTACCGGACCTCATTGAATGCGAGCCGTGTCCATGTCAGGGCCGACGCCGGTTCCGGGAACTGCAGCATGCGGAATTTCAGAGTCAGGAAAGCGGATCCAGGGGAAAGCGGCCGAGTGCCGTACAGAGCGAAGGCGAGCCGGCCGGGTGTCTCCGAATTCGTCACCAGATTGAAGTCTGAGATCGAAGACGCCTTGTCGGCCCGCACGAATTCAAGCGCGGACGAATTGGTTTCGAGCCGGATGTCGGCTGAATACGCGTTCTGGATATCCGGGACGTTCAGTGTGACATCAAACAGTCCGGTGTTTCGATACAACGCGACCGCTTCCGGGACGATGCCGCCGGATGCCGCGTCCGAAGGATCCGCTCCCCAATTGCCTGACGCGTCGCCTGAAAGCAAGGCGGTAAAGTCCTGTCCCGCAACGGAGGCGATGACATTCGAATAGCTCCGGCTGGCGGGCGAGAACCGCCATTCGGATATGCGGACACCCGCGGCCGGCGCAAGGCCCGCAGAGACCCTGGCCGCGGCGGCCGCGTCCAAGCTGTTGATCGTTCCGTTTCCGTCCGCGTCCGCGGCCGCCTGCAGGGCCTGCGGGATGGCACTGCCCGCGGCGTGCCGGAGCATCAGAGCGGCGTCATACGCGGTCAGAACGCCTTCTTCAACCGGAACACCCCCGGTCTTTCCGGGACGGATAACCAGAGCGGGTTCATTGTACAGAATGGGCCTGAACGCGTATTCCCCTGTTGCGTCCGACCGGACGGAAACCGGGGGGCCGTCTCTCCGGACTTCCACGTCCGGAACCGGCCGGCCCGAGGCGACGTACCGGAACGCGCCCGAAACCGCGAGATCGCCGAAATACTGCACGCCGTCCTGCTCACGGACGTCGTAGAACAGGCCTGCGGGGATTCCCATGATTTTCTGCACCGCGCCGCTCGGCCAGTGGACGATCAGCGTGTCCACCCTCGCTGCGTTTCCCAGTCCGAAATGCACGGTGAAACTGTTGACCTTGTAACCCTCCCCGCCCGTCACCTGCCGCATCTGGCGCCGGCCGTCCGAGAACACTTCGAGACGCGCACCCACGCCGGACCGGTTGCTCCGCACGCCCGTGAGGCGGAACTGGATCCAGTTGAGGCTTCCCCCGGTGTTCCGGTACAGGGACGCGAACTGCGCAGGGACGTACGGGTTGAGGCTTCTGCCCATGTAGATGTCGACATACCCGTCATGGTTGTAGTCCGCGACCGGCGCGGACCAGTACCAGCGGTACGCGCCTTCGTCGATCCCCGCGCGGTAGGCCATGTCCGCGAACTTGCCGTTTCCCCAGTTCCGCAGGAGCGCGGCGTCGCCGCCCCACTCGTTGATGGACAGGATGTCCGTCCATCCGTCATTGTCGAAGTCCGCGGCCGTGAGCCCGCCTCCGAACACATTGTCGAGGTGGTACCAGCCCAGGTTCAAGCCGATGCCCGCCTGCTCGGTGACGTCCGTGAATGTGCCGTCGCCGTCGTTGCGGAACAACCGGCCGAACACATTGCCCGGATTGTCCGCGAACTCGCGCTTGAGGAACAGATCCCACCATCCGTCATTGTCGTAGTCGAGAAACAGGGCGCCGAGACAGCGGGTGTCGGAGGGGAGGCCCCGGTCGGCGGTGCGCTCGGTGAAGGCGCCGTTTCCGTTGTTGGACAGGAAAACCGAAGGCGCGTCGTATCCCGGCGCGTAGATGTCGACGAAACCGTCGTTGTCCACGTCCGCGGCCGCGAATCCGTACTTGTTCTCGGGCGTGGGCCTGTAGTCCCAGATGCCGGCTTCCCGCGTCTTTTCCTCGAATCCGCCCCGGCCGTTGTTCATGAACACGAGAAACCGGGGGTCGTAGGCGAGGTTCTCCGGCCAGGTGTCACGGGTCGCGAACAGGTCGACGAACCCGTCGTTGTCGATGTCCATGAAGGCGAGGTTCCGGGCGCGGATCGTCATGCCTTGCGGATCATAGACGCGGTCCACGTCTCCGAAGGTCCCGTTCCCCCGGTTCTCGTAAAAGAGGATCCGGTTGTACTTGCCCATGGCCACGGTCATGTCCATGTCGCCGTCATTGTCGAAATCCGCGGCCGCCAGGCCCTGGGCGCTGGACCGGTCGTATCCCCTCGTCTCGGACGCACCCGTGACGTTGATGAAAGCGCCGTTGCCCTTGTTCCTCAGCAGAGAGTGATCGGTGTCGGCCTGGCCCGTGCTGTAGTTGTGGATGACGTAGATATCGTCCCATCCGTCCCCGTTAGTGTCGAAAAATCCGGAGCCGTGTGTGTTGCACAGCACCTGGGTGCCGGAGGCAACTCCGACGTCGTTGAACGACGCCTGGCCGAAGGCGGAAGCGGTCAGGCCGAACGCCAGCAGGACGAGGCATGCATGCCGGGAGTGTCGGGACATCGCCTTTCGACCTCCTCGTTTATCCGTTTTCCGCATCAATTCGTGTCCCATTTTTATCCTAAATATTCAGCAACGGGAACTCGGAATACAAATTGTCCACATCCCCGGCTTCGAGATCCGCTGAACGAAACAGCCTCGGCCGTTTCAGCGCCAGCCGGAAGGAACCCGGAATCCGCACTCCCTTCAGCATCCTCTCGTCCGCGTACAGGGACGTGACGCGGAGACTCAGGCACAGCTTCGCGACCGCGCGTCCGGAACACCGGCTGAATACCTCCGGATTTCCGAGGTGGTGGATCGAGCCGAGCCAGAACGGCTTTTTCCTCCGGACCATGCGGCTGATCACGCAGAAACAGCGTCCCCCTCCGGATGTGATCAGAAAGCCATGGCATCCGGGAAACCGGTGATCGTCCCTGAGCCTGCGCTCCTCCGGAGTCAGAATGTCCTCCTCCCCTTCGTCCGCCTCGGTCACCCGGCACGCAGGCCCGGAGGGAAAACGGGGCATGAGCACGGATGTGCCGGTTTCCAGTTCACGGAACCCGGCTTTCAGCAGAAGCCCGGACACTTCGGCCGAGGGCGTGAGATCCACAATGTCCGTTCCCTTTTCCTTCAGCAGGGGCAGGAGCATGAATACACTCCGGCCCCGGAACGGTTCCCGCACGATCCAGCTGGTCAGGCTGCAACTCCTGCGCTCCCGGCCGGCCAGAACACGACGGCTGAATAAAGCGCCCAGGAATCCCACGGGGCTCTCGCCATCCAGCATCAAGGTGCCGCAAAACGGCTCTCCGGATCGGAACGGATCAGTGAAGATCAGGCGCCAGCCTTCGTCCGCCACATAGGGGTTGCGGAATTCCCTCAACAGGGGGAGCGCGGCGTCGAAATCAGCCGGCCCCGCGTTCCGCACGGTCACCAAGCCGCGGCTCCGGATTCCGTGAGCCGGTCCAGGCGGCGCACCGTTCCGTCCGGGTCCGCGGCATATTCGTCCGGCCGCGGGTGGGACAGGAACAGGAGCGGGCTGGCGGAGTACGCGTACGCCCCGGAGTTGAATATCCCGATCCAGTCGCCGATTTCGGGTTTCGCGAGCCGGATCCGGTCTCCCATGACGTCGATCGACGTGCAGAGCGGCCCGACGGCCGTCACTTCAACCGTCTCCGCGTCAGCCGGTTTCGACAGGTTGCGAGCCCTGAAATTCTTCCGTATGACCTGCCCGAAATTGCCGCTGGCCGCGAGGTGATGGTTCATTCCGCCCTCGAGCACGACATAGTCGCGGCCGCGCGACGATTTTACGTCCACGACGGCCGCTGCGTACAGGCCGGACTGGGCCGTGAGCCAGCGGCCGAGCTCGATGATCGCGGCCGGCGCATCCGCCGGGTTGAGCTCCTTTTTCAGGCCGGCCCATTCCGCGTTCAGCGCCGCGCATGCGGATGTGGCGTCGAGTTCCGCCTGTCCCTCATGATAAGGGACGCCGAATCCGCCGCCGAAATTCACGATGCGCAGGAGCGGGGCCATGCCTCCGGCCAGGGTCCTGCGGACGATGTCCGCCGTGTGTTTGAAATTCGCGGCCAGAGCCTCCGCATTCAGGCACTGGGTGCCCGCGTAGACGTGAATGCCCCTCGGCCGCACATGGGGCATGCGGCTGAACAGGTCCAGGATTTCCGGCAGGCGTTCCTCGTCCGTGCCGAAGGCCGAGGATTTGCCGCCCATCTTGATCGCGAATTCCCGAATCAGCAGGGAGGGATTGACGCGCACGGACGCGTCCGCGATCCTGCTCTCCGCGGAGGCCGCGGCCTCGAGTCGTTTGAGCTCGTTCGGCGATTCGACGCTGAGGCCGCCGATTCCGGCCCGGACCGCGAAGCGGAGTTCGGCGTCCGTCTTGCCCGGACCCGCGAAATGGATGCGTTCGGGTTTGAACCCGGCTTTCAGCGCTGCCGCCAGCTCGCCCCCGGAGGACACATCCGCGCCGTCCGTCCAGGCGGCCATGGCACCGAGCAGGTCCGGATTCGGATTGGCCTTGACCGCGTAATAGACGAGTATGGAAGGATCGAGCAGATTCCGGAGCCGCGCCGCGCGCTCCCGGATCAGGCCCAGATCGTACAGATAGAAGGGCCTTTCAGCGGAAGCAAGCAGCCCGGCGAAAGCGTCCGTTTCCCAGAACGGGATCCGGCCCGTTGCCGGTTCAGGATTTCCGTTTCGCATCCGAATGCTCCCTGACGGTCCGCGTGCGGTCGATCTTCCCGTTCGCGGTCAGCGGGAAGGCGGACAGCACGACCACGTCGTCCGGCACCAGGTAGAAGGGGAAATTCCGTTTACAGTGGCCGATCACGGTTTCAGCCGTTGCGGCCGGCGAGGACAGGGTCATGAAAACGCGGAGCCTGATTTCGTCCTCCTCCTCGTATGCCGCGGCCACGCATTCCGCGACGCCCGGTATGGCCGTGACGCGCTCCTCCACCTCGGTCGGGCTGACGCGGTATCCCTTGGTCTTGATCATGGCATCGCGCCGGCCCACGTAATACAGAAAACCTTCGGCGTCGCGCTTCACGATGTCGCCGGAGAAAACCACGGTTTCCAGGTGGCGGTTGGACGGATCGAGCAGGGGATTCGGACGAAACACTTCGGCCGTCTTTTCCGGATTGTTCCAGTATCCGCGGGTGATGAGGGCTCCGCGGTGCACGAGTTCTCCCTCTTCGTCCGGGCCGCATTCGCGTCCCTGTCCGTCCACCACGAAAACCTCGACACCGGGGATTGCCTTGCCGATCGAATCCGGCCTGCGGTCGATCTGGTCCGGATCCAGAAAGGTGGAGCGGAAGGCCTCCGTGAGGCCGTACATGAGGAAGATCCGGGTGCGTGGGAAAAGGCCGCGCAGTTTTCCGACCACGGGCACCGGCACCTTGCCGCCCGAATTCGTGATCACCCGGAGGCGCGAGAAATCATGCGGCTTGGACGTGTCGCAGAGTCTGGGGTTGAAAATCTTGAGCCATACGGGCGGCATGCCGGCGAACACTGTGATCGCCCGGGTCTCGAGCGTTCGGAGCAGGTCGTTCGGCATGAAGAACTGGTGCAGAACAAAAGTGCCGCCGAGCAGAACCGCGTCCATGAGCTGGTTGAACCCGTAGTCGAAGTTGAGGGGAAGCAGGCCGAGAATCCGGTCCTCCCCGGACAGGCCGGTGTACGCGCTCACGATTTTCGCGCCGTCAATTGAATTGCGGTGCGTCACCACGATGCCCTTGGGCAGTCCGGTGGAGCCGGAAGTGTAGATGATGTGCGAAACGTCGTCCGTGATCCGTCCCGGTTCGACTGCCGCGGCCGGCATGGCCTCGGGCCTGAAGGCGCGGTTGAACGCTGCGTCCGGGCCGCAGTTCGCGTGTCCGGGGTCCCGCTTGCCGCCGCCCGGGGAACCGGGGTTCTCTGCCCCGCCGCCGAAGGTCACCGCGCCCGCAACACCCGCTTCCATCCACCGGTCCGGTGTAATGCGGTCCCGGCCGCGTCCGTTCGGCATCAGCATGTCCTGCGAGACGGCCAAAGTCCGGATGCCGCAGTCCTTCACGATGTGCAGCACCTGGTCCTCGGCCAGAATGGGGTTGAGGAGCACCACCACGCCGCCCGCCATCCAGACACCGAACATGGCCAGGACCTGATCGATGGTCTTGTCCATGTAAATGCCCGCGGGAGCGCCCGGCTCCAGTCCGGCTTCGATGAGCGCGGCTGCCGTGCGCCTGGCCCCTTCGACCGTTGCCGCATAGGACAATGTCCGCCCCGGCTCCTCGAGGCAGGGCTTGTCCGGAAAGCGGCTTGCGCTGTCCTCCAGGAGATGATGGTTCAGCCAGGGTCTCATCCGTCCGTCCGCATGTTCCGGAGTACCAGGTCGGCCACGGATTGGATCGTGGAAAACTGGGCTTCAGTAACGTCTTCAATGGCAATGGCCGCCCCAAACCGGGTCTCCAGGAATGTCAGAAATTCGACCACCCCGAACGAATCCAGCGCGCCCTTGTCGAACAGGTTGTCCGAGTCCGAGGGCTCGAATCCGACCGTGGTTTTGAAATGACCACGAAGTTCCTGCCTGATTTCTTGAATATTCGGCATGACAGCCCTTTTTATTACGGATTGGACCATTTTACGGATAGATCAATCACTTGCCGCCTAACTAATTGAAAATATAGCAAATTCTTCACTTTTTGGCAATCCGAAACAGCTTTCCCGCCTTCCCTGCCAGGCTTTTCCGGAACCATTCCAACTCGCTCCTGTCAAAAAGGCCGAACGCCGTGATCAGAACGGCGTATAGGGGAAGCAGTATCGTGCATTGAATCACAGGATGGGCCCCTTTTATAAGCAAATATACAGGGGCCATCAAAGTCAATGCAGCAAAAGGTTTGCCGAGTACTGCGAGCTGGGAACGAACGACGAATCCGGCCTTTTCAAGAATTCTCCAATACAGGATGACGATGAAAACATCCGTCAAGGCCGTAGCCGCGGCCGCGCCGATAATGCCGTATCGCCGTATGAGAATGATATTGACCGCGATGTTGAAAACGCTCCTGACCGCGGACGCGGCGATCTCGCGCGTCTGCAGATTCACCGCGATCAGTGTATTGCCGAAGAGGTAGCGGAGATAAGCCGGGACCACGGCCAGGCCGAGCACCGCGAGCGCGGCGCCGCCCTCCCGGTAGTCCGGACCGAACCAACTCATCACGGTTCCGGCCATCAGCACCGTTCCCACGGCCACGGCGAATGCCGCGGCCGTCAGGTACCGGATCGCGCGGCCGAGCAGGGTCCGGACCAGGTCCTTGGACACGAGAGTACGACCCGCGATTTCTGGATAGGTCGCCTCGGTGAGCACATTCGGCACCAGCCAGAGACTTTCCAGAATTTTGCGGGCGACGCCGTAAACGCCGGCCGGTCCGAAACCGATGGTCAGCAGGGACACCAGCACGGTGTCGATGTAGTCGTACACGCGCCAGAGCGCGGACTGGGCCACGTATATCCACGATTCCGAAAGCAGGGAAGCCGACACTTTCACGCTCGGCCGGCTGTATCCGTCCGGGCAGAGACGCCGGACCGCGAAAAACAGCCAGATAAAACTGATCAGGCGCGAGCCCGCGAACACCCAGGCCGCGGCGAAAACGCCCCGCCCCGACACCAGCAGGCCGCCGCCGATGACGAGCAGGACCACGCGCTCCGCGTTCATGGCCACGGTGTCGTGGTGAAATCCGCCGAGCGCCTTGACCGCCGCGCGGAGCGTCAACGTATAGCTCTTCAGGGATTCGGCCGCGAACACCACGAGCAGAAGCAGACGGAACGACAACGTGTACTTTTCGCGGAACACCAGGGCCGCGCCGTAGCACAGTCCCAGCGTCAGGACCGTGAGCCCCGCCTGGAGCCAGAGCGCGTTCGAGACGAAAACGCCGGCCTCCCGCGGCCGCCGGACAATGACCTTGGTGATCGAGTATGAAAAACCGAACAGAATCAGCATCGCGAACAGGCCGGTGAAGCCCATGGCGGTGTTGAACTGGCCCCAGACATCCTTGCCGAGCCGGTTGGCCGCGAGAAAAAAGAAGGCGGCCGTGAACAGCATGCTCAGTTCCGAGAAGGCGCTGAACACGGTGTTCCAGACAATGCGCCGCGGCGGGGAAACCCGTCCCGTGGTCCCGGCATCGCTCACGCGTCCCTCCTTCGGCTCTCAAGCAGGGACTCGAAACCACGGACCATGCGTTCGACCGAAAACTGTTCGACCGCGGTCCTGCGGCCGGCAGTCGGAAAGCCGCGAGGCAAGGCGCTTGTCCCGGAGGATCCGGATCAGGGCCGCGGCCAGGCCACCGGCATCGTCCGGATCGAAGAGAAGCCCGTTCTCTCCGTCGCGGATGATTTCGGGTATGCCGCCGACAGCGGGCGCGGCCACGGGCACGCCCGCGGCCATCATCTCGATGAGCGCGATGCCGTGCGTTTCCATGTGCGAGCAGAGCAGGCCCGCGTCGAGAAGGGGAATCAGGTCCCGCACGTCGCTGCGGTATCCCAAAAAGCGGACCGCGGATGAAACCCCGAACGATTCCGCCAGGGCCCGGAGTTCGGACTTGAGCGGTCCCTCACCGATGAGCAGGAAACGCGCACGGGGCACGGCCTTGAGGACAATAGGCACAGCCTCGAGCAGAAGCCTGTGGTTTTTCACCGGAACCAGGTTGGCGGTGATGCCGACCAGCCTGTCCCCCGGGCCGAAGCCGAGGCTTGCGGCCAGGCCGGGTTTCGGCCGGACGGACCGGAACCGCGACAGGTCGATGCCGTTGGGAATCACATCGATGCGTCCGGGCCGTACGCCGAGGCCGCGGATGATGGCCGCTTTGAGGAAAGCGGACGGAACCACGATGCGGTCCGTGTCTTTCAGAAGCAGGCGATCCGCCGGCCTGAGCGGCGCGGGATAAAGGCCTTCGAGCACCGTGTCCTGGGCGCGACTGACGGCCGGAACGCCCGCCAGCCGCGCCGCGGCCGGACCCGCGAAAGTGCCCGGACCGAGGGCGAAGTAGAGCATGACATCCGGCCGCATGCGGCGGAGCGTCAAAGCCGATCGCGCGATTGCGGAGAGGTCGAAGCGCCCCCGCATGGCGATTTCCACGGTTTCGATTCCCGGCCATTGAAAAAAGGCCCGCTGTCGGACGCGGACGGCTTCGTCCGTGCGGCGGGCCTTGTAACCCGGGTAGAGGAGGATGACGGACGGCTGAACGCGCCTGCGGTCCAGGTGCCGCATCAGGTGATCCAGTTTAGTCTCGAATCCCCCGATGTCGTGGCACGCGACCAGAAAAGCGGCCCGTACGGGCCTGCGGTTCACGGAACCCCGCCCGGAAACAGCCGGGCCATGGCTTCATCGAGCCGGCCGAGCCGGTTTTCCCAGAGAAACTCTTTCTTCAGCGCCTCGAAATCCGCACCGTCCACGGGTCTGTTTTCCTTCAGGATTCGGACGATCGCTTCAGGGAATTCTTCGATCGGGCACACCGTCAGCCTGGAAAATCCGCGCGGCACGGCCCGGGCGCCGGTTTCCGTGGCCACGACAGGCTTGCCGCAGGCCAGGGATTCAACGACCTTGGTCGGCATGCCCCAGCCGCCGGTCATGGGCGAAATCACGACGTCGGCCCGCCGGATGAGGTCGGCCACGGATTCCACGAATCCGGTGAATTCAAAAGCCGGATGGCTGAGTTCAAGCGGCGGATGCGCGCCCGCGAATTGAAAGCGGACTCGGGGAGATTCCTTCAGAACCCGGTCCGCGATTCGGTCGCGCACTGCAGCCACCGCTTCCCGGTTCGTGGAAATGGCGTAATTGCCGAAGAACAGGATGATTTTCGGGTTGTTCTTTTTCGGCTTGTACCGGGGGTTGAGTACCGTATCGTCAAAGCCCTGCGGCACGACCGTGATTTTGTCCGGCTTGGTCCACCGGCTGTAGAATGCCGCATCCTCTTCCGAGATCGCGACGAGCAGGCGGCATTTTTTCACGGCCTTTTTCTCCGCGGACCGGACCAGCGGCACCAGGGGCAAGCGCCTGAAGTCGGACTTCGCCTTGCCGAGATACTGCCGATACTCGATGTTGTGCGAGGCATACACGAAAGGCACGCCGAAACGCTTGGAGAGCTTCACTCCGTATTTGCCTGCCAGGCCGTAATCGCAGAAGATCAGGTCGTAGCGGTTCTTTTCGAGAAGCCGGGCCGCCGCGCTATACAGGGGTTTACTGAATAGAAAATATCCCTTCTGTGAAAAAGGAATCGCGATTTTTTCTCCGACCCCTTTCAGTCGGTTCCCGTACTTTTCCTCGAGAGCCGGATCGCCGGGATGCCCGGATCCGGTCATGTACACCAAGTCCAGGCTGTGCCGCCGGCTGAGAAAATTGACGAACTCGCCGCCACGCGCGCCGGCTCCAGTGTAGGGCACGGCCGGGTCGTACATGGAGAGGTACAGGATGCGTTTGGAATGCGGCGACCACAGCATGCCGGACTTCCCCGCGAATGCTGTTTTGGATTGCGGCGGCTGTGTCGCCGCTTTTCGATCCGCGGCGTTTTTCTGCCCGCCCTTGACGGCTCCGAGTTTCCGTTGGCGGACCACCTTCGCGGGCACGCCGGCCGCGATGGCATAATCAGCCACGTCGCGGTTGACCACCGATCCTGCGCCGATCACCGCGTGCCTGCCCACGGACACGCCGTCGAATACCGTGACGTGCGCGCCGATCCACCCGCCGGGCCCGATCCGGATGCCTTTGGACTCGCGGCCCTGGTTCAGGACCGGAACCGCGGGATCATCGAACCGGTGCGTGCCGCCGACCAGGTACACGTACGCGGCCAGCAATTCCTCCGCGCCCACAACCACTTCGCTCGCGCTGAAAATCGTGCAGTTCGAGCCGATATTGGCGCGGTCTTCGAGTGTGATGTCGCCGTTCTTGCAGTTGAGTATGGTGTTCCGGCCGAGAAACACGCCGTCGCCGATCCGGATGCCGTTGTTGTCCTGACCCTTTGCGTCGAGCACGCATCCGTCGTCGATCACCGCGCCGTCACCGATCTCGATTTTTCCGGGATGACGCAGTACGACGCCGCGGCCGAACGTCACGCCGCGGCCCGTACGGCCGAGAAGTTTCGGGTAGAGTTTGGATCGAAGCAACAGCCCGGCCGCTCCCGGCATGGAGCCGCAGAGCGCGGTGATACACTCGAACCGGATCAGCTTCAGCAGGCTCCGCTCGCCCAGGATGAGGTCCTGGTATTTCGCGAGCTTGCCTCCGCCTGAGGCGAATTCCTTCTGAATTTCGATGGTTTCGGTTTTGGCCATAGCGACTCTTCCGCTCCCGAACATACATACGGATTTCATAAATTTATTTCGTCATGTCATCCCCGCGTACGTGTCTTTTTCATCCGCGTCAGCGGACGGGGATCCAGTCACTTTTTACACAATCTCCTACAACAGCCCCTGCTCCTTGTACCACGCCCCCGTCCTCGCGAGACCCTCGGCAAGATCGATCTTCGGGTCATACCCGAGAATCCGTTTCGCCTTGGCAATGTCGAATGCCCTGTCCTTCACAAAAAATTCCACGCGCCTGGGGTAGATCGGCGGGGGAATACGGAAGGGACGGCAGACCTTCTCGCAGACCGCGGCGGCCGCGAGGAACGGCCCCACGGGAATGTGGATGCGTGACGGTTTCGTGCCGAGCACGGCCGCGATTGCGGCGTAGAGCTCGTTGAGCGTCGTGTACCGCGGACCGGCCAGGGTGAAGATCTGTCCCTCAATGCCTGCCGTTTCCCCGACGAGGCGTATCCCTTCAACAAGATCGTCGATAAAGGTCAGATGGTAGAGAACGTTTCCCGATCCGATCATGGGCTTGCGTACGTTCCGGAACAGCTTCAAAAAGCGCGTGTCACCCGGCCCGTAAATGCCCACCGGCCGGAACACGGCGATGGGCGCTCCCTTCTCCCTGAAATACCGGAGCGCGAGAATCTCGCCCTCCATTTTGGATTCCTGGTAATGGTCGCCTGGATTGTACGGCGCCTCTTCCGTGGCTGGCGGATTCGAGATGTCGCCCTGCACGCCGACCGTACTGCAGTGCACGAAGCGCTTCACCCCGGACCTCATCGAGGCCTCGATGAGGTTCTTCGTGCCGCCGACATTGACGTTGAAGAACAACCGCCTCGGCACATTCTCCTCGCGGTACACGGCCGCGATGTGGTACACGGTTTCAACGTCCCGGACAGCGGCGTCCAGGGTCTCCGGTTTGGTCAGGTCCCCGATGACCGGCTCGATGCCGGCCTGGACCAGCGCACCGGTGTCGCTTCCCGGAAGCACCAGGGTCCGCACCTGAAGGCCACGGCCCGCGAGATGCCGGCACAGATGCCCGCCCGTGTAACCGGCGCCGCCTGTCACGAGTACGCGACTCATGCGGCGGGCTCCCGTGCCGGCACGTATGCGGCTTCCGCGTCCCGGATTTCGCTTTTCAGCCTGGCCTCGTCCCATCCGAGTTCCGCGGCCATGAGCCGTCCGCAGGCCTCCAGCGCCTCCGCGCCCGGATGCTTCGCGGACCCCAGGCCCGTCCTCCGCCGCACCACATCGGCCAGCCGCACCGCGGCCTCCTCACGCACCGCGTGCACGATCTGTCCGCCGATCACTTCAACGGAGCCGGGCAGGGTTTTCCCCAGCTCCGGCCGGCCTTCGATGAGTTTCAGCACCGCGGGGTAATCCGTGCCGTACTGCGACAGCAGATGGTTCAGGACGGCCGGCGCAAGTCCGAACGGTGCGCTGGTCCTGACGTTCTCAGCGAAGGAGTCGAACCGCCGGATGTCCCCGCCGCGCAGGGGCGTATTCCGGGAAACCGACTGCCCGACCGGCGCATGCAGTTTCTTCACCAGGAGCTTCACGGTCCTTTCCGCCACGTCACGGGCCGTTGTGTATTTGACCCCGACCACGGATACGATGCCCTCCACGCCGTTCTCAATGGAATGGTCGTGAATGCGGTAATGCGGCGTCAGCCGCACTTCGCCCGTTTTCGGGTTCACTCCCTCCATGGGCAGGAATCCCTTGTGGAAGAAGGACACATCCTCGCGCCGGAACGCGGCGCCCGGAACCGCCCGGCCGATCTCGGCGAGAGCCGATTCGATGTCCGATTCGGTGACCGCCATGGCCTCAGGATCGCCCGTGTACGGCTTGTGAAAGGTGCCGGCCAGAGTGACGCCCTGCCAGGGCGCGACGAACAGCACCCGGCTGCCGCGGTATTCACTGCCGTCCGCCCGTCGGTGGGTGAAACGCCCGCTCACTCCCGCGGCGCATCCCGGGAGCAGTCCGCGGTTCAGTACGAGATTCATGGCCGTGGACAACCGGATCATTTTATTCTGGATGCCCGGGACGGCCCTGGCAAGCACCGGGTCCGCGAATCCGCCCGAGGCGTTCAGGACCATGCGTGACCGCACTTCGAATTCCGTGCCCGTGAGGGTATCCTTCACCATCGCGCCTGAGATGCGGTTTTTGACCCGCAGAAAATCAACCGCCTGCGTGTAATTCGCGCACACCGCTCCGGCCTGATCGGCCGACAGAACGAAGGCCAGCAGGAGCCGCTCTGAATTGACCATCTGGGCGTCGGACCAGTAAGCGCCGCCCGTGACCCGGCCGCCGTCGATGCCCGGCACCAGGCCGATGCAGGTTTCCCTTGAAACGACCCGGCCACGCGGGATCCGGTGTTCCGGGTCCAGCCCGTGGTTCCGGTCGAAACTCAGGATGTCGTTCGCGATCATGCCGAACCGCATCACCCACTTGCTTTTCATCATCAGGCCGTAGGTCGGCATGACGCAACACATGGGCCTCACCAGATGCGGCGCAACGGCCAACAGGATGCGCCTTTCGCGCACCGACTCGCGCACGCGGGCCAGGTCGAGGGTCTGCAGGTAACGCAGGCCGCCGTGCACGATCTTGAGGCTGTTGGCTGAAGTCAGCCCGCCGAAATCGGCCTTCTCGACGAGGGCCGTGCGGAGCCCGCGCGAGGCGGCTTCCCAGGCGGCCGTCGCGCCGTAAATGCCGCCGCCGATGATTAAAACATCGAACTCGGTGTTCTGGAGCTTTTTAAGATCTCTGATCATTTTGTCATCCGATGAGTTTCATGGGCGGTTCAGGTTATATGTTCATAGTTCATGGTTCATAGTTAGAAGAGTGAAGCGGCGGTTTTCCTTTCCCTATTTTAACTATGAACCATGAACTATGAACTTTATTTCTCGGCAAACCCCATGAGATGCCACCCGTACTTCCGCACCAGGGGCCTGGGAACGGCGTTGAAAGCGCCGACGAAAACGGTGTTGAAGAGAAACGCCTTGAGTCCCTTCTGGTGCAGTTTGGAACGGACCGGGAAACGCTCCGGCACGATTTCCGTCCTCGCGAAGCCGGACAGCAGGTCCCGGAATTCCCGTATGGTGTACATGTTCAGCACCGGCGCGTCCTCGTGCTCCAGGGGCACGTGGAAACGTTTCGACATCAGAGCGAGCCATCCCTTCCGGTTGTAGACCATGGAGATGAACAGACCGCCCGGCTTCAGCACGCGCCGTGCCTCCCCGATCAGGGCCCGGGCATCGGCCGTGTACTGAATCACGCCGTGGCCGTACACGACGTCGAACGTCCCGTCCGGAAATTCCAGTGCCTCGGCGTTCATGACGCGGAGGTCCGCGGAGAGCCCGCGCTGGCCGAGGTTTTGACGCGCCAGATCGACGGCGGTCTGCGACAGGTCCACGCCCGTGCACAGGGCGCCCCCTCCCGCGAACCGGGCCAGGTCGATTCCCGCGCCGCATCCGACTTCCAGCAGGGTTTTCCCCCGGAACCCGGAAAAATCCACAAGCCGCGGCAGGTAATGAAGCTTCTCGAAACGGTAGGCGTCCAGGTCCTCGAAGAATCCGGGCGTCCCCACCGGGTGCCGGACGATTTCCAGGTCGTGAATGCGCTCGTTCCAGTAACGACGGACGGCTTCGATGGTCTCGGCGCGTCCCGGTTGGGTCGGTTCAGGCATGCGTGCTCCCCGCGTACAGGTCAAACCACTGCTCGAATACCATGAGGGCCCACAGCTTGTGGCTGTGGTTCTCGACGCCGTCCATGTGCTCCCGCACCAGACCGGAAATAAATTCCGGACGGAACAGCCCCTGCCTGCGGATCCGCTCCTCGGACAGGAGGTCGAGCATCATGGGTTTCAGTTCGTTGCGGATCCAGTTCTTGATCGGGATGGAAAAACCCTGCTTGCCGCGGTTCTGCACTTCGGCAGGCAGGTCGTCCCAGAACGCTTTTTTGAGAATGTATTTGGTCTTGAATCCCTTCATCTTCAGCTCCGGCGGAAGAGACAGCGCGAATTCCACGATCCGGTGGTCCAGATAGGGCACCCGGGCCTCCAGGGAAACCGCCATGGACATCCGGTCGACCTTCACGAGAATGTCGTCCGGGAGATAGGTCTTGACGTCCACATATCCCGTCTTCGCCACGTCCTCCACATTTCCCGCCTCCCGGCCGAACCGGAGCAGGGATTCGTAGGGTGTTTCAGCGCCCAGGGACGCGAACGCGTCATCCGTGAACAGGGCGCGGCGCTCAGCTTCGGACAGGAACACCATCCATCGGCCGTGCATCAGTTCCTTCGGCAGCCAGGTTCCCTGCACGAATCGTTTGAAGCTGTTGACCGGTCCCTTCTTGCTCTCCGTGGGCGGCAGGGACCGCGCGAGCCGGTCGAGCAGGCCGCGCTTCACCGCCTTGGGCAGCCGGTGGTAGAACCGGCGGTCGAAACGGTGCGCGCGGTAGGTGTCATATCCCGCGAACAGCTCGTCCCCGCCGTCACCCGACAGCACGACCGTGACATCCTCCCGCGCCATCTTCGAGACCAGGTAGGTGGGGAAAATGGAAAAATCCCCGAACGGCTCGTCGAACTGTCGGATCAGCGTCTCGGTGAGATCGAGGGCCTTCGGTTCGATGACGAGCTCGCGGTGCTCGGTGCCGTACTTCGCGGCCACGGCGCGGGCGTATTTCAGCTCATTGTACGAGGACTCCTTGAACCCGATGGAGAAGGTCTTGACCGGCCGGTCCATGCAGGCCGCCATCCGGGACACCATGATGGATGAGTCGATGCCGCCGGAGAGAAACGCGCCCAGGGGCACGTCCGATACCAGTTGGAGCCGGACCGCGTCGTGTACCAGGTGACGCAGGCGTTCCGCCGCCTCCGCCTCGGTCCAAGCCGCGGGCTGGGGGATTCCGGACCAGTACCGGCCCGTGCGGACGCCGCCGTCCCCGACCGTCATCCAGTGCCCCGGCTCCAGCTTGCGTATTTCCCGGAAAATGCTCTGCGGCGAGGGCACGTATTCGAAGGTCAGATACGCGTTCAATGCGTCGGGATCCAGGGTCCGTGTGACGCCCGGACACCGGAGAATGGCCTTGATTTCGGACGCGAACACCAGCTTTTCGGAGTCGCGGTACACGTACAGGGGTTTGACCCCCAGGTGGTCCCGGCCGAGCATCATGCGCCTGCGCCGGCCGTCCCACAGGGCGAAGGCGAATATGCCGTTGAGCCGGCCGCACACATCCTCGCCCCACTCCTCGTACCCGTGCACGATGGTTTCCGTGTCGCTTTCCGTGCGGAACCGGTGCCCGGATTTCTCGAGAGCGGAACGGAGCTCACGGAAGTTGTAGATTTCGCCGTTAAAGACGATGGTGATCGATCCGTCCTCGTTGGACAGCGGCTGATGCCCGGTGCGGAGGTCGATGATCGAAAGCCGGCGCATGCCGATGCCCGCGGGGCCGAACACGGCGACGCCTTCGTCATCCGGCCCCCGGTGCCGGATCGCGCCGCACATATCCCGGAGCGCGGTCTCGGCGACCGGCCGCGACGGATCGAAATGAAAGATGCCGCTGATCCCGCACACGTCAGCGTCTCCGGTTCGCGAGCGCCGATTGGGCCGCGCGGCCGAGCTTTTCCAGATAAACCCGGTAGCTGTATTTCGCCTCGGCCAGCCGGACCGCGGCCCTGCCGATGCGGCCGGCGAAGGATTTGTCCCTGAGCAGGCGGACGATTCCGGCGCCGAAAGCCGCCGGATCCGGGTCGGTCAGGACGGCCGTACGATCATCGAGCACCTGGGTGTGCGTCCACAGCCGGGTCGCGACCATGGGCACACCGGACCGGAGATAGGCGTAGAGTTTCAGCGGCGTGTTTGTCCCGCGCGTGCGCGGGGAAACCAGCACATCGGCGCACCGGATGTAGCTGTTGACTTCCTGCGGCTTCACCTGGCCGGTGAACGTGAAGGCGCCGGTCAGCCCCCTGTCCGCGACGGACTTCCGGACGGATGCCACCTGGTCCGGGTGCCCGCCGACCATGAGAAAACGCACCTTCGGGATTTTCCGGACGACCGGGGCCGCCGATTCCACGAGCAGGTCCAGACCCTGGTACGGCTCGAACGTGCCGGTGTACAGGACGACCGGCCCCCGGCCCAGCGTTTTCCGAACGGCCGCGGACCGGTCTTCTTCGCCGAACACCATGCCGTAGTCCACGACGTTTTCAATCATCAGGGAATTTTTTTCGGGGAACTTCCGCCGGACATGATCGGCCAGGTCCGGGCAGATGGGAATAACCGCGTCCGCGTGGGCCAGAATCCAGTCTTCCACCGCCTCGAAGGCCCGGACGAGCGGCCGGGAGCGGGAGAACTGAAAATTGCCGAGCTGCTGCGGCAGGCTGGAATGCATGTCGTACACATGCGGAATTCCGAACCAGCGCGACAGCCAGACGCCCCAGAGTCCGGCCTCCTCGTGCGTGTGGATGAGGTCATGCCTGCGGCGGGAGGCCCAGGCGAACGATTTCACCGCCAGCAGGAAATCGAGGGGGAGCTTGGCAAGCGAGGGACCGATCTTGACCCTGCGGATCCCGGGGATTGCGGCGACGCGGTGGATCCGCACGCGGGGCAGACGGACGTCCGCGCCCATGGAATACGTGAGCAGATCGACTTCATGCCCCAGGTCCGAGTAGGCCTTGAGCCGCCCGACCACCGAAAGCGGTGTGCCCCGCGGTTCGAAAATCGGTTCCGGAGCGATCATGAGGATGCGCATGGACTCACCGCCCCATGGCGACGTATTGAAAGCCCGCCTCGCGCATCTTTTTCGGTTCGTAAATATTCCGCAAGTCCGCGACCGCGGGAGTTTTCATGGCCTCCCGGATCTTCTGGATCTCGAGGTTGCGGAACTGGTTCCACTCGGTCATGAAGACCAGGCAGTCGGCGCCCGTTGCGGCGTCGTACGCGTCCTTGCAGTACGTCACGCCTTTGAGCACCTTCGCCGCCTCCGCGTGCGCCACCGGGTCATAGGCGCGGACCGAGGCCCCCGCCTCCTGCAGTTTCCGGATGATGTCGACGGAGGGCGCGTCGCGCATGTCGTCCGTGTTCGGCTTGAAGGAGAGCCCGAGCAGGGCGACTGTCTTTCCCTTGAGGTCTCCGGCGGCCTGCCGGATCTTTTCAAACGCGATCTCCCGCTGACGCGCGTTCACGTCCACCGCCGAACGGACGATTTTCAGCTCCAGCCCCGCCTTTTTCCCGACCTCGACCAGGGCCAGCGTGTCCTTCGGGAAGCAAGATCCGCCGTATCCCGGACCGGGATGCAGAAACTTGGAGCCGATGCGGCGGTCCAGACCCATTCCCTTGGCCACGTGATGCACGTCGGCGCCCACGCGGTCGCAGAGCGCGGCGATCTCGTTGATGAACGAGATCTTCATGGCCAGGAAAGCATTGGACGCGTACTTGACGAGTTCGGCGGTTTCGAGGTTGGTGATGACGAAAGGCGTTTCAATAAGGTACAGCGGCGAATAGAGGTCCTTCATGATGGCGACGGCTTCCGCGTCCTCGGCGCCGATGACCACGCGGTCGGGCCGCATGAAATCCTCGATCGCCGACCCTTCCCGCAGGAATTCGGGGTTCGAGCACACGCTGAACCGGTGGGGCTCCTTCTGGTGACGGGTGATGATGTCCTTGACCCAGCCGCCCGTGCCCACCGGGACGGTGCTCTTGTTCACCACCACCTTGTACCCGTTCATCGACTCGGCGATGCCGCGGGCCACCTGCTCGATGTACTGCAGGTCGGCGGACCCGTCCGCCTTGGGCGGTGTTCCGACCGCGATGAAGACCACCAGCGACCGTTCCACCGCGGACCGCAGATCGGTGGTGAAGGTCAGCCGGCCTTCCTTGACGTTCCGGCTGATCAGGGCGTCGAGCCCCGGCTCGTAGATCGGAACGCCCCCCGAGTTCAGGGTCCGGATTTTCTCCTCGTTGGCGTCCACGCAGATGACGTCGACGCCGAATTCCGAGAAACAGGTGCCGGTCACAAGACCCACGTATCCCGTGCCTACGACGCAGATTCTCAAAGAAGCCTCCTTGTGCCTTTTACCGGCCGGCGGGGCGGTTTGCCGTCCGCGCCCGGGCCTTCGGAACGCGCGCCGCGAAGCGGATGGCGGCCGGCGCTCCGGAACAGGGACGGCTCAGGCCGCCCCGTACCCCGTCAGAACCACGAACACCGTGCGGACGAGAATCTTGAAATCAAGCCACAGAGAAAAACTGTCGATGTACTGCAGGTCAAGCTCCATCCAGTGCTCGAAATCGACCCGGTTCCGGCCACTCACCTGCCAGAGGCACGTGATGCCGGGTTTCATGCTCAGGCGCCGGCGGTGCCAGGTCTCGTACAGGTCCACCTCGGCCGGAAGCGGTGGACGCGGCCCGACGAGGCTCATGTCGCCCCGAAGGACATTGAAGAGCTGGGGCAGTTCGTCGATGCTGAACTTGCGCATGAGACGGCCGAAGGCGGTGACCCGCGGATCCCGCTTGATTTTGAAGACGGGGCCGTCCATCTCGTTCTGCTTCTCGAGCTCCCGTCTGCGCATCTCGGCCCCGAGCACCATGGAACGGAACTTGACGAGGGTGAACCGGCGGCCGTTCCGGCCGCACCGGACCTGCCGGAAGAAGACCGGGCCCCTCGAATCGACCACGATGCCGGCCGCAGCGACAATGAAAATCGGCAGCAGGAGCAGGATGAAGAACAGCGAGATGACCACGTCCATGACGCGCTTGAGGAACAGCTGCCATTCCTTGGCCGAGGTCGTCTGAAAATTCAGCAGGGGCACGCCCGCGAAGCTGGACATGGACAGCGTTCCGAGCTTGGGCGTGAACAGGTCGACCGACACGGCCGTCCCGACCCCCTCCCGCTCGCAGTGGAGAATGGCGTCCTCGATGCGGTTCAGCCAGAGGCGCGGCACCACGAAAATGACCCGGTCGACCACGTGCTCCCGGAGGATGCGGGGGATGTCGCGGATCCGCCCGATGACGGGGTAGTCGAGGACGGTCTTGCCGAGGAGCTTGGGGTCGTCATCCACCAGGCCGACGATTTTCAGGCCCCAGTTCGCGTGCGCGTGCACATTGCGGATGAATTCCTGCGCCCGCTTCCCCGTGCCGACGATCAGGAGGTTGACGAGGTTGTAGCCCTGCCGCGAGATGTAGTCGAGGAACCAGCGCCACGCCGCCTTCGACACGAACAGCCCGATCAGGGCGGTCACGGCAAAAACGGATACGTACATGCGGCTCGTCATTTCCAGCTTGAGGAGGAACACGACGCTGCCCAGCACGAACATGGCCGCCACGCCCGTCCGCAGGATGCGCCAGCCGGTCTCGATGAAGAGCTTGGTCCTGAAGTTGGTGTAGACGCCGTCGGCCGACATGAGCCGGATCCACGCGGGAATGGTCACGATGACCAGCCAGAAATGGACCTTGAGAAAACCCCGGAGCCCCTCTCCGCCGTGGGCCAGCGGTCCGTAATCAGCCAGGGAGCGGATGAACAGGGTGATGAAATAGGCCGAGACAAAGGAAACCGCGATGACCAGCCCGTCGGTGAGCTTCATCAGGCGGATGAGGAAAAGTTCCTTCTCTCGCAGCATGATTCAGTCTATTTCCCGGTCGTTTCCCTGTACCAGTCCACGAAAGCCCGGATGCCGTCCTCGATGGGCGTCTTCGGCGCGTAGTCCAGCTCCCGGACCGCCTTCGACACATCCGCGAAGGTCACCGGCACGTCGCCCGGCTGGTCCGGCAGGCGCTTGATGTTCGCCTTCTTCCCGACCCGCTCCTCGATCAGGCGGATCAGACTGCGCAGGTCGATGGTCCGCGACTCCCCGAGGTTGTAGATGGCGTACCCCCGGCACCGATCCAGGGACTTCTCCATCCCGTCCATTATATCCGAATAGAACGTGTAGTCCCGTCGGCTCGTTCCGTCGCCGAACAGCGGGATTTCGCGGCCCTCGTCGATGAGCCGCGTAAACTTGTGTATGGCCATGTCCGGACGCTGGCGGGGGCCGTACACCGTGAAGAAACGGAGACAGTGCACCGGGAGACCGTACAGGGCATGGTACGTGTAGGCGAGCAGTTCGCCCGCCCGCTTGGAGGACGCGTACGGAGACAACGGCTCGTCCACGGCGTCGCTCTCCGAGAACGGGACCTTGGCGTTCGCCCCGTACACCGACGAGGAGGACGCGAAGAGAAACCGGCCGGCGCCGTTCTTCACGGCCGCCTCGAGCAGGTTGGCGGTGCCCTCGACGTTGACCCGCTGGTACAGGGCGGGCTCCTGAATGGAAGGGCGGACGCCCGCCCGCGCGGCGAGGTGCACGACCGCGTCGATGCGCTGCTCCGTGAAAATCGCCTGGACTTTCGCGGCGTCGAGAATGTCGCCCTCGATCAGCCGGTAGGCGTCCGAGCCCCGTTCCGTCAGCGCCTGCACGTTCCGGCGCTTGACCGCGGGATCATAGTAGTCGTTGAAATTGTCGAGGGCGGTCACGGCGTGCCCCCGCGAAATCATCCGTTCCGAAAAATGGGAGCCGATGAATCCGGCTCCCCCCGTTATCAGAATGCGGAGGCCGGCCGTCTCAGTAGGCATAGTAACTGTAGCCCTCGTGCGCGACCTCCACCCCGGCGCCGTTGAGAATCACGCCGATCACTTTGGCGCGGACATTCTGGAAGAGCTCCATTTTCCGCTGGACGTCGTCGCGCTTCGTCATGCCCGCGCGGATGACCAGGGACACACCGTCGACCAGCGTGCCCAGGATAACCGCGTCGGAAGCCGCGAACAGGGGCGGCGTGTCGAAGATCACAAAATCGTAGCGCTGCGTGATGCCCTCGATGAACTTCTGCATCTTATCCGATCCGAGCAGTTCGGAGGGATTCGGGATCATGGAACCGCAGGTGATTAGCGTGAGATTGGGGATGTAGGTTTCGTTCAGCACCGACTCGAGCGACGCCACGCCCGTCAGGTAATTGGTCAGGCCGGGCTTCTTGGGGCAGTTGAAGCTGTTGTGCATGACACCGCGGCGGAAATCGGCGTCGATCAGCAGGGTCCTGGACTTCTGCTGGGCCAGCGTGATGGCCAGGTTCGCCGCGGTGAACGACTTTCCCTCACCGGGCGCCACGCTGCTGATCACCATCGACTTCACCGGCCCGAAGGTCTTGGAGAAGAGGATGCTGGTCCGCAGGGACCGGTAGGCCTCGCCGACGGGCGTGGGCGAATAGTCGTGGGTGACGATCTGCGAGCTGATACTCTTCGCCTTCTCGGAGTCCTGGAGCTCGTAGGTGTCGAACTTGACCTTGGGGATCACGCCCAGGATGTTGAGCTTCAGGTACCGCTTGATGTCGTCGCGCGACTTGATCCGCTTGTCCGCCAGCTCCCACATGAGCGCGGCGCCGATGCCGAGGCACAATCCCATCAGGACGCCCATGCCCATCTTCTTCCGCTTGTCCGCGCTGATCGGCCGGCTGGGGGGGAGCGCCCGGTCGTAGAGGGTGATGTTCTCCGGCTCCACGGCCTCGTTGATCTGGGCCTCCTTGAAGTTCCGGGAGAGTGCCTCGTGGATGGCCTCGTTGGCCCGGCGCTTCCGGTTGAGCCGGATGAAATTGATCTCCTCCTTGGGCAGTTTGCTGAGCTGGTTCTGGAGCGTTTCCGCTTCGGTCTGGAGCCCGGCCATCTGCTGGTCGATCGTGGTCAGCTTGATCTGGGCGAGGTTGTAGAGTGTCGACTGAATTTCAGTCAAATCGTCGTTGAGTTGCTTCACCCGGGGATTCAGCGCGGGCGCGCTGCCCATCCGGTCCAGTTCGGCGTACTTGCTCTTCCACTGCTGGCTGGCCACGGTCATGTCCGGGTCGCCGCGGAAAACCGGATATCCGATGATCTGGTCGTAGATGTAGCGCACGGAGACGCCGGTTTCGAAATCGGGGCTCGCGGGATCGAGCCGGGAGAGAAGCTGGGCCAGATCCTTCTTCTGGACCGTCAGGTCGCCGACCCGGTCGCTGTTCCGGTCGAGTTCGGCCACGATGGCTCGGCTTTCCTCGTCCAGGTTCTGGATGTGTGTGTCCCGGAATTTTTCGAGCTGGTAGTCGGTGTCATTCAGATCGCGCTGGACGATGGCGAGCTGTTCCTCGAGATACTCGCGGCTGAACCGGCTCGCGCGCCGCTGGATCTCAATGCTCTTCTGCACGAATTTTTCGGCCAGCCGGTTGATCGTCTCCGACGCGAGATACGGGTCGGTGTCGGTCAGGGTGATCTGCATCAGGGTGCGGCCCTGGGGAATGATGTCCTCCGCCGCCTGCAGGCCGGCGACCGTGGACTGGAAGTCCTGGATCTGGAACGCCACCCGCGGACGCCGGCGGACGACCTCGGGATTCAGGCGGAAGGAGAATCCGTTCATGCTGACCGTGTCCTCGATGAAATGCTCCACGCGGGCGCTGTCGAGCATCTTCACATCGGACCAGACCGCGGCGGTTCCGTTCGGATGAAAGCGCATCTCGTACCGGCCGGGCACCGGGTTCCGGGTCGTGAAGAACATCCGGAACACGTCCTGCCGGTAGAGCCTCGGCTCCGCGGTGTGGATGATTTTCAGCGTCAGGCCCAGCTCCGCCGTGACCTCTTCCGCGAAACTGCGGCTGCGGAGCTTGGCGATGCGGTTCTCGATGAGATTCTCCGGAACCGCGGCCGAGACATTCTCGAAACTCAGCCAGGCGTCGGCCTTGAAAACGGGCGGCTGCTTTTTCAGGTACACGTACCAGGGCACCGCGACGAGCGCTGTGCAGGCCAGCACGAGCCACCACCGCCGGAGGACGCCGCGGACGTATTTCATCAGATCCACATTTTCCTGATTCGGGGCGTTGCTGTCGAAAAACTCTTCCATTCCCACTCCTGATTGCCGATCGCGCGCCCGGACGGGCGCGGGTGATGTCTATTGAGAACCGCGGATCACAGACTGCCGTATCGCAGACGCAAATACAGGATGAACATCGAGGCGAACAGGTTGAGCATCACGAGAAGCGTCGCGATGTCGATCGACCCCCTCGGATACGCGATGATCTGGTCGCCGGATTCGATGCCCACTTCCTCCAGCGAGTACCCGTTCTCGAAGCTCTGCAGCAGGTCCTTGATCACGACCTTCCCGCTCCGCTCGACCGCCATTTTCCTCAGGTCGGCGTTCGCCGCCGGCCCGCCGGCTTCGGCCACCAGGTCCCACAGCGAATTGGCGGGATCCACGCGGTATGATCCGGGCCGGTTGAAGGAACCCTGCATGACCAGGCGGATCAGGGGATGCACCTCGATATACGGATTATGAAGATATTCCTTGAGCCTCTCCTGGAGCGTGCTCATGAGCTCGTATACGGTCAGACCCCGGACCTTGACCTCTCCGATGAGCGGCATGACGATGAATCCGGACTGATTGATCGGGTAATCGCCGTTCAGGTTGATGTTCGTCGCCTGTTCCTGGTACAGTTCCCAGACACGGATGCGCACGGCATCCCCTGGCTGAAAAATGGTCAGGGACTTGGCGGATTTGCTCCAGCGGGGCTGGGCGGCGCCGGTCTGGCTGTGAAGCCCTGCGGACGCCCCCAGAAAAAGGCAGAGGAAAACGGCGGTAAACCCTTTATTTGCAAGGGACAGAGAGTGCACGGCGCTGCGCATTCCGGGCTTCCTTTCCGAAAAGAGAATTTGGACGGGTCTTAGCCCACCCAAAAAGGCAAATCATATACCAAGGAGACCGGATTACCTGGAGCGGTAGAACCGGTGGCGTTTCTCCCGTGTTTCCAGATTCAGGGTTCGGAGCAGGGAGAACAGGCGGAGGGGGCCGATCCGGACATATCCGTACTTTTCCGTTCCCAGCCGCCTCCGGATCTCCATGAGCCCGGCCATCGGATTCTCGATGACGATTTTCTTGATCCGTTCGACGACGGGAAAATCCTTATAGGACAATTCGTCTTCCGTGTCCTGGGCCGTCCGTTTACCCTGCAGGCCGGGCGGCACCGGCGGCTTCTCGATGGAAATGGGAATCGGCGGCCGGGCCGGAGACTTCGGATTCTGCCGCTCGGTCTCGGTGATGTCGATGCCCCTGAGCAGGTCGAATTCGTCGACCGCCTCCTCCACCGATTCGTAGGTGTTCAGGATCTTGTGAAACTCGAGCATTTCGAACACCTCGGCGACTTCGGGGACCATGCGGACGAATTTCAGGTCCCCGCCCTGCTCCCGGATGTTCTTGATCTCGCCGACGAAAACACCCCAGCCGGCGCTGCTGATGTAGGTCACGCGCCCCAGATCCACGATGATCTGGACCTTCTTCTGCCCCATCAGGTCCTGGATGACGCCGGCCATCTCCGGACACGTGGTCGTGTCGATGTAGCCGGAAACCGAGATGAGCGAGAGGTCCAGCCGGCCGCCGACCTGATATATCTGTATCTGAATTCCCTGCATGCCGGTTCCGTCAGGTTTTATTCATCAGAAAGCATTTATGGTACAGCTGCACGTACCGTTTCGCGGAGGCTTCCCAGGAGAAATCCTTCCGCATCCCGTTCTTCTGAATGCGCTGCCAGGTCCTCGGGTCGCCGTAGGCCTTCACCGCCTGTTTCAGGGCGGCGACGAGGGATTTCGCGTCTATGGAGGCAAGAATGAACCCGGTGCCCCGCTCGGACCTCGGCTTGACCGGCTCCACGGTGTCGAGCAGACCGCCCACCGGCGCGACCACCGGCACCGTGCCGTATTTCAAGCTGTAGATCTGGGTCAGGCCGCACGGTTCAAACCGCGACGGCATCAGAAAAATGTCGGCGCCCGCGATGAGCAGATGGGCGAGCGACTCATCGAATCCCAGTTGAACCCCGACGCGTCCGGGATATTTCTTAACGGCTTTTTTGAAGAAAGTCTCGTACGCCTCCTCCCCCTGTCCGAGCAGGAGAAAAACGCCGTTCAGGGCCATCATCGGGGCGAAGGCGTCCCGGACGAGGTCCATGCCCTTCTGTCCCGTCATCCGGGTCACCATGGCGATGACCGGGATGCCGGCCTTGTAAGGCAGTCCGAAGCGTTCGAAAAGGGCCCGCTTGTTCCCCTCCTTCTCCGAGATGCGCTGGAAATTGTAGGGATGCGGGATCAGCTTGTCCGTTTCCGGATTCCAGACATGGGTGTCGATGCCGTTCGCGATTCCGAAGAACTGCTTCTTCCGGGACCGCAGCAGCTTCTCCAACCCGAATCCGAATTCGGGGGACGACTGCGCCTCGGCCGCGTGCTTCTCGCTGACGGTATTCAGCAGGTCCGACGACTGGATGCCGAGCCGCAGAAAATTCACGCCGCCGTTCGCGTCGAGCCCGCTGTCCGCGGAGCGGTTTTTGGTGTCGAACCCGATCGCCGCGGCGTTTTTCGCGTCGAACCAGCCCTGGAAGCCGAAATTGTGGACCGTGAACAGCGTGGAGGTCTGGGCGAAAAAGGGGTTGCCGAGATACAGGGTCTTCAGATAATAGGGGATCAGGCCCGTCTGCCAGTCATTGCAATGGATGATGTCCGGCTGCCAGTGGAGGCGGTTCAGGGTCTCCAGCACGCCTTTTGAAAAAAGCGCGAAGCGTTGGGCGTTGTCCGGGTAATCCGCGCCCGTCCTGGGATCGGTGTACATGCCCTTGCGGAAAAAGAAGGGCTTGTAGTCGATGAAATACACCTGCACTTTGGTGTCGGGAAGGAAGGCCGACTTGACATGGATCTGATGCGTCTCCGCGCCCACGGAAACACCGATGTTCTGCAGGCGAATCACGTCCCGCAGGATGTACCGCCGCTCGTTGATGCTCTGGTACTGCGGCGTGATGATCCGGACGTCGTGCCCCATGTCCTTGAGCGCCTTGGGCAGGGAGCCGCCCACGTCCCCGAGGCCGCCCGTTTTGGAGAACGGCGCGACTTCGGAATAGACCATCAGGATCTTCAGCTTGCTCTTCATGGGCTTCCCTTCAATCGGACATCCGGCGGCCGGCCGGCTTTGCGGATGCGGAATCCCGCGGTTCCGGGCCGGTTTAACAACGCGGCGGGACCGGACACGCCGCCCCCTTCCCACGGCAAGGCGGAGGGCACCGGTCGTCCGATGAGACCGGAAACGCTCCGCCTGTTCGTTTTGGAACGGGGATGTGGACGCATCACTGCCCGGACGCGGGTCCCTCGATTTGCGCGATGAACTGTCTGGCGATGCCGATGTATTCGCTGGACGGATAATTGTTGATCAGCTTCTGGAACTCTTCCCGGGCTTTGGGCTGGTCGTTGAGCTTGACATAGCACAGGCCGAGCTTGAGCTGGGCCGAGTCGTCCTTGTTCGAATTCGGATAGCTGAACACTTTCTCGAACGAGAGAATGGCCTGCTGGTACTGACCCTGATCGTAATAGGCCTCGCCGATCCAGTACTGGCTGTTGTCGGCCAGGCTGTTCTTCGCGTTTTCCGCCAGGAGGGCTTCGAATTTCTGTATGGCTTCGCCGAGCCGCTTCGCCCGGTAGGCCTGAAGGGCCTCCTGGTAACGACTGCTGTAGGAATCGGTTTTCCATGCCGGGGGCGTGGTCACCCGGTCCGCAGGGGCCGTATTGAACGCGGTTGCGTCCCCCTGGGCCTGATCCTGGGTCTGGTCGGTCTCGAATCCGGTCCCGGCTTCGCTCTGTTCCGCGGGCATGAAAGCCGTTTCCGTCTCGAGCGGGGGCTCTTCGCTGACGCCGAGAAGCTTCAGCACGTCTTCTTCGTTGATGGATTCGTCCGAGCCGTCCTCGCCGCCGATTCCGAGCATTTCATCGAGTTCCGAAACATCCTGATCCGAACCGTAAGGCGATGTTCCGTCCGTATAACTATTGGTAGCCGCGCATCCTGTTATCAGAACTGCGGCCGATGTCATGCACAGCAAAAGTCCGATGATTCGCCTGGGTATCATACCCACCTCCAGTGAGAGGGATGGATGAAGTAGTATAATTTATTGAAAATACGGCAAAAAATCAAGTTTTTTATTCCTTCCCCGCCTTCCTGCGACTGATCAGGACCATCAGAATCAGTCCGAACAGCGCCATGGACAGGGAGATCAACTGGTTATAGGTAAAAGATATACCCAAAAACCTGAATTGCACGGATGTTTCATAATAGCGGACAAAATCAATTAAAAAACGGAAAATGCCGTAAAGCACGAAAAATAAAGCGGATAAAAAGCCGTCCGCTCTTTTTTTGCGGTCCACAAGGAGAAGCACGGCCAGCATCAGAAAATCGTACATGGAAGAATACAACTGCGTCGGATGAAGCCGCAAACCGGGCAGAAAAGCCCCGGCCGGGCTCTGTTCCGGAAAAGCCACGCACCATGAATGATCTCCCGGTTTGCCGAAACAGCACCCGTTGAGAAAGCAGCCGATGCGGGTCAGTCCCAGCCCGAGCGCCAGCGAAGGCGCGGCCGCGTCAAAGAACCGGAGCACCCGTATTTTTTTCCGGACGCAGAAGACCGCGATCGCAACGATTGCGAACACCACGCCGCCGAGCATGGAAAGGCCCGCGAGGCCGATCTCACCGTCGCTCTGAAGCGGGTTGACCGTATCCAGCCATCGGCCCCTGAATTCGTCGATATGGGTCACGACGTAAAACAGCCGCGATCCCGCGATCGCGCTCACCACGGTAATCAGGCCCGCGTCCATCACGTCGTTCCCGCGGATGCCCCGCTTCTCCCCCCGCTTCATCGCCCAGAGAATGCCGACGAGAAAAGAAACGGCGAGCAGGAGGCCGTAGGCATGGATGACAATGGGGCCGATTTTCAAGAGACTGGGAAACATGCTTTCTCCTCAATTCAAATTTTTTAAACGAACGAATGCGGAATGCGCGGGTGCCTGATAAGACCGATCTCAGTGCCGGAAATGCCGCAGCCCCGTGAACGCCATGGCGATTCCCAGTTCGTCGCAGGCGCGAATGCTGTCCTCGTCGCGCTTGGAACCGCCCGGCTGAACGATGAAGCGCAGGCCGAACTCGGCCGCGGTACGGACCGTGTCATCGTACGGGAAGAATGCGTCCGAGGCAAGCACCATTTCGGAGAAGGCTTTTTTCCGATACGCATCAAAATCCATGCCCGGGTTGGACGCCGCATATTCCATCTCCAGGTTTTCCAATGCCTTGGTTACGGCCAGCTTGCGGAGGGAATCAACCCGGTTCGGCTGACCCGCACCCATTCCGATGACCTGAAAGAATCCGGGGCTGTACTCCCGGCCCAGGACGATGGCATTGGATTTGGTGTGCTTGCAGGCTTTCAGCGTAAATTCCGCGAGCGCTTTGCGCCTCTCATCGAACCGCGCCTTTGTCACGCCTTCGAACCGGTCCCAGACCGCGAGATCGCGATCCATTTCCAGCATGCCGCCCGTGATCTTCCGAAAGGTCCTGGGCTCAGCCCCGGCCGCGTCCAGCGGTCCGGCTCTGAGAAGCCGGAGGGTCTTGCTCCTGCCGAGCAGTTCCATCGCCTCCGCAGAAAAATCGGGCGCAACGATCACTTCGACGAACTTGTTCGGTATTTCCTGCGCCACGAGCCTGCCCGCGGAGACCACGAAACCGATATGGCGCACGTTTTCGCCTTTCAGGAACTCGGCGAAGGCGAGATCCACGGGCGCGTTGCAGGCGATGACAGAGCCAAACGCCGATATCGGATCTCCCGCCCACGCCCGCTCAAGCGCTTCGCGGCCGGTCGCGCCCGTTGCGTAACCGCACGGATTGGTGTGCTTGATGACCGCCACCCCGATCCCGCCGCCGGATGGGCCCTCGATCGACAGATCCTTCACGGCCTCAAGCGCGGCATCGCAGTCCACGTAATTATTGAACGACATTTCCCTACCGCCGAGTATCTCCGCTCCGGCTACGGAAGCCTCGCTGCACGAGGCGTCCCGGTAGAACACGGCCGTCTGATGGCTGTTTTCACCGTACCGGAGCGGTCGGCCGTTCGTGTATTTGAGGCGCAGGACCGGCTCCTTGAGAAATACCCCGGACAGAGTCCGGTCGATGGCCGAATCATAGTCCGCCGTGCGGCGGAAGGCCTTGACGGCGAGGCGCCGGCGGGTTTCCGCGGACACCGCCCCGCCGCTCCGGATCTCGTCCAGCACGGGGGCATAATCCGAGGGGTCGGTGACAATGGCCACGAACCGGTGGTTCTTCGCCGCGCTGCGCACCATGGAGGGGCCGCCGATGTCGATGTTCTCGATTATCTCGTCGATGGAAACGCCGGGCCTGGCAGCCGTGGCTTCGAACGGATAGAGATTCACCGCCACCAGGTCGATCCACTCGATTCCCTGGGCGGCGGCCTGGCCTGCATGCTCCGCGTTGTCGCGCAGCCCGAGCAGGGCCCCGTGGATTTTCGGGTGCAGGGTCTTGACCCGGCCGTCCATCATTTCCGGAAACCCGGTGACCTGGTCGACCGCGGTCACGGGCACGCCGTTTTCCGACAGCAGTTTGTGCGTGCCTCCCGTGGACAGGATGGTGAATCCGAGATCGACAAGCGCCCGGGCGAAGTCCACGACACCCGTCTTGTCCGATACACTGATCAGTGCGCGACGAACCGTTGACAAGCCTTCCTCCTTTGCGCAAAACCGTTTAATGAATGACCCTGCCGCAAGCGGCGGGGTATCGCAAGAAACTTGGATGATGGACGCCGCAAGCGGTGGGGAATCAGACCCGTCGGAGCGGCCAGAAGCCCAATCTCCGATCATCCAGAAAAACTGGAACCAGAATGACCAGGCTTCTGGCCGCCCGATTGATTTCCGCGCATCATATCATAAACGCATTTCCGCCGTGGATCCGGACTCTGTCTTCCGCGAACGCCTGGAGCACCTCGGGATACAGCGCATGCTCCGCTTCCAGCACGCGGCCGGCCAGGACTTCCGCGGTATCGCCGGCCAGGACAGGCACGCACCGCTGGGCCAGGATGGGCCCGCGGTCGTACTGTTCGTCCACGAGGTGCACGGTCACGCCCGTGACCTTGCATCCCTGGCGAATCACGGCCTCGTGCACATGACGGCCGTACATGCCCTTCCCCCCGAATGCGGGGAGCAGGGCGGGATGAATGTTCACGATCCGGCCCGGATAGAGGGCCACCACCTCCGGAGGGACGCGCTTCATGTAACCGGCGAGCGCGATGAACCCGGCGCCCGATTCGCGGAGCACGTCCGTGAGGCGCGAAACGAAAGCCTCACGGGAGTCGAAACCGGCGCTGGAGACGGTTTCCGCGCGGATGCCACGGGCCCGGGCGGTCTCGAGCGCGCCGGCCGCGGGGTCGTTCGAAATCAGAACGGCCACGGACGCGTTCAGGCGGCCGCCATCGATCGCCGCGAGAATGGCGGCGAAATTAGAGCCCCGGCCTGAAGCGAAAACGCCGAGTTGAAGGGATTTCATCCGGCCCCGCTCACCGGATCCGGTTCAGGAGGTCGTGAATTGTGCCCTCGAGGCGGTAATCGCCCATGCCCGTTTGATCGATGAACAGCACCGACCGGTTGAAGGTATAGTACGTCCAGATTTCGTAGGGCTTGGATCCCGATTCAAACGGGTGCCTCTCGATTTCCCCCGGGGGGCCCAGGAGAATGTACACCATGCCGCGGTCGGTTTTCCATCCGTCGATGAAGGTCCCGAAATTCTGGTTGGCGAATTCAACCCGGCGGTAGTATTCCTCCTCCAGCTCGTTCGCTTCCGTGTCCGGTGTCGGGTCCCTCTGCCTCCAGAATTCGCGGAATGCCTCAAGCCTGTCCTCGCCCTGCTTCTTCTTCATCTTCTTGATCTCGGAGCCCCTGGCGATGTACCGCACCTGTTCGATCATCTGGTCCAGGTCCGCGGCCTGCCCCGGCATGTCCCCCCAGTGCACGGTCATCGGCCGGGACCGCTTCACGATCCGTTCTCCGCTTCCCACTTCGATGTCCAGCTTGTACCGCCCGCCCCTCAGGTCGCCCTTGGCGACGGAAAGCACGCACACGGTCCGGGTTCCGGAAAGGGGCCGGGTCAGCGTGTCGGAACGCACCACCGCGCCCTTGATGTCGGTCAGCCGCATGCGGATCGGGACGGACGTGATGGACGGCGGGTTGTGGATCTCGAACCAGACGAACAGGGAGTCCATGGTTTCGGAGAGATTGCCGAGCACGCTGGCCACGGGCGAGGGATTCCCGGCCGAGTCCGCGACAATGCGTTCGGCCAGAATGATGTCGGTTACCGTGAGGTCCCCGGGCCTGCCTTTAGCGGTCTGGACGGGAATCTTTTTCACCGAGGCTTTTCTGGAATCCAGGTCCAGAACCGAGAGCATGAGCTCGTACCGTCCGGGCGCGAAGTCGAAGGCGCTCTGGGCCGGAGCGAAGGCGGTACGGGAGTTGGTGGAATCATAGCCCAGCACCCGGACCTCATAGGAGCGGATCTTCGCTTCCACCTGCTCGCCCTGGGTATTGAACAGAATCGCGGACAGTTCGAAGCGGGCGAGGTATCCGCCGCTGTCGCGGATGAACTGCAGTTCGTCATAGGCAATCTTGACAAAGCAGGTGATCCGGCTCTTTCCGCTGTCCGGCGAGGCCGTGATGGCGGTGTCGAAATGAAAATCCGGAACGTCCTCGTCGCGGGAGAATCGGATTTCGGCCGGCTGGGCCAGGGCCCCGCAGACCGCCGAGAACAGGAATCCCGCCAGGAGAAGCGGACGGCCGTGACGGATTTGGGAACGCATGGTTCACCTCGCGGATAGGAACTGCATCGCCGCGGACCTTCCCGGTCCATGGGTCAGGCCGGACGGCCCGCCCGTGACGCGGCTTTCATGTACGACCGGCCGGTTCCGGTCAGGAACGCTCCCGGGCCGTCTTCCGAGAGGCCTGGGAAACAACCGTTCCCGTCAGATCATATGCGGAGGACCCTTCGATCCGGACCGGCACGATGCGGCCCGGGCCGGCTTTCCCGCGGACCCAGACCACGGCGTCGATTTCCGGAGCGTCCCCCGGGGTCCGGCCGACGCAGAGCCTGCGCCGCCTGTCGGTGCCGTCCACCAAGACCGGGATCACCTTCCCTTCCAGGGAACGGTGGTATTCCGCGGACAGAGTTTTCTGGATGCGCATCAGAACGCCCGCCCGGCGCTTCGCAGTCGCGGCCGGTACGGCACGCCGCAACGCCGCGGCCCGGGTTCCCTCCTCGGGGGAAAAGGCGAAAACACCCATGCGCTCGAACCGGATCTCCCGGACGAACCGGGCCAGCTCTTCGAACCGGCTGTCGGTCTCGCCCGGGAATCCCGTGATGAAAGCCGTGCGGAGCGTCAGGCCTGGCACAAGCGCCCGGAGCGTCTCGATCAGCCGGATCACGGCGGCCTTCGTCATGCCGCGGCCCATGGCCTTCAGCACGGGATCCGAAATATGCTGAAGCGGCAGGTCCAGGGTTTTGCAGATTTTCGGTTCGGCCGCCATGGCGTCAATCAGGGCGTCATCCACATGCGCCGGGTGACCGTACAGGATCCGAATCCATTCAATTCCCTGGATGCGGACCAGTCTTTTCAGGAGCCGGGCCAGCGAAGCCTTCCCACCCAGGTCGCGACCGTAGGCGGTGGTGTCCTGGGCGATGAGGATCAGCTCCTTCACGCCCCGGTCCGCCAGAGATTCGGCTTCGCGCACAAGGCCGGCCTGCGGCCGGCTCCGGTATTTCCCCTTGAACAGGGGAATGGCGCAGAACGAGCAGGCATGATCACAGCCGTCCGCAATCTTGAGATAGGCGGTGTGCGGCGGCGTGGACAGGACACGTCCGCATCGTCCGGCTTCGGACCAGCGGTACCGCCCACCGATAATGTAACGCCCGATCGCCTGAAAAGGTTCTACCCCGAAATAGGCGTCCGCCTCCGGAATTTCCAGAGGCAGGGCGTCCCGGTACCGCTCCGAGAGGCATCCCCACACCACCACGCGCGGCCGGACGGCTCGGGACCGGCCGGCCTTATCCCTGAGCCTGACAGCTTCGAGTATCGCCTCGATGGACTCCTGCTTCGCGTCCCGGATGAAACCGCACGTATTGATGCAGATGTCGTCCGCCTCTTCAGGATCAGCCGTGAGAACGGCCCCGTGCCGCCTCAATTCGCCTGCCAGAACCTCGGAATCCACCTGGTTCTTGGGACAGCCGAGGGTGATGATGGCGACTTTTTTTTGTTTTTTTTGCACGATACCCGTTAAAAAAATCATACCCGACTACGGACCGAAAGCCGAGGACCAACGGTCCGAGGTCTGGTGATCCGAGGTCCGTGTCATCGGATCAACAATTGCGGATTTGGAGTGCGGCGACAGGTTGCCGCTTTCCCGGCGCCGACATGTAGGCGCCGGGGAAAAGCGGTCTCCTTCGACCGCACTCCACAGGATCCCATACGGCGAACATGCAATCGCTGATCAGAGATCCCTTTCGGAAAGTTCTTCAATCCCCCAGAATCCCCTCGGCGAACGTCTCCGCGTCAAACGGCTGAAGGTCGTCGATTGCCTCGCCCAGACCCGCCCATCGGATCGGAATGCCGAGGGTCCGCCGGATCGCCAGCACGACCCCGCCCCTGGCCGTGCCGTCCAGCTTGGTGAGCACAATGCCGGTGACGCCCGCGGCTTCGGTGAACTGCCGCGCCTGGGCCAGCCCGTTCTGCCCGGTGGTGGCGTCCATCACCAGCAGGGTCTCGTGCGGAGCGGAAGGCATGCGCTTGGAGAGCACGCGCCGGATTTTCTTCAGCTCCTCCATGAGATTGACTTTGGTCTGCAGGCGCCCGGCCGTGTCGATCAGAAGCGCGTCCGCGGACTGACGCACCGCGTGGTCCAAGGCATCGAATGCGACGGAGGCGGGGTCCGCGCCCTGCTTCTGCGAAATCACCGGAACCCCGGCCCGGCCGGCCCATACCGCGAGCTGTTCGTTCGCCGCGGGCCTGAACGTGTCCGCGGCCGCGATCACTGTTTTTTTTCCGTCGTTGCTGAAGCGGTGCGCCAATTTCCCGATCGTGGTGGTTTTACCCGTGCCGTTCACGCCGACGACGAGCACCACCCAGGGTTTTTCCCGAAACGCGGTCGGATCCGGACCGCATCCCGCCAGAAGGACGCGGATCCGCTCCTTCAGGACGAGGCGCACGGCCTCGGCTTCTGCCCCTCCCTCCGGAATCCGCACGGTCCGGACGGCCTCGACCAGGTCGGCCGCTGTTTCTGGGCCCGCGTCCGCTTCGAGGAGCGCGGTCTCCAGGCCCTCCAGAATCGCCCCGCGATTCGGTCCGGCGGCCGTGAACAGACGGCTGATTCCGTCCCGGAGGGACTTGCCGGCCCTGGACAGACCCGCGGCCCAGCGAATCGAAACCGGGCTCAAGCCGCGTCCGCCTGCCGGCCCCTCGACGCTGAACGGCTCCGCACCGCGGCGCGGAAGGATTGCCAGTAGACCCAGGTTGAATACAGGGTGAGTCCGATCGCGAGCGCCATCGCCAGGTTCGCCCACGGCTGCCGGCCGAGAATGAACAGCACCACGCTCACGCCGGTGAAAAACGCCGAATTTTTCCCCGGCCGGTTCGCCTCGAGCACCACGCCTTTTCTGCGCACCGCCCACAGCCCGAATGCCAGCATGGACAGCTCCCGGACGACAAGAAACGCGAGGTACCAAAGGGGGAAACGGTAAAGCGGGGACAACACCATCAGCAGTGCGGCGGACAGCACGTTCACCTTGTCGATGAGCGGGTCCATCATCCGTCCGAGATCCGACGTCTGGTTGAAGCGGCGGGCGACCCATCCGTCGATAAAATCCGTGGCAATGCCGAGCATGATGAAGACGAGCGCGGCAACGCGCCGTCCCTCCGCCATGAAGAGAAGAATGGGAATCAGCAACAGGAGCCGCAGGAGGCTCAGGGCGTTCGGAATCGTCCAGATCCGCCTGTTATTTACCATCGGTTTCCTCAGAAATAGGACCGGAACAGCTCGAAGGCCAGCCTGGGATGCTTGAACAGCCCGGCCTTGAAAATCGCCTGGGCCGTGCGTTTTTCCTCCGGAATCGCGGACAGGGTCCGCGCCACTCCGTTGAGCTCCTCGTCGGACAGCCCGTATACGACCTTCTTGATCCGGAAATCCCGTTCGGTGTTCTCCCCCTCGGCCTTCATCCACGCTTTAACGTAGGCCCCCAGCGCCTTTTTCGAAACGTCTCCGCGCTGGACGCATTCGGCCGCAGTTTCGCCCGCGAGCCGGCCCGCGATCAGGGCGTTGAGGATGCCGCCGCCCGTGAGGGGGCTGGCCTGATGCGCGGCGTCTCCGACGAGCATCATGCCGTCGGTAATGATGTCGCCCCGCGGCGGACAGAGTGGGACCCCGCCCGCGACCCAGGTCAGCACCGAAGCGCCCGGGCACCGCCGTTCGAGAAAATCCTTCAGAAAATCAACGGGCTTCCTGACCCGGCATGCCGCCTCCGGAACGCCGAGACCCACATTCGCGGTCCGTCCGCCCTTGGGGAACACCCAGGCGTATCCGCCGGGCGCGAGGGCCGATCCGAAATGGAACTCCGCGAGCTCCGGGTCAGGATCAAGGCCCGCGACCGTCGCCTGGCTGCAGCTCGCGATGAATTCCGGCGGCGTGCGGGTGTCGAGGCCCGCCCACCGGCCGACGGCCGATTCCACGCCGTCCGCTCCGATGACGATTTTTGCCGCCACGTCAAAGGTGCGGCCGAGATGCTCGACCCGGACGCCGGACACGGCCCCGTTCTGCCGGAGCAGGCCCGTGACGCAGGCCTTGGTGAGGAACACGGCCCCCGCCTCCGCCGCCATCGCGGCCAGGTCGGCGTCGAACACCTTGCGGTGCAGCACGGTTCCGGTGTCCCCGGGACAGGCGGTCACGACCGTGCCGTCCGGCGCGACCAATTTCGCGCCCCTTACCTCGCGTGCGATCCACGACGGCCGCACCTGGATCAGGGCGTGCAGGCCTCGGGACGACACGCCCTCGGCGCACCGGACCGGGAGTCCGATTTCCCTGTCCTTCTCGAACACCATCACCGAGGCCCCGGCCTGAGCCGCGGACCGGGCGGCCCAGGACCCCGCGGGTCCGCCTCCCACGACAACGACATCCGCGCGGTCTTTCATTCCACCTTCTCCCGGACGGGCACACCCAGCGGGCACATCACGGCGCAGTCGCCGCACCCGACACAAAGGTCGTCAAGAACGCGTACGGAGGATTCCTTCAGCTCGATCGCCCCGGCCGGGCACACGGCGACGCACACGCCGCAGAAATCGCAGGCGGCGGCCGAAATCCGATAACGGACGTTCTGTTTCAATCGGTCCTCACGATGCCTTGAAGTTGGGATAATCAAAACCGAACCGCTCCTTGTAATACCACCGGGACAGGAAGAACACCGCCGCGATCGGGATCAGCGTCACCGGAAAACGGACGCAGACCGAGGCCGCCAGGGCGAGCACCGAGAACTTGGTGGCCCGCAGGGAATCCGGCAGTTTCCCGCGCGCCGCCGCAACCGCGAACAGCGGCAGAACCGCCGCGCTTGGAATGAACAGCATCATTTCGTCCGTGACCAGGGCGGTGACCGTGCAGGCCGCTTCGAAGACCAGGGCCCAGACGGCCGTGTTCCGGATGCCGTACCGGACTCCGAACGTGATCTTGCCGGTTCTGGAATCGCCCTTGATGTCCGGCAGAGTGGTGTTGCAGTATACGGCCGCGGTGCCGAAGCCGTAAGCGAGCGCCTGGAGTGGAAACGCCTGATCCCCGCCGCCCGACACCCAGCCCATGTCATAGACCAGCATCATGCCGCAGGCGTTCACCGCCAATCCCGGAACGGGGAGGTTCTTCCAGTTCGTCGGCGGATAATTGTACAGCACGCCCGTGATGAGAAAAAGGGTGAGAAATCCGAAACCCAGGAGCAGATCGATCCAGAAGGCGGCGCCGAGAACGGCCGCGGCCAGAATCCCCGCCTGGATATAGGCCGACTTCTCGTCCACCATGCCGTTGGCGATCAGAAAGAGCTTCCCGTTCAGCCGGTCGGTCTCCCGGTCCCGGATCTGATTGAGGATGTAGACGCTACCGCCCAGCAGGGTCAGCAGGACGAGGACCCATACGGGCGGCACGGGATGGATGAAATCCCCGCTGCCGCGGCCGAAACGTCCGCCGCCCGCAAGCCCGGCGATGAAATAGATCCAGATGGGAAAGAAGAGAGTCGGCCGGAGCAGGAAGACGCGGTCCAGCAGGGCCATGCCCTTTTTCATCGCGCCTCCCCGAGCGGCCCGTCGAAATGGATTTTCTCGACGGGGTCGTCGTAGGGGACGGGGTAGTTCCCGTCGAAACAGGCCGTGCAGTAATCGCCCTTTTCGCCCGGCACCGAGGCCAGCATGCCCTCCCTGGAAAGGTAGCCCAGGGAATCGACATGAAGGAATTCCCGAATCTCCTCCACGGACCGGTTCGATGCGATCAGCTCCTCACGTGTCGGAAAATCCATGCCGTAGTAGCAGGGATGGAGGATGGGCGGAGAACTGACGCGGATGTGCACTTCGGTCGCGCCCGCCTTGCGGATGAACTGGGTCAGGGTTCTCAGCGTCGTGCCCCGGACGATGGAATCCTCGACGACCACGACCCGGCGTCCCTTCAGGACGCCCTCGACGGGGTTGAATTTCACCTTCACCCCGAAATTGCGGATCGACTGCTGGGGCTGGATGAAGGTGCGGCCGATGTAGTGGTTCCGGATCAGGCCGAGCTCGAACTTGAGTCCGCTCCGGCGGGCGAAACCCAGGGCCGCCGTGTTGCTGGAGTCGGGCACGGAAATGACGATGTCCGCGTCCACGGGATGCTCCTCCACAAGGCGCTTGCCGAACTTGCGGCGGGTTTTATCAACGCATTCGCCGAAGATGCGGCTGTCCGGCCGGCTGAAATAGATGAACTCGAAAATGCAGCAGCTTCTGCGTCCGGTCCCTTCAAGCTTCTCCGATCGCATGCCGTACTCGTCAAAGACGATCATCTCACCCGGCTCCACGTCGCGCACGTATTCCGCGCCGATGAGATCGAAGGCGCACGTCTCGGATGCCACGGCCCAGGCGCCGCCCTCCAAACGGCCGAGCGCCAGGGGCCGGAACCCGCTCGGATCGCGGGCGGCGATGAGGCACTCACGCGAAAGCAATACCAGGGAATACGCCCCGCGTACGGCGTTCAGCGCCTCCTTCACGCGGTCCGTGAAACGGCCGCATCGGGAGCGGGCGATGAGATGCAGGATGATTTCGCTGTCCGTGGACGTCTGGAAAATCGCGCCCTCGGACTGAAGCCGCTCGCGGAGGCTCCGGTAATTGACCAGATTGCCGTTGTGCCCGAGCGCGAGCGGGCCTTCCTTGGAATTGACCACAATGGGCTGGATGTTGATCAGCTGGTCGGAGCCGGTCGTCGAGTAGCGGTTGTGGCCGATGGCCTGGCCGCCCTTGAGGGTTCGGAGTATCTCCGGCGCGTGGAACACGTCGTTGACGAGCCCCTGACCGAGGTGCTTGTACAGCCGGATGCCGTCCGAAGAGACGATGCCGCAGCCCTCCTGCCCGCGGTGCTGCAGCGCGTACAGGGACAGGTAAGCCATTTCGGCCGCTTCGGGGTGGCCGTGAACGCCGATGACGCCGCAGAATTCCCTGGGTTCATCCGGCGCGGATTGGGGGGTCATGCCGTCAGCCTTCCTCATGTGATCACGATGGGATTGGAATAGATCCAGCCCCGGTTCTTGCGGAAAATTTCAATCCGGTAGACGCCGGATTCAGAGGCGCGCAGCCGGACGCTCCGGCCGTACTCCTCTCGCGCGACCCGGCCGTCCCGCAGGAGCCGCATGCGGCCCGGCAGAGGCGCCTCGGCACGGAACAGGACGTTTCCCGAGCGCGCCAGGCGGCTGCCCATCGGGTGCCGCTTTCCGGCCCGTTCGGCCCAGAACCGGAATCCGCGGCCGTCGCCGAGGGAATGATTGACGATAAACGCCCGGCCGGCGCCCAGCGACTCGAATACGGCCGCTTCAGCCTCGGCCGGAGTCGGCACATCGGCCGGCCGCAAAGGCTTGGCGGTCAGAATGTGCATCCGGATGGACTTGAACTGGACCTTGTATGGATACAGGGCGACCGGGAACAGACCCAGGACCTTGTACTCGAATGCGTGCACATCGATGCCGCCCAGGCCCACAACCCGTCGCTTCCGGTTCAGCCGGTCCCAACGGTCCAACGTGGTCCAGACCGGGAAGCGGATGGACCGCAGAGGATGCCAGATCCGCCAGATGAAATTACGGCGCGTCACGCCCTCGAGCCATTCGGACATCTGGTTCCAGATTTCGATGCCGTCGAATCCGTCGACATCCCAGTCGGTCCAGGGATACGGCGGATAGGCGTCGGAGAAACTGCGCTTTTCCGCCGGGTGGGCGATCACCCCGAATCCGCCCTGGCGGGAGACACGCCGGACGTTCTGCCGGGCCGTCAGCCCGGCCGGTATTTCCCTGCGGATCCGGAAAGCCAGGTAATGGTTCCGGTCGTTCTCGTCATTGAGCTCGCACCCGGCGAGAACCAGCGTCCGGCCGTGCCAGCCCTCGAGCCCGAGCCGCCTGGGCGCGAGCGTGTTGTGGTCCGTGAACAGCAGGAAATCGAGCCCCATGTCCCCGGCGATGGCCGCGATCTCGGGAATGGGCAAAGCGCCGTCTGAAAAGTCGCTGTGCAGATGGACCGCTCCGGCAGCCTCATGCCAGTCATGCATCCGCTTCACCACCATGAAAGGAGCAGGGCGCCGCATCCGGCGCCCAGCAGGTTGGCGGCCATGTCCTTCCAGCTGGCATGGCCCCGTCCCGTGCCGCGGTCGAGAATTTCCTTGAGCCCGCCCACCGACACCGTGAAGGCGACGCCCGCGGCGAGGCTCCGGTTCCGGCTTTCATGGCCTTGAACGTTCATCGTCCGGCTGACCGCGCCGGTGAGGAGGAAGGACGCAGTGAAGTGACGGGCTTTGTCCGTGCCGAACCAGGAATCGCCGCCGCGGACGATGACGCAGGAATCCGCGGCTGTGGCCCGCGCTTCACCGGCCGCGGCCGTCCCGGACGGAACCGCAAGCGCGGCCGCGATCAGGACGCAGGCCGCAACGGCCGGTCTAGAGGCCCAGTTCGGCTTCAATGGACTGCATCCCTTCGAGCGAGAGGCCGATGAAATCGCGGAGCGGCAGCCCCATTCCCTCGCAGGACCGGATCTGTTCACGGTTGGCGCCCGCGGCGAAACGCTTTTCATCGAAACGCCTCTCGATGAATTCCACGTTCACGTTGCGGATCTTTTTCGTCGGGTGCATGAGAGCCGCGGCCACGATGAGTCCCGTGACCGGATCCGCCGCGTACAACGCCTGGTCGAGCCGGGATTTCCGCGGAAAATGGCCGGGATGGCTCTTGATGGCGTACACGACCGGCTCGGGCACGTCTTTTCCCTCGAGCATCTTTTCCGTCACGATGCCGTGCTTCGGAAAATCGTTCGCGGTCCGGTCATAGTCGAGGTCATGCAGAAGACCGGACAGGCCCCACAGTTCCTCGTCCTCGCCGAAATGCCTTGCCAGCCGGCGCATGACAGCCTCGGCCGCCAGCATGTGCTTGATCAGGTTCTTGTTGGAGACGTTTTTTTGGACGAGATCCAGAGCCTCTTCGCGGGTCATATCCCTTGTCCTATTCTGATGATCGTTGTCTTTTATGACGCAGCCTTGCAACGCAACAGCAGAAGCCTCCGGCCCGAGGAAAGCCGGTGAACGCGTTCGTTTTCAGTTTCAGAAAGAGACGCTCAGCCGGACACCCATCACCCCGCCTCCGAATGCACCCCACCCCGGCTCCGGGCCCGTGTCGAAATGCCAGAGATGGGCGTCCACGTATGCGTCGGCAAGCGTCAGGCCGTAGAGGCCCGCAACCCACCACCAGGTCAGGTTCCGGCTGTTTTCGTAGAAGGCGCGCTCGTCATCCGTGACCGAATCCGCCGCGCGGCGGTTCTGGATGATGATGTTCGCCGCGAGTCCGGCCGCGCCCGCGGCCACCAGGCCGGTCTTCCATTTGGCGCCGTTGTACCACTGGCCCCATCCGGGCAGAACCGCGGACCGGATCAGGGCGCCCCTCGGAGATTTTGTTTCGGTTTTCTGCGGAACGGTCCGGGCGGTGAGCCCGGCGCTGTCCGGTCCGACGCTTTCACGTCCGGCCGTGTCCGGCCTGACGCTTTGACGTCCGACGCTGTCCGGCGCGGCCTCACCCGAAGGAGCAGCGATGACAGCCGCGGTCTTGGATGAATCCGGGCCGGTACCCGTTGTGTCCGCGGGCCGGGCGGACCCCCAGGCGCGTCCGGCGGAAACGGCCGTTAACGCCGCGACCAGGACTGCCCGCCGGAGCCGCGGCCCCGGACGGTCAGGACGGAATTTCAGCCACGCACTCAATTTCAACCAGCGCGTCTTTCGGCAGGCGGCGCACTTCAACCGTGGACCGGGCGGGCGCGGGCGCGGAAAAGAAGGACCCGTACACGGCGTTCATCTCAGTAAAGTCGTTCATGTCCGCGAGAAAAACCGTGGTCTTCAGCACGCGGTCGAGCCCGCTGCCGGCGGATTCCAGAACCGCCCGGAGATTCTCGACCGCCCTGCGGGTCTGCGCTTCTATTCCGCCGTCCACGAGCGCCCCGGTTCCGGGATCGATGCCGAGTTGACCGGCCGTAAACACCAGGTTCGCGCCGGACGCAATCACCGCCTGGCTGTAAGGGCCGATGGCCTTCGGGGCCGCATCCGACCGGACTTCCCTGCGGGTCATCAGTCGCCTCCCTTTTTCCTGCCGTCATCGATGTCCTCGAAGCGCGCGTCCTGCACGTCCGACCGGCTCAGATCCAGGGGTTCGTTTTTGGGCCGTCCCTTGACCCGGGGGTCCTCTTTTTCAGGCCGCCGGGTCATGACCTGCACGGTCTTGATCCCGAAATAAATCAGGAGCATCCAGAATATCAGTCGAAGCATCGGCGTCTCTCAGGATTTGCGTGGCACGTAGTACTTGACCCCGACCGGCGGATTCTCGATCTGCCGGATCAGGTCCTCGAGGTCCTCGGTGTTCCGCACAAAATCGATTTCCGACGTGTTGACCACCAGAAGGGGCGTCTCCCGGTAGTGGAAAAAATACGTGTTGTAGGCCTCGTTGAGCTGGCGGATGTAGTCCGACGAAATGTTGCGCTCGTATTTCCGGTTCCGCTGGCGGATATGTTCGATGAGCCGCTCGGTGCTGGACTGGAGGTAGATGGCCAGGTCGGGCTTCGGCAGTTCCCTCTCCATGAGGGTCGCGACCTTCTCGTACAGGATCAGGTCGCGCCGCTCGAGGTTCAGATAGGCGAAGATCTTGTCCTTGGCGAAAAGATAGTCCGCGATGAGGTGGCTGTGGAACAGGTCCTGCTGGGGAATGCCGAGCAGTTGGCGGTACCGGGTGATCAGGAAAAAGAGCTGAAGCTGAAAAGCGAACCGCTGGGGGTCCCGGTAGAAATCCTCGAGATAGGGATTCTCCTCGGAGGCCTCGAACACCAGGTTGGCGTTCATCCGCTCCGCGAGCAGACGGGCCAGGCTGGTCTTGCCCGCTCCGATGACTCCCTCAATCGCGATGTAATAGGGCATGCCGTTTTCCTCCAGAACTCATCCGTCCCGGATGACCCGCCGGACGGTCCCGCTGTCCCCGCAGGTTTTTAGCATCTCCGCAATCGTGCGTCCGCTCTCCGGATCGGTAAAGCCGGAGGCGATCTCCGCGAGAGGCTCCAGCACGAAACGGCGGCCGGCCGCGGCCGGATGCGGGAGCCGCAGGTTTTCCTCTTTGATCACAGTCGAGCCGAAGTACAGGATGTCGATGTCGATGGTGCGCGGGCCCCACCGGTTCTTCCGTCTGCGGCCGAGCCGGTTTTCAATGGCGTGGCAGGCCTCCAGCAGGCCGGCCGGACTCAGGCCCGTCCGGATTTCCGCGACCTGGTTCAGAAAATCCCTCTGGCCGCTCAGACCCCACGGTTCCGTCTCATATACGGAAGAAAGACGGACCACTTCTGTGTCCGGAAGTTTCGCGATCAGTTCCGCGGCTTGTTCCAGAAGGCTGGACCGGTCGCCCAGATTGGAGCCCATGCCCAGAAAAACGCGGGCTGACGTCATGCTTGCACTGTGATTAATTCCAAATGAAGGACCCCGCCGCAAGCAGCGGAGTATCACAGGAAACTTGGATGATGGACGCCGCAAGCGGCGGGGAATTCGACCCGTCGGAGCGGCCAGAAGCCCAATCTCCGATCATCCAGGAAAATTGGAAACATAATGACGTGGCTTCTGGCCGCCCGATTAATCCAAAAATTTATTAAAAATTGTTGAGATTGTCAATCGGAAACTCCCTGAAAGCGCTTGCTTTTCCATCCCCTGTCCCTTACTTTATACTATCATGACGAACGTTCAGGATCCCGTGATCAGGGTTGGGCCCGCAGGCTGGAATTATCCGGACTGGTACGGCGTGTTCTATCCCGAAAAGAAGGATAAGTCATTCAAAGAACTGGACTTCCTTGCTGATTTTTTCGACATGGCTGAGATCAATTCCACCTTTTACCGGCCTGCCAATGCATTCATGGGCCGGAATTGGGTCATGAAAACAGCCAAAAATCCGGATTTCAAATTCACTGCCAAGCTTTGGAGCCGTTTCACTCACGAGAGGCGGGATTTCGGTTCCGATGAAGTGCGGCTTTTCACCGCAGGCATAGACCCGCTTTTCCAGGCCGGAAAGCTGGGTGCCCTGCTCTGCCAGTTTCCCTGGAGTTTCCGGAACGACGAACCGAACCGGAAATGGCTGGACCGCGTACTGGACGCTTTCGGCGCCTACCCGCTGGTTGTGGAAGTCCGTCATTCCGGCTGGGACAAACCTGAGATCGGGGAATGGCTGGACAAACGGGGCGCGGGACTCGCGGCCATTGATCAGCCCGTGATCGGCCAATCCATCCCGTTCAAACCCGTGCGCACGGGCGCGATCGGATATGTCCGCATGCACGGCCGCAATACCGCGGCCTGGTTCGCCAAACCCTCGGGACCCGCGGCAAAAGAGAATCCCTCTGCCCGTTACGATTACCTCTACAGCGCGGCCGAAGTCGAGCAGATCACGGCCACGGTTAAAGCCGTGGCCGAAGGGACGAAGGAGACCTACGTCGTCCAGAACAACCATCCCCGGGGCCAGGCGGTCGCCAATGCCATACAGGTCCGCCGTTCGCTCGGTCAGGCCATCCGCAACCTGCCGGATTCAATGTTTCTGCAGTATCCGTTTCTGCGGTGATCCCGGGTGCAACATGTGCGACATGTGATCGTAAAAAATGTAAGTCTCGAAGGTTCCGGGTTCCGGGTTTCGAGTTCCGGGTGAAAAAAAGCGATTGCTCGGGACGGAAGTTTCGGGCCCTTATCAGTCGCCATCTGTTATAACTCGAAACGCGGAACTCGGAACTCGGAACAAACATCCCCACAGTCAAGAACAGAGGATACTCCCAGAGCCATGCCCCAGAGTCCCGCCTTCGTTAACCTCTTTAATGATTCCATCATGAAAACCGTCCGTCGGGCGGTCTCCGTCACGCGATGGAACCCGTCGCTGTTCGCGTTTTTCGTCAGGGCCGCCTTGCATCAGCGGTCCGCGGCCCGACGCCGCGCCGCATGGGCGGCCCGAGGCGTGCATGTGCCGCCCATGATGATCGGCAGCATCACCCGTCGCTGCAACCTGAACTGCGGGGGCTGTTACGCGATGGGACAGCGCCGCGAAGACCGGCCGGAACTGCCGGTGGAACGATGGCGCGAAATCCTTTCCGAGGCGGACGACATGGGCGTGTCCATCGTCATGGTGGCCGGCGGCGAGCCCTTCACCCGGCCTTCCTTCATGTCCATGACCGCTGAATTCAAGCGTATGCTGTTCCCTGTTTTCACCAACGGTCTTCTTCTGACGCCCGAAATCGTGACCACGCTCCGGCGCCGGCGGAATCTGATTCCCGTGTTCAGCCTGGAGGGCGGCGCCCAAACCACGGACAGCCGCCGGGGCGAAGGCGTTTCGGCCCGCGTCAGCCGCGCCATGGAATCCCTGTCCAATGCCGGCGTTTTCTACGGGACCTCGATCACCATCACAAGAACCAACCACGACGAAGTCACGGATCCGGAATTCATCCGTCCGCTGGTCGCGGGCGGCTGTCGGCTTTTCTTCTACGTGGAATACATCCCCGTCGAGGAAGGCACGGAGGACAAGGTGCTCACGGAGAGCCAGAAGGCCGGACTGGAACCGCTGACGCAATCCCTGCGGAGCCGTTTCAACGCGGATTTCATCGCCTTTCCGGGCGACGAGGAGCAATACGGCGGATGCCTGGCCGCGGGCCGCGGATTCATCCACGTGGGACCGGACGGGAGCCTCGAACCGTGCCCGTTCGCGCCGTACACGGACGTGAATCTGTCCGGTCTTTCGCTGAAAGAGGCGCTTCGCTCGGATTTTCTCCGCGCCATACGCGACAATCACGACAACCTGACCGAAACGAGGGGCGGATGCGCCCTGTGGACGAACCGCGAATGGGTCCGGTCGCTCCTGCCATCACCGGAGAAATCCGCGGCTCTGATTCCCGTTCCGGGTTCTGAGTCCCGGGTTCCGGGTTAAATAATTCCGGGACAAAAGTCCCGGACCATCGCAGTATCGGCATGCTGTCGCCCCCGAATTTTTCTATCGGGGGCCTTTTCTTGATATTGCTTTCAGGAATGATTACATTGAATTTGACGGCCGTGGACATATCCCCCTGGCTTTCGTATTGAATCGAGATATGAAGTCCAAGGGTCGAAGTAACAGAATACTCCAACCCGGAACGCGGAACTCTGAACCCGGAACCGAGTCATGCTGATCCATAAACCCGAATTCCGGACCATATTCCGAGCGTTGAAATCGCGCAATTACCGCCTGTATTTCACGGGCCAGGGTGTGTCGCTCATCGGCTCCTGGATGCAGTCCGTGGCCATGGGCTGGCTGGTATACCGGCTCACGCATTCGGCTTTTCTGCTCGGCGTGATCGGATTCACAAGCCAGATTCCCTCCCTGTTTCTCGGGCCCCTCGCCGGCGTTCTAGCGGACCGTATGGACAAGCGCCGCCTGCTCCTGATCATACAAACCGCTTTCATGCTCCAGGCTTCCCTGCTGGCCGGCCTGGTCCTGACGGGCCGGATCGGCGTCCCATCCCTCATCGGACTGAGTCTCTGGATGGGATTGGTCAACGCCTTTGACGTGCCCGTGCGCCAGTCCATGGTGGTCCAGCTCGTCGAGCGTCCGGAGGATCTCGCCAATGCCATCGCGCTGAACTCCATGATGTTCAACGGCGCCCGGCTGATCGGCCCCTCCATCGCCGGGCTGGTTCTGGCCGCGGCCGGAGAGGGCGTCTGCTTTCTCCTGAATGCTGTGAGTTTCACTGCCGTGATCGGCGCATTGTGGGCCATGAAGCCCGTGCCTGCTGCCGCCGGCCGGAAACGCCGCATCAGCGCGGAACTGCGGGACGGCTTCCGATACGCCTGGGGATTCCTCCCGATCCGGTCCATCCTCTCCGTCATGGCGCTGATCAGCCTGTTCGGCATGTCCTACCACGTCCTTCTGCCCGTGTTCGCCAAGGAAATTCTCGGCGGCGGCCCCCATACGCTCGGATTCCTGATGGGCGCGACCGGCGCCGGCGCGGTGTTCGGCGCCTTTGCGATGGCGTCCCGCACGTCGCCGGCCGGGCTCGAAAGAGTTCTGCCCGCGGCCGGGGCTGTGTTCGGACTCGGCCTGATCGTCATGTCCTTTTCCCGGTCACCGCTCTTCTCCTACGCGGTGATGGCGGTCATCGGACTCGGCATGATGACGTTCATGATCTCCTGCAATACGCTCATCCAGACACTCGTGGACGAGGACAAACGCGGACGCATGATGGCGCTATACGCCATGGCATTCATGGGCACCACGCCGCTGGGCAGTCTGCTGGTCGGAAGCCTGGCCAGCCGCATCGGCGCGCCGCGGGCCGCCGCCATCGGTGGATTTCTCTGCCTGGTCTGCGCCGCATGGTTTTTCAAAAAGCTTCCGGAAATACGCCGCGAAGCGCATCCGGTCTGGATCAGCAGGGGTTATGCGGGGAACGTGTCCGAGGGCATGGAAGCGGCTTCGGAGATGACGACGCCTAAAGATTGAAAAATGTTTCGGGTTTCGGGTTTCGGGTTCCGGGTTGCAAGAAGCGGGTTCCATATGAAGGGGTGGTGTCATTCCCTTCCCATCGGGTATCCCGGGCTGGAGGGACATTCTCGTAGAGGCGACGCGTTGCATCGCCCTTTCATTTGAATGTCCATTGCAGATCCGAAATGGTCCCGTGTAGCGGGACCAAGTTATTATTTTTTTTATAATATTGAAGGCACACCACTTCCCGCGGGCCCTTCGGACAATACATTCGCGCTACCAGGCCGGGTCAGGCCTGCCTTTCTTCCTTCTGATCCTGGGCTTGCCGATAAACCGGTGTCGGGATAAATCGTAATTCTCGAACTCGGAATAGCATTCTCTGCATTTCCAGCTGGCTTCCCTTATAACCGTTCCGCATTTCGGGCATAGAACCTTGGAAAGAGCGGATTCCTCTTTTCCCGGCTCAGCCAGAGTCCGGTCGCGGATGTGGTAGATGTAGCAAGTTTCGCAGAGCAGCCGTCCTCCGGTCTCATACTGTTTCTCTGCCTGCCGGATGTCCCTGCCGCAGGATGCGCAATCCATTGTTCTGCCTCAAGTTCAAGATTGCTGTCCGGCCGTAAACAAAGCCGGATCTCAGGTCAGCCGGGCTCTCCAGCACCCCGGCCTGCGACGAACGCACCTGTCCCCCATCTTGTATATAGGATTTCTCCGGCTGAATGCAGAAAAAAAGTGCGGCGCGCCTTTAGGTGCGTCGCACTTTTTCCTATAAGCTGATAACCTCTTGATTGAAGCTCCCCGCCGCCCCGCTGACAGATTCTACGGTATCTTCAGGGAAACCAATCCGTGGCCTGATACCACCCGACAATGCCGGCTTCCTTCGGGGCTCCGGACGACCATCTATGAACAACGGCCTATTTCAGGACCATCATTTTTTTCGTAACCGTTCCTGAACCGGTTTCCAGCCTGCAGAACAGGACACCGCTTGCAGCGCCCGGGGCCGAGAATTCCGCCGTGTAATCCCCGGCCGGCCGGACCTCGTTGATCAGGACCGCGATCTCCTCCCCGAGCGCGTTCCATACACTCAGCCGCACTTTCTCCTGAGACCCGATGGAAAAAGCGATACGCGTCGAGGGATTGAACGGATTGGGATAGTTGTTCCTGAGCGTGAAGCGGGAGGGAACCCCGTCCGGGCGTTCCCGGACCGCGTCAGGCGCCGCGGATCCCATCAGCCAGGCGACCGCCGATTCGAACAGGGCCCATCCTTCCTCGGTCATGTCTCCCGCGACGTTGTTCAGCAGAAAGGTGCCGACCCGCCGGGCCGGGGCCGGATCCGCTGCCATGGCGGCTCCTTTCTCGTATCCGAAATGGACCACCTGCGTGGAATCGTTCGGATTGACCGCGATGCGGATGGGCTCCCCTTCCGGCGTCCCGTAGCTGACACCTATGTCCGCATTGACGATCAGCGCCTCGCCCTCAGGCAGCCCGGCCGCGAGCGGATGGTCCGCCCGGACGATGCGTATCACCGAGGTGCTGAACTCCGAGCCGGCCGCGGCCTGAAAGCCCTGATCGTCGTAGAGCCCCGGCTCCCAGTTCATGACCGGCATCGGCAGATCCTTCAGCCCCGACAGGTTGGTCGCGACCGTCCCGGAGCTGACAGTCGCCGATATCAGAACGATCGACATGCCGTCCGCCAGCACGTCACTGACGTCGTTCTGGCCCGCGGCCGTGACGGAGAATCCCATGTCTTCGAGTCTGTAGAGTACGTTCGTTTCGCCCGTGTTCAACGCCGCGGCGTCCGCAACGATAAAAAGGGCCGTGCTGTCCGCGAACTGTGCGGACGCGGACAGGGAGAATAATCCCAGCGCCGCCGCCAGCACCCGGGATTTGCCTGAGGGGAACCGATTCAGCGTTTTCATGTCCTCCGCTCCTTCTGTTAGGGGTGATCGAATCCCGTTCATCAATGATTTTCCTCTCTCCGGATGAGGCTTCCCGTCGACCAGACGGCAATAAAAATCAATGCGAACGGCAGCCATGTCCCGGTAAGGCTGGCAAACATGGCCAGGCTCCGATTGATCGCCAGAGCCACGACGATGAAATCCATCAGAATGACAAAGCCGGTGAACAGACAAGCGGTTTGAAACGGACCGGGGGAAGGGTGTTTCCGGAAATAACGGTACGACAGAATCGCGAACAGGACGGGCGCGGCGGCCGCGTGAACGATCAGGGCGCGCTCAAGGGGAAGCGTGGTCATGCAGATCCCCATCACGGCGAAACAGCACAACCAGCCGGCCAAGGCGTACAGGATTCCGGTTCTCCATCCTCTCGCGTCCATCCTTCGCACGCTCCCGCTCATTGTTCCGCGTTGAACATCCCGTGAACCGGCGCCTTCGACGACCCTGTCCGCCGCTCAAAGAAAGAAGGGAACCTCCTTGAAGAAGGTTCCCTTCTGATGTTCCACATTATTTCAGCCCCCGCTTCTCCAGAAGCGCGTCAATCGAGGGCGGCGCGCCGCGGAACCGCTGGTACAGCACCATGGGATCCTCGGTGTTCCCGGCTTCGAGTATGTTCTTCCGGAACGCGGCGGCCAGCTTCGGGTTGAACAGCCCGGCTTTCTCGAAGGCCCTGAACGCGTCCGCGTCCAGAACTTCGGCCCAGATGTAGCTGTAATAGCCGGCCGAATAACCGCCGCTGAAGATATGGGCGAAATACGGGCTCCGGTAACGGGAGACGATTTCGGGCATGAGCCCGATCCGGTCCAGGGACGCCTTCTCGAACGCGGCCGCGTCCTGCGGCGCGCTGTCGGTCAGCGTGTGCCAGTCCATGTCGAGGAATGATGCGGCCAGGTACTCGACTGTGATAAATCCCTGGTTGAACAACCCGGCTTTGCGTATCTTTCCGATCAGGGCGTCCGGTATGGGTTTGCCGGTCTGATAATGGACGGCGTACCGCTTCATCACTTCCGGCGCGAAGGCCCAGTTTTCCATGATTTGCGAGGGCAGTTCCACGAAATCGCGCGGCACGCTCGTGCCCGACAACGTGAGATACGTGCACTGGCTGAGCAGGCCATGCAGGGCGTGGCCGAATTCATGGAACAGGGTCTCGACCTCCTCCAGGCTCAGCAGGGAGGGCTGGTCCGCCGTGGGCTTCGAGAAATTGCCGACATTGACGATGATAGGCCGGATGTTTTCCCCGTCCTTTTTGTACTGCTCCCTGAAATTGCTCATCCAGGCGCCGCCCGATTTGCTGGCCCTCGGGTAATAATCCGTGTAGAGGATGCCGATCAGGGAATCCGCGGTGTCGCGCACCTCGAAGGTTTCGGCGTCCGCGTGGTATTTCGGGATGTCCGTGCGTTCGATGAAGCGCAGGCCGAAAAGCCGCGTGGCCACGTCGAACACGCCCTTCCGTACGTTCTTCATCTCGAGATACGGCCTCAATTCCTCCTCGTCGAGGTCGTACTTGGCTTTCTTGATTTTCTCCGCGTAATACCACCAGTCCCACGGCTTGAGCTCGAAATCCCCGCCTTCCTTTTGAATCATCGCGCGCATTTCCGCGGCTTCGCCGCCGGCGCGTTTCAGTGCCGGCGTCCAGAGCTGGTTCAGCAGGTCGTATACGGCTTTCGGGTTCTTGGCCATGCTGTTTTCAAGAGCCAGGTCCGCGAATGTGGCGAAACCGAGCAGTTTCGCCTTGTCCACGCGAAGGGATGCCATCCGCGTCAGGATCTTGTTGTTATCCAGCTCGTCGCCGTGATCGCCGCGCATGATGTATCCGTAGAACATTTTCTCCCGGAGGTCCCGTTTTTCGGAGTACTGCAGAAATGGAATCAGGCTGGGCTTGTGAAGCGTGAACGCCCATTTCCCTTCATGGCCCCTCTCCTTGGCGGTTTCGGCCGCGGTCGCGATTACGGCTGGCGGAAGCCCGGCCAGATCGTCCTGTTTGTCGAGGACCAGCTCGAACTTGTTGTTCTCCTTCAGAATGTTCTCGCCGAACTGAACGGACAGTACGGACAGCTCCTCGTTCATTTTCCGGAGCCTGGCCTTGTCGGCGTCACCGAGATTGGCGCCGTTGCGCACGAAGCGCTTGACCATCTCCTCGAGAGCCCGGTTCTGTTCCGGATTCAGGCTGAGCGTGTCGCGGCCGTCGTACACGGCCTTGATCCGCTTGAACAGGCCGGCGTTGAGCAGGATGTCATCCCGGTGGGCCGAGCGCAGGGGCGCCAGCTCTTTTTCCAGGGCCTGCATGGTGTCATTCGTCATGGAGCCGGTCATGTTGTCGAACACGTTCGTCACACGCGACAGGTACTCGCCGGAGAAATCCAGGACCTCGAGCGTGTTCCTGAAGGTGGCCGCCTCGGGATTTCGGACAATGGCCTCAATCTCCCGGTTTTCGAGCTTGATGCCCTTGAGGATGGCGGGTTTGTAGTGTTCGATGCGGATCTGATCAAAGGGAGGTGTCCCGAAGGGGGTGTCCCAGTCCGAGTCGAACGGGTTGGGGCCGGAACCGGCACAGGAGAGAACCAGAACCAGCAGGCTGAACGCGGGCAGACAGACGCTTTTCATGGGATGCTCCTTATACTGGACGGGGAGTCAAATCAAAGCTGATTTGAGTATACGCAAAACAGAGAAAATTGTTTCCATCGACCCGAAATGGACGGATGCGAGTCGGCGGTAAAGGCTGTCGAACCGCATGCGAGACGCGGAATGCTCAATGGGATCGACATGATGAAGGACCCCGCCGCCCCGCAGCGCGGGATCAAGCTATTCTATTTACGAATTATTGAAGACAAGCAGCGGCGTATCACGGGAAACTCGGATGATGGACGCCGCCCCGCTGCGCGGGACCAAGCTATTATATGCCTTCTGGTTGAAGGCAAGCGGCGGGCCTTCAATAATGAACAAATCTCATTGCTTGGTCCGGCGAAGTCTTCAATAGTAAGCATCTGCAGCTTGATCCCGCATCGCGGGGCCGGGGAATTCGACCCGTCGGAGCGGCCGGAAGCCCAATCTCCTATCATCCAGAAAAATTGGGCCCAGAATGACCAGGCTTCTGGCCGCCCGATTCAAGTCAAAAAGGAGGACTCCTTATCTTGTGCCCGCCGGCAGGCCGGGTTTATTCCTTATCCGCGATCACCAGCATCTCGAAATCTTCGGTCGTCAGGCTGTCGTTCCGGCTGAATGCGCCGAGTTTCGCCCCGAATATGCCGATCTCCCCGAACCCCAGCGATTTCAGGAGCCATGTGATCTCCGATGGGACATAGTATCGCTCGTTGCACTTGAGCGACTTTTTCCCGCCGGAATCGTCCGTGAATTCTTCGACGGTATTGTTTCGGAATGTCATCAGATCAAATGTGGCGTCAGGGGACGCGGCGAGACCGCCGCTATTCCCGGAAGTCATGAATGCACGAACGGAATGGAACAGCGGAAACAGCCCATTCAGGGTCGTGAAGATGAACCGGCCCCCGGGCTTCAGACTGCGACTCGCGTTCTCGAGAATCCGAAAATTCATCTCGTCGGTCTCCATCAGTGGAAAACCGCCTTCACACAGCATGATCGCCAGATCGAAAACGTCGTTGTAATGAGGTTCCCTCGCGTCATGTCTGCGGAATTCGATGTTCAGCGACTTTGCTGCGGCTTTTTCCCTCGCGGCCGCAAGCTGCGATTCGGACAGGTCGATGCCCGTTACGGAATACCCCCGGCCCGCGAGTTCGACGGCGTGCCTGCCGGTGCCGCATCCGATATCGATTATTTTCTTCTTCCGGTCCCGGCCGAGCTCGTTCTCGAGAAAGTCGCATTCTCCGGTCGTGCCCTGCGTGAAGACTTCGGCGTCGTAGGTCGCCGCGTAATTATCGAACAACGCTTCGTACCAGGGTTTCATTTGCATCCTCGATTATGGTTTTCCCGCCATTTGAAGCTCCCCGCGGCCCGCTTCGCGGGATCAAGCTATTTGATTTGTGAATTATTGAAGACAAGCCGCAGGGAATCTTCTATCTGTAGTGAAGAAGATATTTTATATTCGCTCGCTTACCCCGCCGCAAGCGGCTGGGTAAGCGAGCGATCAGATTCATTCAGTCGGCCCCCGGCCGGAATGACGACCCCGCAGGAGCGGTCGGATTTCAGACACCTTCAATATCCCGCATTGTTCCTTCACTTTCCGGACATACGCCTGCATGTCGAATTTACGCTCAAGACCTTTGTCATTCATGTAACGGACCTTTCCGAAAACCGGGCGCTCCCCCCACGGCCGGTCGTGCTTCCCGAATATCCAGGCCGCGCCCGCGTAACCGTTCGGGTCCCGGCCGTCCAGAAAGTACCGGTTGTTGAGCCGGATCAGGAGGCTGTACGCCTCTTCCGGATCGGACGTCCATTCGAGTATCTTCTTCCCCCAGTACATGCGCATGTAGCCGTGCATCTTGCCACGGCATACCATCTCGGTCTGTGCGGCGTTCCAGTACGGATCGTGCGTGTCGGCGGACGCGAGCGCTTCGGGCGTGTAGCGGAAAGGCCGCCTGTCCCTGGTGTGAAGCCGGAGCGTCTCGCGTGCCCAGGCGGGAAGGGATTCGAATGCGTCATAACGGCCGTTATAACGGACGAAATTCATGGACAGCTCGCGCCGCACGATCAATTCCTCGAGAAAAGGTTCTGTCGAGGGCGAGCCGGTTTCCTTGACGGCCATGGCGACGGCCAGCGGTGAGATCTGGCCGAAATGCAGATAGGGGCTGAGATCCGAAAGAAAATCGAGCGAGGGATCGTTCCGTGATGTTCTGAATCCTTCGAGTTTACGTGAGAGAAAAATATTCAGCGTCTTCTCCGCCGCCTGTTCGCCCGGCACCAGCCAGAGCACCGGTTCGACGGACCGGTCGAGGCTGAGCGTCCGGAGCAGCGCGTCGGGCCGGTTCGGGTCCTCGGAGCGCATGCGGATTCCGAGCGAATCCTTCCTCAGCCTGCGTTTCCGCACCGGGCTGAGAAACGCGCCGAGACGGGTTTTTATTTTCGGCCTGAGCACGGCCGCGGAATAGGCTTCATGGTCCATCGCCGTTTCCACCGGAACAATGACGTCCGTCTCGACTTCGAGAAGGCCGCAGTCCAGCCGGTCCGCGGCCTTCTCGCGCCAGACCCTCTGGACGCGGAGGTATCCCCGGTCGACCACGACCAGCGCAGCCTGTTCGGCCGCCTCGGCCACGGCGATTTCCGGACGGCCTTTTCTCAGGATGAACCGGATGCCGCGTTTTTTCAGCCGTTCCGCCGTGACAGTCAGTCCTTCCAGCATGAACGAGTAGTGCCGCAGATTGGCGTCCGGAAAATCCTCCGTCAGGCAGAATAAAACGACCAGGGGCAGGCTTCTCTCATTGGCCCGGTCGGCCGCGTATTCCAGCGCGTGATTCCATTCGCTCCGCTGAGCCTGCTGCATCCAGTACAGGACGTATTTCCCGTCGCGGGCCGGCCTGTCGTTCAACGGTCGGATACGCTCGGAATGGATCATGGCCGGGCCTTCCTTTGTAACGGCATGCCGTCTCGCTTCAATAAACGCGGATCCACCGCTGTCGCGGACACCAGGCTCCGCGTGTGCAGGTACCGGTTCACCCGGATGCGGAGCAGGACGACGTCCTCTTCCTTCATGTAACGCTTGAAATTCCGGTGCCTCCTGAAAAATACGGCGGACGCCGCCGCTGCTTCAGCGCCCGAAACGGCCCGGACGGTTCCTGTCACGGTCATGCCGCAGGCGCCTTCGATTCGACCGCCGGAGCCGGGCCTCTCGTCGATGACCAGGGAAACGTTCGGGTTCAGGCGCAGGTTCCTGTATTTGGCCGAATGTCTGGGCGTGAGGAAAACGAGGCCCGCGCCTTCGTCCACGGCCGCGAACGCGATCAGGGAGGCGTGCGGGCCCGCCTCGGACGAAGTGGCGAGTACGGCGAAGCGCTGGGTTCTCAGCAGGCGCCGCACGTCCGCCAGCACGCCGCGGGGCGGAGATTGGTTCTTGTTCAAGACTGAACCCATGCGCTGTCTCCCTCAGGGTACGTTGATCCGGATGACGGACGCGCCGGAGAATGGAGGGAAATCTCCGGGGATGGAACGCTCTTTCAGGCGTGCGGGCCGATTGTTTCAGATGGCCCCGGAATCCTTAAAAGAGGCCGGTGATATTTCCCTCGTCATCGACGTCTATCTTCTCGGCGGCGGGAATCAGGGGAAGCCCGGGCATGCGCATGATATCGCCGGTGATCGGGATGACGAAACCGGCGCCCGCGGCCACTTCGATCTCCCGCACCTGGATGCTGAAATTTTCCGGCCTTCCCAGCAGTTTCGGGTCGTCGGAGAGGGAGTTTTGGGTTTTCGCCATGCACACCGGCAGTTTTTCGAGGCCGAGCTTCTTGATTTTCTCCAGATCGTCCTTGGCCTTGGCCGTGTATTCGACGGCTTTGGCGCCGTAGATGTTCCTGGCGATGGTATCCACCTTTTTGGGGATGTCCCAGGTCCAATCATAGGTGGGTTTGTACCGGGTATTGCATTTCCGGGCGATATCACAGACGATTTCCGCGAGTTCCATGGAGCCTTCTCCGCCCTTTCCCCACACATCCGCCACGGAAGCGGAAACGCCCAGTTCCCGGCACCTGTCCTTCACAATGGCCAGTTCCTCGTCCGTGTCCGAGGCGAAACGGTTGATCGCCACGGCCGCCCCGACCTTGAACGCGAGTATGTTCTCGAGATGCTTTTCCAGGTTCCGCATGCCACGCTTCAGCGCCTCTTTGTCCGGCAAATTCACGGACTGGAGGTCCGCGCCACCGTGATACTTCAGGGCTTTCAGCGTCGCGACCAGCACCACGGCCTTGGGCGACAGCCCGGAATATCCGCACTTGATATCGAAGAACTTCTCCGCGCCCAGGTCGAAAGCGAATCCGGCTTCGGTGACCGCGTAATCGGACAGGGAAAGCCCCATCTTGGTCGCCAGGACAGTGTTGGTTCCCTGGGCGATGTTGGCGAAAGGGCCGCCGTGTATGATCGCCGGGTTCCCCTCTATCGTCTGCACCAGATTGGGCAGAACCGCGTCCTTCAGCAGGGCGGTCATCGCGCCGCTCGCCTTCAGGTCACGCGCGTAAATCGGGTTCCGGTCATGGGTGAAGCCGACGAAGATGTTCCCCAGCCGCGCTTTCAGATCAGGCAGGCTCTCCGCAAGGCACAGAATGGCCATGACCTCCGAGGCCGCGGTGATGTCGAACCCGGTCTCGCGGGGCACGCCGGACAGGGTCCCGCCCAGTCCGACGATGATTTTTCTCAGCGACCGGTCGTTCATGTCCATGACGCGCTTCCAGTGCACCGTGCGCGGATCGATTCCCAGGGAGTACTTCCGGTTCTGGATGTTGTTGTCGATCAGCGCGGCCAGCAGGTTGTGGGCCTTTTCGACGGCCGAGAAATCGCCCGTGAAATGGAGGTTGATGTCCTCCATCGGGACCACCTGGGCGCGGCCGCTTCCCGTCGCCCCGCCCTTGATGCCGAACACCGGGCCCAGCGAGGGCTCGCGGAGCACGACCGTGGTCCGCTTTCCGATTCGGTTCATGCCCTGGGTCAGGCCGATGGAAACGGTCGTCTTGCCCTCGCCCGCGGGGGTGGGAGATATGGCCGAGACCAGGATCAGGTTGCTCCGGCTCCAGGCCGCGGCGTCTATGTATTTCAGCGGCACCTTGGCCTTGTACTTGCCGTAGAGGATGAGATCGTCTTCCGCAATGTTCAGCTGTGCCGCGATTTCCCGGATGGGTTTCATGGATCAGGGATCCTTCCGCATTTGGACAAGTCCATATTCCGGGACATTCCCGGAACGTTCCTATTTCACGAGCGTACAGGCAGTCGCGGTTGTAGTCGCGCCTGACTTCAACCGGACCACGTACACGCCGGAAGGCGCGGACGGCACGGATGACGCGTCCCAGACTTCGGTGTGTACGCCGGCCTTCCGTCTTCCGGACGCCGGTTTTCCGGCGATCCGTCCCGCGGCGTCGAATACGGTCAGTTCGACGTCCGCATCCGCGGCCAGCTCGTATTCCACGGTCAGACAGCCGTTAAATGGATTGGGATACAGCCGCACCACTGCGGGCGATTCGGGTTTCAGGGCCGCGGTTTCGGATACCCCTGTCGCGGCGGATCCGCTGCTCCGGTATATGCCCGCGCCCCAGGTCCCGGCCAGCACGGCATTTCCCTCGTCCGCGGCCACGCAGGTGACGTATTCGATGTACAGCCCGGAGGTGAACTGCTGCCAGGTCGCGCCCGGGGCCGTCAGCACGTACACACCCCCGTACGTCGTGGCTCCGAACAGATGACCTTCCCCATTGACGCAAAAGCGCTCGATGGTCTGATGGAACCCCTCCCCGGCCTTGCCCCAGGTCTCACCGCCGTCTCCGGACACATACACCCCGTGCATGAACACGGAAGCGAACAGATTGCCGCGGCCGTCCAACTCCAGGGCCTTGATGATATTGCCCGGCAGATCACCGTTCTTCGGCTGCCACGTAGCCCCGTTGTCATCGGAACGGAACAGACCGTTCGACGCAGTGCCCGCGAAGAGACGGCCATGGCCGTCCGAGATGAGGCTGTTGACATGCAGATCGGTGATGCCGTTGTTGACCGGCGTCCAGGTGACGCATCCGTCCAGGGAGCGGTACACGCCGTGCATAGAGGTGGCCGCGAAAACCGAGGTTCCGCTGCCGAACGCCAGGGCCGTGACGTGTCTGTACTGCAGATCATTGTCGAACCGGGTCCAGGAAACGCCTTTGTCGTCCGACACGCAGACGCCGCCGTCTTTCACGCCTGCCAGCACGCGGCCGGCTGCGTCAAACGCAAGGGCGCAGACATAACTTCGGATGGCTTCTGCCCGCGACGGCGTCCAGGTCAGACCCCGATCGGACGATGTGAACAGTCCGTTATGATAGGTGGCTGCGTACAGGGTGCCGTCCGGGCCTCTCGCCAGGGTCTGCATGTGCGTGTTTGTGATGCCTTCATAGCGGGGCTCCCAGGAATCGCCGCCGTTTCCGGTTGTGTACACACCCTGTCCGTAGAACCCGGCGTACACCGCGCCCCCCGGACCCGCGACCAGAACGTCCGCACTCGGATTGTCGAGCCCGGTTTCCGCATAGGTCCAAGTACTCCCGTCGTCCGGGGATTTCTGAAGGGAACCGCCGGTGCTGAGAAGAATGCGGCCGTCCGGGCACACGGCCACGGCATCGGCCACGAAACCGGTCATGAGACCGTTGATGTCCGTCCATGCGTCCCCGCCGTTCACGGACATGTAAATACCGTTGCCCTGGGTCGACACGTACACCTTCCGGTCGCCATGCGCCGCGATCGCAAGAAACCAGACGACCGGAAGGCCGTTTTCAAGGGTTTCCCACGTGTCCCCGTCGTTCCGCGAGCGGTACAATCTGCCGCGTGTGCCGAGATACAGAGTTCCATGGCCGTCCGAAACCAGGGCCTCCACCGTGAAATTGGACAATCCCGAGCTGGCCAGGGTCCATGTCGCGCCGTCGTCCGTCGAGCGGAATACCTTTCCCCCGAATCCGCCCGCGAACACATGCCCGTTGTCGTGAACGGCCACGGACTGGGGCTGCATGTCCGTGATTCCCGTATTCGCGGCGCTCCAGGTTGCCCCGCCGTCCAGGGTGCGGAACACGCCGTTGTTCAAGGTGGCGACGAACACGACATCCGTACGACCGGCCGCGATCGCGTTGATCCGCTTGTCCGTCAGGCCCTGGGCGTAATGGGTCCAATGAAGTCCGTTGTCGTCCGAACGGTACACGCCGCAGTCCACAGTGCCGATGTACATGCGGCCGGCTGCGTCGAATGCGATGCCGGACACAATACCGCTTCCCGGCCCGGGAAGCGGCTCCCAGGTGATCCCGTCCCCGGCCAGGGGCGCGGCTAGAAAAACGGTCGCGAGCAGAAGCAGTCCTATACTGATGCGGTTCCTCACCTCACCTCTCCTCCTCTTCGACTTTGGCCACCCGGAAATAACGGGTCAACGCGGAAACATCCCGAGCCACCGGCCCGCGGCGGTTCCGGCCAAAGTCGTCAGCGTGCTGAGCACGGCCCCCCAGACCATGTCCACCAGTGTGACGGTCAGGGGCCAGTTTTTAACAGTGGCGAGATTCGTCAGGTCATAGGTGGCGTACGTGATCAGGCCGAACAAGGCGCCGCGTAGAACCGTCGCCCCGATGGAGCCGGCTTTCAGTCCGGGAACCACCACGAACACCAGCAATCCGGCAATGAACAACAGGTAGAAGATGATTGCCGCGGGCCAGTTGACCTCAGGCGCCATCAGGTAACCGAGGTGCTTCCGGTAGAATCCCTTTGCGACCAGTCCCAGCCAGACCATATCGATCACGAAAAAAGCCGCGAACGTGATGGCGTAAAGTTTCAGATAAGTCCACATGGCAGTTTCTCCTTTTCCCGGGTTCGGGGACCGAGTCCGGTCCGTTATGCGCCGTTTTCCTCGATCAGCCGGAAGAGGATAGTGGCCGCACGGCCGGTCACGTCTTTGCAGTCGGTCATTCCGGTTATGCGCTTCGAATTCTCGATGACGTCTTTGCACACCGTGGTTCCGAATTCCGCGACGAATCTCCGCCGGAATTCCGCGGACAGGGCCACGAGCCTGTCGATGTTCCCGTCGCCTTTCTCCCGGCCGTACATGGACCCGAGCGCGATCACGCCGCCGGAGAGCGCGCCGCACACATCCTCGCGGCACCGGCCAATGCCTCCGCAGAACCCGGAAGCGACTTTGTCCACTGTGCCGGATTGCTCCGGAAACAGCTCATGGATCGTGCGGCTGATCGATTCCGCGCAATGGAATCCCTGCGCATAGTGCTTGAGAACGATCTGGCGGATTTCTTCTTCTTGCATGCAGGTTTCCTTTTATTTATGGAAGGTTTGCCGAGATCGATATCAACGAATTTCCATATTTAATTCGATTTATCCGTGTCAATCCGTACGATCCGTTCAATCCGTGTTCCATCTTATTTATTGTGATAGAATCCGCTGCAAATCGGACGAACTCACGTTCAACTGCCCCGCCTCAGGCAAACGTTCGGTCAGCGTCCTCCAGTTCCCATCTTCCCGGAACACGGACTTGAAGATGGGGAGGGATTCCGCCACCCGCCCCGTGTTCGCGAGCATCACCGCGTGCCAGTACTTCATCTCAAGGTTTTCCGGGAACGAGGCCCTCAGCGGCTCTGTATTCGAACAGCGCTTTGGGGATGTCTTTCTTTTCCACTGCCAGGTCGCCCGCGTTCATATGCTCATAGGCCCGGAACACCCGGAGCAGGCGCTTCAGCTCCTGAATCGGCTCAGTATGGTCTTCGACGCGCAGGTCGATGAGCCTGTCCTCCCAGGGCCTGTCCGTAGGTTCGGCACGGACCACAAGAATCGCGGCGGACTGCTTACCGCGTATGTCTCCGCCTGCATTCTGCCCGGCTTCGAGCGCGGCCATCATCCGTTCTGCGAGCGGACCTTCGGACTTCCGGAAGGCCTCAGCCATGGCCGGCCATACAGTGGCGTTCAGCATCATGTTCGCCTGGCAGGAGAACTGCGGTCCGGTCTGATGACCCGCGTCCCGGATGCACTTTTTGCCAGTCCACGTCGCGATATTCCCCTTCGCGTCCACCACGGCCAGTTGCCTCAGGTCCCGCGCCTCGTCGGACTCGGTGAGCAGACGGACGACCTCGCCCGCGTATTTCCCTTCCTTCAGCAGGGCCAGCCCTCTTGGGCCGTAGGATACGTTCACGAAGGACTGGGTCGCGATCGCGCCTGCACCGGCCTCGGCCCAGGACACCACGGACCCGACCGAGAACCAGTGCGACTGCACGGCCACGCCCATTTCTCCGGTCGCCGTGTCCCGCGCCACGATGGAGAAGGTGTGGGCCAGGGGGTCGGGGGATTGGGCGGAGACAGACGTCCAGATGGCCATGAACATGCAGCAGCGGATGATGCATTTAACCCTTTTCATGGCGCCTCCTCGACGGTTCAGTCTTCTTCCCGGTATTGGTTAATTGCGGATTCGCAGCATGAAGGCTGCGGCTAGCGGATGATCGATCTTTATTTCTGACCCTGCGCAGGCTAAAGCCTGCGGCTACCATGGTATTACGGGGATATGCGTAGCCGCAGCCCTTCAAAACTGTACGAATCCGATTGCTTGGTCCCGTTCAACGGGGCTTCAGGCTGCGCGTACAGGCATTCATACACGAACACGATGACCGGCATCCAAGTTCTATTTCCCCAACCCCACCCGAACGACTGCGTCAAACGCCGGCTTGGGCTTGCAGTCCTTGTCGAACAGCATGGGATAATCCTGCCGGCCCTTGATCGGCAGGTAACTCCGCCACGACTGGGCGTCATGCACGCCCCAGAACGTGACCCGGTTGATGTGTTCCTTGTTTTTCAGGAAGAACGCGAACAGTTCTCCGTATCGGCCGGCCTGCCGGACCGCCACCTCATCGGGAAGCCCGTCCGGATACGGATTCAGCTTCTTCCGCGTTTCCGCGTCGAACGAGGCGAGATCGGTGATCGCATTGTCCAGATGCACGAATGGAACCACGCCGATGTCGAGTTCCGTGATCATCAGCGGCACATCCAGCAGGCTGAGGGCCTTGACGTATTCATCGAGCAGTCCCATGTCCGGGAAATCCAGGAACCAGTGGCCCTGAATGCCCACGCCGTCGACGCGGACACCGGAGGATTGCAGGGTTCGGACGAGCCGGATGACGCCTTCCAGTTTGGGCTTATACTCCAAGTCGTATTCATTGTAAAATAGTTCCGCCGCAGGATCGGCCTGTCGCGCGAATTCGAAAGCATGGCGCACGTAGTCCTCGCCGATAATCTCGTACCACCCGGATTTCCGGAAGGACCCGTCTGCCATAATCGATTCATTGACCACGTCCCATCCGTGAATACGGCCCTTGTACCGTCCCATCACCGTGAAAATGTGGCCCCGCATACGTTCGATCAGAGCGTCCCGCGTCAGGGGACGGCCGGACGAATCCTGAAACACCCAGGCCGGGGTCTGATAATGCCAGACCAGGCAGTGGCCGATGATGAACATGCCGTTCTTTTCGCCGAACTCCACATACCGGTCCGGAACGTCGAAATTGTACCGGTCCGGCTCCGGATGCACTTCCTCCCATTTCAGAACGTTTTCGGGCGTGATGCTGCTGCAGTGTTGACGGACCAGGCCGGCCGCCGCCGGTTCCTTGCCCGTGATCTGGTCCGCGCTGAGTGCCGCGCCGATCAGAAAATCTTCTTTGAAAATCTGCTTCAAAGCGGGAGAATCGGGCATTGCGTTCATGGCTTTCTCCTTTTTTCCTGCGACTCCACACCGCGATTCCGGATGTCGGCACGGATCAAAGCTCTGCCTGAAAAAAAACCGCATGCCGACCGTTCCGAATTTCCGGATCTGATAACGGAGGCATGCGGGGATGGTGCGACGGAGCCGCCTTTCAGCCGGCGATCAGGCTGAATGCTTCTCCTTCATCCGGGTCAGAACCTCCTCCAGGGTGCCGCCGAAGGGGCCGATCTTCTCCATTTTCAGCGAAACCAGGGCGGCCGCGAATTTCAGCGACTCGGCCGGTTCGTGCTCCAGCCTCCGGCACAGGTAGGCCGAGAAGGTCGTGTCCCCGCGGCCGGTGCGGCCGACCACACTGCTGTTCGAGAACTTCTCGTAATAGGTGGCGCCCTTCACGCGCGCCAGCACGCCCTGGCTGTGCGTGATCACCACTTCCGGGCATCCCCACGATTCGACAATAACCGCCGCCTTTTCGAGGTCCTCGGTGCCGGTCAGGATGCGCGCTTCCACGACGTCGAGCTTGACCTTGTCCATCATGGCCGCGATCGTTTTCTTGTCCGCCACGTCGCTGTACTCGATGTCGCGCGTGACCGGCGTGACGTGCCGGACGAAGCTCTGCATGTCGACGGACAGGCTGACCTTCCTCGCCTTGAGGCCCTGCATCAGGGGCATGTCGAACTCGGTATCCGAAATGCCCGCCAGGTGCATGCACGTGGAGTCGAGCTCGGGCACATCGTCAATGGAGATGATGCCCGCGGACTTGACCAGAGTCAGCTTGCGCTCGTCCACGTTCGCGGATTCGTGCAGAACGCGCGAATAGGTGGTCTCCTCGGATGGGATCAGGAAGGTGTCGATGCCGATGTCCTTCATCGGCTGGAGTATGGACTCGTCCTTTTTCGCCATCTTGACGACAGCCGCGACCTTCTTGCCCACGCGCGCCGCGACCATGGCGCCGCACAGCACCGCGCTGCCAGGCGCCACATGCGCGGTGCCGCCGAAGGGGATGATTTCGTCATAGCACATATGGCCGACAAATGTGATATCATAATGCTTGGACATGTGATGGTGTTCCTTAATTATTGAGTGTCATCGCGAGGCCAGCCCCTTTGTGCAGAGCCTTGTCATCGCGAGGCCTATCGGTCTTGTCATTGCGAGGCCGGTCCCCCGATCAGGTCGAGGGCAAGCCGGCGGACCGGCCGAAGCAATCTCAGCCCGGGACGGAAGAAACGCAGCCCCTCACTCCCCCTTCAGCAGGTTCGGATAGAACGGAATGAGATCCTGCGGATTCACGGTCTTGGACTTCGTCCTGGCCTGTACATTCTTGATATGGTTCATGACCAGGTGGCTCCACACCGCGCCCGGTCTCGGGTAAGCGGCCACGATGTAATGCGGCCCCTTGGTCTTTTCCCCGGCCTCTTTCTCCAGTTCGGCCCTGAGGTTGTCCGGCGTGACCATGGAATTGCCGTAGTCGAACACGACCCGGTCCATGTGCTTGTAGACTTCCTTGCTCTCGCGGGTCATGCCGTAGTATTCCAGGAGCTGGGCGAACACATAGTTGGAAGTCGTGTACACGTCCTTGCCCTGGTCCGATTTCACCGGCTTGCCGTTCTCGGTCTTGCACATGGCCCAGCCCATGAACGATTTGTTGGTCCTGTAGATCGTCTTCAGGATCTTCTTGACACGGTCCTCGGGGATGAGCGGCTCCTCGCCGATAACCAGCAGGTACCACAGCGCGTCGAGCTGGTTGGTCCAGACGTCGGTGTTCTTCTTGCCGGTCTTGGGATCATAGCAAGTGATGTAGTACTGCAGTTTCTCGCCCGCCTTGTTCTTTCCGTCGCGCCAAAGCTGTTCCAACGCGGCCCAGCCCTTATCGAACGCCTTTTGGATGCGGGCCTTACCCTCGGCGTCGCCGACGATGTCGGCCAGCTTGAGCAGGGCCTGACAGCCGCCGAGGAACTGCGTGGCGTCATACGCGTCCGCGCCGAACAGCACCAGGTTGTCGAACGTGTTCTTCACCTCGTTCGGGTACCCTTCCGGGATGCCGTCATTGTCGAAGTCGAGCTTCAGCAGGGATTCCAGCCCGAACTTCAGGGTTTCCCAGTTCTTCTTCGCGAACTCGATGTCGCCCGTGAACTTGACGTTTCGGAGAACCCGCATGGCGAGCTTCGGGTACAGGTCCACCCAGTAGTTGTTATTGTACCAGGCGTAGTCGCTCACGTTGCGCAGGGGATGGCCCTTGGGCATGGCGCCCACGTCGTGGGCCACACTGCCCTTGGTCTTGAAATCGTCGCGTATCTGCGTCAGGGGCAAGCCCTCGTACGCCTCTGGATGGGTCTGGAAATGCCTGCGCGCGTCGACAAAGGACGCGTGATAATGGTACCAGCGCTTCGTGGGATCCACGGCATTGATCGAGTCAATGAAGGCCTGGCACAGGTCCTTCTCCACTGCCGGAAAGAGCATGAGCAGAACCATGGAGTACCAGTCCACGTCCGAGGGGTCGATGTACGCGTAGTCGAAGCACTCCAGGAACCGCGCGCGCTCGTTCCCGTTCTCGTCCTCCACCCACACGATAGCGTTCGACAGCGGAAAGTGCAGTTCGTTCAGAATCAGCCGGGCCAGCCGCAGGGCGCCGGGCTTGTCCGCCTTATACGACGGGCTGGACTGAATCATGTCGAGAATGCGCTTCTGCACCGTGAGGGTCTTCTCGAGCCACTGGGGATGGCTGTTCAGCGCGATCTTGACCAGGTCCATCGCCCGCGTCTCGGGATTGCCGAAATTCTTGAGATACTTGCGGGGAAATTTCGTGCCGTCGATGTACACCTGCTGGGGAAAATCGAGGGCCACGGCCACCGCGACCTTGCCCGTGGAACGCGGCGCAACCGTGAAGGTCAGGCTGACCGCGCATCCGTAATCGGAGCGGATCATGGGTTGACGCTTCTCGTAGAACGAGCCGTCATCATTAAGCAGAAGGTCGTCCTTGAGCCGATTCAGGCAGAAATAGGGCTGAACATCGACGGACACGCCGTCCTGCTCCGCGACCGCCAGGACCATGCGGTTCTCCGTCTCCGTGCTTCCCATGACCACGCCGCGTACGCCGTCGGAATTGAACTCTTCGTGCCTGTGTCCGTACACTGCGGCCGAACTGACATACACGCTGTCCTGATCCGTGGGCTTGAGCTCTTTTTCCTGCAGGTTGACCAGGGACGGCTTGGGAATCACCAGCGTGACTGTCTGTTCCTGGTTGGACGCGTTCTCGACCTCGTACTGCTCGACGCCGATGGGCATGAGCGTGTGCTCATTGCCGGCCAGGAGCTGGGACACGAGCCTGCGTACGATCTTGATCTTACCGATCTTAAAGGCCAGCTCGAGTGTGGGCGTGGCCAGAGAAATCGCGACGTCCTTCGGGTCCACGGAGGGATGGTAATAGTTCTGCATTGCGGGTATGTCGTCCGGCAGTTCCGATTCGCCGGGCTTCTTCTGTGTGAGGGTCGTGCACTTGTCCCCGATTTTCACGAAAGGCACGGATCCGAACTGCACGGCCTTCTGGTTCAGCATGATGAGCCGGCCCGCGTCGTTCAGCCGGTTGACCATTCCGTACGGGTTGATTCCGATGGAGGCCGTGGGCGCACCCTGTAAAGCGACGGTCTGGGGAAACTGCAGCGTCTTGGACATGCCCTGAAAGTGCACCGTCATCTTGTTCTTCTCATAGATTTCGGTGACTTTCGGGCCCGCGATGGTGAACAGATCGCGCGGATCGAATACGTTGGATTTCGGCATGGGTTTCTCGCTGGTTGGGGGTTCTGATGCGGCGCAAGGGACCCCGGGAAACCGGGGTTCATAGCAATTCCGAGCGCCGGCCCGGTGAGAATGACGCGCGGCCGGCGCTCGGAATGAGTATTCTGAAAATGAGGCTGAAAAAAGTCCGCCCGGGTGCTACAGGGCTAGCACTTTCCCGCCCACATGTTGGCCTTCTTCTTGGGTTTCGCCTTGGCCTTGGGCTTGACCGCCTTCTTGTTCTTGCCGGCGGCCTTCTTGCCCTTGCCTGTGACCTTCTTCGCGGACGCGGCCCTGGAGGTCTTCTTCTTTTTCGGAGTCGGGGGCGTATCGGGCAGATTCGCCTCCGCGCTCAGGTCGATCGGCATGGTCGTCGTCGGGCTGGCCTTGAACACGCCCCACAGAAGGTCCGCGGAGGCACGGATCGAATCGGGCGAGCCGGAGAAGTTGCAGATCACGGCGTCGGCTTCCTTGGTGACGCCCCTGCGGTACGGAAAGTTCGTCACCACGATCACGGTGTGTCCCGCCTTCTTCAGGGCCTTCACCAGGTGCTGGTTGTTTCCGCGCTTCTCGATGCGGGCGTAATAGTTGGTCATAACGACCATATCCGCCAGCTTGGCCAGCTTCAGCGCTTCCGCGACTTCGTCCTCATCGGAGTGGAACCCGGTGTCGTCGAGGATGAGGTTCATGGAGTGCTTGGCCATCTGCTCGCAGAACATGTGCGGGTGGCTGTACAGATCCTTGCCCAGGAAGGAATAGGGGATAATCTGCTCGATGACGAGGATCTTCTTGTCCTTCGACAGGGGCAGCAGGTTCTTGTCGTCGCGCACGACCAGCTGGGCCTTTTGCGCCACTTCGCGGGAGAAGCCCTGGGTTTCCTTGCTGTGCACGTGAATGTGGGTCTGCTCCGGATCCATCTTGCCGGCCTTCTCGAACAGGCCCTGGTCGTACTTCATGCTCAGGAGCCGCTTCACCGCGTCATCGACCCGCTCCTCCGAGAGGAACCCGCGTTCAACCGCGCTCTTGATGCCGAAGAAGCACTGCGAACGCGATTCGTCGTCCGCCTTGAGCAGAATGGTGTCCACGCCGGCCTTGATGGCCATGGCGCAGGCCAGGGGCAGGGGCCACTTCTTCAGAATGGCGGCCATGCCGATGGCGTCGGAAACCACGACGCCCTGGAAGCCCATCTCCTTGCGGAGCAGGTCGACGAGCACCTTGGACGACAGGGTGGCCGGAAATTCCTTGTCGAAAGCCGGGTAAATCGTGTGGGCCGTCATCAGGGCCTTGGCGCCTGCGTTGATGCCCGCCTGGAAGGTGACGAGCTCGACTTCCTTCATGCGCTGCAGGTCGCCCTTGCACACGTCGAGCACATCATGCGCGTCCGTGGCGGAGTCGCCGCGGCCCGCGAAATGCTTCACCGTGGCCACGATGCCCGCGTCCTGGTACCCGCGCACAGTCGCTTCGATGAACCGGGCGCACTTCTGCGGATCGTCGCCGAAGGAACGCACGCCGATTTCAGGATTCAGCGGGTTGATGTTGACGTCGCACACGGGATGGTAGAACTGGGTGATGCCGATGAGGGCCATCTGCTTGCCGAGTGTGTACGCCACCCGGTAGGCGATGTCGAGGTCGCCGATGGCGGTGATGCCCATGGGTGGGGGAAACTGGACCACGTGCCCTGCTGAGTAGTCGTTCTTGAAGTCGCCTTCCATGTCGATGGTGATATGCAGGGGAATGCCGGAGGGCCGGCCCATGGCGACCTGCTGCAGCTTGTTGAGCGCCTCGGTGAGCTCCTCGGGGGTGACGCTCACGCCGTAACTGCGGTCGTCGAAATAGGTGGCCGCGATGTCGAAGTAATCCTTCGGCTTCTTGAAGTTGGGATCGACCTGCGAGCGGCCCCAGTACAGGTTCTTGCTGGTTTCGAGGGCGTACGGTTCCAGGCAGAGGCCGCCGGCATGCAGGCGGGTGATCTGCTCGAACCCCGAGGGCGTCAGGTAGGCGCCGCGCCAGGTGAACGTGAGCAGCTGGCCGCACTTCTCAGCCAGGGTCATTTTCGCCAGCTTCGCTGCGACGAAATTGTCTCTCTCTTGCGACATTGCGTGTCTCCTCAACAAAGAGTAATGTGATGTGTTTTGACGTGAGGAAATGCCGGTAAGCCCCGGCTGTTGTTTGAAGGGCGCACAAAGCCCTTTAACTCAATAAAGAAAGTTAATCTAAAAAACGGCGAAATCAACAGGTTTTCTCGCCTGTTTTTGCCATGCGTGTACGTTACCGTAAAGGAAATTTAAGAGAAAAAAAGAGGGTTGTCAATGGGATTTGAAGCAGGTCTGAACGTAACCGATTAAGTTGGATATTGTCGGTAAAATATTCATTTTATTGGGATTGTGCCGCGTTTTGTTAAAATTTTTTCTTATCGGGAATGAGCAGAATATATGGCATTTGATTAAACATTAGATACGTCACTCCTGAGTTCGGCCCACCTTGCTTTTGTGATCGCCGAAGCGGATCCCTCGGGCCATCAAGTGTTATAGAATTCTCTGAGTGAGTTGCCTGGTCGGTCACATGAAGGCGTCAGAATGATCACTCACCCCTCCGGAAACTCCACCCCATCAATCCACCGCGCGACCTTGGAGTCCGTGCTGATGATTTCCGGGATTTCTGCGATTTTATCAATGACGCGATCCATGTCCGCGATGTCTTTTCCTTTTACAATAGCAATGATATCCGGCGTCCCGAACAATGCATCCGCATGAACCACACCTTCGATCTTTCGGATGTTTCTCAATACGTTCTTGGGTTGACGGGAGGTGATGAAGATGTAGGCCCAGGTATTCATTTGATCCTCGAAGTATTTTTATTGTTCAAACTGATCAACCAAAAACACATTCCAAGTACTATCACGAAATATTAATAAATTACTTTTACTTATGTCAACTCTTTAAACTAAAATGTTTTTTCGGCACTATGGTTTAGCCATTTAAATATTTTATTAACTGTATGTTCAGAAATATTTTGTCTCCCCTCTTAATATTTTATTGAATGTTAAAATTGAAATATCCATCTCTTTGGCCACTTTATTTTTTGATAGCCTTCATCTACTCAATTCGGATAAAATTCTGTCTTTCATTTTATTAATAATATTTGGATTATCAATATATCCTTTTTCTTGAATTTCAGATTCGAAGTCTATCTGAATATCCATCTCATTGAAAGATGAACCCATAAAACCCATTGCTTGCAGGATATGATCGATTTTCAATTCATCAGAATTATTTAAATCAGCAATGGTTCTTCCTACTTGAATGACCTTAACCGCACCCTCTTGTACTAATATTTTTTTCACCTTGTATTCTTTCAAATTCCCTTCTATCAGATGAAGATAGTTTCATAAGATGGAAATATCGTTGCATATTGTCGACTTCAGCATTTACGGAGAATGGCAATCCTTGATACCGTATTGTTTGCCGATCCGCGTGCTTTTTCTTTATCCTATTTCTTATAGTTTGTGAATCCTCACAATTAGATATACCGAATCTTGATCCGGATTTAATGAATAAACCCGAACTTTTAAATCTATTCTATCCAAAAAAGGGCCACTCAATTTTCGTAGATATGAATCTACCATTTGTTTTGTACATTTACATTTATGAATTGTCTCTCGCCTCAGGATGATTTTCACATTCTCCATTCTGTTTCCATATAGTTTTATTACAAGTCGAACATTTATACTCTCCATAATAACCACAAATACATGGATTCATGGCAGCTATCATTGCAAAATTACACATAAAATCCACAGCACCTGATGCTCTACCGATAATTATTTTCTTTTCTGCAAGAGGTCCACGAAGATTCTCCAATATATCTCTTGGGAATTGGGGTAATTCATCTAAAAAAAGAACTCCATGATGGGCAAGAGATACTTTCTCCTGGTTCTTTACAATTATCTGGTCCTCGTCCGCCTAAAATATTAACTTTTGATGCTGAAGTATGAACCTGTCTAAAAGGCCTAATTACTATTATTTGTCCTTCCTTCAATAATCCTTTTGCGCTATATATTTGATTAATTTCGAAACACTCCCTTGGAGTAATTAAAGGCATGATACCAGGAATAGCCTTTGCTAGCATAGTCTTGCCTTCCCCTGGAGGGCCGAACAATAACGTTGAATGACCTCCCGCAACGGCAACTTCTAAAGCTCTTTTTGCTATATCCTGTCCAGAAATATCTTTGAAATCGACTATATCTCTTTCTTTTCTATCCTTTAAAATTGAACGTAATATAGATTTTACATCATAATTTATTCGATCAATTTCATCATTACCTAAAATAAAATGAACAATTTCTTTTAATGTCTTTGCATAATAGATTTTTGCTTTGGGGTGCATTAAATAATAAAAGACTTGCTTCGTCTTTCGATTCAAAAGGCACAATAATATTTGCTTCCTTTGGAGTATTGGAAATCATACCCAACAACGATCTTGTACTTTTTAATTCACCATAAAGACTTAACTCACCAATAATTATCCAATCGCTTTCTAGAACGCTCTTATATAGTTTCTTTCTTTTAATATTTCGATCTTTGATTTCCCAAAGTATTTTCCTAATTTCCTCTTCAGTTAAATCCTTTTTTTCAATTTTTTCTGGTTCATCAGATGTTTGACCAAGAATACCCAGAATAGCCGCTATAGGAGCCTCTAGCGTAGTTCCTGGTTTAGGTAAATCCGCTGGCGCAAGATTAATAGTAACTTCATACTTTGGATATTCAAGATCACAGTTTTTAAGGGCACTTTGCCAACGAGGAATCCCTTGCCTTAATGCTATTTGCGGCAAACCTAACAGCCGAATATCCAAAGATTCCGAATCATGTGGTGTTGCTAGATTTACCTGGGCTTCGTATTCAACAACATGTCCGCCAGCACCTTCTGGTATCATTCCGAAAAAGGCCATATCGCTATTTCCTCATGTGTGGATGTTTTTTTATATGGCATTTTTCACACAAAGTGATCAAATTAGACGAGGAATTCGAACCGCCCATAGACAATGGTATTACATGATGAACATGTATAATATCATATCACTAGACCCACAATATTTACACTTATAACCATCTCTCTCGCGAATCTCTCCAGAGATTTCATGCCAATTTTCAGGATACTCACCGAAACCAACAATACCTGATATTGTAATATAGAACCTTTTATCAAAACTCTTATATTTTTCGAAATGAGCAATTAATTCTTTAATATTTTTCTGAATTTCAAATAAAACAGGAAAATATTTTTCATGAATAACTCTTTGCTTTAATAATACTTCTTTATTTCTATCCGGAGATTCGATTATACCAAAAGTGATTATTTTTAAAATGAAATCATAAGTTTTTATCCTTAAAGGAATTTTTTGAGCTTCTTCTAATTGTTTTTGATACTCTTCTTTTGTATTTGAAAATATATCAATTAAATTTAAAATATCATTTCGTATAAGAGGAGCGTTATTTTTTATTGAAAAGTTCACTTATGGCTTTCTGATTTTTCAAGGTTTATCTCTTGGAGGCAAAAAATCACGAGCGGGTGGCCTTAAAATAATTCGCTTTTATATGTTTGGCATAGCCCTTCTGGCTATGCATCATTGTATAGAACAAATAATTGAATCACCTTAGGATTTTTCTCGTCCAAATACAAAATAATTATTTTTATTCTAAATGCCGCTCAAGGCTAATACTTTGTAAATTCCCAGAAAATATTACCCGTCAATCCTGATAGATCTAATTTCTTAAGCTACAGCTCAAAGGGCTATCCCACACAGATTTTTAATAGTAATCACACTATCCCGGCCACACATCCAAGACAAACAGACTTCAATATAAATTCACACAATAAAGACCCTTCAACGAAATCCAATTTGATCAACCACGTTAATCATCATTCTCTATCAAATCGATTGCTAATCTACTTTCCAATGCTTGAACGCAATTCGGCCAATCTAATCCATTAAATTCAATCAACATTTGGATAATAATCTCAGATTTATCTTCTTCTTCGATATTCTCATAAAATTTCATTACTCTGCTTAATAATGCTCTCACGGAAGGTAATTCGATTATATGTAATCTTTCAGATGGATTTGATTCTTTTAAAATGGGCAATATTCTTCCAATAATAGCTATTGATGCCTTATTGAAATATTTCTTATTTAGCCATTCTTCGTGATCATGGCATTGAGCAATTTCCCTTTTAAAATATTTCCCATCTTTACTTGTCTGTTTTCAATTCAAATCCAAAAGCTAATGGATCATTTTCTCCTTCCCATGTCACATCTGGCCCAGTCCCTGTTGTATTATCAGGCCTTTGAGAATTTAAACCTAATAACTGCCCTAATATCCGAAGAGCTTCTTCTGCTTTCTTAGTTTCTGGACCATAAATTAATTCGCTATCTACTTTTTCTATTTCAGCAATAATATTATCCTTCTTTTTTTTATACATCTCAATAATTCTTCTGGCTTGATTGCTTATTTTAATTCCGCTCGCATCCTTATTTTTGAATTTTACCCTTTCCAATGGTCTACCTAATTCTGAACATATATTTGCTGCTCGATCGAAATCATTATATGCTCCGAAATTATCTTTTTCGCATAATCGAGCAAATCCGCAAAGATGTTGATACCATGCCGCCAATTGAAGATCATGTTGTTTTGCATTTCTGACTAATTCTGAAATATTTTTTAACTGACTGAGAATACTTAGCCGTCCATAATTTCTCATATGTTCTTTCTGTAAAATTAGTTTAATATGCCATTCAGCAGTTTGAGCTAAATCGGCTGCTTCAATATATTGATTATATAATCTATCCCATTCTCTTTCTCCTGACAGAATCCCATTGATTAATTCTTCCCAGGTTACTTCTCCTTCTTTAACCTTTTTTGTTAGTTCTAATGAAAGTAGCATCTGTTGTTGAAGTAGTTTCGGGAAAAAGCTCATTCTTTGATGATCTCAACCAAGTATGTAGTTGCGTTCCGATTACTAATACAACTCCATGGTCTGTATTACTACGGAAGATACGTCCAATAGCCTGTATTACTCTCTTGTTGCTGTGTTCGATAATCGTATTGTTTCGATTCGAATATTTTCATCAATAAATTTAGTAAATAGATTATCACTTTTTGGGAGACAGTCCAATATTAGTACTTTACATCCATCTCCTGGTAGATCATCTGATCATATTTAGCAACAAGACTTAGCATTTCAGTTTCATTAGATTTACAAAATCGATTGATTTCTGTTTGTCCCAATTCGGGATTAAAAATGGTAGCAGGCGGGACCCAATTTTCAGCTAATTTATATGAAGGTGAAATGACACACGATTTATACTTACTAACTAGAGTTTTTGCGCTATTTCGTTGTTCATCATCATTTTCTCCAGATACAAAAACAAATAATCTCTGAGCTTCTCCTGACTTCCCACTTGGTTGTATTATTTTTGGACATCTTATACCGAATGTTCGAACAAAAGATGCCTGTGTTGGTATTGTAGCAGTTAGATATATTCTACGTACATTCTCTTTAAAGTAGTTGGACTGAAATAGTGGAAGTATTATTGGGGTTATCTCAAATTTGCGACCATTTACAATCAGACAGCAATGATCTAGATGATCTTTGATGTGTTCCCAAGGTAAACCCTCTATTTCTTCAATCCCACGTGATAATAATATTTTCCTAATTTTATGAGCATGCTCAAAAAGCACAAACATTGGTATAAACATCGCCGATGAAAATCGACCATCCATAATATCATCGAAATGCCCAGACTGACCACTACTAATAAAATAATTACGACAAAGTTCGATAATTTCATGAAATGCGCTATGTTCAAAAGGAATGCTTTATGTATTGTCCTCTTACTATATTTTCAGCAACATGGGCATCATCAAATACAATAGCATCAATAACATTATCAGAAAAAATTGATTTCCCATTAAATAGTGTTGGGAATCAGTAAGACAAAATATGCTTCCAATATCAAATTCTTCTCGATCAGTCCAATTACCCTTATATCTAATTGCCGGTGATATACCAATTTCTTTTGCTCGTTCAAAAGTTTGTTCGATTAGCTGATTGTTCGGACACACATAAAGAACATGTCCATTAGTCTCATTGACCAAGGATTGCGCTAATAAAATGCCACTCAAAAGTTTTACCACCTCCAGTATTCATTGAGATTAATATATCAGAGTTTGTTCTTTCTTTATGCCATTCTCTTAAAGCATTTGCTTGTGGTTCCCAAATATTTTCAATTGACCCCCGAAGAGTTAACTTTTTAAAAACCTCTAATGGATCTATGGGTTTTCTATTCATTTTTGGAGACAACACAATATCTTGTAAAGGCATATGGATATTCCTTTTATTGAAAGAATTTTATTCTCATTTTTATAACAGTAGCGTTCCGCAAATACTTATAAATCCCGATTTCATAAAGACTCTGCCTTGGGCTTTAAATGCATCAAGGTTATGTTCAAATAGAAGGACAAAGTACTCAGTGTTTACTCTGATCGTCCCAAGGTTCAGCCTAGGTCATCCAACCAATTGGGGCTGCTCCTCGATCGAAGGACGAAGCCCCGCATCACCGAATCATCAACGTCTGAATCGCCCGTCCTTCGATCGTCACCGGGAAAAACCGCCCGTCAAACTCGACCTGAAAGCGCATCGGCTGATCCCCCTGGTTCAGAACCACCAGAGCAATCGATCCGTCTGGCGTTTTTGCACGCCACAGCCATCAATTCTTTCAAATTCGAATCGAGGCCGATACGGAAGGCGCCGGGCCGTATGAATTTACTGA
>CAVTNR010000013.1:0-57661 GCA_963736115.1 uncultured bacterium
CGGCCGTTTTCGTGTCTTTGGTCGTTGTCATGGCGACGGTCACCGGGTTGATTTATGGATGGCTTTTCTGATAGGTGGAGCTCACGGTAGCCGCGGGTTCAGCCCGCGCATCCATAGCAGGAGGAATCAAAATGAAAATTGAAGTTCTGGGCTCGGGATGCCCGAAATGCAATGCCACCGTTGAAAACGTAAAAAAAGCGCTGGAAGAGCTCGGCCGCACGGCTGAAATCGTAAAGGTGACGGACATCAATGCCATGATCGAGCGCGGCGTCATGTCCACGCCCGCACTGATATTGGACGGACAGCTCATGGTTCAGGGCAAAATGCCCAATGTCGGTCAGATCAAGGAATGGATCGAAAAAGGCGCCTGAACCATGCAGAAGGTATACGGATTCTGGAAAGGCACGGCCAGGGAGAAAATCCCCTGGAACCCGACCGTGGAAGAGGACAAATGCGTCGGTTGCAGGGCCTGTTACGAATTCTGCGGTCACAGTGTCTATGCGTGGAATGATGAAACAAACAAACCCGTCGTAGCCGAACCGTTCCAGTGTGTGGTCGGTTGCAGTTCGTGTAAAAACCAGTGCGGAACCGAGGCGATTTCCTTTCCGCCGCTGTCCGTTCTGAAGCCGTTTCTTCGCGAAACGTCCTGACCGGGAGAATCGAAACGGATATGGCGCACACGCATTCAAAAACTGCCGCGGACGGCCGTCTGGAGAAGAAGCTGATTCTGACGATCATCCTGAACCTGTTCATCACGCTGGTTCAGATCGCAGGCGGAATCATTTCAGGAAGCCTGGCCCTTCTTTCCGACGCGGCGCACAATCTGGGAGACAGCCTCGCGCTGGTCCTCAGTACGGTCGCGGTGCGGATGAGCCGGAGACCCAAGACGCCGAAACACACATTCGGATGGAAGCGCGCGGAACTGCTGGCGGCTCTCATCAATGCGAGCGTTCTGGTCGTGATCTGCGTTTTTCTGATCCGGGAAGCGATCGGCCGATTCTCGCACCCGAACCCGATCTCGGGAGCATTGATGCTGGTTGTCGCGGCCGCGGGTTTTCTCGCGAATTTCGCCGGGATGGCCCTGCTGAAACGCGATTCCAGGAAAAACATCAACGTCCGGTCCGCTTATGTCCATCTGATGGGCGACGCGGTTTCCAGCCTGGCCGTCATAGCAGGCGCGGTTGCCATCGTGCTCTTTAAGTTCGCATGGATCGATCCGGTTCTCACTATTCTCATCTCCCTGTACATTTTGAAGGAAACCGTCGGAATCCTGAAGGAATCCGCGGACATGGTCCTCATGACTTCTCCCGCTGAGATCGACCTGGGGGAGGTTCAGCGTTCCATCGAATCCGTACCGGGCGTGAAGAACGTTCACCACGGCCATCTGTGGAAGCTGAGTGACGCGGACGTCCATTTCGAGGCTCATCTCGACGTGGACGACATGCCGGTGAGCCGGACGGAACGAATACAGAAGCGAATCGAGAAAATGCTTCGGAGCCGGTTCGGCGTCACGCATACAACGCTTCAGTTCGAATGTGACAAGTGCAAGACGAAAAGGTTTATTTGAGAACAGAAAGAATGGCCGGGTTGGATCGCCGGGATCATCCGGTCCGGAGGAATGAACAGGAGGATACAATGATGAAGATCATTCGCGCGATTCTGATCATCGGACTGTTGGTTGTGGCGGCGAACGGTTGTTCAGGCGACGATCGGAAACAAAACACTGGAGGCCCGAAGCCGGTCTCCGCGCAGGTCTCGAAAAAGAAAGTCACGTTCGTCGAACTCGGATCAGTCAAGTGCATTCCATGCAAAATGATGCAGCCGATCATGGAGGATATTGAGAAGGAGTACGGCGATCAGGTGGATGTGGTCTTTTACGATGTCTGGACCGACGCGGGCCGGCCGTACGCGGAAAAGTACGGCATACGCGCCATCCCGACCCAGGTCTTCCTGGACGAGAACGGAGCGGAATACCACCGCCACCAGGGATTTTTCCCGAAGGAAGAACTGGTCAAGATCCTCAAGATGAAGGGCGTGCAGTAATCACCGTCCACACGGACCATTCGCTTGCCGCGTCCCCGAACTGAAAGGGGGCGAGGCGTCCGTGAATAAAGTACGAAACCCATAGGTCAATCCGGAGCTTCTGAATGGAAAACCTGTTCGTCTGGCTCACCCAGAGCCTGACCGGCTCGGCCTGGCTGGCCCTGGCCGCTTCTTTCGCGTGGGGCATTCTGAGCATTCTGCTCAGCCCGTGCCACCTGTCCTCCATACCCCTGATCGTCGGCTTCATCGGCGGCCAGGGGATTGTCACGAAAAAACGCGCCTTCGTTCTGGCCGGACTGTTCTCGGTCGGCATTCTTATCACCATCGGTGTCATCGGACTGATCACGGGTCTGATGGGACGCATCATGGGCGACGTGGGGAAAACCGGCAATTACTTCGTAGCCGTGATCTTCTTCGTCATCGGCCTGCATCTTTTGGACGTCATTCGCATCCCGTTTCTTGGGGTCACCGGTCAGCCGAAAATGAAAAAAAAAGGCGCTTGGGCCGCCTTCATCATCGGTCTGTTGTTCGGTGTAGCCCTGGGGCCCTGCACGTTCGCCTTCATGGCGCCCATGCTGGGGATCGCGTTCCAGGCCGCTTCCACAAACCTGCCCTTTGCCGTTTCTCTGGTGCTGCTCTACGCGATCGGGCACTGCTCGGTTATCGTGCTGGCCGGAACTTTCACCAGCATGGTTCAGAAATACCTGCATTGGAACGAACGCTCGAAGGGGGCGGTGATCCTTAAAAAAATCTGCGGGGTGCTGGTGATTCTGGCCGGGCTGTATCTGATTTTATAATCAATTTGGACCCTTGACTAGGAGTGGATATGGGTTCGGAAACCGGTAAAAAACTGTCTTTTATCGACCGTTTCCTGACACTTTGGATCTTTCTGGCGATGGGTTTCGGCATTTTTCTCGGCACCGCGTTTCCGTCCGTGACGCAGTGGATCACCCGCCTGCAGGTTGGAACCACGTCAATTCCCATCGCGGCGGGTTTGATATTGATGATGATTCCGCCCCTGGCCAAGGTCAAGTACGAAGAACTCGGTGATGTGTTTAAAAACTGGAAAATACTGGGCCTGTCCATGGTTCAAAACTGGGTGATCGGGCCTATTTTAATGTTTCTGCTGGCGATCGTCTTTTTACCGGCGACTCCCGAGTACATGACAGGACTGATTTTAATCGGCCTGGCCCGTTGCATTGCCATGGTCATCGTATGGAACGAATTGGCCGGGGGGGATACGGAATATGCGGCCGGACTGGTTGCGTTCAACAGCGTCTTTCAGGTTCTGTTCTATTCCGTTTACGCGTGGATTTTCATCACGCTCCTTCCGCCGGTGTTCGGGATGAAGGGCGTCGCCGTGAATGTCACCATCAGCCAGATTGCCGTCAGCGTATTCATCTATCTCGGCATTCCATTCATCGCGGGAATACTCATGCGGCTGTTTCTGGTGAAAGCCAAAGGCCGGGACTGGTATCATTCCAGGTTCATCCCGGCGATCAGTCCGATCACCTTAATCGCCCTGCTTTTTACCATCATGGTCATGTTCAGTCTGAAGGGCGAGGTGATTCTGAAAATCCCCATGGATGTGATACGGATCGCCATTCCGTTGCTCATCTATTTTGTGTTGATGTTTCTGGTGAGCTTTTTCATGGGCAGGAGAATCAAAGCGGGGTACGGCCGGTCAGCGACTCTGGCGTTTACCGCGGCCAGCAACAATTTCGAACTGGCAATCGCCGTGGCGATAGCGGTTTTCGGGATCCATTCGGGTCAGGCGTTTGCCGCAGTGATCGGGCCTTTGGTCGAGGTTCCAGTGATGATCGGGCTGGTGAACGTGGCGCTCAGGCTGAAGAAGAAGTTTGTCTGGTGAATTTCCGGGACACCGATGGTCCAATCTCCGAAGCGTCAATGAAATCCGGAGGGAATCCGAATCATGGAAAAACTGAAGATTCTCTTTCTCTGCACCGGAAATTCCTGCAGAAGCCAGATGGCCGAAGGATGGGCGAGGCATCTCAAGGGGGATCAAATAGAGTCATATTCGGCGGGCATCGAGATACATGGATTGAATCCGTCTGCCGTCAAGGTGATGGCAGAGGCGGGCGTGGACCTCTCAGGTCACAGGTCCAAGCACCTGAATGAGCTGAAGGATCAAACGTTCGATTATGTGATCACCGTGTGTGACGCGGCGAACGAGTCCTGCCCGTTCTTCCCGGAAAGACTGTTCGGATCCACAAGGGGTTCGATGATCCGCCCAGGCTCGCGAAATCCGCTGCAACGGAAGAGGAGGCGTTCAGCCATTACAGGCGGGTCCGGGATGAAATCCGGGCATTTGTGGAGGGGATGCCGGAGAATCTGATGGAATCCGCAAAAGCATCCGGCTGATCCCGGCAAGCGAATCATGCGGGTCGGAGTCTGTGGACTCCAGCCAGAACAGCCTGAAGGGATAAGCAATCTTCAGGCTTTTTTTTTCATCGGGGCAGAACCCCGATGAAGATGCGCCCCGGGGCGGAACCTCGGGGTGATCAGGATCCCGATCAAGAATCCGCCCCGGTCCGTGGCCGTAAAACCGTAGGTACGGATCCGGCCTCTCAGAACGCCTGTCCCATGTTGAAAATCACCTGCATGCCAGGCTCGTGGTCCCTGCGGTGCACAATGAAGCCCAGATCCAGCCGGAGCACACCCACGGGTGTCGATGCCCTGGCGCCGAACCCGGCTGTATGCCGGATCTCGTCCAGGCTGGCGGAGGACGCATCGGTCCAGACATTGCCGATATCCCAGAAAATCGCGGCGGAAACCATCCGGTAAACAGGCACACGCCATTCCGCGGCGTTCCAGACGAATTTGAATTTTCCTCCCAGCGGGACGCGATTGCGGTCCAGGGGCCCGGCGGTTCTGTACGGAAAACCCCTGAGCGCGGACGCATCTCCGGCGTAGAAGCGTTCGTTCAGGGGGATGTCCCGGTCCGGGTTCAAAGCGCCGATCCACCCGATCTCCACGGCGGAAGCCAGCACGGTGCGGCCGGCCGTCGGCACATAGAACCGCGCGATCAGATTCGAACGGCCGAAGGACGCCGATTCCTTCGACAGCCCGCCCGCCAGTTCATTGCGCAGTTCCACGGTGGAACCCCGGCCTGGATTGAACGGGTTGTCCCGGGTGTCGCGGCCGGCCGTCAGGCCGATGCTGTGGATGTAGCTGGTCAGGGCCGTGGGCACGGGATCGATGCGGACGCGGACCAGGCGGGAGGCTTCGTTGATATACTGGCCGGACAACCGGATTCCATTCCGCCACTGTCTTCCGACGGTCACGCGGCCGCCGAAGCGTTCGACGCCGTAGCCGGGCTCCTCCGTCCGGTCCGCCCGGACGATGATGTCCGTGCGCCACGGCCTTCCGAATGTCCAGGGTTCGGAGAATGAGCACTCGGAGCCCCAGTACTTGAAGCTCCCCTTCAGCGAAACGCCGAACTTTCTCGCGGTTCCGGCCGCATTGGTGTTGAACAGCTCCATGCCGCCCCTGACTTTTTCCCAGTATCCGTATCCAACGGAAACATTGAACTCTCCGGATTTCTTTTCCTTCAATTCCAGGACCATGTCCCGTTCCGACGCGTCCGCAGCGGTCGAGTCCGCCGGGCGGATGAACACGCTCTCGAACAGGCCTGTCAGGTACAGTTTTCTCTGCGATTCCAGCAGGTCCCGGACCCGCACCGTGTCGCCTTCCTGAAAAGTCAGTTCGCGGAGCACCACGGACGCACGGGTTTTCTCCAGCGGGGGAAGCCGTATGGCGCCGATCCGGGCCGGAAACCCTTCCTTGATCCGGATGCTCACGAACGCTTCGGCCGTTTCAGCGTTGATCTGGGACTCGATGTCCGCTCGGCCGTCAATGTAACCGCGGTCCGAGAGGTTCCTGAGAATCGCATTCCGCGACTCGTCGAGCAGCGGCCGTTTCAAAAGGCTGCCGCGCGAGATCGGGAGCCAGCCGAGGATCAGAGAGTCACGGAACGCGACGTTTCCTGCGAGAGAGATCATGCCGATCGGTGAAGGACGGCCCTCGGAGACCCGTATCGAAATGCGAACCTTTTTTTTCAGGGAATCGATCCGGACTTCCGCGTTCCCGACCGCGGCCTCCCAGTACCCGTGGTCGTGGTAGCAGTCCACAAGGCTCCGGAGGTCACCCTCGAGTATCCGGGCGACGTACGGGGCCTTTCTGAAACTGGAGGAGGGCCGGGTGATCATGCACCGTCTCAATTTCGATTCGGGAACGGCCCTGGCGCCGGCTATTTCCAGACCGGCGACGGAGTATCCCCGGGGCGCGTCCGGGAGCGCGTCAACAGCCGCGGCCGGCCGAACCGACAGGCCGATCCAGACCATGGCAGGAAGAAGAAGTCGATGTCCGCTCATCGGCGGATCTCCCGGAGTTGGGGCTTGTTCATTGAAACTTGATTTTATACTTGAGGTCGATGCCGGACCGGCCGATACGGTCCACGTGGCCTTCAACCGAGAGACGGCGGTCAATCCACACATTCAAACGCACGGATTCCTCGTTCATGTGTCCGACTGTTGTCGAATAATTGAGGGCGACGCGGCGTGAAACCCGTTTTGAGGCCTGGAGGCGCGGGCCCCACTCCTTGTCGAACCGGAACAGGTTCCCCTCAATGGACATGGAATCGAGCCGGAACAAGGTTCCCATATAATTTTCCGCCGTGGAGGCAACCCGCCGGCTGGAGAGCGATTTGGCTCTTTCCATGAGCACATCGGACATGCCTCCATTCCTGTCGGATGCGGGAAGGTTCCGGTTGAGCTCGTCCCGCGTGGCGCCGAACGTGAGCAGGGTGAGGATGTTCGTCCTGGATGCCTGGGGTACGGAGGCGAGGTCGAAATCCGCCTGGTCCAGCGGGCCCCGGAGCGTCAGGGTCACGACATAGGGCGTTCCTGAATAGGTCTGGTAATTTTTCAACCGGGCTTCGGCCTCGATGTCCAGAATGGGATTGATCCGGCCGGCAGTGGCGAAATCCGCGGTGCCTTTTTTCAGCGTGAAAGCATGATCCAGATACTGCACCGTTCCCTCGTGCGTGGTCAGACGGCCAGTTAATTCGGGGTGTGAGACGCGGCCGGACACAGCCAGTTCCGGCTGGAAACGGACCCGTGCGAGGTTGTTGTCGATCCAGACATCGCGGCCGCCGGTGATTCGGACATTCAGTTCCATGCCGGCAAGTTCATCCGGAAGCGGCGATGCGGTCCGGGCCTGAGACAGGGTCATGGACAGGAAATCGGAAGCTTTCATGGTCTGCTGATAGCGGCATTCGCCGAGCTTGATCTCGCCGGTCAGCCGGTTCGCGTTCCCGTCCCGCACCAGACTCAGGCGGCTCCTGTCCACGGTACAGGTCAGGCGGCCCGGTTCCCGGATCCGGATGTTCCGGAGTTCGGCGTTCAGGTTCCAGGCGATGAGCCTGCCGCTTTCGTGCCGGAGACGGCCCCGGACATCCGCCGACCCGCCCAGAACGGGCATGGACAGGGTGTCGACAGCAATCGCGTCCCCTTCAAATGTCATGGAGAAACGGCCGTTTCCCGCGCCCAGGTCGGTCCCGGCGACGGGAAAATTGATGCCGCTCCCCGACAAACGACCGGTCAGGAGCGGTGATCCGGGCCGGCCGGAGAAATCGAGATCGACCCGGATCACGCCGCTCATGTTTTTCACCGGGGACGATCCGGGAAACAGAGAGTCCAGAACGGCCAGGTGGAGCGAATCCACGTTCAAGGAGCCCCGCATGGAATCGGATGCGAAAAAGAAACCGGAGCGGATGCCGGCCGGCCGGAGGAACAAGGCGGTCCCGCGCATGCAGGGCTTCTCTCCGAGTGAGTATCGGATGTCCGAGGAGAGAGCCAGGGGGATACCGTTGACGCGGCCCGCCAGGCTTTCGATACGTAACGTGGAATCCAGAAAGACAGCGGCCCAGGAGACCGAGTCGATTTTTGGCAGTCCGCTCCCGCGGAACGAAGCGCGGGAAACGGACCACCGTCCCTCCAAACCGGGATCAGCGGGCGTTCCCGTCATCCGCAGATCGAATGTCGACCGTCCGCTGATCAAAGGAGACCCGGCCAGGAATGGACGGATCAGTTCCAGGCGTATGTCCTGTCCGGTCAGGCGCAGGTCAAAGGGGTTTGCCGCGTCGGGCTTCCATGAACCGTTACGGTCCGGGACGACCGGGATCGATCCGGCCAGTACAATTGCATTCGAGTCCGGCGTGAAGGAAAAACGGTTGATCCTGAGCATGCGCTGTTCCAGCCCCGCGTCCAGAAAGACGGAGTCCGCGGTCATCTCTCCGATCCGAAACGGCCGGACGGCCATGCGAAGAGACCCAGCGGGATCACCGTCTCCGGGATTCAGAGACGCGGTCATGCGGATGCGGCCGCCCATTTTCAGCGTGTCTTCCGGCCCGAAGGCCCGGGCCGCGCATTGAACCTCTCCGCTTTCCGCGGACCAGCACCGTTTGCGGATTTCCAGGAGCACGCGGAAGGGGCCGGCCAGGGAGTCCAGCGCCCAGGTGCGGGCCTGAATCCGGGCGAGCGTGAAATCGGCTTCCGCTTCAGCGGAGTCCCCATGAACCCGGTAAAGACCGGTGACGCTGATCGGTCCCGCGGTGCTCAATCCCGTCGGCAGAAAAAGAGCCGGGAAAGAATCGTCCAGACGGACGGAAAATGCGCCGTTGGAAGAAATGGGAGATCCGGAAATTCCGGATGATCCGGAAAGCCAGGCACCGTCCAGACTTGCGGAAAGGCCTTTGCCCGTGATCCGGGCATCCGCCCTGCCGTTTCCGATGTCCAGGTCGATCCGAAGCGGATCGAGCGGCCTGCCGCTGATTTTCAGGTTCTCCGCCGAGATCGTCGCGGCTGCGGAGAGATGACCCAGGTCATCCGGGAATGCGTCGATCCGGATGTCGCCTGAAAGAGTGCCCCGGACCGGAGCGGGTGAAGTCATGAACCATCCGGAGAGAAAAGGGATGTCCATCCGACGGAAAGAGGCGTGAAACCGGGCATGCCGGCCGCCGCGGAATGTCCACGCGCCGGATCCGGAAACAGATCCGGCGCCGCCTCTCATCATCAATGAATCCAAAATGACGGAATCCCCCGTCCAGGCGCCGCTGATACGGACATTCCGGATGTCTCCGCTCCGGAAGGACAGGTTGTCGGCTTCAATGCTCCAGGCCGCCGAAGGCCGGCTCAGGCCGCAGTCCGCATTCAGCCGTCCTTCCACGATACCGGATACCGGCAGCCGTCCGCCCGCGTTCTGAAAAAGTCGGCGCGGCCAGAATTCGACGGCCGTCCGGAGCGCAAGGCCGCCCTGTATGCGCCAGTCATTGCCGACAGGCGCGATCTTTCCCTCTGCTGTCATCCGGCCGCCGGGGATTTCCGCTTCGCAGGACCGGATCGTGACCGCAGAGGAGTCCACGATTCCGGTCAGGACCGGCTGATGAATACCGATGGCCGCGTCGTTCAGGAAATACCGGACTGAATCCGCGGATACCCGGAACAGCACTGAGGGATCGGATGCCGGCCGGGCCGCCTGCAGAACCATGCGGTCGATCGAAGCCACGGTGGAATCCGACCGGTTTTCATAAGCAGTTAGAAAACGCAGGCGGATTTCGGTGTTTATCGGAAAACGTCCGCCGATGGCAGGCAGTGATGCCCCGGATTTTGGCCGGTCGTCATTATCGATCAGACGGCCGATGCGGCGGACATCGACCGAAACCGTGTCCACTCGGATGGAAACGAAAAAGCGGCCGCTCCGCAGCCATTCCGGCAGGGGTGAATGAAGCTGGATGCGGGAAATTGCGAGCAACAGGGGGAATCCGCCCCCGCTTCGGAGATCCGGACGGATTCCATCCGGATTCCGCGGATCAGGCCGATGCGCAGGACACCGATCGAACAGTCGGCTCCCGCGTCCCGGCGCACGGCGGAGATGATCTGTTTTTCAAGCCAGGCGGATGCGATGCCGCAGGATGTACGAATCGCGGCGATGGATGCGATCAGCAGGACAGCGAACAGCAGGAGGATTCTGGCGGGTCTGGAAATCACGGCGTACCGGCGTTCGCGTTTCGGCCCGTCCGGCCGGGCGGTCGGACTCCGGGGGCTGTCCGGCGCATGCGGCTCACTGGATTTCCTTCAGTCTCCCGGCGGCGAGCCGCGCTTCTTCCGTTCCAGGGAATTCCCGCACGATTTTCTCCAGGTCGACCCTGGCGCCGGCCGTGTCGTTGAGATGGAGGCGGCAGTAAGCCGCCTTGAGACGGGCCGCGCGGACCTTTCCGCTCTTCGGATATGCTTCGATGACTTTCCGGAATTCCGCGAGCGCGGCCGCGTAATCCTTTTTCACGTAAATAATCTCGGCGATCCAGTACTGCGCATTTCCCGAGTATTCGCTGGCCGGATACAGCCGGAGGTATTCGCGGAATTCTCCGGCCGCGAGGTCGTAGTTTTTTCTGGAAAGGTCGAGATAGGCCGCGTCGTAAAGCGTTTTGGCGCTTTCCGGGGACGGCGGGGATCCGGAATCGCCGGCGGCCGCATCCCCTGCGCCGGCCGGTCTGTCGAAATTCTGCATCATCCGCGACATCCGGCTACCGGTGTCGTCGAGCAGGTTGCGCAGATACGCCGTCTCCTCCCGCAGGGTGGACATTTCGGAAAGCAGGTCCGCTTTAACGGAAGCGTTGGAGTCGCGGAGGGACTGGATGGAACGGTTGATTTCCTTGAGCTGTTCCCGCATCTGCTCATTGTCCTTCTGCAGGCCCGTGAGGCGGTCCTGGATGGCGGCCGTATCTTCCTGAAAGCGGACGATCTCCTTTCGCGAGGCGCAGCCCGCGATCAGGCCCGCAACGAGCAGAAGTATCGGGAATAAACCGGTCTGTTCTTTCAAGGGCCACTCCGGATTATGATAAGATAACGAAAAGCAGGCCATGAATCAACCCTCTTATGGACGGGAGGGGAAGGGCGACCAGGCAGGCGACAGGTTTCCGCCCCCGCGGGTGACCTGGAAAAGGCCCGTTCCGTCATGCCGCATGAGAAAGATATCCCAGCGTCCCCCCGGATTGGCCGAAAACGCGATGTGCAGGCCGTTCGGAGACCAGCAGGGATCCTCGTGCGAATACGGATCGTCCGTCAGCTGCACGCGGTTCTCGCCGTTCACGTCGATGACGCAGACCTGAAAACCGCTCCGGTCCCGGGTCACATAGGCGATGCGGTCGCCTTTCGGCGACCACGCGGGCGAATCGTTGTACCCGCCCTCCCAGGTCAGGCGTCTCACGTTGCCGCCCGAGGCGTCCATCAGGTAGATCTGGGGCGAGCCGCTGCGGTCCGAGGTGAAGGCGATCTCGCGTCCGTCCGGGGACCAGGCGGGCGAGCAGTCGATGGCCGGATTGTCGGTGAGCCTGCGGAGCGCGCCGCCGGTCCCGTCCGCGCAGAACAGGTCCGGGTTGCCGTTCGTGGTGAGGGTGAATGCGATCTGATTCCCGTCCGGTGACCAGGCCGGCGAAGTCTGCATGCCCCCGGCCGCGGTGAACCGGGCCGGACGCCCGGCTTCCAGGTCGAATACAGCCAGCCTCGGCCGGCCGGACGCGTAACTCGTATAGCAGAGCCGTCTTCCGTCCGGGGACCAGCAGGGCGACAGATTCAGCGAGTCGTCCAGGGATACGCGGCGGATGTCCTCTCCGTCCATGTCCGAAACGAAGACCGTGCCGGCCCGTCGGCGCTTGCCGACATAGGCGATGCGGGTCGATGCGATTCCCCGCTCTCCCGTGAGATGCAGGAGTACGGCGTCGGCCCATTCATGCGCCCGCACGCGGAAATCCGCGTCTGTGGCGCGGAACACGCTTTCGAGGATCACGGATTTGGTTGAGGCGTCCTTCAGCCTGGCGCGTATCTCCACACCGCCGTCCTTCGCGGAACACCGGGTTTCGAGAAAAGCCGATGCCTCCCGGGGCACGGCGCCGGACGGCGCGGGCAGAACACGGATCAGTCCGCTGAAGTCCAGATCGGCGATGAGGATGTCCCGCATCCGCGGGATCCATGCGGCATGGCGCACGGATTCGAAAGGGGGAACGGCGACCGGGATGGCGGTGAAAGCGCCGGTCTGGACCTTCAGATAATAATCCTTCTGTCCGGCCGCGGCGGGCAGGACCGTTATCAACAGCAGGCAGACAGCGGCCCGTATCACAGAGAACATGCGGTTTCTCACGGAAGCGCCTCGAATGTGACATGTATTTTCAGAAGGTCCTGCGCCATGCCGCCGGGCGGTGGAGGAAACCGGCCCGCGTTCATGACCGCCCTGAGCGCTGCCTGATCAAAAAGGTAGAAACCGGTCTGGGCCTCGAGTTCCACGTCCGATACGCGGCCGTCCCGGTGAATGGTGAAACCGACCTGCGCCGTCCGGGACTCCAGGCCCCCGGTCCGTCTGTGCGGAGGGGACCAGTTTTCCTGTATCCGGAGACGGATCAGATTCAGGTAGTAGGCATAGGGAAACGATCCGCCTTCGACGCGCACGGTCGGCTCGGACGCGGGTCCGGGCTTCCGGTCCCCGGAAACGGACGGCTTTCTGTCCGCGCGGGAGGGTGACGGTTCCGGCGGCTTCTCGACGGGCCGCTTTTTCTCGGGTTCAGGCGAATTCTCCTGCGGGACAACAGACGCGGCCGGCGCCGCATCCGGTTCCGGCCCTGCTTCTTCCTCAGGGGCAGGCGCCATATGGAGAGAAACGCGCAGGAACGGCGCCGGTTCCGGATGGAAGGGCGTCCAGCGGCCGAGAAAAAGCGACCCGAAAAAACATGCATGCAAACCGAAGGAGAGCGTCAACCAGCGTTTCATGGGACAGGTCCGGGCGAAACCACGAGCCCCACGTCCGGTATGTCCGCCCGGCGGATGCGGTCCATCACCTCAATGACCCGGCCGTACGGGAGTGCCTGATCCGCTTCCAGCAGAACCGGCCGACCCGGAGACTCGATACGGATGCGGACGAGAACGGCGCGCAGATCGTCCGGGGGCACGGGTTTTTGATCCACGAACAGGCCGCCCTCCGCATCCAGTGTCACGAGAACCGGGCTGCCGGCCGGCACGGGCGGAGCTGAGGCCCTGGGCAGGCGGACCGGAATGCCGCCTTTGAACGCGGGCGCCGCGATGATGAAGACAATCAGCAGAACCAGCGCCACGTCCACCAGATTGGTGACATTGATGTCCGCGATCGGCGCGATCCGCTCCCGTCTCATGCCGCGCCTTCCCCGTCGAACCGTTTTTTCGATTCATCCGAGAAAATGTCGAGCTTGTCCTCGATTCTCCTCAGTTCCGCGGCTGTCCAGTTGTGGGCCGCGAGCGCCGGTATCGCGACGGCCAGTCCCGCGGCTGTGGTGATGAGCGCCTCGGCGATGCCCGGGCCGACGGCCGAGAGCTCAGCCGTTCCCTGGAGGCCGATCTGAATGAAGGATTCCATGACACCCCAGACAGTTCCGAAAAGCCCGAGAAAAGGGCTGATCCCCACGATCGTGGAAAGCAATGTCAGGTTTCGCGACGGAAAGTCCAACGCCTCGGAGAGCGTGGAACGCACCAGGAGCGCCGTATCCGGCGCGATCGGCGCGGACACGCTACGTTCTGCGGCGGCCGCCTGCCGTTTCTGCCGGAATGCATGGTACTCCCGGTATGCCCGCATGTAGAAAACAGCCGAGGCGCAATGCGGGTATTCTCGGCTCAGCCTGTACAGGTCCGCACTGCCGGGATTTTTCCGGACGACCGCATCGAAGGCTTTTGACTGGACGCGGATTTTCCTGAATGCGAAGATTTTTTCAAGGATCACGGCCCATGAAATGACGGACAGAATACCCAGTACGATCAGTACCGATCGTGCAACCCAGCCTGTATTGAGGATGAGGCTGATGATGTTTCCCATGGCGGATGAACCTCCAGACGGTTATGTGGAACGGGCCTTGCCACAATAATGGGCAAATGAAATGCCATTTCAGCCATCTTGCCGTAAACGGTTGTATTTTTCCGGATAAGTGTTTATCTTTCCGATGGTTCAAGGGACGTTAATTCGATGTTTATTCAAGGGGATAACCCGTGAAGTGGAATATCAGGCCCAGGATGATAGCCGGTTTCGTCAGCATGAGCCTGTTATTCATTATATTCGGGGCTGTGGCCATATTATATACAGACCGCATGCTGGGGAAGACGCGGGACATGTTCAAGGAGAATGTTTCCAGCCTCAAGGCTGCTGAAGAACTGGAAATCGCGCTCCTCGACATGAAAGGGATTGCGGCCAATTATCTTCTGGACGGGCAGACGCAATGGCTGAACATTTTCAGGGAAAAGGACAGGATATTCCGCAGATGGTTCGGCGTGGCCTGGGCGCAGGCCCGCACCGAAGAGGAAAGACAGCTCCTGTCGGAAACAGAAGCACTGTTCGGCCGCTATCAGAGTCAGTACCGGTCCATGCGCAGGCTCCACCAGGAGGGGGATGCGGCGGCCGCGCGACTGATTCTGACCGGCCCCATGCGGGACACGTTCAGCGCGATCTACGAGAAATGCGAGAATTACCTCTTCATCAACGAAAAGATCATGCACCGCACCCGCGAACAAATGGAGCGGGAGAACCGCATTGTCAGAACCGTCATGATCGTTTTTGCGGTTGGAAGCATCCTGCTGGGCCTCGTCTTCGGCGTTCTATTCGCGAGGAGCATCACCCAGCCGCTGTACCGTCTGATCGTGAACGTCAAAAGCGCGACGGAGGAAAATGTCCTGGAAGAAATGGACATTTCCGACGAATCCGAGTTTGACAAGCTGGATAAGCACATCCGCATGCTGATTGAACGGATCCATCGGACGAACCGCGATCTGAGCCAGAGCCGCCGCCTGCTGATCCACTCGGAGAAGCTGGCCATGCTCGGATCCGTGGCCGCGGGGCTCGCGCACGAGATACGCAACCCCCTGACGTCCATCAAGATGCTGATCTACTCCCTCCGGGACAAGGCCGGGGGGCATACCCGGATCAGCCGGGATTACGAGGTCATTCTCCAGCAGATCACGCGCATGGAGTCCTTTCTGCAGAGTTTTCTCGACTTTGCCCGGCCTCCGGAACCGGAATTCAAGGATGTCCGGCTCAGGGAGACGCTCGATCAGGCCCTGCACCTGATGCGGCCGCAGATCGAGGGCGCCCGCATCAGGCTGAAAACGCAATGGATCGAGCCGGATCCGGTCGTATGCGCGGATCCCGGCCAGTTGAAGCAGGTCGTGGCCAATCTGATACTCAATGCCTTACAGTCGATGGCCGGCGGCGGCCGGCTGTCGATCGAAACCGCAGTGACCGGGGGTCAGGGCGGTCAGGCCGAAATCCGAATTTCGGACAACGGTCCCGGGATTCCGGAGGAATTACTGCCGTCCGTTTTCGAGCCCTTCACCACCACCAAAGAGAGTGGAACCGGTCTCGGCCTGGCGATCAGCCAGCAGATTGTCAAGAATCACGGGGGGATCGTGCGGGCAGAAAACATCAGGCCCCGAGGCGCCCGGTTCATCGTTCAATTGCCGTTAGCGGAGAGGCCTGCCGAATGAAAAGCCAGATACTCATTGTTGACGACGAGGAAAGCGTCCGGTATTCCTTCATGCGTTTTCTCCAGGACCAGCCGTTCGAGGTCATCGAGGCGGCCAGCGGGGAGGAGGCGCTGAGCCGGTGCACAGGCCGCATTTTCGACCTCATCTTCCTCGACATCAAACTTCCCGATCGGTCCGGTCTCGATGTGCTCAAAGAGATCCGGGAAAAGGATCCCAAGGCGACGGTCATCGTCATGACGGCCTTCGGCACGACCGATACGGCCATACAGGCCACCAAATACGGCGCCTATGACTATGTGCTCAAGCCTTTTGATATGCCGGCCATCGAGAGTCTCATCCGCAACGGCCTGAAGAACAACTATATCCTGCGCAGAAAGGTTACCTTTCGGCCGCAGGAAACGGCGGCAGAGGCCGGCGCGGACCGCATCATCGGGCGGTCCGCGCCCATGCAGAACCTCTACAAGATCATCGGCAAAGTGGCGGAAAGCAACGTCACCGTGCTTCTGCGGGGGGAGAGCGGAACCGGAAAGGAACTGATCGCCAGGGCCGTTTACCAGCACAGCGGAAGGGCGGACCGGTCCTTCCTGGCCGTGAACTGCGCCGCCATCCCCGAGACGCTTCTCGAGAGCGAACTGTTCGGCTACGAGAAGGGGGCGTTTACCGGAGCGGTCCGCCGCAGGATCGGCAAATTCGAACAGGCCGACCGGGGCACGCTTTTTCTGGACGAAATCGGTGATATGTCGCTTTCCACGCAGGCCAAGATACTCCGGGTGCTCCAAGAGGGACGGTTCGAGCCCCTGGGGAGCGAAAAAACAGTGACGGTCGACGTCCGCGTCATCGCCGCGACGAACCGGAATCTTGAGAAGGGAATCCGCGAAGGCGGATTCCGAGAGGATCTGTATTACCGGATCAAGGTGGTCTCCATCCAACTGCCCCCCTTGCGCGAGCGGATACAGGACCTGGAGGAGCTGACCGGCTATTTTCTGGACAAATACGGAAACGCATACCGGAATGAGGTCATGAAGCTCGCCCCCGGACTTCTGGAGGAGATGCGGAATTATCCCTGGCCCGGGAACATCCGGGAACTGGAGAATGTCCTGAAGCGGGCGGTTCTGCTCAGCAAGACCAGCGTCATTCCGAAGGAACTGATGCAGGAGGAACTGGAGCATCGTGCCGCGCAAGCGGAGGCGGACACCGATCCTGCGGACCCCGATGAGGCCGTCGAACCGGGAGAGAACGGGCCGCGACCGGAAGGCATCACTCTTTATGAAGCCGTGATGTCCAGGACGGAGAAAAAGCTTATTTCACGGGTACTGAAAGAGACGAGGGGCAATCAGGTGCAGACAGCGAAAATACTGGGCATTTCCCGTATGACTCTGCGTAAAAAAATCAAAAAATATGGAATGGAGGATACGCCATAAACAAATTGTATAGATCATGGACAATCTGTAAATAGATTGGACATCCACTTTTCATAGCCCTCCAGAATTCCGCAAAATACAAATATTTAATAATATTAGATTTGTGCATTATGCCGGGTTTCGGCACAAAAATTGTTTTAATCCTGCTGAAAGGGGCGCGCCCCCTCCTGCATGGAAAGGCGATATGAACCGATTGTTTCCACTCATTTGTGCAGTGCTGATGGGAATGAGTTGCGGCTCTATCCATGAAACTCCGCAATCGGACCCTGTTCTGGATGACTGCTCCCTGGATGCGGTTCTTGAAAAATCAACGCATATCCAGTCCCTGCTCGAAGGGGCTGTGCGTTACGAAAAGAACGGAAACGCAGTGGCCGCGTCGAGAAACTGGCGTCAGGCCAGGGCTGAGTATTATCCTTTTCATTACTTTTATCTGCCTCTGGGCAATGCAAAAATCCGCATTTCCCAGGCGGCGAGATGCCATGCCATGCATGATCCTGCGGGCGCCGAGGCGGAACTCACCCGTACTCGGCTGATTCTGCTTGAGGTCCGGTCGAAAATGACCGGTCATAATATCCGGGGAATTGACCAGCTGTTGACGGATACGGAGAGCCTGGAAAAGGATATCCGGACCTTGAAGCAGGGAAGTGAACGTTTCGTCTCCCTGGCGTCGGAGATCAATGACCTGGTTTCCATTCAAACAATCAGATAGATAGAACGGGGGCGGTTAAATGAAAAACTGGATTCTTACGGTCTTGGCGGCATCCGTCCTGATGGCGGGATGCAGTAAACAGGTTCAGAAAAATCCGGACGGTGAAGGCAGCATTACGGAGGAGAAAGTGAAGGCGCCCGCGGAACCGCGTCAGGAGAGGCAGGCGGAACCCAGGCCGGAAAAGAGCGGCGCCGGAATCATACTGGACAACGTGTACTTCGACTATGACCAGCATTCGCTGACGTCCCAGACCCGCGGCATACTCGCCGGGCACAGCCGGACGCTCAGGGAAAATCCGGATCTCCGGATCCGGATCGAGGGGCATTGTGACGAACGCGGCACCATCGAATACAACCTGGCTCTCGGGGAGCGCCGTGCGGTTTCCGTGAAGCGGTATCTGACGGACGCCGGAGTGGACGAAAGGCGCATCTCGACCATCAGCTACGGCAAGGAGCGTCTTGCGGATCCCGGGCAGAACGAGCAGGCATGGGCTCTGAACCGGCGTGCGGTATTCATCATCACCCGCTGACGACCGGGGCGGTTTTCTTCAACATCATCACATCTTCACCTCTTCACCGTTTGGCAGGCCATCCGAGGCGCAACCCGGATGGCCTTTTTTTATTGAGTGACGCACCTTAAGGTGCGTCGCTCATCGGGGGATCGTAACCGGAGATATCCGGAAAGGAAAAGACGCCTGAGAATCAAAAAAAGTAGAAATAGGCATGTTAAAAACTGACATATTTCTCATGATTTCCTAACAGGCGGGGCGTACATTGTTCTCCTGAGAGCGGCGGACGGTCATGTCCGCGGCGGAATGAAAACCAAGGGAGAACACATGGCCCACCTGTTCATTGACGACGGAACCATCGATTCCGAAGAGTACGCGAGCAATTACATCCATTTCGACGGGAGTGATCCGGATTGCGTCAGGCGTATGCAGTCGCTCGCCAGGCATCTGTCCGAATCTACTCCCGAGAAAAGGCAGGACATCATGGACCGGGTGCAGTCGCGAAAGCGGAAAATGTGGGGGTGTCCAAAAAGGCCATTTTAGCGATAATCCGCTCGCCGAGCGGAGTCGAGGCGAGCTGTAAATCCGCCATTTAGCGCTCTTCGATGGAGTTTACCCCTCGACTTGATCGAGGGGCTCAGGGCGCGGGTAGATGGACTTTTTGGACAGCCCCACGGTCCTGACCTTCAGTGCCCGCGCCAGACCAGAACGGCGGCCGCGATACCGAGGCCGTCCGCTGCCAGGTCCCGCCAGCTGAACCCGTCCCCGCCCCAGAAACCGAACCGCTCCCAGGGAATCACCGCATCCTTCGCCTCCCACAGAACGCCTGATGAAAACACGGCGGATGCCGAAGGCCCCTCTTTGGCCTCATAAACCCTCAGAATCGAATACAGGCAGGCCGAAGCGGCGAAATGCTCGAGTTTGTCGCGGCGGAGTCCGCCCGAGGGCTTGAAGAACGAGTCCCGCGCCCATCTCCAGACCGGCCTGCCCGAAGCGCCGGGTCCGGCGTGATTGGCGTCAGTCCCGTCCTGTGAAAAACGATAAAAGATGGGGAAAAAGACCTGCGGACGGTTCAAGCCCGGCGAGGTACGGATCAGGGCCCGGGTTCCGTCCCAGTTCGTACCGGCATGGAAATTCCGCCCGAAGGCCCGTTCGAAGCAGGGTAGCAGGAGTAACATTCCGCAGAGAACGATGCGGCCGGATAATCGGTGGGATATGGGCGTCCTCAGGGATGCCGGCATGGTATCTCCGTTTCGAGCGGAAAGCCGGGACCGATTCGACGAACCTTCCACCGGATTGCTTCTTTTTGTGTGGGCTGCGGGGAACTATGAACTATGAACCATGAACCATGAACTCGTCGATCACCGCCCGTCCCTGGCGCATCATGTTGTGGAAATGCGTGTATTTGAACAGGCTGTTCCGGCCGATGAGCCTCAGGTTCCGGAACGATTCCAGGTAATTCAGGATACGGCTGACTTTCTTTTCGTGTCCGGTCTCGAGAATCGGATAGGCGTGTTCCAGCCGTTCGACATGCGTTTCAATGACGTCGCTTTCACGTATCCATCCGATCCCCGCCAGTTTTTCAATGACGGTCCGGACCGGATCATCCGGCCGGTCTCCGAACGAGGAGCCGTTCCCGCCGCAGGGGATTTCAGCCATGAGCGAGGTCCGTCCGGCCGGCGACATCCGGGGGCTCCGGTTTCTCGGCTCGGACACGCGGTTGAACGGGAATTCGGGATCCGGAAAGTAAACCGTTCCGGCCCGCGTGACGGATGCGCGGTTCAGGAGGAGCATGACCAGAATCAGTCCCCTGTAGGACAGGCCCCGGGACAGGGCGGCGATTTCCGGAGGGCAGGGCGGGTCGAGCATGGACAGAAAAATCGGAAGGGGCAGAGTGCTGATCACCCGGTCCGTTTCAACCGTCCCGCGGCCCTCGATGCCGACAGCCGTGATGCGGCCCCCCCGGTGCATCACCCGCGTCACACGGCTGCCGGTTTGTATGCGTTCCGTTCCGATGACTTCGGCGAGAGCATCGGTGATTTCGCCGAAACCAGAAACCGGATAGTAGAAGGCGCCGTCGAGATGACGCGTTTTGATACGGCCCGAGGCAAACGTTTCCATCAGAAAAGTGGTGAGCGACAGGCCTTTGAGTCTTTTTCCGGAAACGTCCAGGGACAGCCGGTTACAGGGCAGGCCCCAAAGCTTCTCGGAATAGTTCAGAAGGAACCGCTCCGCGATGGGCCGGCCGTACTTGTACACGGAAAACCGCTCGAAATCATCCGTCGCGTTCCTGCGGCCCGCGAGTCGTGCGCCGATCAGGTGGAGTCCCGCGCGGACCGCGCCGAGGGGGCCGATGTTCCGGATCAGGTTGAAAGGGGACAGGGGGAAGTCGATTAGGCGGCCTGCCGAATAAATCTGACTTCCGATTTCGATGACAGGCAGTCTTTCCCTGAGCAGTTCCTTCATCTCGGCAGTCAGCCGGCTGTCCTGATCGTGAAAACGGTGGGCGCCCAGGTCAAATCGGAAATCCCCGAAGGACAGGGTGCGGCACATGCCGCCGGGCCGGTCCTCCGCTTCGATTACCGTAAAATCATGACCTTTTCTGCGAGCGTAGAAACCGGCGGCCAGGCCGGCGGCACCGCCGCCCAGTATTGATATCCGGCCATTCCGAGGACCGGGGCTCCCGTGCTCGTTCATGAGGTCCCTGTAAAAGCGGAACGGACGAGGGCCCGTTCCTTTCCATGCCCTCTTGAAATATACAACCCAGCACCGAGTAATGCAAACGCCCACAGGAACAGAAGCCGGATGACTCCGAAAACCGCGGCCGAGCCCGCCGGGACGCCGAACCATCCAAGGAAAAGGATGAATCCGGCCTCCCGCACGCCGTACCCCCCGATGGACGGCAGAAGTGTCGAGACGAAACTCAGCGGCATCACCACTAGAAAAACGGAAATTGGAGCGTTCAATCCGGGTACAGCGAACGACAGCAGCCAGCTGCTGGCGATCGGAGCGATCTGATTGGCGGCGCTCCACCCGACGGCGGCGACCATGGCCCGGGGATTGTCGCGACAGGCGTCCAGGACGCGGACGGCCTGCCGGGCGCCGTCGTGAAAAGCGGGCAGGGGGACGATCCGGAGCCCGGTTTTAAGAAGGTTGCGGAACTTCCGGGAAACCAGAAGGGCGGCTCCGGCCGCCAGGACCAGCAGAAGCGCCGCCGCGGAGATCAGGACGTTCCCCGGCACAAGGGACTCCGACAGGAAGGCGAGGCCCCCAATGAGGACGAAACCGAGGGAAACGGCCATCCCGATCATCCTTTCCGTCAGTATGGTCCCCAGCATTACACCGAGGGGATGTCCGTACCGCCGGGACGCGAGTACGCCGCGGACGACGTCGCCTCCGTTCCCTGTGGGAAGAAACGTGTTGAAGAACGATCCGATGACATAGAAGCGCACAGAATCCCGGAACCGGAGCGCATGGCCGGAAAGCCGCGCGACGCCCAGCCAGCGCATGGCGGAGGGGCCGACCCACAGGGCGTTGACGAGAAAGGCCGGAAATACGATCCACCAGCGAACCTGGCTCAGGCGGTCCGCCAGGGATACCGGCTGCACACCCCGGATGAACCAGGCCAGCGTGCCCGCCGTGACGAGAATCCGAAAGGCCAGCCGGACAGCGGATCGGGTCATGACGCCGCGGCTCCCTTCAGCCGGCTGATCACGAACTTGAATTTTCTTCCGGACCTGAAGGGGAGCTCCTCCACGAGATGGATTCGGATCTCCATGGCTTCGCCCAGCTCCGCCCGCAGGTCGGACACCACCCGGTTCTCGACCGCGGGACCGTACCCCTCGTTCGGGACGATGTACACGTCCAGGGATCCTGCCCGCTCCTGGATGATCTGAGTGCCGCGGATGCCGTGGACGAACTTGACGGCGCGGTGCAGGCTGGACACCCACCGCCCTTTGGCGCTGAGCACGCGGTCGCCCAACCGTCCTGAAAGTGACTGGACGACCGGCAGGGTGCGTCTGCAGGCGCAGGGGCCGGTTGCGGGGACGGCCAGGTCACCGGTATCGTACCGGATCAGCGGAAAAGCCCGGTTGTGGAGGCCCGTGGTGACGATTCGGCCCTCCTCCCCCGGTTCCGCCGGGGTTCCGTCCTCCCGGAGAATTTCTACAATGCCGTATTCCGAAGCGGCGTGGTAATGGCCCGCCGGACACTGGCCCATGGTCGCCGTGTGCTCGTTCAGCCCGTAGGAATCGCCCACGACCGCGCCCGACCAGCGTTCGAGGATCTCCCTCTGGGATTCCAGCAGGGCTTCCCCGACGGGGATGATCTGCCGCGGCCGGATGTCCCGGATGCCCGCTTCCTCGAAACTTTGGGCCAGCTGGGAAAGAGCGAGCGGGTTGCCGCGCCAGAGGCGGATGCGCCGCTTTTTCAGCATGTCCGCGCATTCGGCCGCGTTCGACGCGTCCCAGAAGAAAATGGCGGTTTCGAGACCGCGGCACTTCCAGTTCCACGCCCACTTGTCCTTCATGTGCGTGTGATAGTTCCGGATGTCCAGAAAGGGCGTTCCGATCCTGTAGCCGAACCAGGAATAGTGCCGCCACTGGCAGAGAAGCTCCATCACGTTGCTGCGCAGATCCCAGTACACCGTCATCGGGGATCCCGTGGTGCCCGACGTCGGCACGGCTTTCGGTTTGTACCGGTCGAAGCGGTCCGCCTTGAATCGGTCGCCGTGGTGAAACACCTCGGCTTTTCCGATCACCGGCATGAGCCGGAGGTCGTCCAAGGAACGGAAATCGGAACGGCGGATGCCTGATTGCGGCAGGATGTCCCGATAATACGGCACCTCCGAGAAGCAGTGGTCCAGCAGGGACGACAGCAGTTTCCACTGCAGCCCGCGCTGTCTGTCGAGGGGCCAGTACTGGCTTCGCCAGAGCACGCTTCGCCAGTATGCCAGGCGATGGACGGACATGAAATCGGAGAAATTGAATCGGACCATTCAGTTTTCTTTCGGTTTGCGAAGCACGCCGGTCCGGTCGTTCCGCACCCAGTACTCGATCTGCCGGACCGGGACGAGAGTGTAATGCGACTCGAGATACCGACTCAACTCCACGGTCTCAGAGTCCGGAAGAACGCCCCGCCGCCTGAGGCGTTCCGTAAAGTCCCCGCCTTCGGGCCAGGTGAGGAAGCGGTTGATGATCACGGAGGGCCGCCGGTCCCGGATGTCCGCGCCGATGCCTCTCAGCCTGGAACGGACCTGCGGGTTCGACAGGCAGAACACGTACTGCCATCCGGAGCTGATGTAAGAGGCATTGCGCACCGTCACAGGGTGTTCGGGAGTCGTGCAGATCACATCCCCGTCTCCGGCGAGCGTCTTCAGGGTCCGTATGCTGCCGGCCACCTGCCGGTAGAGCCCGAGGCGCATATACCGCTGGGCCGTGTGAACGCCGCTCCACAGAATGACGCCTGCGAGCAGACCCGCCAGAACCGTACGCCGGTCCGCGGCCCAGTACCTGAAAAGGGAAGCCAGCGGGCCCGCGGCCGCGATGCAGGCGGTCAGCACGAACATCTGCTGATAATACTCGTAGTGCGTCCGGGCCGGCTTCAGGTAAACAAGCGCCGACAGTACGGCGAATACGGCCAGCAGGCGGCCCGATCTCGCCATGGTTCCGGCTTCCTCCCCGCACTCAGGACCGGCTTCCGGCCTCCGGCCGGAACGAAGCAGGCGCAGGCACCCCCACAGGCCGAAAACCGCGGGGATCACCTGAATCGCGCCGCCGAACATCACAGCGCCTGTGGTGATCCGACGGCTGTTGAAACCGAAAACCCATTGCCTGAAGGGTTCCAGGAGTCCGTTCGCGGTCAGCCAGATGAAAAGCGGAAGCAGTCCGGCCGCGATTCCGGCCGCATGGATCGGAATCAGCCGGACAGTCGACTTCCATTGACGACGGTCGGCGAGCATCAGGCCCGGCATTAGAAGAAGGAATGGCGCGTACTTCGGCGAGAAAGCGAGGCTGAGGCCGAGAAGGAATCCGGCAAAGCCGAAATCCCCCGCTTTCCCGCGGCGCAGGAGAATCCACAGGGCGGTCAGGTTGCACAGTGCGGCCGGAAGGTCCGGTCTCATATTGAACAACTGGAGATTCAAAAAATTACCCAGAAAAAGGATCACCACGGGCCAGACGGTTCCCGAATCCTTCCAGACCGTTTTCGCCATCCGGACCAGCAGGACCAGCAGGCCCAGGCTTATTAATCCGGAGATCAGGCGAACGCTTTCCACGGGATAGGCGGTCACAACGGGGATGGCGTACAAAGGAGCGTACAGGATATACAGCATAGGGCTGTGATGCTGAAAAAAATCATCAAAGGGCAGCAATCCCTGAGAAACATGCCAGGCTGCGCTGGCATGTTCGATCTCGTCATGATCCGGGGGATAAGTGAACAGGAAAATCGCGAAACAGAGGGCAGCTGCGGCCGCGGCACTGACTTTAAAGACCAGCCGGAACCGCCTGGAGCCACGGAACATGTTCCAAGCCAGGCCCAGCAGGCCGCAGAGGCAGAGGAACAGGATGCCCATCAGCACGGCGCGCGGATACAGTAATTCCTTATGAATCAAGAAATTAAGCATGGAATTGATCTGTTCTTTCTGGTACAGCCGGCTGTTGGGTGGGTAAGGTTTCGGTTAACGGCTTGTATCGGTTAAAGGATTTAATTTATGATGTTTGATTGGAAAAACAAGTAAAATTGTGTCAATTCTGAAATTTTTGAGCTTTTCGTTTTTAAAGTAATTTTCCGGCTTTTAAAGAGGACGTGATGTCCGGCATGTCAGACAGTAAAAACACGGCGTCCGCGGAAGAGTGCCGCAGTTTTTCATTGATTCATAATCGATTCCGGCTTAAATTTCAAAGGATTCGGAACCGGAAGGAACAATGCCGGATAAAATGGGATCGGCCGTTCAGGGCCGTTAACGACCGGCCCGGCCTTATCCCCCCAATTCCAACAGTCACGGGACTATGCATCCAGAACCCGCACGCATCCAAAACCCTCGGCAGGATCACATGTTTACAGCCGCAGCCTGCATCCGGTTGGGACCGGATGGCGTTCACGGGATTTTAACATTTCGTGTTGATGAAAACAGAACGAGACGAGTGCCGGGAGGCAGGTCATGACCATCCGTCCATCGGAACATGCTCTTGAGCCTGAAGTTCCGGGCGACAACCGGCCGGCGGAACAGTCTTTTTTCGGGAAGGAAGACGGGTTCCGAAGTCTGTTCAGGGAATCGCGCGATTTTCTCTTTCTGTCCGATCCGGACGGCCGTATTCTGGAAATCAACGACGCGGCCAGCGCGCTTTCCGGATACACGGCTGAAGAGCTGAAAAGCCTCCATGTCCGGGACCTGTACGATCGGGCGGAGGACCGGGAAACCCTTCTGAGCGTTCTGACGGCGCAGGGATACATCGAAAATTTCGAGACCCGGGGACGGAAAAAGGATGGAACGGCCATCGACGTTCTGGTCAACGCTTCGATTGTCCGGGATCAGGCCGGGAGCATTATCGGGTTTCAGGGCAGTCTGAGGGACATTTCCGAACGCAAGCGGGCGGAACAGGCACTGAAGGCGAGCGAAGAGCGTTTCCGCAGTCTGTACGAGAACGCGACCATCGGCATTTACCGGACCGCTCCGGACGGCCGCATTCTTCTGGCCAATCCGGCCCTGGTCCGCATGCTGGGCTATTCCAGCTTCGAAGAACTGGCTGAACGCAATCTCAACCAGGTGGGTTTCGAACCGGGGTACGAGCGCCGTGAATTCAAGGAGCGGATCGAGCGGGATGGCGCAGTCGTGGGACTTGAATCGATCTGGAAGCGCATGGACGGAACCGTCATTCATGTCCGGGAATCGGCGCGGCTGATCCAAGATGAGGGCGGCCGGCCCCTGTTCTACGACGGCGTCGCGGAGGACATCACCGATCGCGTGAGGACCGAGGAGGCGCTGAAGCGGACCGAGGCCCGCCTGACGGGATTCATGAATTCAGCCGTCGAAAGCATCTACCTGCTGGATCGGGATCTCAATTTCATCGACGTCAACCCGCGGGCGGAACAACTTTTGAACCGGAAGCGGCAGGACGTCATCGGCAGGAATCTGACCGACCTGCTTCCGAATATCCGGGAAACCTCCCGGTTTGCGGAGTACCTGGACGTGATCCGCACCGGAGAACCGATCGAGTTCGAGGATTTCGTCTCCCATCCGGTGTTCGGCGAACTGGTTTTCATCGTCAAGGCCTTCAAGGTCGGAGACGGCCTGGGCCTGATCGCGCACGAAATCACCGGCCGAATCGAGGCGGAAAAGGCCCTCCAGCAGAGTGAAAAACGTTTCCGCGCCCTGATCGAAAACAGTTCGGACGCCATTGCCCTGCTCGATCCCTCCGGAGTCGTCCAGTACCACAGCCCGTCGTATGAGCGCGTCATGGGGTACCGCGTGGGCGAGCGGACGGGAAAGAACACGTTCGATCTGATCCATCCGGAGGACAGGCCCCGGGTTACGGAACTGCTGTCCGGAATTCTCCGGGAAGGCGGACGCGCGGCAGTGCCGCCCGTCCGCGTCCGGCACGCGGACGGCGCGTGGCACTGGATCGAGGGCGTGGCCAATAACCTGCTCCGGGAACCGGCCGTGGCCGCGTTGGTGGTCAATTTCCGGGACATCACCGAACGCAAGGAAGCGGAAAAGGCGCTGGCCCATTCGCACGACCTGATGCGCTACATCATTGAGCACAACCGAAGCGCGGTCGCGGTCCACGACAGGGAGATGAAATACATCTATGTCAGCCAGCGGTACCTGGACGATTACAGAATCAAGAAACAGGATGTGATCGGAAAGCATCATTACGAGGTGTTCCCCGACTTACCGCAGAAATGGCGAGACGTTCATCAAGCCGTGCTGAGGGGCGAGGTGAGAAGCGCCGAGGACGACCCCTATGTCCGTGAGGACGGGTCTCTGGACTGGACCCGATGGGAATGCCGTCCCTGGTATGAGGCTGACGGATCCATCGGTGGTCTGATCGTCTACACCGAGGTCATCACCGAACGGAAGCAGGCGGAGACCGAACTCCGGCTCGCCCATATGCGCAACGCGACTCTGCTCGCAGCGGTTCCGGACATTATCATGGAAGTGGACAATCGCAAGGTCTACACCTGGGTTAACCGGGCGGGTCTGGATTTCTTCGGTGAGAACGTGGTTGGGAAGGAAGTGTCGGAATATTTCATCGGGGAGCAGGACGTTTACCGGACCGTGCGGCCGGTCTTTGAAGGCCGGGAGGAAACCGTCTACGTGGAGTCGTGGCAGAAACGGAAGGACGGCGAGAAGCGTCTGCTGGCCTGGTGGTGCCGGTCGCTCCGGGACGCGGACGGGAAGGTGACCGGCGCGCTCTCCTCCGCGCGGGACATCACCGACCGGAAGCGGATGGAAAACGAACTCATGCAGAGCGAGGCCCTTCTACAGGCGTCCCAGAAGACGGCGCGCATGGGGCATTTCATCTGGGACATCGGAGCGGACCGCGTCACCGTGTCCAGAACCCTGGAGGAGGTCCTGGGAATCGACGACCAATATCCCCGCTCACTGGAGGGCTGGCTCCGGCTCGTGCACCCGGAAGACCGTCCCCGGTTCCAGAATAGCCTGACGCCGGCCGGCATGCGGGAACTCCGGTCGTTTGACACGCTCTGCCGCATCCGGAGGCCGAAGGGCCGGAAGATCCTGTGGGTGCAGATCATCGGACATGTCGAGACCGACGCGTACGGAACCCCGGTGCAGTTTTTCGGGACGATTCAGGACGTCACGGAACGCAAGCTCTCCGAAGAGCGGATACAGGCCGATCTCCGGGAGAAGGAGATCCTGCTCAAGGAAATCCACCATCGGGTGAAGAACAACCTGCAGGTGATCAGCAGTATGCTGGCGCTTCAGTCGAAGTCGATCGGGGACCCGGAAATTCAGTCGGTTTTCCAGTCGTGCCGCGACCGTGTTCATTCGATCGGCCTGGTCCACGAGAAGCTGTACCGATCCAAGTCGCTGACCTCCGTCGATTTCAGCGAATACGCGAGGACCATGATCCGCGAGATGATGATTCATTATGACGCCGGGAGCCGCATCGACGTCAAAATCAGCATGCGGCCGGTTCAGCTCGACATCGAGACCGCGATACCCGTCGGACTCATCCTGAGCGAGCTGGTGACGAACGCGCTGAAGCATGCCTTTCCGGCGGACCGCAAGGGCGCGCTCCGGGTGGATTTCCGCACCTTCCGCAGGCGTTTCTGGCGCATGACGGTGTCCGATGACGGGGTGGGCCTGCCCCGGCGGAAAACCGGTCCGGGCGCCGAGGGATTCGGAATGGAGCTGATCCGGATCCTGACGGAGCAGCTCGAAGGGAAGCTTCAGGTCCGACGGGCGAAGGGCACGACCTTCACGGTCACGTTTCCTGCGGCCGAAGAGCCGCCGGAAAGGAAAAAAACAGTCCAGCGAAAGGATTGACATGCAAACCATCGAACAGGCGCTCGCGGCCGCGGCCAATTGGGTCTGGGGCATCCCCCTGCTCGTTCTTCTGTTCGGGACGCACCTGTTTCTGACGGTACGGCTCCGTTTCATCCAGCGGTACATCGGCAAGGCGATCCGGTTGTCCTTCAGCCGCGAGCGGGAGGGAGCCGGCGACATCAGCCACTTCGGCGCGCTGACCACGGCGCTGGCGGCCACGATCGGTACCGGCAATATCGTGGGTGTGTCCACGGCCGTCGCTGCGGGTGGGCCGGGCGCGGTGCTCTGGATGTGGCTGACGGGCGTGTTCGGAATCGCCACCAAATACGCGGAAGCGGTGCTGTCCGTGAAGTACCGCGTCACCGCCCCGAACGGCACCATGGCCGGCGGACCGATGTATGTTCTCGAGCGGGGCATGGGGAAGAAATGGCTGGCCGTCCTGTTCGCGGCGCTGACCGCGGTCACGGCCTTCGGCATCGGCAATATGGTTCAGGCCAACTCGATTTCGACCCTGGTGCATGACTCGTTCCGCGTGCCGCCCTGGGTGACGGGCGCCGTCCTGACGCTCTTCACCGCGATCGTCATCCTGGGCGGGATCCGGAGCATCGCCGGGGTCTGCGAACGGCTCGTGCCCTTCATGGCCGTGTTCTACATACTCGGCTGCGCGGTTCTGCTGGTGATGCACGCGGACGCCGTGCCGGAAACCCTTCGGGTCATTTTCCAAAGCGCGTTTTCGGGGCATGCCGCGGTCGGCGGATTCATCGGCGCGGCCGCCCGGGAGGCGATGCGCTACGGCATCGCGCGCGGATTGTTCTCGAACGAGTCGGGTCTGGGCAGCGCGCCCATTGTCGCGGCCGCGGCACAGACGAAGAATCCCGTGCGGCAGGCGCTTGTCTCCTCGACCGGCACGTTCTGGGACACCGTGGTCGTGTGCGCGTTGACCGGCATTGTCGTGGTCAATTCGGGAGAATGGATGAACGGACTCAACGGAGCGCGGCTCACCAAGGCGGCGTTCTCCGATATCCCGGTCATCGGCCCCGCCATTCTGACGGTCGGACTCCTGACCTTCGTTTTTTCCACGATACTGGGATGGTCCTATTACGGGGAGAAAGCCGCGGAATACCTGCTGGGCGGCAGAATCATTCTGCCCTACCGCATCGCCTGGGTGGCGTTCGTCATGATCGGGTCGGTGGCGACCATGCCCATGGTCTGGTCCTTCGCGGATATCGCAAACGGGTTCATGGCGATTCCGAATCTGATCTCCCTGCTGGTCCTGAACGGTGTCATCGTGAAGGAGACGAAAACGTTCCTGTGGGAGAAGCGGTTGTGATTTGTTCATGGGATTATACAAGGAGGTCTCCATGAAGAACAGGTTATCCCGAAAAGTGACGGCCCTCGCCATCCTCGGTGTTGCGGCGGCCATGTGCCAGGACCTGAAACCCCTGACCCTTCCGCCTCCGGCCAGGACCGGAGGCATGCCGCTGATGGAGGCGTTGAACAAGCGGCAGACAATTCGCACCATATCCGGGGAAAAACTGGAGACACAGACCGTCTCCAATCTGCTTTGGGCCGCTTTCGGCGTGAACCGGGAAAACGGGCCCCGGGGCAAGACCGGCCGGACCGCGCCATCCGCCATGAACCTGCAGGAGATAGATATATACATCGCCATGCCCGAGGGTGTTTATCTGTACGAACCGGTCCCGCACAGTCTGAAACCGGTGGTCGCAAAGGATGTCCGCTCCCTGGCAAACCGGCGTTCCGAGGCGGCGAAGGCGCCCATGATGTTGATCTACGTCATTGACACGGAAAAGAAACCGGGTCCTCCTTCGGGAGGTCCTCCGCCGCAACCGGGCGTCCCGTCGCAGAAACCCGCACTTCAGGGACAGAAGGCTCCGGAAGGGACTGCTCCTCCGCCGGCCGTGCCGCAGGGTCCGCCGGCAGGAGCGACTTCCGGCGGCATCCCCGGCTTCGGCGAGGTGGACACGGGGTTCATCGGTCAGAACGTGTACCTGTTCTGCGCCTCCGAGGGGCTGGCCGCCTGGTTCCACGGCACGAACAAGGAAGGCCTGGCCGAGGCTTTGAATCTGCCGGATACGAAAAAGGTGCTTTGGGCCCAGACCGTCGGGGTTCCGGAAAAAATCCAGTAGAATCGATCCAGGCATTATCCGGACACGGGTCCGTCACGGTGACCGAAAGGAGCAAGGCATGAGTCCCATGATCACGGCCGGTATCGGGTTCTGTTCAGTCTGTCTGTTCTGCATGTCCCTGGCGGGAGGAACGCCGTCCGCGGACGTCAAAGCCCTCGCCAAGGAAGTCAACGCGGACATCCGGAAGGCCGATAATATGCTGGACAAGGCCGCGGCCAAAGCCCTGGTCGCCGGGATCCGTGTCAAGATAGACCGGATCCGGTCCATGGATCCCGATTACGTCGAACTCCGCGCCTTCGAGACAAAATACAAGAGACTGGCCGGATTGTACGGCGGTCCAGCCCCATCCGCGCCTCCGGCATCCCCGCAAACTCCGGCCCCGTCCGGAATCGACGCGGCGACAAAGGACTGGGAAGCCCTCGCGGCCCTGCATCAGGGTTTCATCGGCCGGCTGGAGGAAATCATTCCGACCCACGTGAAAAGTGTCATCTATACCGAGGCCGGCGTAGACGCCGTGATCGCCAAAATCGCCGATCTGCGGCGGGAGGCGCCTTCCGTGAAGGCCGGGGTGGAGGCGTTCGCGAAGAAATACGGCCGCGACCGAAACGCGATCGACGACAAGATGGAGACGCTCAGGGATCCCAAAAACCGGAGGCCCTCTCCGCCGGCGGGGGAGTGCCTGCAGGAGCTGACCGACGGCCTGACCAACCTCGACGAGGCGCCCCGGCTGGAGGCGAAGAAAATTCTCACCGACGCGCTCCGGGCCCTTGACCGCATCGAAGGATTCGTCGCGGACACCGAGCGGGACAAGCGATACGCACAGGTGGACGCGAAGCTCAGGCTCGGGTTGAAATTCAATCCCGCGGATGCGGAAATCAGGGATTGGGTCGCGAAAGTCGCGGCCCTGCGGCAGAAATCGAAGGCCGATATCGAAAAGTCCATGGACGAGGCCCGGTTCCCGGGACCCTTCGCCGGATTCACCGGACCCGGCACACCGGCCGATCTGGAGGCCTCCTGCATCCGGTATTTCAACCAGAGCGATCCCTCGCAGACCACGGTGAAAGTCTCCGTCGCGGGCAACTGGGTCGTCGCCAAGAAAAACATTTTCGGCGAACCCGTTCAGTGGGGTCTGCCCATCTGGGCCGCGGGATCGCATCACGACGACCCGTCGACGGCCCGCGTCTTCAAGATGACCATGATCACGGGCGAGGGCCTCGGTATCGCCAAGAGCCCGCCCTGGACCGGAGCCTGGGTGGGCGATTCGTTCCGCATGCGCGCGAAGAACATCCGCTGACTTTTTCCGATGCGGCGCGTATTTTATTATCCCTTTCACGGGCCTTCCAGATCCGCGGGAGGCCCTGTCCTGGTCCGGCAGAAATCCGTGACCGAGCGGATGATCCCATTAATGAACCATCCCGAACAGGAGTCCATACATGACGCGTACCATCCGTTTGCACGGGAAAGCCGTCTTTTTCGTTGTTCTAGCCTGGTTCGGTACCGCCGCGGCCCAGAACCGGCCCGAACCCACACCCAATGACACGTTGACATCCATCCGCATACAGCCGGACGGACGGGTATGCTTCAGCGTCTATGCGCCCAAAGCCTCGTCCGTCAGTCTGGGCGGGACGGACATCCCGGATGTCGGGCCCGCTTCCGTCATGAACCGGAAGGAAAACGGAGTATGGGAGACCACGGTCGGTCCGGTTCCCGCGGGCGCCTACAGGTACGTCTTTATCATTGACGGGGTTTCCGTTATGGATCCCAGGAACCCGGCGACCAGCGAATCGAACGCCAACACCTGGAGCCTTTTTCATGTCCCCGGGGCGGATTTCATGGATGTCCGGGACGTTCCGCACGGCGCGGTGTCTGAGGTTTTCTACCAATCGAAGTCGCTCGGCCGGGTCAGGCGTATGCATGTTTACACGCCGCCCGGGTACGAGAAGGGGAAGGGGGACTTCCCGGTTTTCTATCTCCTGCATGGCGCCTACGACTGCGACGACTCATGGAGTTCGGTGGGCCGGGCCGGAATCATCCTCGACAATCTCATCGCGGAGAAGAAGGCCGTTCCCATGGTCGTGGTCATGCCCGCAGGGCACACCGGGCCGTTCCGTATCAACGCTGCGGGCGGCACGTCGAGACCTCCCGTGGACGAATTCATCGCGGATTTCACGGACGACATCATGCCCCTTGTCGAGAGCCGCTATCGCATACGGCCGGGACGGGAAAACCGCGCCATCGCGGGCCTGTCCATGGGCGGCGCGCACACGCTGGCTATCGGTTTCAGCCGTCTGGACCGTTTCGCCTTTCTCGGTGTGTTCAGCTCAGGCGCATTCAGCACGTCGCCCGGCGCCTTCGGCCGCCAGGAAGGACCGACCTGGGAGGAAAATCACCGCGCCGCGCTCGATGATCCGTCTTTGAAAAAGGGCCTCCGGCTCGTGTGGCTCGCGACCGGAAAGGACGATTTTCTCCTTCAGATTTCGCGGGACACCGTGGGAATGCTGAAGAAGCACGGATTCGATGTGGATTACCGGGAAACCGCGGGCGGGCACACGTGGATCAACTGGAGGGAGTATCTGGAGGAGTTCAGTCAGAGGCTGTTTAAACAACAATAAAAGTTCATAGTTCATGGTTCATAGTTCATAGTTTAAAAAAAAAGGAAAAAGAGAGATTGGATCGGCTTCCTGTTATCTCCATTAACTATAAACAATGAACCATGAACTATGAACTGTAAAGAAAGCCTTCCGCGGGTCAATCATGCCACGGAAGGCTTTCTTGTTTGGAGAAGATCGAGAAAGAAGTTATTTCAGCGCTTCCAGATAATCCGCCTCGGACTGCACGCCGACCATTTCCTTTTCCACCTTTCCGTTCCGGAAAATCAGAACCGTGGGAATGCCCGTGATTCCGTATTCGGCCGCGGACTTCGGGTTCTCGTCCACATTCAGTTTGAAGACCTTCGCCTTTCCCTCAGTCTTCGTCGCAACGGATTCGATGATGGGTCCGGCCATGCGGCATGGACCGCACCAGGGCGCCCAGAAATCAACGAGCACGGGAAGATCCCCTTTCAGAACGTCTTCCGAGAAAGTGGCGTCTGTCGTCTGGAGTTCCATTTCGATTCTCCTTCGGATTGAATGATTCTTTCAGTTGATTGATGCCGGTCACGCGGGAACCTTCGACCGTATCACGATGTTTTATGCCGCGTTTGTACGGGGCGCGTCCACCAGCCGGAGCGCGCCGGGAAAGCATTTTAGAACGCATTTGCCGCATCCCGTGCACAGTTCGGAATTGACTTCGGGCGCGGCGTATCCCTTCTGGGTCAGTGCGCCGGTCGGGCACACCCTCACCGCCGGGCAGGGATGGTTCTGGGGACAGAAGTTTTTCCTCACTTCGAGTGTTTTATTCATGATGGATTTTTCCCCGGATAAGTCGATTATTGCTTATTGAATGCGCCCGAGATCAAAGCGCCCATGACAGCTCCGTATATCGTGCTCCGAACGGGGTGGCTGGTCAGCGGGCAGGCGCCGGTCGAGCATCCGATGAAACGGTAATAGGCGTATCCTGCCGCAGCGCCGATGACAATGCCGACTATCAGTCTGATGGTCATGAATCAATCCCTTTCGATGTGTTTATAATTGAATATACCGATATTCGAATAAACATAGCAAAAAAATTATTTCAGAGATTCCACGATTTTTCTGGCTTCAGAATTGATCACGGAATAATGCATCTCATTGCCGACTCGCTGAACCTCCAATATGCCGGCTGATTTCAGTATCTGCAGATGCCGCGAAACAGTCGGCTGGGGAAGGCTCAGGCAGTTCATGATGGAGCCGACATTTTTTTCCCCGGAAATAAGGCCTTCCACGATGCAGTAACGCACCGGGTGGCCGAGGGCCTTGAGTATTTCGGATTTTTTTTTCTGGTCCTGATTCATGATTGAATATCCGTATATTTATATATAAATATAGTCGATTTATCTGGAAAATGCAAGTGTTTTTTTTAAAAAAACGAAATAACCGACAAAACCTTAATTATCAACAAGTAAGGTCGCAACTCCAGTCCCGGATGTGCCTTATGAACCGTGACCGTTCATTCCATCCGCTTCCATCCTGCGCTTGATATATTGAAATGTTATTTTTACATTAAGAATAACTCGAAGCCTTTCTGAACCTTGATGATCGAAAGGAGAATGGATTAATGAAAGCAAATACATCCGAAGAGCAGTTGAAGAAAGCCGTAAAATCCGGCAAAAGGAGATGGATCCCGGCGATTCTAGTGGCGCCGGTTCTTCTCATTGTCATTCTGCTGCTTTGCGTTTTCTCGAATCTCGACGGGATCGTGAAGTCCGGAATCGAAAAATACGGGTCCCGCGCCGTCGGAACGGCTGTCACCGTGAAATCGGTGCGCATCGGGCTGAAAGAGGGCCGGGCCGCGGTTCGCGGGCTGACCGTCGCGAATCCGGATGGATTCAGGCTTAAAAACGCGTTTTCCCTGGGTGAGATCGGCGCGGGCATCGATATCCGCTCCATCACGGAGGACGTTAAAATAATAGACTCGATCACGGTTCTTGAGCCTGAGATACTGGTGGAGATGAACGGGGACAGGACTTTCAATCTGAATGTGATTCTCGGGAATCTCTCCCGGTCCGCTCCTTCTTCAAAGGAGAAAACAGGAGCGCAGAGAACGGAAGATGCGGATCAGAAACGTAAAACGAAAGAAGAACCTCTGCTGATCATCCGAAATGTTCTGTTCAGAAACGGCGTCATCCGCGGCCGACTCGAGTTCGGGGGAGATCGCGAGACGGTCCTGAGGCTGCCTGCTGTTCAAATGCGCAATCTCGGGGCGCCGGACGGGGCGACACCCACGGAGCTCACCAGACAGATCCTCGGTGAACTGAGCCGCAGAGCCCTGGCGGAAGTCCGAAAAAAGGCGGTCTCCGCTGCGACGGATAAAGTGAAAAATGAAGCGGAATCAGAGATCCGGAAGAAGATCCTGAAGGGATTCTGAAGTGACCTGCCTCGGGGAAGCGGGGTCGTTGGAACGTGAGAACGTTTACACGTTTAGACGTTTTTTTTCAACCCGGAACTCGGAACCCGGAACCCGGAATTCTGAACTCATATCGTCCGAAAGGCCCGCGAAAAGATACGGGCCATTTCGGACCTACAAGCCTGGTTATTTGAACCCACGGCTGAAGCCGTGGGCTACTTTAAACCCTGAACGATGAACCATGAATTTAATTAACCGCCGAATTTTTTATGTCGTGTTTCTCGCCTCCGGCCTTATCGCAGGCGATGTTCCGAACACCCTGGCCCTGCGAAAGTCGACGCCCTTTCAAGCGGTTCTTTTCCCGCCTGCGGATCCCTATTTTTCCTCTCTCCGCGATGTCATCGTGCTCCTGCAGAAGGCGAATGCCGGCGATCCGCTGGCCCAGCATGAGTTGGGCATCCGGTTTCTGACAGGCCGCAGTTTTTCCGCGGACACGGTCAAGGCCGCTTACTGGATACGGAAAGCCGCGGAGCAGAAAGTCCTGTCGGCCCGGTACAATCTCGGCCTCCTCGCCAACAACGGCTGGGGCACGGACTGGAACCCGTTCGAGGCGTACCGGCATTTCCAGGTTGCGGCACAGGAGGGCATGAAAGAGGCGCGGTACGTGTACGGGCTTCTGTTCACCGACGGCCTGGTCGTGGAGCGCGATTTCAAGGAGGCGGTTCGATGGGTAGGCCTGGCCGCGGATTCGGGATACGCGCCCGCGAATGAGGCAATGGAGGAATTCAGGCGCAGGGGAATGGCGCCGGACGCGAAGCTACAGGAACAGAAACCGGATCACTCAGGAAGCGGTACTGTTTCAGCCGAACCGGATTCCCTGAAAGCGGCGGGACAGGCGCGGGAATTTCCGGAAGCGGATGAAAACGACGTTCGGACGGCACCCAGCCGGGAGCCGGTCGATGCGCTTCTGCCGGGTCATCCGGGAACCGCTTCTGGGGATTCGACAACCCTGAAAATGCAGGCCGAGATCGTCCGCATCCTCCGCGAGGCTGAGGCCGGTAGTCCCGAAGCCCTGACGCTGGTCGGCCGATGGCATGAAACCCTGGACGGCCCCGCGCGGGACCGTGTGCTTGCGGCCGCCTACTATATGAGAGCCATACGGACGGATTCCCCATGGGCGCCTGAATTGCTGTGGAAGCTGATCCGGAGGGAGGGATTTTTCGAGGAACTCGGAAGCCGCGCCTTGTCCGGCGACCCGGCCGCGAAATTTGCATGGGCCAATCTGAATGCCTACGGTTATGACCGTCAATTGACGGAAGATCGCATCGTATCCTATCTGGAAGAAGCGGCCTCGGCCGGTTACGCTCCGGCTTCGGTTCAGTTCGGCCTGATGGTTCTGTCCGGCCGGGGTGTGACTCGTGATCCGGATCGAGGGAAGTCTCTGCTTCTCAGAGCCGCTGAGGCGGGCAGTCGAGAGGCGCGGATCCGGCTGTGGATGATGGATCTGGCGCTGGGCGGAGCAACACCGAATCCGGCCCTGATCGACAGCCTGAGAAAAGCATCGGATGCAGGGTCCATGCTCAGCCAGGAAATACTCGGGGCCTGTTACAGGGACGGCATCGGCACTGCCGCCAGTGTGCCGCTTTCCGTGCAGAATTACAGGAAAGCCCTGCAGAGGGGCAGCCGATCCGCTTTCGCGGCACTGAAGGAAATGTATGACGACCTGCGGCCCGGGGATAAGGAGTTCCGGATCACGGAATAAACACGTCCGGCCGAACCGTCCGGTTCCGAGTACATCAGGTCCGGAATGAAGAATTGACTTGCGGAACCGTCCGGATTCCGGCCCGGCTGAACCGCCTTTCATTCCTCCGAAATCCCGATCCTGCCTACAATTTATGACAGGAAAATCCTTGACATTGACGGCCGGTTCGGATATCTTTAACCACAACCAGTCTGCCTCCGGAAAGACCCCATGAAAGCCAGCTTTGCCGCGATTCTCGCCCTGATTCCCCTGTTGTCCGGCTGCGGCCATCTGATCCCGCCTGCAGGCGGCGTTTCCGCTGTTTCCTCTTCTCATTCCGTCCCTTGGACGCCCCCCAAACCGGACCGGGCGGAACCCGGACTGATGACGCCTTTGCCGGTTCCGGATACGGTTCGCGTTCGCATGAACCGGCTCACGCTTGCGGATGCCGTGGATATCAGTCTCGCGAATGACCCGGATACGCGTGCCGCCTGGCTGACGGCCCGATCGGCCGCCGCGGCCTGGGCCGGAACGCTCGGTTCTCTCTGGCTGCCGGACCTCTCACTGAACGCGGCCGCGACCCGCTTGTGGTCTTTCCCGGACGGTTTCAACAGCCGGGAGGCAAGGGATTCTCTGACCGTTTACCGGGCTGAGGCCGGGCTCTCTTTCCTGCTCTTCGATTTCGGGGGACGTGCCTCTTTTACGGCCATGGCCCGGGAGGCCCTGCTGGCAGCGGACTGGACGCACAACCAGGCCATCCAGAATGCCGTTCTTGAAACCGAAACCGCGTTTTTCAACTACTGCGCGGCTCAATCCCTCCTGCAAGCCAACCGGACTTCCATGGCGGAAGCGGAGGAAAACCTCCGGGCGGCGGAGGAAAAGCACCGCGTGGGACTCGCCACGCTTGCGGACGTGCTTCAGGCTAGAACCGCCCATTCCGAAGTGCGGCTCGCGGTTCTGGCGGTGGAAGGCCAGGTCCGGATCACCCGGGGCGGCCTCGCGGATGCCATGGGATATCCGGCCCACGCGTTTCAGGACATCGGCGCAGTCGATCCGGGTCCGCCGACTCCGGGCGCGGCGCAGACCGTGGACAGTCTGGTGAACCGGGCGCTTGCCGCAAGGCCGGACCTGCAGGCCGTCCGGGCCGCGGGCCGCGCCGCTTCAGCCGCGGCGGACGCAGCCCTGTCCCGCATGCTGCCGACCCTGTCGCTTTCAGGCACGGCCTCGCGCACCCGCATGGACGGGGTTCCGGGGCACATGGACGACGCGTCCGGCCGGCTGGTCCTGCAAATCCCCCCTGTTCGGCGGATTCTCCCGTCAGGCCGATTATACCGCGGCAAGAGCCTCGGCCGAGGCGGCCTCGGAACGCACCCGTTCCGCGGAGCAGACCGTCATTCTGCAAGTGGTCGTGGCGCACAGCGACTGGCTCACGGCTGAGGGCCGTATTCAAGCCGCGGAAGACCTGGTCGCCGCAGCGGAGCAGTCCGAGGCCGTGGCGGCAGGCCGTTACAGGGAAGGCGCGGGGAGCATGCTCGATCTTCTCACGGCCCAGCGGGCCCTGGCTTCGGCGCGCGCTGAAAAGATCAATGCCCGCTTGGGCTGGTTCACCGCGCTGGCCCGGCTCAGCCATGCCGCCGGAACGCTTGAAAAAACCGGACGCATTTCCCATGCACCCGAAGCTCCTCCACTTGAGGTGAAACCATGATGGGTCCGAAGATGGCTGTTTCCCGCGCCGGTTTCGTTTTTTTCCGGCGGTCGTTCCGGCACTACCGGACCGCCGTCCTGTGCGGCCTGTCCGTGTGCCTCATCTGCACCGCGGGATGCGGCGGAAAGAAAAGGCCGCCGAGGCAGGCCGTGCCCGTGAAAACCGGGAAGGTTGCTGTTCAGCCGCGGCCGGTGTCGCTCTTTTCCGTGGGAACCGTGGAACCTGTTGAAACCGCGGCCGTACGGCCGCAGGTGGGAGGCGTGATCACGCATGTGGCCTTTTCCGAAGGCCAGGACGTGCGTCAGGGCCAGCTCCTGTTCCGGATCGACTCCCGGCCGTTCGAGGCCAGCCTGGCAGCGGCCCGCGCGCAGTTCAGCCGCGACAGCAGTCAGGCGGCCAACGCCGCCCTGCAGGCCGGCCGGTACGCAGATCTGGTTCAGAAGGATTATGTGACGGCCGAGCAGTACGATGCCATGCGGACGCAGGCGGAGATGCTCCGGTCCGTCGTCCGGCAGGACGAGGCCTCGATCGAGCAGGCGGAGCTGAATCTGGCGTATGCCTCGGTCCTGGCCCCGATTTCCGGACGGACAGGCGGCCTGCTTGTGAAAAAAGGAAACGTGGTGCGCGCCAATGACGCGGCGCTCGTGGTCATTCACCAGATGCGGCCCATACGCGTCCGGTTCGCGGTTCCCGAGAATCAGCTCGGCCGGATACGCCGGTACGCGGCGGCCGCGCCGCTTGAAGCGGCCGTGCGTCCGGAGCGCGGCGCGGCCGGCCCTGAGATCAAGGGCCGTCTGCTCTTCATGGACAACGAAGTGGACGCGGGAACCGGCACGGTCACGCTGAAGGCTGAATTTGCGAACACGGACATGGCCCTGTGGCCCGGCCAGTTCGTGGACGTCGCACTGGTACTGACGGTTGAGCGGAACGCCCTGACCGTGCCGGACGCGGCCGTGGTCACGGGACAGGAGGGGACGTTCGTGTACGTCGTGACGCCTGAGGGCAAGGCGGAAAAGCGGACCGTCCGGGTCGACCGCATCGATGGCGATACGGCGGTGATCACGGAGGGCCTGAAGGACGGGGAAACCGTGGTGACGGACGGCCAGATGCGTCTGGTGCCCGGCGCCGCGGTGGAAGCGCTTCCGGATGCGCCGTCCGGCCCAGGGCCCGCGCCGTCCGACGGAAAAATACCGCTCTCCGGGGAAAAACGTCCCGGCCCGGCCGCACGGGAGAAATCCGGCCGATGAACATATTCATCCGGAGGCCGGTCATGACGACCCTGGTCATGGCCGCCGTCATCATCGCCGGGATTCTCGGCTACCGGCAGCTACCCGTGAGCGACCTGCCCACCGTCGATTTTCCCACGATTTCCGTGTCCGCCAGCCTGCCCGGCGCCAGCCCGGAGACCATGGCCGCGGCAGTGGCCACGCCGCTCGAGAAGCAGTTCACCACGATCGCCGGCATCGACAACATGACCAGCACGAGCAGCCTGGGCTCGACGAACATCACCATCCAGTTCAGCCTGGATCGGGACATCGACGCGGCGGCCCAGGACGTGCAGGCCGCCATTGCCGCGGTTTCGCGACAGCTTCCCCGCGACATGCCCACGCCGCCCTCGTACCGGAAAGTGAACCCGGCCGACCAGCCCATCCTTTTCATCGCGCTCCGCTCGTCGACGTTGCCGTTGTACACGCTGAACGAGTACGCCGAAACCCAGACCGCCCAGCGGATTTCCATGGTCAGCGGCGTGGCGCAGGTGATGATTTACGGCGCCCAGCGCTACGCGGTCCGCATTCAGGTCGATCCCCAGCGCTCTGGCCAGCCGCGGAATCGGGATCGACCAGATCACCTCGGCGGTGTCCGCCAACAACGTCAATTTGCCGACCGGCATCCTGTGGGGGCCGGAAAAAACCTACACGGTCAAGGCTGACGGCCAGCTCAACACCGCGGACCGGTACCGTCCCATTGTCGTGGCCTACAAAAACGGCGCGCCGGTGCGGCTCGGGGATCTGGGCCGTGTTTTCGACAGCGTGCAGAACAACAAGGTCGCCGCCTGGTTCGACGACGAGCGGTGCATTCTCCTCGCGGTCCAGCGCCAGCCGGGCACGAACACGGTCGCGGTCTCGAAGGCCGTGCAGGCTCTCCTGCCCGGCATCCGCGAGAAAATGCCGGCCTCCGCGGACCTGTCCATCCACTTCGACAAGGCCGTACCCATACAGGAATCGGTCGATGACGTGAAGTTCACGCTCCTGCTCACGCTGTTTCTCGTGGTCGCGGTGATTTTTTTCTTTCTCCGGAACGCGTCGGCCACGCTGATTCCGAGCCTGGCCCTGCCGCTGTCCGTGGTCGGCACGTTCGCGGCCATGGCCCTGTTCCATTTCAACCTCGACAACCTGTCACTGATGGCCCTCACGCTCGCGGTCGGGTTCGTGGTGGACGACGCCGTGGTCATGCTCGAGAATATTTTCCGTCACCTGGAGCAGGGGAAAGCGCCCCTGCAGGCGGCCGTGGACGGATCGCGCGAAGTGGGATTCACCATCGTGTCCATGACGCTTTCCCTGGTCGCGGTTTTCATCCCGATCCTCTTTCTCGGCGGCATCATGGGCCGGCTGTTCCGCGAATTCGCGGTCACCATCATGGTCGCCATCCTGATATCCGGATTCGTCTCACTGTCTCTGACGCCCATGATGTGCAGCCGGTTTCTCAAGCACCAGGCGGAATCAAGGCACGGCCGCTTTTTCAACGCAATCGAGACGTTCTGGAACCGCACGCTGGCCGCGTACGAGAAGAGCCTCGCATGGGTGGTGCCGCCGCAGGCGTCTGACCCTGGTTTTCTCGGCCGTCATCCTGGTCGCCACGATTCTGCTGTTCGCCGTCATGCCCAAGGGTTTCATTCCCAGCGAGGACACGGGATTCATCAATGCCTCCACGGAGGGCGCCGAGGGCACCTCGTTCGACGCCATGGTCCGCCGGCAGAAAGCCGCGGCGGCCGTCGTCGCGGCCGATCCGAACGTACAGGGTCTCACGTCGAACGTGGGCGGCATGGGCGGGGGCAGCAGCAATTCCGGCCGAATGTTCATCCGCCTGAAACCGCGTCATGAACGTCAAATGAGCGCCGACGAGGTCGTGGCCTCGCTCCGCGCCAGGCTGTCCGGTATCCCCGGCATACGCGTCTTTGTCTCGAATCCGCCCGCCATCAATGTCGGGGGACGGTTTTCCTCGGGTCTCTACCAGTTCACCCTGCAGGCGACGGACCTCCAGGCTCTGTATGCGGCGGCGCCCGTCCTCGAGGCTCGGCTCCGGAGCGACCCCCTGCTCCAGGACGTGAACAGCGACCTACGAATCAGCAATCCCGAGCTGAGGCTGACCATTGACCGCGATCGGGCGGCGTCGCTCGGCGTCACGCCTGAAGCCGTCGAAAGCGCGCTCTTTTCGGCTTTCGGCACGCGGCAGATTTCCACCATTCTCGCGCCGAACAACCAGTACTACGTGATGCTGGAACTGCTCCCCGAATACCAGCGGGACCCCACGGCCCTCGAGTTCCTCTACGTCCGGTCGGGTTCGGGCGCGCTGGTTCCAATCACGGCCCTGACCACGGCCACAACCGGAGCGGGACCGCTCACCGTCAACCATTCGGGTCAGCTTCCCTCGGTGACGATCTCGTTCAACCTCAGCGAGGGTGTCTCCCTGAGCCAGGCCGTCACGGCCGTGAACCGGGCGGCCGCCGAAACCCTGCCGTCATCCATTGTCACGAGCTTCTCCGGAACGGCGCAGGCTTTCCAATCCTCTCAGTCCAGCCTGGTCGGGCTCCTGCTCCTGTCCATTCTGGTCATCTACATGATTCTGGGCATCCTCTATGAGAGCTTCATCCACCCGATCACCATTCTGTCCGGCATTCCCTTCGCCGGGTTCGGGGGCCTGCTGACGCTGATGCTGTTCAAAACGGACCTGAATATTTACAGCTTCGTGGGCCTGATCATGCTCATCGGCGTGGTCAAGAAGAACGCAATCATGATGATCGATTTCGCGATCGACGGCCGGAAACGGGGGCTCGACTCCCGTACGGCCATTCTCCAGGCCAGTTCCGTCCGGTTCCGGCCCATCATGATGACCACGGTCGCGGCCCTCATGGCCACTCTGCCCATCGCCCTGGGCATGGGCGCGGGCGCCGAGGCCCGGCGGCCGCTGGGCCTGTGCGTGGTGGGCGGACTCCTGTTCTCGCAGATCGTGACGCTGTATGTCACGCCGGTTTTCTACATCTACCTTGACCGCCTGCAGGAGAAGCTGGCTGGATTCTTCGGGGCGCGGCGGAATAACGGCCACACGCTGAAATCCGTGAAAGCCGGACGCCGCGGGGCGGGGACCTGAGCGCGCCGGGGCCGCCCGCCTTTCATGCCGGCGCGGCCCCGATCAGGCACACTCCGGGGACTGCAGATTAAACGAAGAACATCCGGCCGCTCTCAAGCGGCTGCCCGTCCAGCCTGTTTATCTCCGGATCTTAATAGGATGAGGTACCCAATGAAAAAGTCCGCATGGATTCTCCTGGGATTGCTGACCGCCCCGGCCGTCTTCTCACAGTCCATTATCGCGGATCACACCTGCATCGACATTTTTCAAATTCCGGTCACGGCAATACAGGCGGCCAAAGAGCAGCTCCACATCGGCTACGGCCATACGTCGCACGGCAGTCAAATCATAGGCGGCATGGCCGGGCTGGTGGATTTCATGAACGCCAAGGGGGTCGAACACGATCTGTACGACTTCAACGGTGACGGCTCCGGCGGCGCACTGCATCTCACCTCCGGGGACGGGGCCGACCAACTCGAGAACGACGCCGGGTATTATCCCGCCTGGGTGAATGAAACGCGCGCTTTCCTCGGCGCTCCGGACGCCGAGGGCCGGGGCTCCTCCCGCCCGCAGTTCAATGTCATCATGTGGGCGTGGTGCGGCCAGCTGTCCGGTTACTCTACTTCGGATGTGTACAACCAGTATCTGAACGACATGAACCAGCTGGAGCAGGACTACCCGGCTGTGACTTTCGTCTACATGACCGGACACGCGGACGGGTCCGGACTCGAGGGCGATCTGCACCGGAACAACCAGACCATCCGGAATTACTGCATCGGGAACGGCAAGGTACTGTTTGATTTCTACGACATCGAGTGTTATAACCCGGACGGGAATTATTTTGGAGACCGGCATGTCGACGACGCCTGCAGTTACGACGGCGGCAACTGGGCGCAGGCGTGGCAGAACGCGCACACCGAGGGCGTCGACTGGTATTATTGCGACGCGGCGCACACGGAACCCGTGAACGGGAACATGAAGGCCTATGCGGTCTGGTGGCTGTGGGCGCGCCTGGCCGGTTGGGCCGGATCCGAGCCGGATCCGAGCCCGCCTTCGATTCCGGCCGGGCTCAGGGCCGAATCGGTCAGCGAAACGAGAGTCGACTTGTCCTGGAATCCCTCCGTGGATCCCGAATCAGGCGTAGGCCGCTACCGTGTATTCAGGAATGACGTTTTTATCGCGTCGACCTCGTCCACATCCCATTCCGACGTGACGTGCGTTCCGGGTGAGACCTACCTCTACCGGGTGAGCGCGGTCAATGGCGCGGGCACGGAATCGGAGCGCAGCAGCCCGGCGTCCGTGACCCTGCCTTCGGACGATCAGCCGCCCTCGATCCCGGAAGGGCTTTCCGCGGATCCCGTGTCGTCGACGCAGATCGACCTGTCCTGGGATCCGTCTTCGGACAATTCAACCGTCAGCGGGTACCGTGTGTACCGCAACGGCGAATTCACGGCCGAGACGCCCGAAACCGGATTCTCGGACACGGGCCTGACTCCTTTGACCTCCTATCAATACCGGGTCTCGGCTCTGGACGCGGCCGGTAACGAGTCCGGGCTTTCAGATCCCGCAACCGCGACGACTTTGGATCCGAATCTGACGCCCGAAACGGTCCGGCTGGAAAACACGGATGAGGTGGATGACACGTTCATCTTCGCGGATGATCCGTCCTCCAATTTCGGCGGGGAGCAGTACTTCAGCGACATCGACCGGTTCCTGGTCCGGTTCAGCCTGCCTGCCGGATTGAACGGCAAGCGCATCCTGTCCGCGGACCTGGGTTTCTATGTCTGGAACCAGTCGGATTACCATTCGGACGAATTTCTGGACGTTTTCGCGCTCACGCGGTCCTGGTCGGAATACGGGGCCACCTGGCTCAACGCCTCGGACGGAGTCACATGGCTGACCCCGGGCGGAGACGCGGACCTTTACGCGCCGGTCGCCCGCATCCCGCATCTGCCCGATGCCTCGGACTGGGACCATACCTTTTATCCGGCCGCGGACATCACGAGCCTGGTCCAGGGATGGGTGGACGGTCTCACGCCCAATCACGGCCTGCTGGTGATGAACAGCGGCCAAACCGGAATCGGACTCAAGGCCAGCGAGTACGGAGAAGGAAGCCGGCCCTTTCTGGAAATCGTCTATGCGGACAAGACCACACCGGGAGCGGTTGAATCCCGTGCTGCGGACGGCTTCCGGCTGATCGGCAACTGGCCCAATCCCTTTAATCCGGGAACGGTCATCCGGTTCGGTCTGGATGAGGCCGCGGACGTGGAAATCCGGGTGTTCGACATGCAGGGCCGTGAGGTGAGGGCCCTGCGGCCCGGCCGCCTCGGCAGGGGCGAACACCGCGTGCATTTTTCCGCGGATGGCCTGGCCTCAGGCGTGTATCTCTATTCGGTTCAGACCGGCGGACAGAAGCGGTTGGGGAAAATGCTGCTGGCGCGTTGAGCCAGGCCGGCCGAATCGCATCCGTCGGGCGCGTCCGGTTTTTACCAGCGGACTGATGCGGCTCTACGACGGGTCCGGATCATCAGAAAATCAATGAAGGAAGTGTCTCATGAACCCTTTCCTGAATTATGGCCGCCTCACGGCCCGCAGCTGCGCCGCTGTTGCCGTGACGGTTCTCTGCCTGCTCCCCGGTTTCCGCGGGCTCATGGCCCAGGCGGACAACGAAACGATCGTGTACACGGACAGCCTCCGGCAGGTGATACGCGGATTTGGAGCGGCGAACATAGTGGGCTGGCGGCCCGACATGACAGCGGATCAGGCGGAAAAAGCCTTTGGAACGGAGGATGGACAGATCGGATTCTCCATTCTGCGGCTCAAGGTCCCCAGCGTTTCCACCCGGCAGGAATTCAGCGCCCAGGTTGCGACCGCGAAGCGCGCTCAGTCGTACGGCGCCATTGTCATCGCGTCGCCCTGGTCGCCCCCGGCCGGGATGAAAACCAACAGCAACATCGTGGGCGGTTCGCTCGAGGAAAGCGCGTACCCGGACTTCGCGGATCACCTGAACGCCTTCGCCGATTACATGGCCGACAATGACGCGCCGTTGTACGCGATTTCCGTTCAGAACGAGCCGGACATCACGGTCAATTACGAATCCTGCGACTGGAACGCCTCCCAGATGCTGAAGTTCGTGAAAGAGCAGGGCGCTTCCATCGGTACGCGTCTCATCGTTCCGGAATCCTTCAATTTCAACAAGACCATTTCGAACGCCATCCTGAACGATCCGGACGCCGCGGCCCACGTGGACATCATCGGCGGCCATTTGTACGGCGGCGGGCTCGAGGCGTATCCCCTGGCGGAGCGCATGGGCAAGGAATTGTGGATGACGGAGTATCTCAATACCGATACGACCTGGAACGCGGTTCTGTCCACGGGCCGGCAGATGCACGACTGCATGAATGCCGGCATGAACGCCTATATCTGGTGGTACATCGTCCGGTACTACGGTCCCATACACGAAAGCGGAAATGTGACGAAACGCGGGTATGTCATGTCCCAGTACGCCCGGTTCATCCGCCCCGGATTCTTCAGGGTGCGCACGGCCTCGGGACGGGGTCCGGCCCTGTCGATCACCGCCTACAAGGGCGGATCCAGGCTGGTCCTTGTGGTGGTCAATACGCGCACCACTGAAACCACCCGGACGTTCAGGATCGAAGGCGCCCCGGCCGGAACCTCGGTTTTCACTCCGTATGTCACATCCGAAACCAGGAATTGCGTGCAGGAGAGCGGCCTGACCGTCGTGGACGGGGTTTTCACCGCGACGCTCGCGCCGTCGAGTGTCACCACGTTCCATGCGGACATCCTTTCCGGCCTGGACGGATCCTCCGTTCTTCCCGGAGAACTGCGGCTCAATCCGAATTTTCCGAATCCCTTCAATCCGCGGACGGCCGTCACCGTTGAACTCCCCCGCGCCTGCGCCGCCTCATTGAAAGTCTACAACCTGCTCGGCGTCGAGATCGCGACCCTGCTGGACGGTAGACACAGCGCGGGCCGGTACGATCTGGACTTCGACGCGTCCGGCCTGGCGAGCGGCACCTACGTGCTCCGGCTTGAAGCGGACGGCGCGGTCCAGACGCGGAAAATGACCCTGCTGCGTTGAAAGGCATCGCGTCCGTTCTCGAGAGCCGAATGCGGGTTCCAGTCCAGAGCGTTTTGTTCCGTCCCACTCATCCAGGAGGAAAGAAATGAAACACCCGACTGTCCGGATGTTCCGGATCCTGAGCGGATCCACGCTGGCGTTGTTCATCGCCGGCTGCTGCTCCATGAACCAGCTCCAGGGGCAGAAATTCGACGAGCGGACCGCGTCGTCGCATCTCCAGCCGCCGCCGCCGGCCCAGGTTTTCTCGAACGGATGGACGGACACGGGTTCCGGCAATCCCATCGAAGCGGTGCTTCGCATCGGAACCGGCATCGCCCGTGAGATCGAAATGGGCAAGACGCGCGACAAGATGGACAGCGCCATGGGCATGGTGGACATTCCGGCCATTCTGGAGGAGGAGACGCTCGAACGGGGTGCGAAAACATTTGGTTTCCGGACCGTCGGGGAGACCCGCGACGCGGATTTCACGTTCGACATCGAAATCGAGAAATACGGCATTGAGGCAAAGACCTGGACATCGGGCGTGGATTTCAAGATGGAAGTCAAAATCGCCCTGATCGAGAACGCGAAAAACCGTCAGGTGTGGCGGCGCTGTTTCGATGAGGAAATCGCGGTTTCCAGCGACCTGTTCGGTCTTCCCGGAGCCGCGAACAACGTCTTCACCATGGTCTCACTCTCGCGCCTCACGGCTGACGAGATCGCGGACGGCCTGGAAAAACTGGCTGTCCGCACCTCTGACCGCATTGTCCGAGGGCTGCAGGAAGATTTTTCGAATAAAAACCGGTAACCGGGACCGGACCGCCCGGAGAACGCCCGGGCGCGATCCGCGGACGGGAAACAACGGATAGAGCCGGAAATGCGCGATCGAATCGAACTTTCTCCTGCCGTCCGAAGGACGGTTTCCGCTGTCGGCCGGCGCTGGCTGGCCCAGGCACTCACGCTTTTCATGGCCGGAATTCCGGCCATCCAGGCGGGTGACGGCATCGAGTCCGCGGGCGACGCACTACGGCTCGTCCTGCCGGCGACCGCGGCCGGCGCGGCCCTCCTGCACCGGGACCAGCGGGGCGCGGTTCAATTCTTCGAAGCCGCGGCCATGACGGGTGTAATCACGGAAGCGCTCAAGGTAATCGTCGATGAGAAGCGGCCGAACGGCAACCGGTACAGCTTCCCCTCGGGTCACACATCGATCTCCTTCTGTTCGGCTGAATTTTTGCGGAAGCGGTACGGGTGGCGGTATGGGGCTCCGGCTTACGCGGCCGCGGTTTTTGTCGGTTATTCCCGGGTCCAGGCCCGCAAGCACTATATTCACGACGTCGCCGCCGGCGCCGCGATCGGAACCGCGTTGAGCGCGTGGCGCACCCGGTCCGGCGGGGCATGCCGGGTCGAGGCCTTTTCGGGAAACGGATGCGCCGGCATTCGGCTCCGCTGGGCGGGATGACCGCCGCAACGGTTTCGCGTCGTCCGCTGCCCGGCGCGGAGCGCTCCCGCGGTTTTGCCGGAAAAGCCGTCCGGCCCGGCGAAAGATTCCGGGGCTGGACGGTGTTCCATGAACGAGAGGCCATCATCCCCATTCAGGCGGAAAAAACATGAAACGAAAACGGTTGATTTGGGCGGGCTCAATCGCGGGGCTCGCCGTGCTGGCGGTTCTGGCCGCGGTGATCGTCCGGAGCTGCGGACGGAAAGGCCAGAACGGCCGGTTCCAGACCGCGGAGGTCACGCGGGGCGACATCGAGAACACGGTGTCCAGCACCGGGACCATTGAGTCGACGGTCACCATCGACGTGGGCACCCAGGTGTCGGGCATCATCTCCCGGATCTACGCGGATTTCAACGACCCCGTGCAGCGGGGTCAGGTGCTGGCCCTGCTGGACACCGTTCCGCTGTACACCCAGGTCCTGGACGCGGAGGCGCGGCTCGAGCAGGACAATGCCCAGCTCGAGCAGGCCCGAATGAACTACGACCGGAACACGCCGCTCTATGAAAAACGGCTGATCTCGCAGGAGGAATACCTCCCTTTCAAGTTCAACCTGCAGGTGCAGCAGGCGGTCGTGAAGTCGTCCCGTGCCGCGCTCACCCGGGCGAGGCAGAACCTCGATTACGCCGTCATCCGGTCGCCCATACGCGGCACGGTCATTCAGCGCGCCGTCGAGGTCGGGCAAACGGTCGCCGCCAGCTTCAACACGCCGACCCTGTTTGTCATCGCGCAGGATCTATCCAAGATGGAAATCAACGCCCTGGTGGACGAGAGCGACATCGGCCTGATCAAGACCGGACAGAATGCCCGGTTCACCGTGGAGGCGTATTCGGACCGGACGTTCGAGGGCCGCGTGCGCCAGGTGCGGCTGCAGCCCACCACGGTGCAGAACGTCGTCAACTACACCGTGATCGTGGACGTGGAGAACCGGGAAAAGCTTCTGCTCCCGGGAATGACCGCCACGCTTGATTTTGTGGTGGAGGAGCGCCGTCAGGTTCTGCTCGTCCCCTCGGCCGCGCTGAAATTTCAGCCGCCCGAAGATGTGCTGAAGGCGGCTTTTTCGGAGATGCGCAGGCGCCCGGAGGGCCCGCGAGACTCGACGCAGGGATCTCCGGGTTTTCCGGCCGGCGGACCGCTTCCGGGTTCGCGTCCAGGTTTCGGATCCAGGACCGGCGCGGGTTCCGGGTTCCCGGCGGGCGCGGCCGGCGGCTTCGCCATGCCCGCGGACCGGGGCGCCGTCTGGGTACTGGACGGGCAGGGCCGTCCGAGAATGGAATTCGTCCAGACCGGCGCCACTGACGGAAAGAACACCGAGATCGTCCGGTCGCGCGGCCTCGAGGAAGGCGTGGAGGTCATCACCGGACTGACCGAGAAGGCCAATCCGGCGGCGACTCCGGCCGCGGCCGGTTCGCGCCAGCGTGGATTCGGCGGCGGGCCGCCGAGGATGTTCTGATGGGACCGGCCGCGTCATGAAACCCATCATCGAAACTCGGAAACTCGAGAAGACCTATGTCATGGGAGACGTCCGCGTGAACGCGCTCCGCGGCGTGGATCTGACCGTACAGCCGGGTGAAATGGCGGCCATTATCGGCGCCTCCGGTTCCGGCAAGTCGACGCTGATGAACCTGCTGGGCTGTCTCGACACGCCCACTTCCGGGGAATACCTGCTCGAGGGGCACCGGGTGAGCCGGCTGGCCGCGGACGCGTACGCGGACATCCGGAACGAGAAGATCGGATTCGTTTTTCAGGGATTCAATCTGCTGGCGCGCACGACGGCGCTCGAAAATGTCGAACTGCCGCTCCTCTACGACCGCGGGAAGCGGATTCCGGATCCGCTGGGTGAAGCCGAGCGGGCCCTGCGGCGCGTGGGTCTCGGCGACCGGCTCGACCACGAGCCCAACCGGCTGTCGGGCGGCGAACAGCAGCGCGTCGCCATCGCGCGCGCCCTGGTCAACCGGCCCAGCCTCCTGCTGGCGGACGAGCCCACCGGCAATCTCGATACGCGGACATCCATGGAGATCATGGCCCTGTTTCAGGAGCTGAACGACCAGGGGCTCACCGTGGTGCTGGTCACCCACGAGACGGACATCGCGAACTGCGCGAAGCGTATCATCGAGATGCGCGACGGCCAGGTGCGGTCCGACCGTCCGGTGAAGGACAGAATCGAGGCGCCGCGGCCCTCTGCCGGCGCGAACCGGGGAAAGGCGGGCCGGACGGCATGAACCTGCAGTTCCGCAATCTCGTCAAGGTTTCCATGAAGGGCATTCTAAAGAACCGGATGCGCAGTTTTCTGACCTCGCTCGGCATCATCATCGGCGTGGCCGCGGTCATTGTCATGGTGGGCGTGGGCCAGGGCGCCTCCCAGCGGATACAGAATTCGATCGCCTCGATGGGGACGAACCTGCTGATCGTGTTCCCCGGAGCGAGCCAGGCGGGGGGAGTCAACCGGGGCGCGGGCAGCTGGAACCGGTTCACGATGGACGACGCGGACCGCATCCGGGAACAGTGCAAGCTGATATCGGCCGTGTCTCCCATCGTCCGATCCGGCGACCAGATCATCGGCGGGGGCAACAACTGGAACACCTCGATTTACGGCGTCACGCCCGACTATTTCACCATCCGGACCTGGACCTGCGAGAAGGGCGAGCTGTTCACGGACAGGGACGTGGCGTCGAGCCGCAAGGTCGCGGTGCTCGGCAAGACAACGGCCGAGACTCTTTTCCCGGGTCAGAATCCCGTGGGGGAGCGCATCCGCATCCGGAACACGCCGTTCATCGTGACCGGCGTCCTGAAGCGGAAGGGGCAGACGGCCATGGGGCCGGACCAGGACGACGTCGTTCTCGCGCCGGCCACCACGGTGCTCTACCGTCTCAAGGGAGGGCGGTATGTGGACATGCTGAACGCCAGCGCGGCCTCAACGGAACAGATGGCCGAGGCGCAGGAGGAACTGCGCGCCGTCCTGCGGGCGGCCCACCGCCTCCGGGCCGGGGACGACGACGACTTCACCATCCGCAGCCAGGCGGAGATCACGGAAATGGCGACGTCCACGACGAAAACCATGACCCTTCTGCTCGGCGCGATCGCGGCTGTATCCCTGCTGGTGGGGGGCATCGGCATCATGAACATCATGCTGGTTTCCGTGACCGAGCGGACGCGGGAGATCGGCATCCGCATGTCCGTGGGCGCCCGGGGCCGGGACGTGATGATGCAGTTTCTGACCGAAGCGGTCGTCCTGAGCCTGACCGGGGGATTGCTCGGGATTCTCCTCGCCTTTCTCGTCTCCCTGGTCCTGAATCGGTTCACGTCCATGCAGACCGTCATACGGCCGGACATCGTCCTGCTCGCCTTCAGTTTCGCCGGAGCGGTTGGGGTTTTCTTCGGCCTGCACCCGGCGCGGAAAGCGGCGGGGCTGAATCCGATCGAGGCGCTGAGATATGAGTGAGGCTCCAAGGCTCATTGACGATGGCCGATTGACGGTTTGCGATTGACGATCGGCCAGATCAATCCCCGGGTGTAGGTGTGGGGACTATTTCTGCGGTGCCCTGAGGGTTATCTGCAACTGGACATTCGAAAATCGGCAATAGGCAATCGTCATTCGAAAATAAAAAAGCCTCCCTGGCGCGGGAGGCTTTTTCGTTTGTCGTGCCGGGGTCAGAAATCTCCGCCCGTGTCATACACCCCTTCCTGCGCCTCGCCCTCGCCGTTTCCGTTTCGTTCCCCGTTCTCCCTCTGCCGGTCCCGCTTGTAGTTGTTGATATTGTACGTCAGGGTGAGCATGTAAATCGGCGCTTCTCGCGTCATGCGGCCATGCGTCGAGAAGCCCGGCGCGTCCGTCTTGAATTCGAATTTGCCCGTCCGGAAGGCGTCCCGGATTTGAAGCGTGGCGGACAGGGACCGGTTCAGGAATTCCTGGCGGAGGCTGAATCCGCTGTCGAAATGACCTTCACGGCTGCCCTGGGAGGACACGGAGGGGCTGCTGTAGCGCAGGTTGGCCTGCAGACGGGTCGTGGGCGTGATCCGATACGTGTTGTTGAACCGGACGTTCCAGTTGAAACTTTCCTTCGAGAACGGCTCGCCCAGGAGTTCGCCTTCGACCCGGTACTGGTAGAGACTGCCCATGAGATTGACGTTCCACGGCTTGAGCGGGTTCACGTTCAGCATGATCTCGCTGCCCAGTGAATAGTCCCGGCCCACGTTGTCCATGGTATGCAGGGTGATGCGCGGCGCGTAGAGGGACTGGATGCGCTCGATCTTGTTGTGCGTCACGCGGTAGTATGCCTCGACGGAAAAGAGGCTCTGGCCCGCGGTCGACTGGAAGGTCGTCTCGTATGAATCGATGAACTCGGGCTCGAGGTCCGGGTTCCCGCGGCGGACGTTGTAGGCGTCCATCCAGGTCTCGAAAGGCTCGAGGTCCCAGTCGCGGGGACGCTGGACGCGGCGCGTGTAGCTCGTCATCAACTGCCGGCCCTCGACGAATGTATACGAGAAGTGCGCCGTCGGGAACACGTCCCAACGGTCGATGGTGAAATTGTCCCCCGTGTCCTCGAGTTCGATGTCGCGGCCTGTGTATTCGCCCCGGACGCCGGCCTGCAGCCCCAGTTTTCCGTACGCGTTGGAATAGGTGGAATACAGGGAATGAATGGTGTGCGACGCGTCAATGGTGTGGCTGTAGGGCTGCTGGAACACGTAGGTGCCGGCGGCCGGGTCGTAGATGAAGCGTTCCGTTTTTTCCTCGCCGGACGAAATGCGGGTTTGGGCTCCAGCCTGTATCTTCTCCTCGGCCCGGAGGGGCAGGATGTAGTCGAGCTTCAGCCGCAGGTCCTTGGACGGTCCGGATTCCGTCGCCCGCTGGGCCTCGGCGATGCCGCCGGCTGCGTCGAAGAGGCGGTTGGTGTCCTCGTCGTCGCCGTCATGGCCGCCCAAAATGGCCTCGGCCTGGAGTTCATGCCCGGTTTTCGCGAAATCGTGCTTGTAGCCGAGGTTCAGGGAATAGAAGTCGCCGCCGTGCGAGTTCTCGTCCAGGCTCCGGTAGAGTGCATGGATGCCGCCCGGTTCGCTCCACTCGTCGTAACGGTTTTGCGAATTCCCCTCGGAGGAATGGCGGCCGACGCGCAATCCGACGCTCAGCAGATCCCGGGCCGTGGCCGAGAAATCCATGCCGACGCGTATCCCGAAATTGCCGCCGCCCCGGTCGTTGTCGCCCCGTGAGATCCGGAACAGGGTCGTGTCGCCGAGCAATGTGCGCTGTTCGATCCTGGACGTGCCGATCCTGGACCGCTGGTTGTAATCGATCCCGGCGTACACGGTCGTCCGCGACCCCCTGCGGCTCAGGAGCATGTCCCCGCCCGACCGGCCGGAGATGTCGTTGAGGCCCAGGTTGGCGTTGAATATGCCGGAGACGCCGCCCTGTTTCTCCTTTTTCAGCTTCAGATTGATGATGCCGGCCGTGCCGTCCGGATCGTATTTCGCCGAAGGGTTCGTGATGATTTCGATCTGTTCGATGATGCTGGCCGGCGTCTGCTGGAGCGCGGTGTTCGCGTCGAGCGGCGTGGGCCGGTTGTCGATGAGCACGGTGAAACTCGAGCTGCCCCGGAGCTGGACGTTGTTTTCCTCGTCCACGGTGATCGAGGGTACGTTCTCGAGCACGTCCACGGCCGTTCCCGCGAGAGCCGTCTGCTGCTGGCCGACATTAATCACGCGGCGGTCGATCTTGTACTCGAATTCGGGACGGTCGGCCTGGATGTCCACGCCCTGGCCGGGCAGAACGGCGGGCTTGAGCCGTATGGTGCCGACGTCATGCGAGACACTTCCCCGTCTGGGCGAGACGTCCCCGATGGTTTGGGCGTGGTATCCCATGTAATTGACCGTCATGCGGAACTGGCCGGGAAAGAGGTCCTTCAGTTCAAAGGTGCCGTCCGGTGCCGTGACGATGCCTGTGACCTGCCGTCCGTCCCTTTTGGCGAACAGAACGATCGTGGCATACTCGAGCGGTTTTCCCGTGGACGCATCGAGCACCTTGCCCGTGATGGTGACTCTGGGTGCGGCCTGGGCTCCAGGGGGCCTTCCGGCCGCCGGTCCGTCCTGAGCCTGGGCGGTCACGAACAGAGAAAAACCAATCAGAATGAACATTTTCCTGACCTGACGAATCATACGTGTACTCCTGTGAGTGATGGTGCTTTGCGATGTCTATTGTTTCATACAAACGACATTAAATATAACACCAAACCCGGTAAAAAGTTTTGTTATTTTTGGCTTTGGTGACAGGATAAATCGAAGGGTGACAACTTATTACAGGGATTCGGATTTTTCCTTGATTTTCGTATTACATTGTATTACCTTATCCTGCTATCAGTCTGTTTTAGAGAAATCCGGAGTATCCAATGGCTGGACAAAAGGCCAAATGTGATGTGATTACTTTCAAGGTGGATGCGGCGCTCCGCGAGGCCATGAAAGGCGTTCCGAACCGTTCCGAGTTCATACGCTCAGCCATTCTGTCCGCATCCGGGAATATATGCCCCCTTTGCAAGGGACAGGGTCTTCTCTCTCCGGACCAGCTCGAACACTGGCGGTCCTTCAGCCGCGGGCATCATGTCACAGAATGCGCGGATTGCCATGCCCTGCATCTGGTCTGCTCAGGGGAGTTTGGCGCGTCTACGCACTCGGAACGGCGGGAAGATCCGGGCGGGAATGGAAGCCGGAAATGAAGACTGTTTCAGGCATGCCTCACGGATTTCATTTCACGCGGATCTTCTCCACGGCCATGGTTTGCCTCCTTCTGATTGTGCGGTTCCCCTGTCAAGGAGCGGAACGGCCGTTGCGGCTTTTCACCGGAATCCCGCCGATCGCCGGCCTGGCTGAGAAAATCGGCGGCGATCGGGTGGAGGTGGAAACCCTGCTCAGGCCGGGTGACAATCCGCATCTCTTCGAACCCAGACCGCGCCAGGCCGCGGCGCTCGGCCGGTCCGATTTGTTTCTCTCCTGCGGGTTCCCTTTCGAGGAGAAGCTGGCCCGGAATCTTAAAGGACGGTCTTCGGGCCCGGTCGTGGCCGACCTTGGCGCGGACCTGCTGACGGCGCCGGAACCGGAAAGCGGTGTGTCTTCCCGTCACCGGGATCATGACCATGATCATGGGGGAACGGATCCGCATGTCTGGCTGTCGCCGGCCCTGCTCCGCGTTCTCAGCCTCAATCTGTTTGATGCGTTGAAAGCGCAGGATCCCGCGTCCGGATCCTTTTTTCAGGAACGCCTGAACCGCCTGCTTGCTGAAATCGACTCTCTCGACCGCGGCATCGGACAATCGCTCGCTCCCTTTCGGGGCCGGTCTTTTCTCGCGGCCCATCCCTCCTTCGGCCGGTTCGCCGAGGCTTACGGCCTGAAGCAGATGTCCGTGGAATCGGAGGGGAAGAGCCCGTCGGCTCGGGGCCTCGCGGCCATTGTCCGCGAGGCGAGAAAGGAGCGCGTCTCGATCGTGTTCATCGAGCCGCAATTTGATCCGTCCGGAGCGGAAGCCGTGGCGAAAGCGATCGGCGGAACCGTCGCGGCCGTGGATCCCCTGGGCCGGGACGCATTGGCGACGATTCGTGTTTTTTCGGATTTGCTGGTCCGGTCTTTCCGCGATGCGGACGCAGCCGGGGGACGGAAGCCGTGAAACAACCGGATGCGATCCGCCTGAAGAGCGTGACCTGCAGTCTCGGCGGGAGCGTTGTTCTCGCGAACGTCTCGTTCTCCGTGAGCCGGGGCGAATTCACCTACATGATCGGCCCGAACGGAGGCGGCAAGACCACCTTGCTCCGGCTTCTTCTCGGTCTGGAAAAGCCGGATTCCGGCCGGATTTCGGTTCTGGGCCTGACCCCGCCGGCCGCCAACCGGCGCATCGGATACCTTCCCCAGCATCAGTTTTACGATCCCCAGTTTCCCATCACGGCGCTGGAAGCGGTTCAGACCGGCCTGTCCTTCGCGCCTTTTGCTTCCGGCCGTTTTCGGGAAAAGGCGGCATCGGCTCTCGATGAAATGGGGCTCGGGGACGAAGCCGCAAGGCCTTACGCCGTTCTATCGGGCGGCCAGCGCCAGCGCGTGCTCATCGCCAGGGCCTTGGTCGGGGATCCCGAACTGCTTCTGCTGGACGAGCCCACCGCCAACGTCGACCCCGCCGTTGAAGAGGCCCTGTTCGACCGGCTGACCCGGCTTCGCCGGAAGCTGACCATTCTCATGGTGACACACGACACGGGCGTCGTGCCGGTCGGTGTGGAGCGGGTGATCTGCGTCAACCGGGCCGTGGCCGTTCACCCGACCCGGCGGCTGACGGGCCGTGTGCTCCAGGAACTGTACCACCAGAACCTGAACCGCGTCAGTCATGACCGCGTCATCAAAAGGCCATCCGGGGGAAAACATGGCTGAGTT
>CAVTNR010000014.1:0-272370 GCA_963736115.1 uncultured bacterium
GGCACGGCTGGTGACCGGCCTGCTTCCCGACGCCGGCGCCCTCAACCTGGCGATCTGGTTTCACGATTGCGTCTATGACCCCATGGCCAGGGACAACGAAGCCATGAGCGCGAAGCTGTTCGCGAACTTGCCGCGCCGGTGATGGCATCACCGCTGGTGGACGACGTCGAGCGCCTGGTGCTGGTGACTCAAGCCGGCCAGGTGCCTGGACGGGTCGACGAAAGCTACATGGTCGACGTCGATCTATCGAGCTTCGGATTACCCTGGGAACCTTTCCTGGCGGACAGCCTTGCGGTGCGAGCCGAGCGGCCGCACCTGACCGACCAGCAGTACGCGGTCCAGCAGTCGAGGTTCCTGAACAGCCTGCTGGAGCGCGACGCAGTGTTCGCTACCGATTTCTTCAGGAAGCGCTACGAGGATGTCGCGCGCGCTCGAATATCAGCCGATATCTCCAGTCGATCTCGCCGGCGCTCCCGTGAATCTGGATCTGCCAGGCCGGATTGACGCATGACCGTCGAGGCCGAACGCGGGACATCCCGGTTTGAGCGCTGGCGCAGCGCGACGCTGGCTCCATTCGAACATCGCGCATTCGCGCTGTTCTGGTGGGCCTCGCTTGCCTCGTCATTCGGCACCATGATCCAGACGGTGGGCGCCTCGTGGCTCATGGCCACGATCGCTCCCTCCGCCGACCAGGTCGCGCTGGTCCAGACTGCGAACGCCCTGCCCTACTTCTTCCTGTCGCTGGTGGCCGGCGCACTCGCCGACACGCGCGACCGCCGGTCGATCATGCTGGTCGCGCAGACGCTGGCACTGCTGGCGTCGGCGGCACTGGCAATCGTGATGCTCACCGGCGGCGTCACGCCGCCGACCCTGCTCGGGCTGACCTTCCTGATCGGCTGCGGCGGCGCTGCATTTGCACCTGCCTGGCAGGCGTCGATCGGGGACCAGGTGCCGCGCACGCAGATCGCGTCGGCCGTGATGGCGAACGCGGTCAGCTTCAATCTCGCCGGAGTACTCGGGCCGGCGATCGGCGGCATCATCGTGGCGGCAGTCGGTGCAGCCGCGGCGTTTATCCTCAACGCCGTGTCGTACCTGGGCATCATCGCGACACTTGCCTGGTGGCGGCCTGCAAGGGCACGCAGCGAGCTGCCGCCGGAGCCGCTGGGCACGGCGATTGCGGCCGGCGTGCGCTACGTCGGCCTTTCGCCGCACCTGCTCGCCATCCTGCTGCGTTGCGTGCTCTACACGATTCCGATCGCTGCCGTGATGGCGCTGATGCCCATCGTGGCCCGTGACCTGCTCGGCGGTGGAGCCGCCACCTACGGCATCCTGCTCGGCGGCTTTGGCGTCGGGGCGATGCTGGGCGCGCTCTCCAGCGCCACATTGCGCGGCCGCGTGACCAGCGATGTCCTGCTGCGCATCCTGTCCGCGCTCGCCTGCGTGGCGATGATCGTGATCGGGCAGAGCCGCTGGGCGGCGCTCACCTTCCTGGCGCACGTACTCGCGGGTGCCGTCTGGACGCAGGGTTTCGCGAATTTCAACATCGCCATCCAGCTCTCCTCGCCTCGCTGGGTGACGGGACGGATGCTGGCGACCTACCAGACCATTGCGTTCGCCAGCATCGCGCTCGGCAGCTGGTGGTGGGGCCAGTTCGCAAGCGCAGCCGGGGTTCGCGAGTCGTTGACGGTGGCCGGGGTCGCATCACTGCTGTCGCTGGCGGCTGCGCGCTGGCTGCCGATGGATGTGGAGCGTCTTGGCTCGCTGGATCCACGCGTCCGGACCGGACGAGCCCCGCCCAGCGTCTACATACATCCGGCATCGGGCCCGATCGTCGTCGTCATCGAGTACCGGGTTCTGCCCGAACACGCAGTCGAGTTCGTCGCCGTGATCAATGAAGTCGGCCGCATCCGGCGACGGGACGGAGCGCGCGCGTGGTGGATCAGCAGGACATCGACACCGTGGAACACTGGGTCGAGCGCTTCGAGAGAGCCCGACGTGGGTGGATCACCTGCGATGGCGCAGTCGACCGACCGAGTCGGACCAGCTTGTCCGTACGCGCCTCAACTCGCTGATCGTCGATCAGCAGGCGAGCGTGCGCGGCCTGGTCGGCCTCCGGGGGCGCAGCCACTGGGAGCACCGCCAGGGTCTCCGCGGGATATCGCCAGGACCGGGCACGGCGCACATGGCGAATGGTGAAACGCCCGCCCTCTGACTGAAGAACACGGCGGCCACATGCGACCCGGGTCCATCGACCCATTGCGGTGCCTATCGGAACCATCGCCAGAACCAATTGGATCGTCTGGCACTCCAAGTTCACACTGGCTCCAATTCTGGTTGCAGCGATCCGAGGAGAGAAACATGTCAAGCGAAGCAAAGTGTCCCATGGCAGGCGGCGCTCGAACTCACGCGTCCGCGGGGTCCACGACCAATGCCGACTGGTGGCCCAATCAGCTCAACCTGAAGATCCTGAACCAGCACTCGCCGTTGTCGAATCCGATGGACGATGCATTCGACTATGCCGAGGAGTTCAAGACACTCGACCTGGACGCGGTGATCAGGGACCTGCATGCCGTGATGACGGATTCGCAGGACTGGTGGCCGGCTGACTTCGGCCACTATGGGCCGTTTTTCGTCCGCATGGCGTGGCACAGTGCCGGCACCTACCGTGTCGCTGACGGTCGCGGCGGCGGTGGCTCCGGCGCGCAGCGATTTGCGCCGCTGAACAGCTGGCCGGACAACGTCAATCTCGACAAGGCCCGCCGATTGCTCTGGCCGATCAAGCAGAAGTACGGCCGCAGGATCTCGTGGGCCGACCTGATGATACTCGCCGGCAACGTCGCCCTGGAGTCGATGGGGTTCAAGACCTTCGGGTTCGGCGGCGGCCGCGAGGACGTCTGGGAACCTGAAGAAGACATCTACTGGGGTTCCGAGGGCAAGTGGCTGGCCGACGAGCGCTACAGCGGCGACCGCGAGCTCGAGAATCCCCTCGCGGCAGTCCGAATGGGACTGATCTACGTGAACCCGGAAGGGCCGAACGGCAACCCGGATCCGGTCGCCGCGGCGCGTGATATTCGCGAGACGTTCACCGCATGGCGATGGACGACGAAGAAACCGTCGCGCTGATTGCCGGTGGTCACACCTTCGGCAAGACCCACGGCGCCGCCGATCCGGTGAAGTATGTGGGCCCCGAGCCGGAAGCGGCCGCATCGAGGAGCAAGGTTTTGGCTGGAACAACACCTTCGGCACCGGCAAGGGCGGTGACACGATCAGCAGTGGGCTGGAGGTCACCTGGACCACGACGCCGACGAAGTGGAGCAACAACTTCTTCTGGAACCTGTTCGGCTACGAATGGGAATTGACCAGGAGCCCGGCCGGCGCGCATCAGTGGAAGCCGAAGCACGACGCGGGTGCAGGTTCGGTGCCGGACGCGCACGACCGGTCAAGGCGTCACGCGCCGTCCATGCTGACCACTGACCTTGCGTTGCGGTTCGACCCTGCGTACGAGAAGATTTCGCGGCGCTTCCACGAGAACCCGGACCAGTTCGCAGACGCGTTTTCCAGGGCCTGGTTCAAGCTCACGCACCGCGACATGGGGCCGATCTCGCGCTACCTCGGCCCCCTCGTGCCGAAAGAGTCCTTGCTGTGGCAGGACCCGATTCCCGCGGTTGACCATGAACTGGTCGGGGAGCAGGACATCGCCGCGCTGAAGGCCAGGGTCCTGCAATCCGGCCTCTCGGTCTCGCAACTGGTAACGACGGCCTGGGCGTCGGCGGCAAGCTTTCGCGGCAGCGACAAGCGCGGCGGCGCCAATGGCGCGCGCATCCGCCTCGCGCCGCAGAAGGACTGGGAAGTCAATCAGCCGGCGGAACTGGCAAAGGTCCTCCGGACCCTCGAATCGATCCAGCAGGATTTCAACGGCGCCCAGTCGGGCAGGAAAAAGGTTTCGCTTGCCGACCTGATCGTGCTGGGCGGCTGCGCGGCTGTGGAGGCTGCAGCAAAGAAGGCCGGCCACGACGTAAAGGTCCCCTTCCTGCCCGGACGCACCGACGCGTCGCAGGATCAAACCGACGTGGATGCGTTCGCGGTACTGGAGCCGACCGCAGACGGGTTCCGCAACTACGCCAGGAAGGGGCTCGAGGCATCGGCCGCCGAGCAGCTGGTGGATCGGGCAAACCTGCTGACGCTGACCGCTCCCGAGATGACCGTGCTGGTCGGCGGCATGCGCGCCATGAATGCCAACCTCGGGGGAAGCCCGCACGGCGTATTCACCCGGCGGCCCGGATCGCTCACGAACGACTTCTTCGTCAACCTGCTCGACATGCGCACGAAGTGGCGCAAATCCGCTGCCGACCCGGGCGTGCTGGAGGGGCACGACCGGGCATCGGACGCCCCAGGTGGCCCGGTTCCGTCGTCGACCTGGTGTTCGGCTCGAATTCACAGCTTCGAGCGCTGGCGGAGGTCTACGCAAGCGATGACGCGCAGCAGGCATTCATACGCGACTTCGTGGCGGCGTGGACCAAGGTGATGAACCTGGATCGCTACGACCTGGCGTGACTGCAGAAGGATGAGCTTCGACGGTCATGCCGGATCGACGCATGACCGCCGAGGCCGAGGACTGGACATGGGGGCCGGGGACGCCGGCTACTCCCAGTCCTTCTCGAGTCGCCTTGCCGACAGCAGGAACAGTGCCACTGCGACCAGGTAGAAAGAGGTGCCGGCGAGTATCGCGTAGCGCAACGAATCCACGCCGTAGCGAATCGAGAAGATATCCGACAGCGCGCCGAGCATGACGGTGCCGAGCCCGATGCCGATCAGGTTGTTGATGAACAGGAAGATCGCCGACGCCGTGGTACGCATGTGCGGCGGCACGACGTGCTGGATCGAGGAGAGCACCGGGCCGAGCCAGACCAGCCCGAGGCCCGTCGGCACGACCAGCAGGAAGAAGCTTGCCAGGAGCGACGACGAAGCCATCGCGCCGAGGTAGAAAGGGATGGTCGCGACGAACGCCGCCGCAGGAATATACGCGTAGACACGCCGCCGCGCCGTCCCAGCCGGTCCGCCAGCGAGCCGCCGAGCCAGAGTCCCGCGATGCCGCCGATCAGCAGGATTGCGCCGAAGTACAGCGAGGCATCGAGCAGCGAGAGTCCATAGCTGCGCACCAGGAAAGACGGCAGCCAGAAGAAAAGACCGTAACCCATCATGGAGGACGCGGACGCGCCAAGCGACAGGCCCCAGAAACTCGGCTTGCGGGCGAGCACGCGAACGACCGCGCCGATGCCGGCCGGCGCTGGGGGCCATGCCTGTGGCGCGTCGAAGCGACCCCGCTGCGGCTCGCGCACCACGATCTTGAAGAGGGGCGCCACCAGCAGCCCGGCCGCGCCCACGATCATGAACGCCGCGCGCCAGTCGATGTGTGACGCGATGAATCCCCCGAACAGGATGCCCAGCGCGCTGCCGATCGGCACGCCGAATGAATAGACAGCGAGCGCACGGGCCCGTTGCCCCGACGGGAAATAGTCCGCGACCAGCGAGTAGCATGGGGCGACCCCGCCGGCCTCGCCGACGCCTACACCCAGCCGGGCGAAAAACAGCTGCCAGAAGCTCTGCGCCAATCCGCAGGCCGCGGTCATGGCGCTCCAGAGGACCAGTGCCACGGTTACGATCACCGAGCGATTTCTTCGGTCGGCCAGCACCGCGATCGGAATTCCGAGCAGCGTGTAGAACAGCGCGAATGCGAGCCCACCCATCAATCCCAGTTGGGTGTCCGAGAGGCCGAGGTCGGCCTTGATCGGCACCGCGAGGATGCCCACGATCTGGCGATCGATGAAGTTGAACGTATAGACGAGCACCAGCATCGCCAGCACCGTGTAACGGTAGCGCGGATTCTCCATTACCGGCTTGGACGGGCTCACGGTTGCGAAAGTACCATGGCAACGCGCATGAGTTTCGATCCGTGCTCGCACCGGCTCGATTGGCGCCCAATCTGGCGGGTGCAGCCTCATTGATCGTATTGTCGAGGTATCCTTGGCGTGCCGCTGCGGCCGCAAAGGCTGCACGTCAACAGGAATGCTCCCGATGAACAGGATATTTCGCTGGTGGCCTGCGCTGGTCGTCCTTCTATCAACTCGAAATCCGCTTCAGTCTCGCCCGGGAATCCGACCATGATGTCGGTGGTGAGCCCGAGATATGGCATCCGTTCCCGGGCCTTTCGGACTATTTCCAGGTAGTGTTTCCGGTCGTATTTCCGGTTCATCCGCTCGAGAATCCGGTCCGAGCCTGACTGCACGGGCAGGTGGAGATGCGGGCAGACAGCCGGCGTTTCGGCCATCGCGTCCAGCAGGCGTTCCGTCAGGTCCTTGGGATGCGAGGTCATGAACCGGACGCGGAGCAGCCCGTCTACGGCCGCGGTCCGGCGCAGCAGATCCGCGAAATCCATCTCCCCATCGCGCCACGAATTGACGTTCTGTCCGAGCAGGGTGATTTCGCGGAAGCCCCTGCCGGCCAGGGATTCGATTTCCGACAGGATGTCTCCGGCCGGACGGCAGCGTTCGGGACCGCGGGTGTACGGGACGATGCAGTACGAACAGAAATTCACGCACCCGCGCGAGACCGTGACCCAGGCGTTGAAGCCGGAATCCCGCATCGGCCGGATGCCCCCGTACAGTTCCTCCGGCCTGAACAACGTGTCCGTGGCAGGAGAAGAAGATCCGGAAATCAGTTCGGGCAAGCTCCGGTATCCGTCCGGGCCCACGATGAAATCAACGCACGGCCTGAGTTCGCCGAGGGACGCGCCGAGACGCTGGGCCATGCATCCAAGCACGCCGATGCGCCGGTTCGGGGAGAGGCGTTTCCACCCGGCCAGGACGCCGAGCCGGCCGAGCACCCGACGTTCCGCGTGTTCCCGAACGGAGCAGGTGTTGACGAGCACGACATCGGCCGATTCCCAATGTTCGGCCATGGGATAGCCGCTTTCGTCCAGCAGGCCGCGTATCAACTCGGAATCATTTTTATTCATCTGACAGCCGTAGGTTTCGACGAAAATCGACGGCCGTCCGGAAAGGCTTGCTTCCATATCATTTGCAATTTAGCGGATAATTGCCTTCAAATCAACGTTTTTCTTGCCTGCAGTGCAGGTTTTCGGATCATCTGCGTCATCCGCTTTCCCGCAACCTCCCCAAAAAGTAAAATTGCCACGGAAGCATAAAGGGACATCCCCTCTATTAAAAGGAGAAGGATATCATGTATATGGTTCATGCGCGGCTTCGTTTTTATGATGTCCATGATCTTCTATGAGCTTTTTAGTGTTTATTCCGCGGTGGTTTCTTTGAAGAAGACGCAGGCTGAAATGATTTGAATCCCGGACCATCCCGACCATCAAAAATGGGGGAGGAAAACCCGAATCTGACAAAAACCTAAAAAATTCATTTTCCACTTGACTTTAAGGAATTTCTTTTGCATACTAAGGTGGGTCGAAATTCCGTAAAAAACCTTAAAATACCGCAGCAAGGTTGGATCAGGCACATTTTGGGATGAATCGATAATGCCATTCTTTACAGGAAGTTACGATTATACTGTCGATTCCAAAGGCCGGATGAATATCCCTGCCAGCTTCCGGAAACAGCTGAGTACCGGTCAGGCCGATGCCAATGTTTTCATCACGCTCAATAAAATCCAAAATTTCACCTTCCTCTGCATTCTGACCCAGGAGCATTTTCAGGCGGTTTCATCAGAACCGTCGCTTTCAAGCGGCGGTCCGTTCGATCCGGATCCCGCCAAGATGCGGCGTTTCCTCTCCATTATGAAGGAAGCGCAGGACTGCCATTACGACGAGCAGGGACGGCTCATCATTCCGAAGAAATTCATAGAAAAGGCCGATATTAGGGGGCAAGTCACGATCGTCGGTGCCAGAGAGTATATCCAGCTCTGGAATCCCGATGCGTTCCAGAAGTACATCGGATATCCGGACGCCGGGGACGCCGCTTCCGCGGCGCCCTGATCCGGGAACCCGGACGATATCGTGAACGAATCCGCGTATCATGAACCGGTACTGGTACGGGAAGTGTTGGATTACCTGGTCACCACCGATTCTGGAGTGTACGTGGACGCAACCCTCGGAGGCGGAGGTCACTCGCAGGCCGTTCTCGGGCGGCTCGGTCCGGAAGGCCGTCTCTTCGGTCTGGACCGGGACGCGGAGGCGGTGGCCTTCAGCCGTTCCCGGCTCGCTTCATACGGATCCCGCGCCGTTCTGGCGCGGGGCGAATTCGCTTCCCTCGATTCGGCCGCGGCATCGGCCGGCTTCACCCATGCTGACGGCATTCTCTTTGACCTCGGCGTTTCCTCGAGACAACTCGACTCGGCGGCGAGGGGATTCAGCTACCGGATGGACAGTCCACTGGACCTCCGCATGGATGACCGCCTGCCGGCCACTGCGGCCGATATCCTCAACGCACTGCCGGAGCGCGAGCTCGCCGACCTGATCTTCCGGTACGGGGAGGAGCGGAACAGCCGGCGCATCGCCCGCTCCGTGGTTCGCAGCCGGGAACGCGGGCCGATCACGACCACGACAGGACTGGCCGATGCGGTGCGCCGGGGCGGGGCCGGGCCGTTTCCGGCGAAAACCCTGTCGCGTGTTTTTCAGGCCCTGCGCATGAAAGTGAACGACGAGCCCGGCCAGCTGGCGGCCGGACTGGAAAAGGCGGAACACCTGCTCCGGCCGGGAGGCCGGCTGGTGGTCATCTCCTATCATTCCCTCGAAGACCGCGCGGTCAAGCGTTTCCTCAGGGGGCCTGAACCCCCGGCGCCGCGATTGGCGGCCCTGCTGCCGGCGCCGCCGGCCCGGTTCCGGGTGCTCACACGCCGCGCCATGACGCCCTCTCCCGAAGAATGCGAAAAGAACCCGCGCAGCCGGAGCGCCAGGCTCCGCGCCGCGGAAAAGAACGCCTGACGGATGAATATGAACCCGAGAGCCAACCGACCCCTTCAGAATCAACGGCGCCCCGGCCGGAACAAAAGCCGCGGAGGCCTGATCACGCTCATCCTGATCCTGGACGCGGCCTTCATCCTCTTTCATCTGTGGGGCCGCGTGCAGATCGACTTCGCGGTCCGGGCCAACCAGAAATTGTCGTCCCGGCGCCAGCGGCTCCAGGCCGAGGTCGCCGACCATTCCGCGCGGAACGAAAGACTCAGAAGCTACGAACGGATCTCCGGACTTGCGAAGTTGATGGGGATCGAGTCCGTGTCTTCGGACCGGCTCGAACACCTGCCCGTGGACCTGCGGGGACTGGACCGTCCGGATCCGTCCGACGGAAGCGGCGTCGCGCTCGCGGGCATGGCTTCCTTCGGGAGCCGGCTGAACCCGCCCGGACGGAAGGGAATGCGGACAGGGGGAGCGGATGTTCGATAACCGCGGACACGAGCCTGTGAACGGCCGCGACGTTAAGCGGCTGAGGGGGGCGGCGCTTGTGCTCCTTCTCGGCGTCGTGCTGGTCCTGTTCGAGAGCTACCGGATACAGGTCTGGAAACGCGGCCAATACACGGCCATCCGGCCGGACGACCGCCGCCGCACGGAATGGCTGGCGAAACGCGGTGTCATCCGCGACCGTTACGGAAATCCGCTCGCGACCGATCTGCCTTCCTACACGCTGTCCGTGGATCCCACGGTGATGGGCGGATTCCGCAGAGCGGCGGCTGTTTTTACGGAGGCGCTCGGCGGGGAACGCGAAGGCTATCTTCGGCTCCTGTCCCGGAATGCGCGGAATGAATTCGTAACCGTTCACCGCCATGTGTCCGAGGAGCAGAAGGCCGCCCTTGAAGCCGCCGGGCTCCGGGGTCTGCTGTTCAATCCCAGCCGTCTGCGCATTCACCCCGTGGGACGGGTCGGACTGCCGGTGGTGGGCCGGATCAACGGGGATCGCCGCGGCATATCCGGAATTGAAATGCAGTTTGAGACGGTGCTGTCCGGCGAGAACGGGTGGCGGTTCCTGCAGGTCGACGGGCGGAACCGTCTGCATGCCTGCCCGGACGAATACGATCGGCCGCCCCGCGACGGCCGCGACGTCCGGCTCACTCTGGATCCGACGCTTCAGACCATCGTCGAGGACGAACTGCGGCGGGGTCTGGTGCGGTACAAGGCCGCAGCCGGTTCCGCCGTGCTGATGAATCCCGCCAACGGAGAAGTGCTCGCCATGGCTTCGGTGACGGCCGAAGATCCCGCGGACGCGGCCGTCGGCAACGAGGAGGGGCTCCAGAACCGGGCGGTTCAGGCGGTTTTCGAACCGGGATCGACGCTCAAAGTCGTAACCGCGGCAGCCGCGCTCGAGGAGGGTGTGTTCAAGCCCGATTCACCCATCCACTGCGAGAATGGAGAGTTCCGTTTCGCGGGCCGCATGCTGCATGATCACGACAAGAAATACGGAAAACTCAGCTTCAGCCGGGTACTCGAGGTTTCATCGAATATCGGCATCGCCAAGGTGACCCGGAAACTCGGCCGGAAACGGCTCTACAAGTCCATACAGGCATTCGGATTCGGCACGCGCACCGCCGTCGACCTGCCCGGAGAGGCGGGCGGCAGTCTGCCGCCCGTATACGGATGGAACGACTTCACCACGGCCACGATCGGATTCGGCCAGGGGATCTCCGTGACCACACTACAGGTGGCGGGCATGATGGCCGCCGTGGCCAACGGCGGAGAACTGCTGAAGCCGCGGATCGTCCTGTCCGTCCAGGAATCGGACGGCCGCGAAACAGCACCCGGCCAGAGGGAAGTTCTGCGCCGCGTGCTGCACCCGGAGACCGCGGCCCGTCTCTCGGAAATACTGGAACGCGCTGTGTTCCAGGGCAGCGGCGCGGCCGCAGGCGTACCGGGCATCCGCGTCGCGGGCAAGACCGGCACGGCACAGAAGTCCGCGCCCGGAAGCCGGGGTTACACGCCTGGGCTGTACACCAGTTCATTCGCCGGTTTCTGGCCCTGTGAAGCGCCGCGTTTCGCGCTGGTCGTGGTGCTGGAGGAGCCCAGACAGGAATACTATGCGGCATCCTCCGCGGCGCCCATTTTCGCCTCCGTGGTTCAGCGTATCGTGGGCCTTCCCTCCTCGCCCTGGATGATCCGCAGGGACGGCGACGCGCTGGCGGCTCATTCCGGGCCGGGCCGCGTCGCCGCTGAACCGGCCGCGGCCGGAAACGCCCGTTTCGTGCTGGCGTCCTCGGAAACGCCGGGCGGGTCCCGGGCCGCGTCGCCGCGGCGCGGGAGAAGCGAAACGCCGGCTGGCACCGTGCCGGATCTGACCGGACTGAGCCTGCGCGAGGCGCTCACGGCGCTTGCGGAACGGAAAATCGAAGCCCGGGTCAGGGGCGAGGGCGTGGTCACGGCGCAGTCGCCGGAACCGGGGAGCCGGATTGCATCCGGCATGGTATGCTTTATCGCGTGCGAATCCAAACGCTCCGGAGAAACCGCCAGATGATGACACTCGCCGAACTGTGCCGCGGACTGGCACCGTTCCCGGAGCCGGCCGGTTCCGTCGGCATCAGCGATGTGGTTTATGATTCCCGGCAAGTCTCGCCGGGCGCGCTCTTCGCGGCGGTGACCGGCTTTCAGCGGGACGGCCGGAAATACATCGACGACGCCGTCAGGCGGGGCGCGGCCGCCGTGCTGGCGGAAGGGGCGGTCGATGGATGCCCCGTGCCCGTCATCCGCTGTGATTCCGTGAGGCGGACCCTGGCACAGCTGGCGGCCCGCTTCTTCGGCGATCCGTCCCGGTCCCTCATGGTCGCGGGCGTGACCGGCACCAACGGAAAAACCACGATTTCCTTTCTGCTCGAGTCCGTGTTTCGGGTCGCGGGTTTCGAACCCGGGCTGATCGGCACGATCGCCTACCGCTGGAAGGGCCATGAGGAGGCCGCGCCCCGCACGACGCCGGAATCCGCGGACCTCCAGCGGATGCTGCGGGACATGAAGTCCGCGGGCGTCTGCGCGGTGGCGATGGAAGTGTCGTCGCATGCGTTGTCCCTGGACCGGGCGTTGGGCATCGAATTCCAGGCCGCGGTATTCACCAATCTGACCCGCGACCACCTTGATTTTCACGGCACGCTAGAGGCCTACGGCGAAGCGAAAGCGAGACTGTTCAGCCAGCTCCGGCCTGACGGCGTCGCGATCGTCAACGCGGACGACCCGGCGTCGGACCGGGTGACGGCTTCCTGGAAGGGCCGAAAGGCGTCGGTCGGCTTCGATGCGCCGGCCGCGGAATACAGGATTCTGGATGTCCGGCTCGACGGGCCGGTCACGCGTTTCGTTCTGGACCGAGCCGGCCTCAGGACGGAGTGGGGTACGGCACTGTGGGGCCGCTTCAACGCGTTCAATGCCGCGGCTGCTGCGGTCACCGGCCTGGAGCTCGGTCTGGAGACCGGCGCGGTGGCCGAGGGCATTCTGCGGATGATGCGCGTGCCCGGCCGGATGGAGGGGTTCGTCACGAAGAAGGGCGTGCGCGTGGTGGTCGATTATGCCCACACGCCGGACGCGCTGGACAACGTTCTCGCCGCGCTCCGCGGATTCACGGCCGGCCGGGTGATTACGGTGTTCGGCTGCGGCGGAGACCGGGACCGCGGAAAGCGCCCCGAAATGGGCGGCATCGCCGCCCTGCGGTGCGACCGCGTGTTCGTCACTTCGGACAACCCGCGTACCGAGGATCCGGACGCGATTCTCACCGACATTCTCGCCGGAATCGACGACGCCTCGAACGTGACGTCCGTTCCGGACCGCGAGGAGGCTATACGTTCCGCGCTGGACGACGCGGCCTCCGGCGATACCGTGCTGATCGCGGGCAAGGGGCACGAGGATTATCAGGAGATACTGGGCATCCGCCGGCCGTTCAACGACCGACGCACGGCCGAAGCCCATCTTCAGGAACGCGGAGACTTGTGACGTGAACCTGACCCTGGCCGACATCGCGCGGCTGCTTCACCAGACATTCGATCCGGACCGGGATGTCCGCGTGACGGGCGTTTCGGTCGATTCCCGCGTCGTCCGGCCGGGCGATGTATTTTTCGCCCTGCCGGGCGACCGTGCGGACGGCCATGCTTTCACGGCCGACGCCTTCGGCCGGGGCGCCGTGGCCGCGGTCGTCGATGCCGCGCGGACGGACATCCCCGACGCGCTTCCGGACTGCTGGATGTTCCGGGTCCCCGGCGTCCTCGCCGCCCTGCAGGATCTGGCCGCCGGATACCGCGCGGAATTTTCCATGCCGGTCGTGGCGGTCACGGGCACGAACGGCAAGACCACGACCAAGGAGATGATCGCGTCTGTACTGTCCGGCCGTTTCCGGACGGCCAAAACAGAGGGCAATCTCAACAACCACATCGGCGTGCCGCTTTCCGTGTGCGCCTGGGACAAGAGCCGTGAGGCGGCGGTCCTCGAGATGGGCGCGAACCATTTCGGCGAGATCAGCCGGCTGTGCGAAATCGCGAAACCCACGCACGGCGTGATCACCAACATCGGCCGGGCGCACCTGGCGTTTTTCGGGGATGAAGACGGCGTACTGAAGGCCAAATCGGAACTGCTCGACTGGCTGTCCGCGGACGGGACGGCTTTCCTCAACGGGGACGACCCCCGGCTGGGGACTGTCCGGAACCGTGCCGCCCGCACCGTCACGTTCGGATTCGGCGGGGACTGCGATGTGACCGGCCGGAACCTGAGGCCCGATGCGGCCGGCATCTCCGGATTCGAACTCGACGGCCGCCGGTACCGCGTTCCCCTGCCGGGCCGCCACAACCTGACCAACGCACTGGCGGCCGCGGCTGTCGGGCTCGCCTTCGGCGTGGATGCCGAGGCCGTGCAGGACGCGCTCGGCCGCTTCACGCCGCCGGGCCTGAGGACCGAGGTTACGGATGCGGGCGGTGTGGCCGTGATCAACGATACCTATAACGCCAATCCCTCCTCCGTCGAACAGGCCGTGCTCGCGCTGAAATCCATGTCCGGCCTGAAGCGGCGCGCCGTGGCCCTCGGCGACATGCTGGAACTCGGGGACAGGAGCGACGAGGAGCACCGCAGGACCGGCGCCTTTGTCGCGGACATCCGGCCGAATCTCTTTCTCTGCTGCGGGCCGGCCATGCGGGTTGCGGCGGAAGCGGCAGTCGAAGCGGGCATGCGCAACGTGCGGCATTTCGAAAGCACGGAGGGCATGGCCGGCGCCCTGGCCGAATGGGTGCGTGAGGGCGACGGTGTCCTGATCAAGGGAAGCCGGGCCATGAAAATGGAGACGGTGGCGTCGGAACTGATCGGGTTCCTGCGGCTCCCGTCCGGAATCGGAGGCTGACCGTGCTCTATCATCTGCTCTACCCGCTCCGCGACCGGTTCATCGGCTTCAACCTTCTGGGCTATATCACTTTCCGCTCCGCGGCGGCCGCTGTGACCGCCCTGCTCGTAGCCTTCATCGTCGGTCCGATCATCATCGGGCGGCTCCGCCGCCTGCAGATCGGGCAGGTGATCCGGACGGACGGCCCGGCCACGCATCACCAGAAGGCAGGCACGCCGACCATGGGCGGCCTCATTATCATCTGCGCCGTGCTCGTTCCCGTGCTCCTGTTCGCCCGGCTGGACAACCTGTACATCCGGCTCCTCATCGGCACCACGGTGTGGATGGGCGCGGTCGGATTTCTCGACGATTATCTCAAGGTCGTGCGCCGGGTTCCCAAGGGACTGATCGGCCGGTACAAGCTGCTGGGGCAGTGTATCTGGGGGCTCCTTGTCGCGGGAGTGGTCACGGTGTCCCCGGAATTTCAGGGTGTGGAGTGGTCGACCATGATGCCCTTTTTCAAGAACGTGATGGTCTATTTCGGGGTGTTCTACCTGATCTGGGTCGTGCTCGTGATCGCCGGCACTTCGAACGCCGTGAACCTCACGGACGGACTGGACGGACTGGCCATCGGGCTGGTGGGCATCGCCGCGTTCGCATTCGCGGGCATGAGCTATGTGACGGGCCGAGTGGACTTCAGCCATTATCTGTCCATCCAGTACTTCAAGGGCGCGGGGGAACTGACCGTGTACTGCGCGGCGCTGGTCGGGGCCTGCCTGGGTTTTCTCTGGTTCAACTGCTTTCCGGCGACGGTGTTCATGGGCGATACGGGCTCGCTGGCCCTGGGCGGCGCGCTCGGGACCATGGCTGTGCTGCTCAAGAAGGAAATCCTGCTGATTATCGTGTGCGGCGTGTTCTGGATGGAGAACATCTCCGTGATCCTGCAGGTCGCCTCGTTCCGGTGGCGCAGGGGGAAACGGATATTCAAGATGGCGCCCATTCACCATCACTTTGAGCTTTCCGGATGGCCGGAGGAGAAGGTCGTGGTGCGGTTCTGGATCATCGGGATTCTGCTTGCATTATTGAGCCTCGGGACGTTCAAGGTGAGGTGAAAAATCCGGAACCCGGAACGTGAGAATGTCCGATAGCCTCGCTGAGAAGCATGCCCCGGACTTGATCCGGGGACGCTCGGCATATCGGACCTACAAACAGTCATTTTTTTCTTTGAACCATGAACTATGAACTATGAACTTTTTTGAGGGAGCCCAGCCATGAAATCCAGCCAGCGCTCCTGTCCCGTGCGGCACGACAGCCGGTTTTTTTCACTGCGCCTCTGCGAGGGATGCATGAAATCCGGATGCCCTGAATTTGAAACCGCCGATACGCAAAGCCCGGCTGTCCAATCTGCATGGCCGCCGGTCTACATGGAACCGGTTTACGCCGAGTGTGAAAACCGAGAATGACGGATCATAGGAAAATCGTCTTCGGACCCGACTGTGTCCCCGGATCCCGCGTCACGGTCCTCGGCGCGGCCCGGAGCGGACTGGCCGCGGCTGAATTGCTCAGGCGGCACGGCGCGTCCGTGTTTCTGAGCGAATCCGCGCCGGCCGCGGATTTGGCCGAAGCGGTTCAGCGGCTTTCAGCCGCGTCCATTCCGGCGGAGTTCAACGGCCATTCCGACCGCGCGTTTGAAGCGGACTGGATTCTGGTCAGCCCCGGCATTCCGCCGCATGCGGCCGCGCTGAAAACCGCACGGGATAAAGGGATCCCGGTGGCGGGCGAACTGGAAGCCGCTTCCTGGTATTGCCGGGCGCCCATCGTCGGAATCACCGGGTCCAACGGCAAATCCACGGTGACCGCGCTGACGGGTGAAATCCTGAAAGCCGCGGGGCTGCCCGTGGTCGTGGCCGGCAACATCGGCCGGGCTTTTTCCGAGGACGCGGAGAAAGCGGCGCCCGAAGGGGTTGCGGTGATCGAAGTGAGCAGTTTTCAGCTGGAAACGGCGCACACCTTCCGGCCGAGGGTCGCGATTTTTCTCAATCTCACGCAGGATCACATCAATTGGCACGGTTCCTTCGAGGCCTACGGACGCGCCAAGGCCGGGATATTCCAGAACCAGACCGCGGAGGACACACTCGTCTATTTCGCCGCGGATGCAGGCGTGGCCCGGCTCGCGGCTTCCGCACGGTCCAAACGGGTTTGTTTCGACTTCGCGTCGTCCGGAGATCCGTGCGGCTTCGTCCGTTCGGGCATTCTGATGCTCCGCGAATCGGGCGCGGAGACCGAACTCCTCCCGGTGGACAGCCTCGGGATACGCGGCGAGCACAATGTCCTGAACGCGCTGGCTTCCGCGCTGGCGTGCCGGGCGCTGAACGTTCCTCTGGAGCCTATCCGCCGGACGCTCCGTGCGTTCCGCGGACTGCCGCACCGGCTCGAATTCGTGCTCGAAAGCGGCGGTGTCGCCTGGATCAACGACTCCAAGGGAACCAATGTCGACTCGGTCCGGTACGCGCTGGGCAGTGTCGCCCGGCCGGTCGTCCTCATCGCCGGAGGCAGGGACAAGGACTCGGATTTCACGGTGCTGAGGGACGGACTGAAGTCTGCCGCCCGCGCCGTCATTCTGATCGGCGAAGCGGCCGGCAAGATGGAGAAGGCCTTTACGGGCGCCTGCCCGACGGTGCGGGCCGGATCGCTCCGGGAGGCGGTGGCGCAGGCCCGATCGCTGGCGCGTCCCGGCGACGCCGTTCTGCTGTCGCCTGCCTGCGCGAGTTTCGACATGTTCCGAAATTTCGAGGACCGGGGCGACCAATATAAGGCCCTGGTTCGGGAGGGGACAGGTCCATGACCAGCCGTCATCCGATGGATAAAATTCTCCTGCTGGCGGTGCTCGCCCTGCTGACGATCGGGTGCCTCATGATCTACAGCGCGAGCGCGTTCTGGAGCGCGGACCGGAACCAGGATAATTACAGCGCGATTCTCATGCGGCACCTCATGCGGGTGAGCCTCGGACTGTTGATCATGGTCGCGGTTTCGCGGATCGACTACCACCGGTACCGGTCCTGGGCCCCGGTCCTGCTGGCGGTGTTCGCCGTTCTGCTGGTGGCGGTGCTCTTCACGCCGCGGTTCAGGGGTTCGAGCCGGGCGTTTTCTCTGCCCATGGGCCGGTTTCACCCGGCGGAATACATGAAACTGGTGATGGTGCTCTTCCTTTCCTCCGTTCTGGCCCGGACGCCTCCGACCCGGGACCTCATGGACCGCAGACTGATGGTGCATTACGGCATTCTGCTCGGCGTGACGACGCTGGTGCTGGTCGAGCCCGACCTGGGCACTGCGTCCGTTCTATTTGCCGCCGGTATGGTCCTTTTCTACCTGGCAGGCACGCCCGGAGACAGGCTCGCGAAAATGGCGCTCGTCGTCTCGCCATTCGTCTGCATCGGCATGGCGGTGAACGGCTATCAACGGGAGCGACTCGTCGATTTCGCGCGGTCCAAGGCCGGGCTGGAGCCCCTTCCGTACCAGGTCAAGCATTCGCTCATCGCCCTGGCGAACGGCGGCTGGCTCGGGCTCGGATACGGCGAGGGCCGGGCGAAGGACCTGTATCTGCCGGAGCCGTTTTCGGACTTCATTCTCGCCACGCTGGGCGAGGAATTCGGGTTCGTCGGAGTCTGCGTCCTGTTCGGCGTCGTCGCGATCCTGCTCTGGCGCGGGACGCGCATTGCCCTGCACGCGCCGGACCGTTTCGGCTTTCTGGCCGCCGCCGGAATCACCTCGCTTCTCCTGATCAATGCGCTGATCAACGCCGGTGTGGTATTGCATCTGATCCCCACGACCGGCCTGCCGTTTCCGTTCGTCAGCTACGGCGGTTCGTCCCTGTTCGTTTACATGGCCGGAATGGGCGTTCTGCTGAACATTTCCGGCCAGGCGGTTCCATCGTTCCACCAGTTCACCACGGAAAGGGGCCGTATCCGGTGGCCCGAGTTGCGTTAAGGAGCGCCGCGTGCGTGTGATTCTGACCGGCGGCGGAACGGGGGGGCATCTGTACCCCGCGCTGGCCGTTGCCGAGGAAATCAAAAAACAGACATCCTGCGAGTTGCTCTTCATCGGCACGCGACGGGGCCTTGAAGCCTCGGTCGTGCCCGGCCTGGGCATCCCGTTCAGGACGGTCTGGATCGGCGGGCTCAAGCGGGGCCGCATCGCCGCGAACCTGACATTTCCACTGAAAATGGCTGTTTCTCTCATACAGGCGCTCTTCCTGTGCGTCCGATTCAGGCCCGACGCGGCCGTCGGCACCGGGGGATATGTGAGCTGGCCGGTCATTACGGCGGCCTCGATTCTGGGATGCTACACGGCCGTCCAGGAACAGAACGAAAAGCCGGGGCTGGTCACGCGCCTGCTCGGACGGCGTGCCGACGCCGTGCATCTGAGTTTCGAATCCTCATCCCGTTTTTTCCGGAACCGTGAACGTCTGCATGTCAGCGGTAATCCCACGCGTCCGGAAGTGGAAAAGCCGAGGACGGAGGCCGTGTATCGGCTTTTCGGCCTCAGTCCGGACCGGTTCACGATCCTGGTGTTCGGCGGCAGTCAGGGCGCGAGGAGCCTGAACGAGGCATTCACCGCGATCGCGCCGTCCCTCATTGAGCGGACGGGCAGTCAGATTCTGTGGGCCGCCGGTCCGCGCTGGCACGATTCCCTGAAACCGGCGGCGGAAGCACTGGCCGGCCGGGCCGCGGTTCTGCCGTATCTGGCCGATATGGGAAGCGCCTATGCCGCGGCCGACCTGGTGGTGTGCCGGTCCGGCGCGGGGGCTGTGGCGGAAATCGCGCGGCTCGGGAAACCGGCCGTTTTCGTGCCCTTTCCGGGCGCCGCGGACGGACATCAGGAGGCCAATGCGGCCGTGCTGGCCGCGGCCGGCGCCGCGAGAATGGTCAGGGAAGGGGAGGGATTCGCCGGTCGGCTTGAGACGGAAATCCTCGGTCTGGCCGCGGATCGTGACAAGCGGCTGTCTCTCGGGCTGAAGGCCTCGGCCTTCGGCCGGCCGGAGGCGGCCCGGGCCATCGCCCGTCAGATCATCGAGGGAGCGTCATGACGAAAACAGGGGACCGCAGGCCCATTCTCGGACGGACCCGGCGCGTCCATTTCACCGGCATCGGCGGCATCGGCATGAGCGGCATCGCCGAAGTGCTGATCAACCTGGGATTCACGGTCACGGGGTCCGACCGGGTCCTATCGCCGATCACGGAGCATCTCCGGTCACTGGGCGCGGACATCCGCGAGGGTCATTCCGGAGACGCGGTCCGCGACGCGGACGTCGTTGTCATTTCCTCCGCGGTCCGGCCGGACAATCCCGAGGTGATCGCCGCGCATGACCTGAAAATCCCCGTCATCCGCCGCGCCGAGATGCTCGGCGAGCTCATGCGCATGAAGCAGGGCATCGCCGTCGGGGGCACGCACGGCAAGACGACGACCACATCGATGATCGGGCTCGTCCTTCAGGAGGGCGGGTTCGATCCGACCCTCATCGTGGGCGGCCGGCTCAAGAGCCTGAAGACGAACGCCCGTCTTGGAGAGGGGGACTACCTGGTGGTCGAGGCAGACGAATTCGACCGGTCCTTCCTCAGCCTGACCCCGACGGTGGCCGTGGTCACCAATATTGAGAGCGAACACCTCGACTGCTACAAGGACCTCGACGAGATCAAGCGCACCTTCGTCTCCTTCGTCAACAAGGTGCCTTTCTACGGGGCCGCGGTGCTGTGCCTGGACGAACCCGCGATTCAGGAGATTCTGCCCCGCATCGAGCGCCGCATCATCACCTACGGGCTGACGCCGCAGGCGGACTGCCGCGCCGCGGATTCCGCCTTCCGGGAAACGCTCAGCGAATTCACCGCGGTCTGGCGGAACGAAAGCCTGGGGCGCATCCGGCTGCAGCTGCCCGGACTCCACAATGTGAAAAACGCACTGGCCGCGGTGGCGGTCGGACTCGAACTCGAAATCCCGTTCGACTCGGTCCGGCGCGGGCTGGAGGAATTCACCGGCGTGCACCGGCGCTTCGAAATCAAGTCCGCGACCGGGGATGTGATCGTCGTCGACGATTACGCCCACCACCCGACGGAAATCAAGGCCACGCTACGCGCGGCCCGGACGGGATGGAACCGGCGCGTCATTGCGGTCTTCCAACCCCACCTGTACTCGCGGACGCGGGACTTCCACCAGGAGTTCGGCCAGTCGTTCTTCGACGCCGACATTCTGATTGTCACCGATGTGTACGGATCGCGAGAGGATCCCATCCCGGGCGTGAGCGGGGCGCTGGTGGCCGACGCGGCCAAGGCCTTCGGCCACAGGCGCGTGGTCACGGTCCAGGACCCGGCCGCAGCGGCCGAAGCCGTGCTGGGAATCGTCCGGCCGGGAGACCTGGTCGTCACTTTGGGCGCAGGCGACATATACAGGGCCGGGGAAGCGGTGATCGCAGGACTCGGCGGGGGAAAATGAGCGCGAAAACGGACATGTTCCGGACGCTCAACCGGGCCGTGCGCGGCCGCCTGCTGGAGGATGAATCGCTGTCCGGCCACACCTCTTTCCGGATCGGGGGGGCCGCGGATTTCTGGTTTCTTCCGAAGGACATCGAGGACCTGAGCGCCGGACTGAAAGCATGTACGGAGGACGGCGTTCCGGTGTTCGTCATCGGCCGCGGCACCAACCTGCTCGCGGCGGACGCTGGGTTCCGCGGCGTGGTGTTCGATCTCGCCGAAACATTTTCCGGAATGTCCGGTGAAGGGCCGGAAGTCAATGCGGGCGCCGGCGGCCTGCTCTGGGACCTGCTGAATTTCTGCGCCGCCCGGGGACTGTCCGGATTCGAGGCGCTCGCCGGCATACCGGGGTCCGTGGGCGGAGGCGTCCGGCTGAACGCCGGCGCATTCGGCCGGGAGATCCGTGACAACCTGGTGGACGTCATAGCCGTCGAGGCGGACGGGACCGTCACGGTCCGCGACCGCGATGCCCTGGCCATGGGATACAGAAGCACCGCCCTGCCCGAGGGGAGCGTCGTGGTGAGCGCCCGCTTCTCCTTCGAACCCGGCGATCCCCTCCGCATGAAGGCCGAACAGGAGGCCGTACTTGCCAGACGGCGCGAAAAACAGCCCCTGTCCATGCCGTCGGCCGGGTCCGTATTCAAGCGGCCGCCCGGGGATTTCGCAGGCCGCCTCATCGAGGACGCCGGGCTCAAGGGCCTGCGCATCGGAGACGCGATGGTGTCGGGCAAGCATGCCAATTTCATCGTCAATGTCGGATCGGCCAGCGCGTCGGACGTGAAGGCCCTCATCGACGAAATACGCGGCCGCGTCCTCGCCCGCTTCGGCGTGACGCTCGAGCCGGAAATCCGATTCCTGGGATTCGGGGAGTCGGCGTGAAGGACGGTTCATGAAAAAGTGGTTCCTGGCATTCCTTTTCTCCGTGACCGCGGCGGTATTTCTGTTCGCCGGTCTTCCGGCCTACCGCCGCTGGCTGCGGACCGATTCCTCGTTCCGCGTCCGCAGGGTCGTGGTGGAGGGAAATGACCTGATTCCCGCGGACGATGTGCTTCGCCGCGCGGATATACGGAAAGGCCGGACGATCTGGGCCGTTGACCGGCCGGCCGCGGAAAAACGCATTCTCCGCAATCCCTTTGTCGAGCACGTCACGGTGTACCGCGGATTCCCGGACATGGTCCGCGTCCGCGTCACCGAGCGAAAGCCCGTGGTTCTGCTGAAAACCGGCGGCCGGTTCCACACGCTCGACCGGAACCGGGTTCTGATGCCGGCGCCCCCGGGCCGCTGCTACACCCTTCCGATTCTTTCCGTGGACGAAATGCCGGAAACCGCCCCGGGCGGCACCGTCGAGGATCCGCGGGTATCCGAAGGCCTGGCCTTCCTCGAATCGATGCTCCGGGACCGGCCCGGCCTGTACGGCCGGATCTCGGAAATCCGGCCCGATCCCAGGGAAGGCGTCATTCTCACCACTTCGAACGGGGGCATTCCGGTGCGGATCGGCCGCAACGGGTATGAATGGAAGGTGCGGTACCTGGAGGCCATTCTGAACGAACTGGAAACTCATCCCGCGTTAACCCATGCCTCGTACATCGACCTTCGTTTCGAGGGCCAGGTGTTCGTGGGCTTCGGAGCCTGAGCCATGATGCGATCCGCCCCGTCACGCACAAACGAGGACCGGCGTATCACCGCCGGTCTCGACATCGGAACCAGCAAGATCGCCCTGATCATCGGGGAACTGGAGCCGGACGGCGGCGTGTCCGTGCTCGGTGTGGGCACCAGCCCCTCGGTCGGCCTGCGGCAGGGCGTGGTGATCAATCTCGATCAGACCGTGGAGTCGATTCAGCGCGCGGTCCAGGAGGCCCAGCTGACCGCGGGATTCGAAATCCGCGAGGCCGTGGTCGGCATTTCCGGGGACCACATCCAGGGCGTCAACAGCCGGGGGTAGTGGCCGTCTCGGGCGCGGACCATGAGATCGTCCAGGGAGACGTGGACCGGGTGCTGGAGGCCGCCACGGCATTCAATCTCCCGAAGGACCGTCAGGTCCTGCATGTGCTCCGTCAGGAATTCCTGGTGGACAGCCAGGCCGGGATCAAGAACCCCATCGGCATTTCAGGCGTCCGCCTCGAGGCGGAGGTTCATATCGTCACCGGTTCGAGCACGATTTCGGAGAACATCGTCAAGGCCGTGGAAAAGGCCGGCATCACCGTCACGGATCTGGTGCTCGAGCCCCTGGCCTCGGGCGAGGCGGTGCTCGACGCGAATGAGAAACAGCTCGGGGTCGCCCTGCTCGACGTCGGCGGCGGGACCACCGATATCGTTCTCTTCTTCGACGAGGCGATCCGCCACACCGCGGTGATTCCGCTCGGCGGTCAGAACGTGACGAACGACATCGCCCTGGGCATGAAGACGCCGCTCGAGCAGGCCGAGGACATCAAGCGCAAGCACGGCTGGGCCTACCGCCCGCTCGCCCCGAAAAGCGAGCGCATCCTCGTGCCCGGCATCGGGAGCCGAAACGCGCGTGAAGCGACCCTCGACGTGCTGACCAGCGTCATTCAGCCCCGCATGGAGGAAATCTTCAGCCTCGCGGCCAAGGAAATCAAGCGTTCGGAATTCGCCGGCCGCCTGGCCGCCGGCGTGGTGCTCACGGGCGGCGGCTCCCTTCTGAAGGGCTGCGCCGAGCTGGCCGAGGAGGTGTTCGGCATGCCCGTGAGCGTGGGCGTTCCCAAGGGATTTTCCGGGCTCGTGGAATCCGCATCGAGCCCGGTGTTCTCAACGGGCGTGGGACTGCTGTTCTGGGGCCAGACCGGCGCGGGCGCGCCCGGCAAGGCAGTCCGGCATTCCCGGAAGGACCGGCTGGGCGGCATCGGCCGGTCGTTGAAACGGTTCATGAGCGATTATTTCTAAATCGAAGGAGGTTCCGCATGCCATCCATCCAACCCGCTTTCCGGAGCGAACCGGAAAGGAAGTTCACCTTCGACCTGGTGGAAACTTCCCAGCGGGTCGTCCGCATCAAGGTCGTCGGAGTCGGGGGCGCAGGGGGAAATGCAGTCAACCGTATGATCGACGAGGACCTGACCGGCGTGGATTTCATCGCCGTGAACACGGACCTTCAGGTGCTGGACCGGAACAAGGCCCAGACGAAAATTCAGATCGGCAAGAACCTGACGCGCGGCCTCGGTTCGGGCGGCGTCCCGGAGGTCGGCCGCAAGGCCATCGAGGAGAACAAGGATCTCGTGGCGCGCGCGCTCGCGGACTCCGACATGGTCTTCATCACCGCGGGCATGGGCGGCGGAACCGGCACCGGCGCGGCGCCGGTCGTGGCCGAAATCGCCCGGGACGTGGGGGCCCTGACCGTGGCCGTGGTGACGCGGCCCTTCGAGTTCGAGGGCGCCAAGCGCATTGAGAAGGCCGAACAGGGGCTGTACGAGCTCAAGCAGTACGTGGACACGCTCATTGTCATCCACAACCAGAAGCTCGTCACACTGGTCGACAAGAGAACGCCCATCGACGCCGCTTTCAAGATGGCCGACGAGGTCCTGCTGCACGCCACGAAAGGCATCGCGGATGTGATCACGGTGGCCGGCCTGGTCAACGTGGATTTCGCGGACGTCCGCACCGTCATGAGCCAGAAGGGCGACGCGCTGATGGGATCCGGCGTGGCGTCGGGCGACAACCGCGCCCGGGAGGCCGCGGAGCAGGCCATCTCGAGCAGGATCATTGACGACGCCTCCATCGGCGGCGCGACGGGCGTGCTCGTGAACATTACGGGCGGCAAGGACCTCTCGCTCACCGACATCCACGAAGCCACTTCAATCATCCACGAGGCCGCCGGGGCCGAGGCCAACATTATTTTCGGCGCCGTGGTCGATCCGTCGATGAGCGACGCGGTCCGTGTCACCGTCATTGCCACGGGGTTTCACCGGAACGGCTACCGCATCCGGACGAAGCCGGAGCGGGTCGAGAAACGCGACAGCCGGAGCCTCGATGCGCCCGCGTGGGGCGATTCGGAAGACGACCGTCCGGTGTTCGACGGGCTGGACCGGGAAATCCTGAGCGAGGTGTTCGAGGGCGCCGAGGAATCGGCGGGCGACTTCCTGACCGCCTCAAAAGACAACCTGTCGATTCCGACGTTCATCCGGAGACAGATGCGGTGAGGGAATCCGCGGCGTGCGCGGGATGACCGTTTCCCCCGGCTTCGACCGGAACGCCCGGTCGCTTCGGGCGGCCGAGAAGGGGAGCGTCCCGCTGAACGACAGGCCGGCCGAACGGATCGCTCTCGTTTACCCCAACCGGTACGCGGTGGGCATGGCCAGTCTGGGATTCCAGACCGTCTACCGTATTTTCAACGAACAGCCCGGGATCCGCTGCGAGCGCGTGTTCATTCCGCCGCCGCCGATGGAGTCTGAAATACGGGCGCTTGAATCCGGCGATCCGCTGAGAAAGTTTTCCGTCATCGGCGTTTCGCTGGCCTGTGAAATGGACCTGTTCCGGCTGGTCCGTCTGCTCTCCGACGCGGGCATTCCGCCGCTCGTCTCGGAACGATCGGATGCACATCCGCTGCTTCTTGTAGGGGGTGTCCTTGGGGGACTCAATCCTTCCCCTCTCCTGCCGTTCGCGGACGCCATTCTGGCAGGAGAGGGGGAGGGAGTCATTCCATCCATTGCGGAAGCCCTCCTCTCGGTCCGCTCCGGGCCGGGCTGGAAGCGCGGCCGCCTCGAGGCGCTCGGCGGCATACCGGGAATATTCCGTCCCCGCATGGACCGCTTCGTCGAGCGGCAGGCCGCGCATCCTCTGGAACAGTATCCCACCTACACGCCTGTGTGCACACCGCTGAGTCATTTCGGGGATCTCTTCGTCGTCGAACTCACGCGCGGCTGCGGCCGCGGCTGTCTCTTCTGCGCGGGCGGCAAGCTGTACCAGCCCCTCCGGCGTCACTCGCCGGAATCCGTGCTGGATACGGTCCGGCGCCGGAATCCCGGCGTCCGGCGCGTCGGCCTGGAAGGGGCGAGCCTGTCCGATTATGCCGGTCTCGAGCCGCTCGCGGAATCCCTGGTGGAGGAAGGCCATGAAGTCTCTTTTTCTTCTATTCGTGTGGACCGGATCACTCCTCAACTTGTGGCGGTACTGGAAAAAAGCCGGGTCCGTTCGTTCACCGTTGCGCCCGAGGCCGGCACGGAAAGTCTCCGCGGCCGCATCGGCAAACCCGTTCCGGATGCCGTCCTGACCGAGGCAATCCGGAACCTGGCGGATTCGCCCGTCGAAACCCTCAAACTCTACTTCCTGATCGGCCTGCCGGGCGAAACGGATGAAGACGCTTCCGCTGTCTCCGGTCTCGTCCGGCAGGCCGCCTCCCTGTTCCTCACGTCCCCGCGCCGCAGACTGCGGCTGAGCGTCAATGCTTTCGTTCCCAAGCCGTTCACCGAATTTCAGTGGTCGGCCATGGCGGACGGCCGCACTCTCGAACGGAGACGCGGCCTGATCGCGTCCGGACTCAAGGGGCTCCATAACGTCACGTTTTCCGTAAAAAGCGGCCGGGAAGAGTTGATTCAGGGCATCCTGGCCACGGGCGGGCCTGAGGCCGGCATGGCGGTTCACGACAAGGTCGTGCTCGGCATGTCCTGGAAAAAGGCGCTCGACCGCAACGGAATCGACCCGGATCGGAGCCTTCACGCAGGCCGGGATCCCGAGGCGGCTCTGCCGTGGGACTTCGTCCGGAACGGCGTGTCCAGGAGCAGGCTGCTGGATCGGCTCCGCGCCGGGACAGCCGGGCCGAATGCGGCCGGTGTGGCCGAACCCGACGCGTTTTCGTCCGGCCCATTCGGCGCCCCGGAACCCGACGCATCCGAAAAACCGGAGGTGAGATGAAGAAAGCGGCTCTGATTACGGGCGGCGCCGTCCGGATCGGGAAGGCGCTGGCACTGGCTCTGGCGGAACGCGGTTATGACATCGCCCTGCATTGCCGGAATTCGGAGAAACAGGCCGTGCGTCTGGCCGGGGCGGTGAGACGGGCGGGCCGCGACTGCGAGATTTTCTGCTGCGACCTGTCCGATACCGCCGCGGCGTCCGAACTGGTTCCGGCCGTCCGCAGGCGCTTTCCGCACTGCCGCCTGCTGATCAACAATGCATCGGTATTCGAACGGGGAACACTCCGCGATCTTTCCCCTTCCGACTGGCGGCGCATCATGGCCGTCAACCTGGATGCGCCGGTTTTTCTGACCCGCTCCTTCGCAGCCGCGTTCCGGAACGGCCATGTCGTGAATCTCTGCGACGCCAAGGCAGCGGCCAACTTCACGAGTCATTTCGCGTACACGATGTCCAAAAAAGCTCTGCTGGATTTCACGGCCATGTCCGCGGCCGGGCTGGGACCGTCCGTGCGCGTGAACGCGGTGGCGCCGGGGCTGATTCTACCATCCAGGGAATTCGGGACAAAGGACCTGGCGCGGCTCTCGGCCGGCCTGCCCCTCGGCCGGAAAGGGGAGGCCTCGGACGTCGTGTCCGCTGTCCTCTTCCTCGAGGACAATCCATACGTCACCGGGCAGACGGTGTATGTGGATGGAGGGATGCATCTTCTTTAAAGTTCATGGTTGATAGTTCATAGTTCATAGTGAAAAACAGCGCATGTTGCGTGATGAATGTAGCCGCCAAGATATATTTATTTTTTTTGGGGGGGGAGGGACTGGTGGGGAACTATGAACCATGAACTATGAACAATGAACTTCCAAACCGATTGGAAACAACGATGCTCATCCGCATCAAGAACCTGAAATTGAAAACCATCATCGGCGTTCATCCCCGCGAGCGCAGGCGCCGGCAGAAGGTCGTTCTGAACATCGAAATGGACGTGGACGGCCGGAAGGCGGTGGCGGCCGATGACATCGCTGCCGCCGTGGATTACCGGACCGCGACCAAGTCCGTGCTCCGGTTCGCGGAGGCGTCCCGGTTTTTCCTGCTGGAGTCCCTGGCCACAGGCGTTCTCGACATGCTGATGCGGGACGGACGCGTGCGGTCCGCGACCGTCGAGGCGGATAAGCCCGGCGCCCTGCGTCATGCGGAGTCCGTTTCAGTGACCGTGTCCGGAACGCGGCCGGCCCGAAGAAAAGTACATAGTTCATAGTCCATCGTTCATAGTGAAAAACAGATTCTGTCTCTTTTTCGCTTTTTCTTTAACCATGAACTATGAACCATGAACTATGAACTAAAAAAAAGATCGGAAGATCCATGACGGACGGAAAGCCGGCCAGTCCCGCGGCGGAGCAGGGCCGGAAAGGGCCGTTGACTAACCGCGCCGTGATCGCAGTCGGTTCCAATATCGATCCGGATTCGAACATCGAGAAGGCGATCAGGGAAATCAGCGGATTCCTGTCGGTTCTGGCCGTTTCCGATTTTGTAAAGACAAAGCCGATCGGGAATGCGGATCAACCTGATTTCAGGAACGGCGCGGTGCTGGCGGAGACCGGAATGGAAAAGGAGGAGTTGGTGGAACGACTCCACGCGGTCGAGACAAAACTCGGCCGTTTCCGCAATCCGGACCGTTTCGGGCCCAGAACCATGGATCTGGATGTCGTCTGGTGGAACGGCCGTGTCTGTCACCCGGATGCGGAAACGAGGGATTTCGTGAAGGCCGCGCTGGATCAGGTATTGGATCGTTTTCAGACATGAAACAAACCACACCGGAGGAACATGGAGAGACGCGTAATGTAAAGTGGAAAACGAGATAACAGATCATGCGATATCGGTTTCTCCCGCTCCCATCGGTTTCAAGCTCCGGGTCGGCTTCCGCTCAAGTTAAAATCAGCCCGCTCATACAAATAGCGTGCCAACACCCATCCTTTCTTCTTGACAAAATCCGGTCAAACCCTTATATTGCATTCGGGTTTTTCAAGGACTTACGTGTATGCGAGTGACTCTCGAAGACGTGGAAAAAATCGCACGGTTGGCAAGGCTGGAACTCACGGATGAGGAGAAGGCCCTGTACCGTCTGCAGATGGACGAAATGCTGGATTACGTGGATCAGTTGAAAACCCTGGATACGGAAGGCGTTGAGCCGACTGTATTTCATGGCCGCGGATGAGTCACGGCTGAGGGAGGATGTCCGGTCCGGTTCCCTGCCCGTTGAGGAGGCATTGCGGAACGCGTCCGCCCGGAGCGGCGGTTTCTTCCGGGTGCCCAAAGTCCTGATCAAGCCGGGTTCGGACGAATGAACGCCCGGGCGGATGCGGTCGGCGTCATTCCGGCTCGCTATGCCTCGTCCCGGTTTCCCGGAAAGCCGCTCATTGATCTCGCCGGAAAAACCATGATTCAGCGGGTGTTCGAGCGCGCCAGCCGGGCTTCGCGGCTCGGCCGAGTGCTGGTCGCAACGGATGACCGGCGCATCTATGACGCGGTCATGGGATTCTGCGGGGAGGCGGTGATGACGCCGGCCGACTGCCCCTCCGGAACTGACCGGATGGCATTTGTCGCGGCCAGCGTGGAGGCGGATCTGTTCGTGAACATCCAGGGCGACGAACCCCTGATCGAACCCGACGAAATCGATAGGGTGGTCCGCCTGCTGGAGGAGGATCCGGACGCGGACGTCGCGACTCTGGTCAAGCGGATATCATCCGCGTCCGAATTGACGAGCCCGAACACGGCCAAGGTCGTGCTGGATGAAAACGGATACGCCCTCTATTTTTCCCGGCTCCCGGTGCCCGCGGTGCGCGGCGAATCCGTGCCGGACCGGGCGCTCCGCGGCCACGTGTACTGGAAACACATCGGCATTTACGGATACCGAAAGCCTTTTCTGATGCGTTTTGCCGGCTGGCGACCGACGCCGCTGGAAAGCGCGGAACAGCTCGAACAGCTCCGCGTTCTGGAGAAAGGCGGCCGCATCCGGACCGCGGAAACCCGTTTCGAACCGGTTTGTGTAGACACGCCCGAAGACGCGGACGCCGTCCGCGCCCTGCTCGGCGGCTCCTCTGTGAGGGGGGGAGCCGCGGACGCCGGGGCTTCGGCCTGAACGCGTCCGGTCCGCGGCCGGACGGCCGTCGGAACCGGACGAAACGCCAGTCACTCTCCCGAATCGAGGTCCCTGTGGAGAAACCCTCAATCCACTATGTGTTCATCACCGGCGGCGTGGTGTCGTCCCTGGGCAAGGGCATCGCGTCCTCGTCGCTCGGAATTTTGCTCAAGGCCCGCGGCATCCGGGTCACTTCCCTCAAGATCGACCCCTATCTCAACGTGGATCCCGGAACCATGAGCCCCTACCAGCACGGCGAGGTGTTCGTGACGGAGGACGGGGCCGAGACGGACCTGGATCTGGGTCACTACGAACGCTTTCTCGACGTCGACATGCGGCGCGAGAACAATTTCACGACCGGCAGCGTGTACGGCGCCGTGATCGAACGGGAACGCCAGGGCGGGTATCTCGGCAAGACGGTGCAGGTGATCCCCCATCTCACGGACGAAATCAAGAAACGCATCCGGCTGGTGGCGAAGTCCGCGAAGGATGCGTCCGTCGTGCTCGTCGAGCTGGGCGGCACAGTGGGCGACATCGAGGGCCTGCCCTTCCTGGAGGCGATCCGCCAGTTCCGGCTCGAGGAGGGGCCCGGCCGGTGCCTCAACATCCACCTCACCCTCGTGCCCTTTATTCAGGCCAGCCAGGAAATCAAGACCAAGCCGACCCAGCACAGTGTGCAGAAGCTGAGGGAGATCGGCATTCAGCCCGACCTGCTCATCTGCCGGACGGAGACGCCGCTCCCCCGGGAAGCCCGCGAAAAGATCGGGTTGTACGCGAACCTGCCCGTCGAGGCCGTCATCGAAGCCCGGGATGCGGACACGATCTACGAGGTGCCGCTCAATCTGGAGCGCGAGGGCCTTGCCGGCCTGGTGATCCGGCGGCTGAAACTTCGGGCTGCGACGCCCTCCCTCGGCCGGTGGAAGACCATGGTCGACACCATCCGGCATCCGCGGAAATCGGTCCGGATCGCGGTCGCGGGCAAATACGTCGAACTGCGCGACGCCTACAAGAGCATCATTGAAGCCTTCACCCATGCGGGCGTCGCGAATGACGCAAAGGTCGAGCTGGTCTGGGTGAGCTCGGAGGAGATCGAGAAAAAGGGGCCGCCGCCCTGCTCGGCAACGTCGGAGGCCTGCTGATTCCGGGGGGGTTCGGCGAGCGTGGAATCGACGGCAAGGTCCAGGCCGTTCAGTACGCCCGGGAGAACGACCTGCCGTTTTTCGGCATCTGCCTCGGCATGCAGGTCGCGGTCATCGAGTTCGCCCGGAACGTCTGCGGCATCCGGGCCGCCACCAGCCGGGAATTTGACGAGGGGGCGAAGCACGCCGTCATCGATTACATGCCCGGCCAGACCCGGGACATCGAGAAGGGCGGGACCATGCGGCTCGGCGCCTATCCCTGCTGTCTGCGGCGCGGGACGCGCGCACAGGCGATATACGGGAAGGACCGCATTGCCGAGCGGCACCGGCACCGCTTCGAGATCAACAACGAGTACCGCACCGCCCTGGAGAATGAGGGCATGGTCATGAGCGGCGTTTCGCCGGATCACACACTCGTGGAAATCATCGAACTGCCCGGCCATCGCTGGTTTCTGGCCGGCCAGTTCCACCCTGAATTCAAGTCGCGTGCGCTGAAACCCCATCCGCTTTTCGCGTCTTTCGTGAAGGCGGCCCTGGTGACCGGCGCGCCGTCCGGGAGAAAGTCCAAATGAACACCGTCCGGATCGGGGACGTCACGATCGGCGCCGGGCATCCGCTCGCGCTCATCGCCGGCCCCTGCGTCATCGAGAGCGAGGAACTGGTCCTGGCGACCGCCGAGTCCGTCAAGGCCGTCGCGGACCGGCTGGCCATGCCGCTGATTTTCAAGTCGAGTTACACCAAGGATAACCGATCGTCCGCGAAAAGCTGGCAGGGTCCGGGTCTGGAGAAGGGGCTTGCCATACTCCGAAAGGTCAAGGAGCGGTTCGGCATTCCCGTGCTTTCCGATGTGCACGACCGGCACGACATGGACGCCGCGGCCGAAGTGCTCGACGTCATCCAGATTCCGGCTTACCTCTGCATGCAGACCGAGCTGATTCTGGCCGCCGCGCGCACGGGCCGCGCCATCAACGTCAAGAAGGGGCAGTTTCTCGATCCGGGCGACATGAAGCATATCGTCGGCAAAATCGAGGGCGAAGGCAACCGGAACATCCTGCTGACCGAGCGGGGCGCCTGCTTCGGCTATCACAACCTCGTGGTCGACATGCGGTCGCTGCAGATCATGCGGGGCCTCGGGTACCCGGTGGTGTTCGACCCCACCCACGCCATCCGCATCTACGGCGTGTCCAGCGCGGATCCGAAGGGCGGCGCGCCGCAGTTTGTCCCGGGGCTTTCCCGCGCCGGCGTCGCCTCGGGCGTGGACGCGGTGTTCATCGAGACCCATCCGAACTGCCGGGAAGCGCTCTGCGACGCGGCCAGCATGTGGCCGCTCGACCGTCTCGAGGAACTGCTCGTTCAGCTGAAGAAAATAGACGAACTGGTGAAGGGCATGGGGGAGATCCGGCTGTAACGGAGACCGCCGCGGCGCGGCCTGCCGGCGGCGGATTTTGCCCGGTGACGGACGGAACGGCCTGATCGGCCGACCGCGGATGCGTCCCCGGAGTCCGGGCGACAGGAACAACAGGAGGACCGATGAAAATATTTGTCGATACGGCCGTGCTGGAGGAGGTTCAGGCCGCGAAAGCCATCGGCTGCGCGGACGGCGTGACCACCAACCCCACTCTGATTCAGAAGTCCGGCCGCGAGTTCAAGACCGTCATCCGGGAGATGGCGGCTCTGATCGAGGGCCCGGTGCTGGCGGAGGTGATCAGCGAGGACCGGGACGGCATGGTGAAGGAAGGCGTCGAAATGGCCAAATGGGCCCCGAACGTGGTGGTCAAGATCCCGATCACGCGGGCGGGACTGGAAGCCGTTGCCGTCCTGCGCCGGGAGGAGATCCGCACCGCCCTCACCCTCGTGTTCTCGCCGACACAGGCCCTGCTCGCCGCGCGCGCGGGCGCGTCCATGATCTGCCCCTTCATCGGCCGCCTGGACGACATCGCGCAGAACGGGATGGATCTGATCCGGACCATCGTCGAGATGTACGCCAATTATCCGGACATCTCCACCGAGGTCGTGGTGGCCAGCATCCGGACGCCCAACCACGTGGTGGAGTCGGCTCTCGCCGGCGCCGATGCCGTGACCGTCCCTCCCAAGGTCATCGAACAGCTCATGCGGCATCCGCTGACGGACTCGGGCGTGCGCCAGTTCCTGGACGATTGGAAGAAAATCCGGCCGGCGTGACTTCCGGCCGGCCGGACGGGAAAACCATGACGGAATCGAAGAAAAACAGCATCGAATGGGGACGGGAAGCCGTCCGGATCGAGGCCCGCGCCGTGGCGGCCCTCGAGGCGCGCATCGGCGCTTCGTTTGCCGCGGCGGTGGATATCCTCATGAACTGCCGGGGCCGCGTCATCGTCACCGGAATGGGCAAGTCCGGAATCATCGCCCGGAAAATTTCGTCCACCCTGACCTCCACGGGAGTGGCCGCTTATTTCCTTCATCCGGCCGAGGGCGTGCACGGCGACATCGGGGCGGTTCTGAAGGACGATGCGGTCATCGCCGTTTCGAAAAGCGGCAGCACCGAGGAGCTCCTGCGCATCCTCCCGGTGTTCAAGCGCCGGAACTGCCCCATCATCGCGATCACGGGCAATCCGGATTCGCCGCTGGCCCGGCAGAGCGACGCGGTTCTCGATGTGGCCGTGGAGGAGGAGGCGTGCCCGCACGACCTCGTGCCCTCGTCCAGCACCACGGCCCAGATGGCCATGGGGGACGCGCTCGCCATCGCCCTGCTCCAGCAGCGGGGATTCAGCGCCGGGGATTTCGCCGAACTGCACCCGGCGGGCAGCCTCGGCGCGCGCCTGCTCCTGCGCGTCGACGATGTGATGCGAACGGGCCGGGACATGGCCGCGGTGCGGGAAGACACGCCCCTGGCCCGGACCATACTCGAGATCACGTCGAAGCGGCTGGGCGCCACCTGCGTTCTGAACGATGCCGGTGCGCTGTCCGGAATCGTCACGGACGGCGACCTGCGCCGGCTTCTGGAGAAAGGCGGCGATATCCGCGGCCTGGCCGCGAAGGATATCATGACGGCCGGACCCAAATGCATCCGTACCGGCATTCTGGCGGCCGCGGCCCTGCACGCGATGGAATCGCACAGCGTCAACCAGCTGATCGTTCTGGATGAATCGGGCCGCCCCGCGGGCATGGTGCACATCCACGACCTGCTGAAGGCAGGCGTGGCATGACGCGTTCCGCCGGTCCGCCGGCGGCGTTCCGGACGCTTTTCGCCCTCGCCGCCTGTCTCGCCGTGTTCTGCGGCGGCGGGCCCGAAAAGCAGGACAGCCCCGGCCACGCGGTTCCGGAATCCGAACCGCCCTCGCAGGAAAGCTGGAATTCCGCCCTGACTCTGTCGCGGGCGGGAAAACCCCAGGCCGTGATCCGTTACGGCCACATGGCGCAGTACGACAGCCGGCGCATGGCGTATTTCGACGGCGGCGTGTCGGTGGACTTTTTCGACGCGGAGGGACGGCACACCTCCGTGCTGACGTCCGACCGTGGGGAGTACAATTCCGCCACCGAGGAAGTGAGGGCCATCCGCAACGTGGTTGTGGTGTCGGACACGGGCGTCACGCTCCGGACGGCCTTTCTCCGGTGGGATCCGCGCGTGGAGAAGATCCTGTCGGATTCGGCGGTGACCGTCACGACGCAGGACGCGGACACCCTCTTCGGAACCGGATTCGAGTCCGCCTCCGATCTGAGCCACTGGATGATCCGAAAGCCCACCGGCTCGACGGTCAGGCGCGTGGACGTCGAAAAGGCAGAGTCCGGCTTCCGGAATGCGCCGGCCGTGGATTCCTCCGCCTCTGCTCCGGAGGATGGTAAGGGAACGTGAAGCGAATGCGCGCGTCCGGCGACAGACCAGCCGTCCGGAAAATGAACGGATTCCGCCAACCGATCACAGCGGTGCTTCTGACAGCCGCGCTTTGGGTCGGAACGCGGCCCGCTGCCGCGGACGTTCAGACGGACCCACTCCGGCTGGTGGCGGCCGAACGGATGGAAAACGCGATGGAGAACGGCAAGGCCGTCCGCAGTCTGATCGGCGGCGTTCGGCTGGTTCAGGGGCCGTGCTTCCTGGAATGCGACGCGGCCTCCTGGGTCGAGAATGAGGCGTATCTCCGGCTGGCCGGACGCGTCCGGATTTTCGACGGAAAGCGGACGCTCGATGCCGATGAAGTGGAATACTTCGGCGAATCGAAGACGGAGCGGGCGTCCGGCCGCGCGTCCCTGCGGTCCGGATCCAGGCGGCTGACAGCGGACCGCATCCATTATCGGCAGATTGAGGAACAGGCCGAGGCCGCCGGACGCGTCACGGTGTCGGACACGACCGAGCTTGTCCGCCTCGAATCGGATTCGGCGTTCTACGACCGGAAGCGGGATTACGGACGGGTCTGGGGCCGGCCGAGGCTGATCCGATCCGACACGACGGCCGCCGGAAATGAATGGCGTCTCAGCGGCATCCGGATGGAGATGTGGGGAGCGGAAAGGCGCACCACGGTTACGGACAGCGTCCGCATCGAACAGGACGGACTCGGGGCCGACGCCGGCGCCGCCGAATATCGGTCCGGAGAGGAACTGCTGATACTGACCCGATCGCCCCGGGTGACGCAGCCCGGACGCATCATCACAGGCGACTCCATGGCCATCCGGATTCAAGGCGCCCGTTTCGCGGGCGGCGGTATTTTCGGCAGGGCCGGTATCGTGTCCGAGGACAGCGCCGGACGGGACGTGCTGAAGGGCGGCCGGATATTCATAACGGCGCGGGGTGACACGCTGGAACGCGTCGTGGTCGAGGAACGGGCCGAGAGCGCCTTCCGCGTTTCAGACGAGAACGGACGGCCCCAGGGCGTCAACGAAGCGTCGGGGGACCGCATCCTCATCGAATTCGACGGCAATAAACTGCTCAGCGTGGAGGTCGAAAGCCGGCCCGCCTCCTCGATGGGGGTGTTTAAGCCCCAGGATACGCCGGCCCGTCCGGGCGCAACGCCGCGGGTGGAAGAGCCGGAACAGGATCAGCCGGATGGATGAAACGAAAATGAAGCCGAGCTCCGTGCTCGAGGCGGAGAACCTTTCCAAAAGCTACCGCGGCAGGCGCGTGGTGGACGGCGTCTCCGTGCAGGTCCGGAACGGCGAGATCGTGGGCCTGCTCGGGCCCAACGGCGCCGGAAAAACCACCACTTTTTACATGATCACCGGCATGATCCGGCCGAATGCGGGTGTGATCCGGTACGACGGCCGCGACATCACCGGATTCCCGATGTACCAGCGGGCCCGGCTGGGCATCGGGTATCTGAGCCAGGAGCCGTCCATCTTCCGCCGCATGACCGTCGAGGAGAACATCCTGGCCATCCTGGAAACCCTCGGCATCGACAAAGCCGAGCAGAAGCGCCGGCTCGAGAAACTCCTGGATGAACTATCCATCGCCAGGCTGGCGAAACAGAAATCCTACACGCTCTCCGGCGGCGAGCGCCGCCGCCTGGAGATCACGCGGGCTCTCGTCACGGATCCGGCCTTCATTCTACTCGACGAGCCGTTCGCCGGCGTGGATCCCATCGCGGTGGAGGATATCCAGAACATCGTGCGCCATCTCAAGAGCCGCGGGATCGGCATTCTCATGACCGATCACAACGTCCATGAAACCCTTTCCATTACGGACCGGTCCTATCTGCTCTTCGAGGGCCGGATCCTGAAATCGGGAACGTCCGAGTTCCTGGCCAACGACGAGGAGGCCCGGAAGATCTATCTCGGACAACAGTTCCGCCTGGACCGTTATTCGGAGACCGTTTCGCCATGATTCAAATCAGCCAGAGGCTCTCCCTTCAGCAGAAACAGAGCCCACAACAGGTCCTGCTTTCCACCCTGCTGCAACTGCCCGTCCTGCGTCTCGAGCAGCGTATCAAGCAGGAGCTCGAGTTGAATCCCCTCCTCGAACTGGAGGAGGAAATCGTGATGGAGGAGGAGCAGGAGCTCGAGGAGAAGGAAGAGGAGGAGGATGAGGAGGAGGATGCCGTCGATCCCGTCGAAAAGGAGCCCGAGCTCCAGGAGAAGGAGGAAATCGACTGGGACACCATCCTCAACGACGACGACAACTATGAGATCAAGCTGCCGCGGGAACAACCCGAGGAGGATATCGAGCACCCGGAGCCGGCCCCCGTCACTCTGATGGACCACCTTCTGGAGCAGCTGCGCCTGGCGCCCCTGTCGCCGTCCGATATGCAGATCGGCGAGTACCTGTTGTGGTGCATCGATGACGTCGGATACCTGACCTGCGACCTGGAATCCGTGGCCGAGCAGTTCAATATCGAGGTCGAGGCCGTCGAACAGGTGCTCAAGGTGATCCAGCGGTTCGATCCGGTCGGCATCGGGGCCCGCACCCTGCGCGAGTGTCTCCTGATCCAGCTCGAAGAGAAGACGCCCCGCGACGAGATGGCGATCCGCATGCTGGAGGAGTGCTACGAGGACTTCTCGAACAAGCGGTTCGAAAAGATCGCGAAGAAGCTCGACCTCTCGCTCGATCAGGTGAAGCGCATCATGGATGCGGTCGCGAAGCTGAATCCCAAGCCCGGCGAGAGGAACGTCGCCGCCGCCGAGAACATCATCGTGCCCGACGTGGTCGTCCAGAACGACGACGGCAAGCTCGAGGTGACCCTGAACGACTGGAACATGCCGCGGCTCCGCATAAACGAATCCTACAAGCAGCTGCTGAAGGAGAAGGACCGGGTCAATAAGGAGACTCGGGACTATATCCGGCAGAGGCTCGAGTCGGCCCGGTGGCTCATCAATTCCATCTACCAGCGTCGTTCGACCATCCTGCGCGTCATGGAGTCCATCGTCAAGCATCAGCGCGATTTTTTCGAAAAGGGCAAGGAGTTCCTCAGGCCGATGATCCTGAAGGATATCGCCGACGACGTCAGTCTGGACATCTCGACCGTGTCGCGGGTGACGAGCGGCAAGTACGTGCAGACGGAATTTGGGATTTTCGAGCTGAAATACTTCTTCAGCGAGCGTATGGAAACCGCGGACGGCGAGGAAGTCTCCAATAAGCTGATCAAGGAAAAGATCCGTGAGATCATCAGCAAGGAGGATTCTCGGAATCCCTTAAACGACGAGGAAATCTCCGACATGCTGCGGAAGGACGGATTCATCGTGGCGCGCCGAACCGTAGCGAAATACCGGGAGCAGAGCATGATTCCCGTGGCGCGGCTGAGGCGGAATATTTAAGGTTCATAGTTCATGGTTCATAGTTCATAGAAAAAGAAGTGCAGGTAAATCTTTTTTTTCCTCTTTTCAACCATGAACTATGAACTATGAACTTCAGAATTTAAATGGTAAAGAAAATGATCAGTGATTACGAATCCAGGACAACCGCCCCGTTCCATGCCACCACCATCCTCGGCGTGCGGAAGAACGGCAAAACCGCGATCGGCGGAGACGGCCAGGTGACGCTCGGAGACACGATTGTCAAGGAAAAAGCCCGCAAGATCCGCCGTCTCTACAAGGACACCGTGCTGGCCGGATTCGCCGGTTCCACATCCGACGCTTTCGCGCTTTTCGAGAAGTTCGAGAAGACACTCGAACAGACGCGCGGCAATCTGACCCGAGCCGCAGTGGAACTCGGAAAGGAGTGGCGCACGGACAAATACCTGCGGCGGCTGGAGGCCATGCTCGTGGTGGCGGACCGGAGCGGTATTCTGCTGATTTCCGGTTCCGGGGACATCATCGAACCGGATGACGGCCTGGTGGCCATCGGCTCCGGCGGGCCCTATGCGCTGGCCGCCGGCCGCGCGCTTCTCAAGCACACGGACCTGGACGCCGCCGGTGTCATCAAGGAGTCCCTGCTGATCGCCTCCCGCATCTGCATCTACACCAACGATTCGATTCTGGTCGAGGAGATGGGATGACCGCCGCCCGTAAATCCGCGGACACCGGCCGGGAACGGCACGAATCCCTGACGCCGACGAGAATCGTCGCCGAGCTGGACAAGTACATCATCGGACAGGCCAAGGCCAAGAAGATGGTGGCCATCGCTCTCCGGAACCGCTGGCGGCGCATGCAGGTGCCCGAGGAACTGCGCGAAGAGATCATGCCCAACAACATCATCCTGATCGGACCGACCGGCGTGGGAAAGACCGAGATCGCGCGCCGGCTGGCAAGGCTGGCCGATGCGCCCTTCATCAAGGTCGAGGCCTCGAAGTTCACCGAAGTGGGCTACGTGGGTCGTGACGTGGAATCCATCATCCGCGATCTCACCGACCTGGCCGTGTCCATGGTGAAGTCCGAATGGACCGAAGCGGTGCGAGGCCAAGGCCGAGGCCCTGGCCGAAGAGCGTCTGCTCGACCTGCTGTTCCCGAGGCCGAAGCCCCGCGCAAGGGGCGAATCACCGAACGGCGCCGAGAAAAACGGAGAGGAGCCGGAAGAGGAGCGGGCCGCGAGGACGCGCGAAAAGCTGAAGAAAAGCTCGCCGACGGCAAGCTGGAGGACCGCGTCGTCGAGATCGACGTGTCCGCCGAGTCTTTTCCCATGCTCCAGATTTTTTCGCCGATCGGCATCGAGGAAATGGGACTCAACATGCAGGAGCTTTTCGGCGGCATGATGCCGCCCAAGCGCAAGAAGCGGAAGATGCCGGTGGCCGAGGCGCGGGAGGTGATCGTCGCAGAGGAAGTGCAGAAGCTCATCGATATGGAGAAGGTGGTGGACGAGGCCATTCTGCGCGTCGAGGAGTCGGGCATCGTCTTTCTCGACGAGATCGACAAGATCGCGGGAAAGAGCGAGGGCGCCGGCCCCGATGTTTCCCGCGAGGGTGTGCAGCGCGACATCCTGCCCGTGGTCGAGGGCACGAACGTTCTGACCAAGTACGGCTGGTGCGCACCGACCACATCCTGTTTATCGCCTCCGGCGCTTTTCACGTTTCGAAGCCCTCGGACCTGATCCCGGAACTGCAGGGCCGCTTTCCCATCCGGGTCGAGCTTGAAAGCCTGACCCGGGAGGACTTCGTCCGCATCCTGACCGAACCGGAGAACGCGCTCATCAAGCAATACACCGCCCTGCTCGCCACTGAAAGCGTTAAAATCGAATTTACGCCCGAGGCGATAGTCGCCATCGCGGATACGGCCTGCGACGTCAACGAGCGCACGGAAAATATCGGCGCGCGGCGGCTGCACACCATTATGAGCCTGCTGCTCGAGGACGTTCTTTTCGAGACCCCGGAGAAAAAGACGCGTTTCATCCGGGTCACCCCGAGGGAGGTCCACAAGCGTCTGAAGCGCATCGTCGAGAACCAGGATCTGACGAAGTACATACTATGAAGAAACCGGCTGACCCGGGTTCCGGAAAGCCCATGCGTTTCATCCTGGTGGATGTTTTCGCCGAGGCGCCGTACGCGGGAAATCAGCTCGCGGTCGTAATCGGCGGGGAACACCTCGCGACGGACGCGATGCAGGCGGTCGCCCGGGAACTGAACTTTTCCGAGACCAGCTTCATTCTGTCCGGCGGTTCCGGATCGGAATTTTCCGCCCGTCCATCCGAGGCGTCCGCCTTATTCGTTGCTGGAGATCCTCCGCTGTCTGCGGCGGCCGCATTCGATCGGGCTGTTAAAAGCCCGTCCCTGGAATCCGGTGAAAGCGAACCGCATCCTCGGGCTTTTGACAGCCGCGACAAGTCGGCTTTGCCTCCATGCCCGGAGTCGGCGGAATTCGACGTCCGCATCTTCACGCCCGCCGAGGAGGTACCCTTCGCCGGCCATCCCGTACTGGGGACGGTCCATGTGCTACGGACCGAGGGTGCGGCCGGGCTGACTTCGCCCGTGACGCTTAATCTGAAAGCCGGACGGATCCCCGTCCGTTTCGGGGCGGGGGAAGAGCCGGATGTGTACTGGATGGATCAGCTCGAACCGGTTTTCGGCGGTCTGATTCCCGCGGAACAGGCCGCTGCGGTGGTGGGTCTTTCGCCGGACGATCTGGACCTTCGGTTTCCCGTCCAGGAGGTGTCCACCGGGCTTCCCCATGTAATTGTCCCGCTGAAAAACCTCGACGGTCTCCGGCGGGCACAGTCCGTGCGCGACCGGTATCTCGAATTCGTCCGGAAACGCGAGGCCAAGGCCGTGCTCGTCTTCTGCACGGAGACGCATGAACCCGGGAACGACGTGAGTACGCGCATGTTCGCCGACGCCTTTGGTATCACGGAGGATCCGGCGACGGGAAGCGGCAACGGCTGCCTGGCGGCCTATCTGGTCCGCCACCGGGTATTCGGAAAATCAAGCCTGTCCGTCCGTTCGGAGCAGGGATACGAGATCGGTCGGCCCTCGCTGCTCCGCCTGGAGGCGGAGGAGAAGGACGGCCGCATACGCGTGTCCGTGGGGGGACGGGCGTTCACCGTGGCCCGGGGGGAGTTCGACTGATCGATATTGCACAGGAGGATTCATGAAACGTGATTTTATGGACATCATTGATTTGTCGACCGACGAGATCCGCCAGCTGTTCCGGCTGGCCGTGGACCTTAAAAAGAAGCAGAAAAAGGGGAAGGCCCATCCGATTCTCAAGGGCAAAACCCTGGCGATGATATTCCAAAAGCCCTCGACTCGGACCCGCATCTCATTCGAAACCGGCATGGTGCAGCTCGGCGGGCACGCGATCTACATTTCTCCGGACGAAATGGGGCTGGGCAAGCGCGAGACCGCGGCGGATGTGGCGCGGGTGCTGTCCCGGTACAATGACGGCATCATGGCTCGGGTGTTCTCGCATGACCTGCTCACGGAACTGGCCCGGCACGCCTCCATCCCCGTGATCAACGGACTCTCCGACTGGTCGCATCCCTGCCAGATTCTGGGGGACATGCTGACCATTCTCGAGCACCGCGGCGCATTTGACGGTCTCAAGGTGGCCTGGATCGGAGACGGGAACAATGTGGCGCATTCGTGGATACACATGGCCATGCGCGTCCCCATGGAACTGGTCCTCGCCTGCCCGGCGGGATTCGATCCGGACAAGGACCTGGTGGCGAAGGCGAATGACGCGAAAATCAGCAGGGTCCGTATCGTGCGGAATCCGCTGGAGGCCGCGGACGAGGCCGACGTGCTGTACACCGACGTCTGGGCGAGCATGGGGCAGGAGAAGGAGGCCGCCCGGCGCAAAAAGGCGTTCCGGAACTTTCAGGTGAACGACCGGCTGGTCGAGAAAGCCAAGCCGAACGTGCTGGTCATGCACTGCCTGCCGGCCCACCGGGGCGAGGAGATATCCGAATCCGTGCTGGAAGGGCCGCGATCCATCGTCTTCGACGAAGCCGAAAACCGCCTGCACATCCAGAAGGCGATTCTGGTCACGCTGATGAAGAAATAAAGGCGTTCCATCCGACCGATGCGGATCCTTCATTTCGCGGCGGAAAACGTCGCAGGAGTGCCCGGCACGATGGTCCGCGCCGAGCGCCGAGCTGGGGCACGACAGTCTGCTGATGACACTGATCCCTTCCGCGCATGGAATCGCGGACGGGGAGTTCTGCCTGAATCTGCCGTTCGTGCGCTCGACTTCGGTGCGCCGCATCAAAGCGATCCTGCATCCGGATTCCGTCAGCGTCGGAACCCACCGGCGCGGCGGGACGACCGGCCTTCCCCCTGTCTGGGCGCCCGCCAACGGATTACAGGCGTTTCTCCTCCGGATCCGTGACCGGGTCTGGGAACCGGCCGTCCGGCGCGCGCTCAGGCGCGTCCGCATCGAAGACGTCGACATCGTTTTTCTGGACAGCGGCCTCGGGTTTCTCAGAAACGACACAATCGCGGCCGGTCTGAAAGCGAAGGGAAAACGGATCGCCGTGGGTTATTTCGGCAGCGATCTGCGGACCCGCGGCATCCTGCCGGAGATCGACCGGCTGGCCGACTTCCGGTTCACCGTGGAATTCGACCATACCCTGTTGTATCCGGGGATCTCCTTCGTCTATTTCCCCTTCCGGCTGCCCGGCTTTCAGCGGCCGCCGGCGCCGCCCGGCGGACGCATACGGATCGGACATTCACCCTCCAACCGGGCCACGAAAGGGACGGAAGCCATTCTCGGCGGATTGCGCCGGCTCGGCCGGGATTTTCCGGTCGAAACCGTCCTGATCGAAGGCCTGCCATACGCGGAGGCATTGTCCCTGAAATCCACCTGTGATCTGTTCGTGGATCAGCTCGGGGAGCTCGGATACGGTATCAGCGGACTGGAGGCCCTGGCCATGGGTATCCCGACAGCCGTTCAGCTCATGCCTGATTTCGACCGGTTTCTGGCCCCGCATCCATTTATCTCCGTCACGGGGGAGGAACTCGCGGAACGCCTGGCTCCGTTCGCCGCATCGGCCGAGTTGAGGCGGAGCCGCGGCGAAGCCGGAATGGCCTGGGTCCGCGAACGGCATGACCCGGTCCTCGTGGTGAAGAGTATCCTGGACCGGCTCACCATCCATCCGGAGGCACGCGCGTGATCGAGATCAGGAGATACGGCGAGGAGGAGTTGCGCCTGTGGGAGGCGTTCACGGAGGGTTCCAATAACGGAACCCTGTTCCATACGCGCGCTTTTCTCAACTACCATCCGCCGGGCCGGTTCGAGGACCATTCGCTGGTTTTCACGGAGGAGGGGCGGACGGCGGCCCTTTTTCCCGCAGCGGCCCGGACTGTCGAGGGGAAACGCATTCTTTCATCCCATGCCGGCGCCTCGTACGGCGGATTCGTGTATTCGGAATCTCTCTCAGTGCGGTCCGCGTTCGATCTGGTCGCCGCCCTGGTGGACCATGCCCGGCGCGAGGGGTTCCACGCCATCGACATGACCCTCCCGCCCGTCATCTATCACATGCGGCCCAGCCACTACGCCGATTTTGCCCTGTACAAGAACGGTTTCACCTACCGGAAGAGGGAAATCTCAAGCGTCATTCCGCTGGACTTTCCCGAATCCGAAATTCTGGAACAGTTCAAGCCCGAGGCCCGGACGGCATACCGGAAATCCATCAAGTCGGGCGTCACGGTCCGGGAATCCGACGATTTCGCCGCTTTCTATCCGATTCTCCGGAAAAACCTGAAGATGCGGCACAACGTCGATCCCACCCATACACTCGATGAGATTCTCAGGCTGAAGTCGATCTTTCCCGAGCGCATCCGGCTGGTGGCCGCCTATGTGGGCGGTTCGATGGCGGCCGGCGTCGTCAATTTCATCTGCAACCGCAAAGTGGTGCTGGCGTTCTACATCAGCCACGACGAGTCGTTCCAGGAGGTCCGGCCCGTCAACCGCCTGTTCTACGAGATCATCCGGTGGTGCATCCAGAACGGCTACGCGTTTCTCGACTACGGTATATTCACCGTGAATGAGGACCCCAACTGGGGACTCGGCAAATTCAAGGAAAGCTTCGGCGCCCGCGGTATCTTTCGGGACACCTTCCGCCGGAATCTGTGATCCGACCGGCGTTCCGGGAACCGCACACCAAAAAGGAGCGGCCATGTCCTGGTTCAATCGTCTGATCGTCTGGGTGATGCCCGTTTTCCCCAAATCCTTCATCTGGATATTCGCCAGGCGGTATGTCGCCGGAAAGACTCTGGCGGATGCGGTCCGTCAGACGCGGAAACTGAACGAAGTCGGATGCACGGCCACCATCGACGTCCTGGGCGAGGACAACCGGACGATGCAGGAGGCGGATACGGCGAAGGCCGACGCGCTGACCGTGCTGGACGCGATCCGAGCCGAGGGGCTCCGCGCAAACCTCTCCGTCAAGCTCTCCCAGCTCGGGCTGAGGCTCGATCCGGAGTCCTGCCGTCGAAACGTGGAGGAACTGGTCTCCCACGCGGCTTCGTTCGGCAATTTCGTCCGGATCGACATGGAGGATTCCACGGTCACTGACGCCACGCTGAGCCTGTACCGGGCCGTCCGGAAAGAACACGCGAACACGGGGGCCGTCATCCAGGCCTGCCTCAGGCGGAGCGAGGACGACGTCCGGGCCCTCATCGGCCAGGGGTTCGCGCATCTCCGGCTGTGCAAGGGCATCTACAATGAGGCGCCGGAAATCGCGTACAAGGGCCGCGAGGAGGTCCGCGAGCAGTTCCGGAAGCTCGCCCTCATGATGTTCGACGCGGGCGCATTCGTCGGACTCGCGACCCATGACAGGGTTCTCGTCGACTGGGCCGTCCGGACGATCCGCGAGAGGAACATTCCAAACGACCGGTTCGAGTTCCAGATGCTATACGGCGTGACTGAAAAAATGCGGGCCCGCTTGGTGTCCCAGGGATTTTCGCTCCGCGTGTACGTCCCCTACGGCGAACTTTGGTACGCGTACAGCATGCGGCGCATGAAGGAAAACCCCGCAGTCGCCGGGCACATCGTCAAGAGCCTTTTCATACGGACCTGAGACCATGACCAAGGAAGACCGATATGAGGCCGCGCTCCGGGAAATCGACGTCCGCCTGGCGAAAGGCGGCGATCTCGTCGCGGACCTGGGCAACGCGGCCGCGGTGCTGAAAAAGAGGCTGGACGGCCAGGCGTCGTGGATCGGCTTTTATTTCGTCCGCGGAGACAAACTCGTCCTCGGACCCTTCCAGGGCAGGCCGGCCTGCGTGTTCCTGCCTTTCGGAAAGGGCGTATGCGGCACCTGCGCCGCGATGCGCGAGACCATCAACGTGCCCGACGTTCACGCCTTCGAGGGCCATATCGCCTGTGATCCGGATTCCAAGTCGGAGCTCGTCGTCCCCGTGTTCGACGGCAACGGCGCGGTCCGCGCCGTGCTCGACATGGATTCCGACCGGCCGGCCGCTTTCGACGCGGTCGACATCCGCTTCGCCGAGCGTCTCGCGGCGCGTCTGGCGTGCATTTGGTGAACCGAATCCGGAGAACCATTCCATGAGCGGAACGAGGGAGACGGGATTCCAGAAGCGGCTGGGGCTGTTCGACTGCACGGCCGTGGTGGTCGGATCCATGATCGGGTCCGGCATTTTTATCGTCAGCGCGGACATGGCCCGCAGTCTCGGATCCCCCGGACTCCTGCTCCTCGCCTGGGCGGTCACGGGCCTGCTCACCGTGACCGCGGCCCTGTGCTACGGCGAGCTGGCCGGCATGATGCCCAAAACGGGCGGGCAGTACGTGTACATCAAGGAGGCCTATCACCCGCTGGTGGGGTTCCTGTTCGGATGGGCGTCCTTTCTGATCATCCAATGCGGAACGATCGCGGCGGTCGGCATGGGCTTCGCCAAGTTCACGGGCGTCCTATTCCCCGGCGTCACCGAATCGGCCGTCTGGGCGCAGTGGAAGTTCCTCAGGGTCACGCCCGTGCACGCCGTGGCCGTCGCCATGATCCTCCTGCTGACCTGGATCAACACGCGGGGCATTGTCGCGGGCAAACGCGTGCAGAACGCGTTCACTTCGTCCAAAACCCTGATCATGGCGCTTTTCATTCTCGCCGGTCTTCTGGCGGCGCGGAATCCCGAGGCCATCCGGCTGAACGCGGAGGGGTTCTGGAGCGCCGTCCGGTTTACGGAGCACGGGCCCGTCGCGCTGTCCGGGCTGGCGCTGGGGGCCGCCTTCTGCACGGCCATGGTCGGGTCCCTGTTCTCGTCCGACGCGTGGAACAACATCACCTTCGCGTCGGACGAGGTCGTGCGGCCGTCGCGGAACATCCCCTTGAGCCTGTTTCTGGGGACCCTGACGGTGGCCGTCCTCTACATTCTGATGAACGTGGTCTACCTGCAGGCCCTGCCCCTGCGGGGCGACCCCGCGGCCGCGGGCGTTTTCGAGAGGGGCATCCAGTTCGCCGCGGACGAACGGGTCGCCACCGCGGCCATTGCCGGACTGCTGGGAAACAGCGCGGCCCTGGTCATGGCCGTGTTCATCATCATCTCGACCTTCGGCTGCAACAACGGCATCATCCTGTCCGGCGCGCGCGTGTATTACGCGATGGCCAGGGACGGCCTCTTCTTCCGGTCGGTCGGCGTCCTGAACGGCCGCGGCGTCCCGGCGCGTGGGCTGGCGGTTCAGGCCGTCTGGACATCCCTTCTCTGCCTGTCCGGAACGTACGGCAACCTGCTCGACTATGTCGTGTTCACGGTTCTGCTCTTCTACATCCTCACCATCGCCGCCATCTTCATACTCCGCCGGAAAATGCCGGACGCGCCGCGTCCCGTGAAGGCGTTCGGGTATCCGGTCGTGCCGGCCCTCTACATGGCCGGCGTGGCGATCATCATGGCGGCCCTCCTGGTCTACAAGCCGCTATACACCTGGCCCGGCCTCATCCTCGTTCTCCTCGGGATCCCCGTTTATTTCATCTGGAAACGGCGCGCCGCCGCGTCCGGCCAGCCGGGACCCGCGCACTCCTGAACCGGAGCGGATCATGGAAAAGGACCTTGACGCATTCGCCGGCTACCGTGAACGCATGAACACTGAAATCCTGGATTCCGGCAACCTCGACCTCAAACGGTTTTTCGCCCTCGACTCGGCCGTGTACCGCGAAGGAGCGATCCCGCCGAAAACCAAGGAGCTGCTCGGTCTCGTTGCCTCCCTGGTGCTCCGGTGCGACGACTGCGTGCTGTACCACCTGGTCCGGTGCGGCGAGGAGGGCGTTTCGGACGCGGAATTCCAGGAAACGGTTTCCATCGCGCTGGTCGTCGGCGGGTCGATCACCATTCCCCATCTCCGGCGCGCGTTTGAGATGTGGGCAAAAATACAGGACCGGAAAAAGACGGATGGAGCTCAGGGAAAAACTTGACCGGCTGGGTGTGGCCGGTTCCCGCACGCCGCCGGAAAAAGTACGGCGCGGGCGGGACAATCTGACCGATCACGTTTCCGGTTCGGAGTGCCGATCCGGTTCCGGACCGTATTTTCTTTCCAGCTCCGTCTTCCCGGAAAACCACGCCCATGGCCGCGAGCCCATCCGCGGATGGTTCGACATTCCACCCGATCGTCTCTCCTGGATGGGACGTGATCCGGCCCTTTCCGGCGCTGACCTGCGCCGCGCCTTATTCCTCGACACCGAGACCACCGGACTGGCGGGCGGAACGGGAACGGTCCCGTTTCTCGTGGGCATCGGGGCCTTCGAGGGAACCGGATTTCGGGTGGATCAGTATTTCATGCGGGACCTCGACGAGGAGAGGGCCGCGCTCGAAGCCGTGGCCGGCCGGCTGGAGGAGGCCGGACTGCTCGTCTCCTACAACGGAAAATGCTTCGACGCCACCCTGCTGGCCTCGCGGTTCACGCTCAAGCGCATGCGCACGCGCATCCGCGAGATCCCGCACGTGGACCTGCTGTTCACGGCGCGGCGCATCTGGAAGCGGCGGCTCGTCGACTGCAGTCTGTCGAACGTGGAAAACCGGGTGATCGGATTCCAGCGGCAAGACGACGTTCCCGGTTTCCTGATTCCGGGCCTGTACTTTGACTGGCTGAGAACCCGCGACGCGGCGGGCCTGTCGCCGGTGTTCCGGCACAATGTCTGGGACATCCTGGCCCTTGCCGCGCTCGGATCCGCGGCCGGCCGGATGTACGACCGCCCTCTCGAATCGATCCGGCATCCGCAGGACGGCATCGGGATCGGCCGGGCATTCGAGTCCCTGGGCCGGTTCGAGACCGCGGCATCCTGTTATCATCGCGTTCTGGAAGGCGCTTCCGGGAAAGAAGAACGGGAGGAGGCCCTGTTCCGGCTCGGCTTGACGCTGAAACGCTCCGGAGACTGGTCCGCCATGGCGGCTGTATGGGAGCGCGCGGCGCGTGAAATCCGAAGTCCGATACGGGCCTGGGAGGAACTGGCCAAATACCACGAACATCGATCCGGCGACCTGGAAAGGGCGTTGGAAGCGGTGCATGCGGCCCTATCCGCCCTGGACATTCTGGAGGCTGTGCGTCCGGAGGACGGCGTGACGGACACACGAGACCGGCTCATCCGGCGTCTGGAACGGGTCCATTCGAAAATGGCCCGAATCAAAAAGACGTTAGAACGTTGACTCGTTTATACATTCGAACGTCCGGCGGTCGCCCTGAGGTTCACTCTTCTGATTTGCCCCCGAAGGACCTCATGACAGAAACGATTTCGACGTCGGATCACGGCGATCGACTTTACAGGAGACCCCATGATATTCCTTAAACTGATCTCCAAACTCATCAGCATGCTCCGCTCCGCGGACTCGGCGTCGGGAATTGCCTGGGGATTCAGCCTCGGCGCGGTGCTCGGGCTGACCCCTTTTCTGGGCTTACACACCGCGGTAGTCATTCTGCTGATCTGTATGCTCCGGGTAAACGTATCGGCCGCCCTGTTTGCCTGGCTTCTGTTCGGCGCAGTCGCGTGGGTGCTGGATCCGGTTTTTCATACGCTCGGCTTTTACGTGCTCACCGGCATTCCAGCGCTTGAGCCGTTCTGGACGGACCTGTACAACGCGCCCGTCGCGCCGCTGACCCGCTTCAACAATACGGTCATGATGGGCAGTTGGATCGTGAGCCTGCTTCTCATGATTCCCAATTACATTCTGTTCCGCGCTTTCGTTCTCCGGTACCGGGAATCGTGGAACGCCAAAATCGCTCAATGGAAATGGGTAAAGGCGGCCGGCGCATCCGGATTTGTCCAAACCCTCTGGAAAATCCGCGGATTGGAGGTCTGACATGGGAACAAAACAGACACCGCGGCCCAAGGGATGGATACGCTGGAACGGTCTCATCGCAGCTGTCGTGCTTGCGGCGGGCTGGTTGCTGATCACCACCGTGTTCATGGACCGATGGCTGGAATGGGGCGTCGAGAAGGCGGGGGAGGAAGCCCTCGGGGCGAAAGTCGAAATAGACGGATTCGATTTGAAGCTTTCAGACCTGTCCGTCCGCTGGACCCGCCTGCAGGCCGCTGATCCCGGCCGGCCCATGCGGAATATCCTCGAAACAGGCCGGAACTCATTCCGGATGAATCCCACGGCTTTGCTGAGGAAGCGGTTCGTCATCGAGGAGATGATCCTGGAGGACGTTCGCTCCGGAACGGCGCGCCGGACGGACGGATCCCTGGCCCGGAAGCCGAAGCTGGCCCGAAAAATCCGGTCCGATTTCATCGAAGAAGTCAAGGCCGATATCCGGAAGGACGTGGAAGCCCTGCCGAAAATGAATTTTGACCCGGCCTTATTCAGGCGCAGGCTGAACGTGGACAGCCTCATCGCCCTGTCCGGCATCCGGAGCGTCCATCGCATTGATTCCGTCCGGAAAGAGGGAATCGCCGCGGCCGCAGGATGGACGGCCTTTCAGAAAAGCTTCCGACCGGACGAGGAACTGAAGCGCATCCGGGACGATTTTGAAGGTCTCGACCCGCAAGGAATCAAAACTGTTCAGGAGGGGCTTGCGCTGGTCGACAAAGCGGTAACGGCCCGGAAAAACCTGACCGCGATCGCGGACACGTTCGACGTGCGGCAGAGGGCGATACGCTCGGACATCCGTAGATTTTCCGCGGTTCCGGATCAGCTGGCCGGCTGGATTCAGGAGGATTACCGGACCGTGGCGGAAAAGGCGAAACTGCCGGACCTGTCGTTCCGCGCCATCGCCAAGAAACTCATCGGAGGCACTTTGGCATCCGCATCGGATTTTGTTCTCGACGCGTATCAAGGCCTCCTGGAACAGCTTCCCCGGAAAGCCAAACCCGAGAAGCGATCCCGCCCCCGTTTCAAGGGCCAGGATATTCATTTCGAGGATCGGCACGAGGCGCCTGCTTTTCTCATCCGCAGAATGAGCCTGTCCGGCCGGGTGGAGCCCGGTTCCGCTTACACGGACGTCAGCCTGTCCGGCAAGGCGGAAAACATCACGAACCAGCCCTGGATCACCGGAAAGCCCATGACCGTGGACATCACCGCCCGGGCCCCGGACGGCCGCACCGCCGTGCTGAACGGCATCCTGAACCGCGTCTCGGAAGCGGCCAGTGATGACTTCCGCGTTCGGGTGTCCCATCTCAGTCTGAACAGCGTCAGGATTATGAACTCCGAATACCTGCCCTCGGTCATCCGGAAAGGCCGAATGGATCTCGACCTGACCCTCCGGTTCCGGGAAAACGACTTTTCCGCGAGGCTCAACGCGGACGCCTCAGGCGTGGTTTTCGACTCTCTGGCCCATGCGTCCAGCGACCTGTTCGCGGGTGTCGTGCAGTCCGTTATCGGGAAACTGGACCGCATCACGCTGGACGTGGCCGCGGACCGGAATCCCCGAGGCTTTCGTTTCAGCGTTGATTCCAATATCGACGAAGTGGCGTTGCGGGAGCTCCGGAGCCTCGGAGCCAAGGCTGTGGCCGACGCCGAGGCCCGGATTCGCTCGAAGCTGGTTGGGATACGAGACGAGAAACTCGCGGAGTTCGAGGCTTCCGTCGGCGCAAAATACAAGGGTGTCGGGGAATTTCTGGACGGCTATGAGAAATGGATAGGGGATGACCGATCGCTCCTCGACGGCAAAATCGAAGCCCTGAAAAAGGAAATCGACAAGCGCAAAAAGGCTGAGGAGAACAAGCTGAAGGACAGGGCGAAAGAAGCGCTGGATGGGGTGCTGAACAGATGATGGGTGGTCGGCGTCCGTTTCTGCCAGAGTTCATAGTTCATGGTTCATAGTTCATTGTTTAAAGAGAATTAAATAAACGAATCGAATTTTATCATATCCGGAATTATAAAAATGTCCAAAGGCCTCGTCCGCTTCGCGGCTTCGGCATTTCGGACCTACAGCTAACTTTTTCAACTCGGAACTCGGAACGTTTTTTTTAACTATGAACCATGAACTATGAACCATGAACTTTGAAGATGTCTCTCACCCGCACCCGCATTATCGTTACCGGTCTCGTTCAGGGCGTCGGATTCCGGCCCTTCGTGTACAGGCGGGCCGTGTCCCTCAACCTCAAGGGCTTCGTCCGCAATACGCCCGAAGGCGTCGAGATCGAGGCGGAAGGCGCTCCGGATTCCGTCCGGACACTGATCGAGTCGCTGAAAGCCGGTCCCCCTCCTCAGGCGGAGGTGCGTTCCGTTGAATTCCGGTCCATGCCCGCGTCCGGCGGAACGGAATTTGAAATCCGGGAAAGCGCGGGAGAGGCGGCTGGTTCCGCGCTGGTATCCCCGGACATCGCAACCTGCCCGGACTGTCTCGCTGAACTTTTCAATCCCTCGGACCGGCGTACCCGTTATCCCTTCATCAATTGCACCAATTGCGGCCCGCGTTTCACTATTATCAAGGGCGTTCCGTACGACAGACCGGCCACGACCATGGCATCCTTCACCATGTGCCCGGCGTGCCGGGCCGAATATGAGGACCCGGCGGACCGGCGTTTCCACGCACAGCCCAACGCCTGCCCGGTTTGCGGCCCCAGACTGATGCTTGCGGACACGGACGGGATGGAAATCCTCACGCCGGAAAGGGATGCGATCGCGGAAGCGGCTCGCAGAATCCGGGACGGACAGATCATCGCAATCAAGGGGCTGGGCGGATTCCATCTGGCCTGCGATGCGGAGAACGATGAAGCGGTTCTCAGACTGAGGGCCAGAAAAGGCCGGGAAGAAAAACCGCTGGCGGTCATGGCCCGGGATCCCGAAGCCGCATCCCGGTTCGCGGTCTCATCCGAATGTGAAACCGCGGCGATGCTTTCCTGGCGGCGGCCCATCGTCCTGCTTGGTAAACGGATCCCGTTTCCCCTGGCCGGGTCCGTGGCGCCGGGAAACGCATTCATCGGCGTGATACTGCCCTATACGCCTGTTCATCATATGCTCATGGCTGAAAGTTTTCGTGCGCTTGTCATGACGAGCGGCAATGTTTCGGAACAGCCCATCGCGTACACGAACGGGGAAGCCCTGGCCAGCCTCGCGGGTATCGCGGACGGATTCCTCCTCCACGACCGGGACATCCGCGTCCGCAACGACGACTCGGTGGTCCGGTTCAGCCGCGGCGTTCCGGTGTTCATCCGGCGTTCGCGGGGATGGGCGCCTTCGCCGGTTCACCTCGGCCTGTCCGGTCCGTCCGTGGTCGCGGTCGGGGCGGAGATGAAGAACACGATCTGCCTCACGGCCGGGGACAAGGCCTTTATCAGCCCCCATATCGGCGATTTGGAGAACGCGGAAACACTCGAATCCTTCGAGTCCGCGGTCGGGCACCTGTCCCGGCTGTTCGACGTCCGGCCCGAAATCGCGGTTCATGACTTGCATCCGGATTACCGGTCGACCCAGTGGGCCCTGAACCGGTCGGGGCTGAAGACCGAGGCTGTTCAGCACCACCATGCCCATATCGCCTCCTGCCTGGCTGAAAACGGGAGAACCGGACCTGTCATCGGATTCGCGCTGGACGGAACCGGATTCGGTCCGGACGGAACGGTATGGGGCGGGGAAATCCTGGTCGCGGATTGCCTCCGTTTCGAAAGAGCGGGTCATTTTTCGGTCCGTTGCATGCCCGGCGGCGCGGCCGCGATACACGAACCCTGGCGCATGGCCCTCTCTTTCATGGAAGCCGCGTTCAGGCACGTAATCGATCCAGGAATGACTGAGGACGTCCTTCTGCGGAAAGCAACCGAAGTGCCGGCTTTCCGGGAAGCCGGCTCCGGGAAGGTCCGATCCGTCATCCGGCTGATCCGTTCCGGGATACACCAGCCTGCCACTTCAAGCCTGGGGAGGCTGTTCGATGCGGTTTCGGCTCTGGCCGGGGTCCGATCCGTTTCCACTTATGAAGGACAAGCCGCATCCGACCTGGAGGCTGTTCTGTATACTTCTGCACACATCGGGAATCAAGGAAATGTTGCTTCAGCGGAAATTCGGAAAAACGGGGGAAATACGGCGGTCGCAGTGGATATCGAACCGTATGTATTTGAAATAAAAGAAATTAACGGAATTTTTGAAATCGATCCTGATCCCATTATTTTTGCGGTGCTGAAAGACGCTCAGGCCGGATTTTCAGTATCCGGCATCAGCCGGAAATTCCACCTGGCATTGATCCGGGTTTTTGTCCGTATCGCAGAGCGGATACGGGATAAAACCCGCCTGTCCACAGCCGCATTGAGCGGCGGCTGTTTCCAGAACCTGTTTCTCCTCGACAACCTGTCCGCGGAACTGGGTAGGGCCGGTTTCGAAGTGCTGTCCCATTCACTCGTGCCCGCCAATGACGGGGGGCTGTGCCTGGGCCAGGCGGCCGTGGCCCATGCCCGAATGCGGGCGTCAAGCAGGGTCCGGGCCTGAGCCGCTTTTTTCGGTGTTGTTTTATTTGGATGTTTTTATTATCTTGAAAAAAGGACTTGTTCGCTTACCGGTTTCTCTTACCTGCGACTTTATGCATCCTAGCGTTTCTCGGATCGGGAATGCGGAAAAATCCGTTTCGGCCGGAGTCTGCGACTTACGGAAAGTCATTTTTTCCGTATCAGTATGCGGTCACGCTCTTCATCATCCTGATTCTTTGCCTGGTCGACGGCGGACTGACGATTTTTCTCGTCAAGAGAGGGGCCTGGGAAGCCAACCCGCTGATGCGGCATGCCCTTTCAATCAGTCACGAATACTTCATCATTCTGAAGTACTTTCTGACGGCCGGAGGATTTCTCTTTCTGATGCATCACGGCCGTAGGCGGATTTTCCGGGGCATCATGACTCTTGAGGAACTGACAGGGGGCATTCTCCTGTTCTATTCCGGTCTGGTCATTTACGAGATCACCATCTACCATATCGTCAAATAGCAGCCCTTTATGTGCCTGGCCATACCCATGCGATTGACCGAGATCCGGGACGACCGGGGCGTTGCCGAAGCCGGCGGCGTCCGGCGTGAGGTCGGTCTGCAGCTGCTTGACGGACTGCAGGTCGGCGATTATGTTCTCGTGCACGCCGGATTCGCCATCCAGAAAGTGGACGAGGAGGAAGCGCGGAAGACCCTGGACCTGTTCCGCGAGCTCGGTCAGGATTTTTGAAGTACGTGGACGAATTCCGCGACGGCCGCGCCGGCCGGAAGCTCGTTGAGGAAATACGCGAGGCTGCGCCGGACCGGCCCCTGACGCTGATGGAAGTGTGCGGCACCCACACCATGGCAATCGCGCGGTTCGGCATACGGCCGCTTCTGCCGCCTTCCATCCGCCTCATTTCAGGGCCCGGGTGCCCGGTCTGCGTCACGCCCCTGGCATACATGGACCAAGCAATGGCGATCGGCCGGCTGCCCGACGTGACCCTGGCCGTTTTCGGGGACATGATGCGTGTTCCCGGATCCGCATCGAGCCTCGAACGGGAGGCCGCTTCGGGCGCGGACGTGCGGGTGGTCGCATCCACACTGGAGGCACTGGCTCTCGCGGAGCGGTTGAACCCCCGGACGGTGGTGTTTCTCGGCATCGGTTTTGAAACGACTGCGCCCACGGTGGCCGTTTCCCTGGTCAATGCACGGCGCAGGGACCTGGCGAATTACACGGTGCTCTGCGGACACAAGACCATGCCGGGCGCTCTGGCCGTACTGGCGGCAGGGAACCCGAGGCCGGACGGGTACCTGTGTCCCGGACACGTCAGTGTGGTGATCGGATCCGGCGCATATGAAGGGATTGTCCGGGATTTCGGCATCGGATGCGTGATCGCGGGTTTCGAGCCCTTGGACATACTCCAGGCGATATGGATGCTCGTGCTTCAATCCGCGTCCGGCGTTCCGGCTGTTGAAAATCCCTACAGCCGCGCGGTGACCGCGGGCGGGAACGGACGCGCCCGCGAGGCGATGGAAACGGTTTTCGAGCCCTGCGATTCGGAATGGCGGGGGCTCGGCCGGATTCCGGGAAGCGGCCTCAGAATCAGGGCGGAATTCGCGGATTTCGACGCGGCTGTGCGTTTTCCGGTTTCGATCGCGCCCGCGTCCGATCCCCCGGGATGCCGGTGCGGCGAAGTGCTGACCGGAGCCTTACGGCCGGCCCAATGCGGCCTGTTCGGCAAAGCCTGCACGACCGACCATCCGGTCGGGGCTTGCATGGTCTCCTCTGAAGGAACCTGCGCGGCGGCGTACAGATATGGGACGGAATAACGAGTTCATAGTTTATAGTTCATAGTTCATAGAAAAGAGAGGAAAAAAGTAAAATTCAGGATTTTTTTTAACTATGAACCATGAACTATGAACTATGAACTTTTTCCCATGAACCATGAACTAACAGATATGACGCTTTCCGATCAACAAGAAACGATCCGTCTGGCCCACGGCGGCGGGGGAAGCCTGACCCATGCGCTCGTGCGGGACGTCTTTCTCTCCTCGTTCGGGGACCGGGAACTGGCCCGTCTGAACGACAGCGCCCTGCTCGACACGACGGCGGGCCGCATCGCCTTCACCACCGATTCTTTCGTGGTCCAGCCGCTCTTCTTTCCGGGCGGAGACATCGGCCGGCTCGCGGTGTGCGGCACGGTGAACGACCTGGCCGTGACCGGCGCGGTTCCGGTTGCGCTCAGCGCGGGATTCATCCTCGAGGAAGGGCTGCCCCTCAACGATCTGAAGCGGATCGTCCGTTCCATGGCCGACGCGGCGGCCGAGGCGGACGTACGCATCGTCACCGGCGACACCAAGGTTGTGCAGAAAGGCAAGGGGGACGGCGTTTTCATCAACACGGCGGGAATCGGGATTTTTCCCGAAGGCCGGACGCCTGTGACGGGATCCGGAGCGCGGCCCGGGGACGCCGTCATCGTGAGCGGGCCGCTCGGCCGCCACGGCATGGCCGTGGTTCTGGCGCGTGAGGATCTCGGCCTGTCCTCCACTATCCTGTCGGACGCGGCGCCGCTCAACGGCATGCTTCAGAGGCCGCTGTCGTCCGTTCCGGGTCTTCACGCCATGCGCGACGCCACGCGCGGCGGGCTCGGCGTGGTGCTGAACGAGATCGCGGAACAGTCCGGGGTGGGCATTGAACTGGAGGAAGAAAGGATTCCCGTTCCCGAGGATGTGCGGAGCGCGTGCGAGATCCTGGGCTTCGACCCGCTGTACGCTGCGAACGAAGGCGTGGTTGCGGCCTGCGTGGCCGAAGAACACGCGGCGGAATGGGTCCGGATGATGGCCGAATCGCCCTACGGAAAACAGGCGGCTGTGATCGGTCGGGTGACGGAAAAATCGCGCCACCGGGTGGTGCTCAAAACGCGCATCGGAAGCCGTAGAATCGTAGATGTGATCAGCGGGGAGCAGCTGCCGAGGATATGCTAGAGTCGAGCGCGGCGCGGACTTCGGAGTAGAAGACCGCCCAGCGTTCCGGCTTCGAGTCCAGCCGCTTGTAGCGTTTCGCGAATGCGTCGGGCGTTATCTTCCACCGCAGCAGCAGGGCCCGGGCGGAATCCGAGTAGGCGGGTTCAGACGGTACGCGTTCCCGGAGAAGCGTCAGCTCGGCCACAACGCGGGCGAATCTGCGGTCGCCGCGGGAAAGCCGTTCCTGACGTCCTCCGCCGCAGGACGGCAGAAGCGCCAGCACAACGAAGAGGATCAGCAGGTCGCGGTTTTTCATCGCAATCAATAAAAGGAAAAATTGGACGAAAAGCAAGAACATTCCGGGGAAAGCGGGGTCGATCTACACGTCCACACGGTGTATTCCGACGGTCTGCTGAGTCCTTCCGAGATGGTCGAACGGGCGCGGGACGGGGGACTGGCCGCCCTCGGCGTGACGGACCACGATACGGTGGACGGAATCGCCGAAGCCATCCGTTCGGGGGCCGGCGCGGGCGTCGAGGTGGTGCCCGGCGTGGAGCTTTCAAGCCAGTACAACGGCAAGGATGTCCACATCATCGGATATTACATCGATCCGTCCTGCGGGGAGCTCATGGATTACCTGAAGCTTTTCCGGGACGAGCGGTTTAAGCGCGCGGAAAAAATGATCCGGACTCTGAACAGCCGCGGAGTGGATATCCATATTGACGAGGTCGAGGCGAAATCACGCGGCCGGTGCATCGGCCGGCCGCACATCGCCGAAGTGCTCATGGACCGGGGATATGTGGAGACGATTCAATCCGCTTTCAATAAATATATCGGGTACGGGGCTGATGCCTATGAAGAGAAGTACAAGCTGCCTCCGGACGAGGCCATACGCCTCATCTCTGAATCGAAAGGACTTTCGTTCCTCGCCCATCCGGGCGCCGCGATCAGCGAGACCGTGATCACGAATTTCGTCAAATCCGGACTGGACGGGGTCGAGGTCATTCATCCCTTTCTGCCGCCGCATCGGAGAAAGCAGCTGCACGCGCTCGCGGTCAAAATGGGGCTTCTCATGTCCGGCGGATCCGACTGCCACGGCGGCCGCGACGGCCAGTTTCTGGTGGGCCGGCACCGGGTTCCCTACGCCTATCTGAAACGCATCCGCGAGGGTTACCGGCTCCGCTACGGAACCGAGCCGGGGGGGGACGGAACCGGATTCCAGGAGCCGGTGTGAAGTCCTCCGCGAAACCGGCCGCGGGCGCCAAAACCGCGCCGCGCCGCCTGAGAATCCCGGACTGGCCCGAGGCGGAGCGGCCGAGGGAGAAACTGCTCCAGTCGGGCGCCCAGGCCCTTTCAGACGCGGAACTGCTGGCCCTGATGATCGGGTCCGGCTGCAGCGGCGCAACGGCTGTGGACATGGGAAGGGAAATGGTCAGCGCCGGCGGCGGGCTTGCGTCCCTGGCGACACGGAACGCCCGGGAACTGTCCCGGATGAAGGGCATCGGGTCCGCGTCGGCGGCGCGCATCCTTGCCGCCTTCGAGATCGGCCGCCGGACCGCGGGCGGAGGCCGCGGGGGCAAAAGGAAGGTGTGTTCCCCGGAGGATGTCGTCCGGTGGTACGGCCCCCAGCTCCGCGACATGCGCCGCGAGGCATTCCGCGTCCTCCTGCTCGACGGCGCCAACCGCATCCTGGCCGACCGCACGGTTTCGGAGGGCACCCTGAACGCGAGCCTGGTGCATCCGCGCGAGGTGTTCAAGCCCGCGGTGGACCATACGGCCGCCTCGGTTATCCTTTTGCACAACCATCCCTCCGGCGAGGCGGATCCTTCCGCCGAGGACAGGGCCGTCACGGCCCAGCTGGCCGAGGCGGGCCGGATGATGGGGATTCCGGTCATCGACCATGTCATCGTCGCCGGGGACCGATATTTCAGTTTTGCGAAGGAAGGACTGATCAAACCGTAAGGAGCCGCATGCAGATCGAACGGGAAACCGCCGGGGACGTCCTCGTCCTCCGCGTCCTGGAGAAGCAGGTGACCTCACACGAGGCGCCCGAACTGAAGACCGCGCTGCTCGGCGCAATGACGGGGGATGAGGACCGGATTCTGCTCGACCTCAAAGCGGTCGAGAACATGGACAGCACGGGCCTCGGCGCCCTCCTGTTCGGATTGCGACAGGCCGATCAGCACGACAAAGACCTCCGGTTCAGCGGGATGCAGAAGAAGATCCGGTTCCTCGTCCATGTCGCCCAGCTGGATTCCGCGGTGCCCTCCTACGAAAACGTGGAGGAGGGGCTGAAGGCGTTCAATGAGGATGAGGCTGAATAGAGCGCCATTGACCGAGGAATCGGTCGGTTCGGCGCTTCGCACCCGGCGTTTCGGAAGCGTCTTGTACGTCCTGGGCCGAATCGATTCCACGAACGCGTTCGCCAAGACCTTGGCGGGCCGCGGCGCTCCGGACGGAACGCTGGTCGTGGCCGACCACCAGACCGCAGGCCGGGGCCGGTGGGGGCGGTCCTGGACCTCGTCGCCCGGACTCGGGCTTCAGTTCTCCGTCCTGCTCCGGCCCGCATCCGGGACGTTCCACATGCACCGCCTCACGCTTACGGCCGCGACGTCCGTGGCCCAGGCGGTCGGCCGGCTCGGTCTGCACACCCGGCTGAGATGGCCGAATGACGTGACGGTGGACTCGAAGAAAATCGCGGGTGTGATCGTGGAAACCCAGCGGAACCGGAAAGGCGCCTCTTTCGCCGTCATCGGCGTGGGTCTCAACGTGAACCAGCGGCGGTCCGATTTTCCAGAGGCCCTGGCTGAGAAGGCCGGTTCCATCCGTCAGGCGCTCGGGCGGAAAATCGACCGGCCGGCCCTGCTGGCCGACCTCGTGCTCCAGCTTGAGCGGGACGTTCACCGGCTCGAAACCGAGGGTCCGGATTTCGCGCTGGGTCGGTGGATCCGGCGGAATGCGCTGCTGGGAAAGCCCGTGGTTCTCCTCACCGCGGCGGGCGAGGAGAGAGGCGTCGTGAAGGGATTCCACTCCGACGGCGCGCTGATTCTCGCCGGAGAGGATGGACGGCTGAGGCGCTTTTCGGACGCAGAAGTGACGGAGGTGTCGTATGCTGCTGGTCATTGACGCGGGCAACACGGAAACTGTTTTCGGAATATACCGGGGCGAAGCGCTCGTTTCGCGGTGGCGGATGTCGAGTCATTCCGGCCGCACTGCGGACGAGGCGTGGGTTCTGCTCCGCGGCTGGTGCAATGCCGAGGGGCTGGAGACGCGCGGCATCCAAGACGCGGTGATTTCATCCGTGGTTCCGGACCTTACGGCGCTGTTCTCCGACATGGCCGTCCGGCACCTCCGCATCCGGCCTCTGGTCGTGTCGTCCGATACGGACACGGGCGTTCCGATCCGGACCGACGCGCCCGCGACCGTCGGCGCGGACCGGATCTGCAACGCGGTGGGCGGGCTCGCCAAATACGGCGCTCCGCTGGTGGTCGTGGACTTCGGCACGGCGATCACGTTCGACGTTATTTCCGGAAAAGGGGAATACCTCGGCGGCTCGATCTGTCTGGGACTGAGGGGCGCCGCGCGGGAACTGCACCGGGTCGCGGCCAAACTGCCCCGAGTGGATCTCGTTTTTCCCCCCTCCGCCGTCGGCCGCAACACCGAATCCAGCATCCAGGCGGGCCTGCTCTGGGGCACGGCCGCCATGGTCGACGGTCTGATCGGCCGGATGGCCGGCGAGCTGGAATGCCCGGACGTCGCCGCCGTGGCCACGGGCGGCATGGCCGATCTGATTTCAACCCAATGCGCCCGGATCCGTCATGTCGATCCGTTTCTCACACTCGAAGGCATGCGGATCATCCATGACCGCGCCGCAAACCGAACCGAACCCAAGTCAGGAGGCATATGAATACGCTCATCCCGTCCGCGAAGGATCCCAAGGAAGCCAACGACACCATCTACAAGGTCATCGGCGCCTGCATGGAAGTGCATAAAGCCATCGGCCCGGGATTCCCCGCCGCTTTCTACCAGAAGGGGATGGAAGTCGAGATGAAGGAGAAGGAGCTTCCCTTCGAGCCCGACAAGGTCCTCCAGGTGAAGTACAAGGACGTCGTGGTGGGCGAATACACGATCGATTTCCTGGTGGCCGGGTCGGTGGTGCTCGAGGTGCGGGCGAATCGGGATGAGATGGGGGATCTGGACATCCAGAACGTCCTGCGCAGTCTGACCCTGTCCGGCGCGCCCATGGGCCTGCTGGTGAATTTCGGGAACCTGAAGATCCAGTACAAGCGGATTCTGCCGAGCCGGGCGATGCGCGGCGAGGCCCAGCCCCCGCGGTTGGACCGGCCGCTCCGGCCGATGGGCTATCGAGATATCGGGGGGCGCACGCGCGAAAGCAATCCCATCCTGTGACCGGGCCTTCGCGAACCCGATTTTTTCTCGCGGGCATCATCCAGGGTTCCCTGAGAGGCCTCGGTGTTTTCGATCAGAGCTACCGGCATCGGATCAAGGCGGTTCTGCGCGGATTCGACCCGGGCTGCGAGCTGGTCTGCCCCGTCGAGGAACACCCGGAATCGGTCCGCTATACGGACGGCCAGGCCCGTGAGACGTTTTTCGCCAATGTCGAAAGGGCGAAACAGTGCGACGCGGTCATCGTATACCTTCCAGAAGCGAGCATGGGATCGAGCATCGAGATGTGGGAGGCGCACCGATGCGGTGTTCCTGTTCTGACCGTGTCCCCGCTTGACAGCAACTGGGTCGTCCGCATACTGTCGGACCATGTATTCCCCGATCTGGACGGATTCGAGTCTTTCGTGACGTCCGGCGGATTGAGCCGCCTACTGTCCGGCAAACCGAGGTGACTGAAAAATGCATTTCATGAAGCGTCCGGCTTTGATCCTCTTTCTCTTCCTGTCCGTCCGCCTGGCGGCGGCCGTTCCGGATTTCCCCGAATCCCAGGGCGCCGTGAATGATTTCGCGGGCGTCATCGACGGGGAATCGAGAGGCCGCATCGAGGCCCTTTCCAGGGAGCTCCAGGAGAAAACCGGCGTCGCGCTCGTTGTCGCGGCCGTGGACAGCATGAGCGGCCTGACCGTCGAGGAGTACGCGAACCGGCTGTACGCCGCCTGGGGCGTCGGCGGTAAGGAACTGGACGAGGGCGCGCTGGTCCTGCTGGCCGTAAAGGAGCGGAAGGTCCGGATCGAAACTGGGTACGGGCTGGAAGGACTGTTTCCGGACGGCAAAGTCGGCCGCATACTCGACAATGACCTGCTGCCCGAGTTCCGGGAAGGACGGTATGGGGAGGGATTCTACGCCGCGGTCCTGACCATGGCGGAAGATGTCGCTGAGGAGAAAGGGGTGACCCTGGACGGATCGACGGGCCGGCGGCGTTCCGGCAAAGACGGCGGATCCGAGTGCGGCGGCACGCTCATGTTCCTGCTCTTCATCCTGCTGGTTATTCTAACCCGGGGCCGCATTCTCGGCTGGATCCTGCTTGGCGCCCTTTCCGGCGGACGGGGCGGCTGGAGCGGGGGCGGCGGTTTCGGGGGCGGTTTCGGAGGAGGCGGATTCGGCGGATTCGGCGGCGGATCGAGCGGAGGCGGAGGCGCGTCCAGGGGTTTTTAGCGGTACCATCCCCGGAAACGGAACGTTCCGGCCGCCGGGGATAAGGTTGGAGAACGGCGGACGGGCGGGTCATCATAACGCGAGGCAGACATGTCAGAACCGATTATCGAGAAAACGGTCGAGGCATTCTCGAAAGACATCACCGGGGCTTTCGGGGACGATTGCGTTTCCATCATTCTGTACGGGAGCGCAGCCACGGCTGATTTCAAGCCCGGAAAATCAGACTACAACTTCATGGTCGTGCTCACGCCCGCGGGGCTCGGCCGCCTGCGGTCCGCGAGAAAACTGGTGCGGGGATGGGAGCGGAAACGCATTCTGTTTCCGCTTTTCATCAGCGAGGAATGGATACGCCTGTCGCTCGACAGCTTTCCGGTCGAGTTTTTCAACATGAAACAGGCCTACCGCGTCGTACTGGGAAAGGACGTGTTCGACGGCATGGAGATTCCGGTCCGGTATCTCCGCCTGCAATGCGAGCGGGAGCTGAAGGGCAAACTGCTTCACCTGCGGGCCGACAGCCTGCTCAGCCGGGGCCGGCCGAAGGCGATCCGCGCCGTCATCGCCCGGTCCGTCGTGACCTTCACCGCCATCCTGCGCGCCCTGCTGTTCGTCAAGGGCCGCGCAACGCCGGACGGCCGGGAGGAGATACTGACCGCCGCCTGCGGGGAATTCCATCTCGACCTGGCCCTGTTCCGGAATCTGCTGGCTATACGGGAAAAGGGCATCACCTACACGAAGTTTGAACTGGAGGATTTCATGGACCGGTACATCGCCGAGATCGACCGGCTGTGCCGGGACGTGGATCAGCTCACGACGGTTTAAGTTTATCCAACAGGAGGAACACATGAGCAAAGGAATGAAAATCGGATGCGGCGTTCTGGGACTGCTGGGGATCGCGGCTCTGGCAGCCGTGTCCTGGGCCTTCGGCATCCGCAATCAGATGGTCAACTACGACGAGGACGTGAAGCAGAAATGGGCGCAGGTTCAGAGCCAGTACCAGCGCCGGTTCGACCTGATTCCGAACCTCGTCGAAACGGTGAAGGGCTACGCGAAACACGAACGGGAAACGCTGGAGGCCGTGATCGAGGCGCGTTCCAAGGTCGGCGGCGTGACCCAGCTCGACGCGAAGGATCTGACGCCTGAAAACCTGGCCAAATTCCAGGCCGCGCAGGCCAGCCTGTCCGGCGCCCTGCAGCGGCTCATGGTCGTCGTGGAACAGTACCCCAACCTGAAGGCGAATGAAAATTTCAAGCAGCTGCAGGACGAGCTTGCGGGCACGGAAAACAGGATCGCCACGGAACGCGGCCGGTACACCGAGTCGGTCCAGCAGTACAACCGGTACATCCGCCGGTTCCCACAGTTCTTGCTGGCCGGCATGTTCAATTTCAAGGAGAAGGCGCAGTTCGCGGCCGAGGAATCGGCCCAGACCGCGCCGAAAGTCCAGTTCTGACCGTTTCCCGATTTTTCAAAACGGATTTTCCCATCCCGCCTTCCTTACAAGGGAAGGCGGGATGGCCTTTTTCGGAACGGAGTCAGCCGGCCGCCCGGCAGGCGCTCTGATCGCCATAGGGTTCCACCCCGCGATCCGGGGCCAAGTCGTAGGGTGGGCCTTCGGCCCACCCTACAACTGAGGAAATGAAACAATGACCGAACCTGAAGAAAATAGCCGATCCGCAACTCCGGAAGATGGGGGCGTCGACCTGACCCCGAGCCAGCGCCAGGCCGTCGAGCACGGAAACGGTCCCCTGCTGATCGTGGCGGGCGCGGGCACGGGGAAAACACTCGTTCTCACTCGGCGCATCGCGCACCTGATCCGGTCCAAACGCTTCAGGCCGGAGGAGATTCTGGCCCTCACGTTCACGGAAAAAGCCGCGGCCGAGATGGCTGAACGCGTGGATGTGCTTCTGCCCTACGGTTTCGCGGCAGTGAATGTGTCCACCTTCCATGCCTTCGGGGACCGGATTCTCCGGGAGTATGCGATCGAGCTCGGGCTGAATCCCGATTTTCAGGTGCTCTCCGAGGCCGAGCAGGTCATCCTGTTCCGGGAGCACCTTTTTGATTTTCCTCTGAAACATTACCGGCCTCTCTCTGATCCCACCAAGTTCATTCAGGCCATGTTGAAAGTCATTTCCCGGGCGAAGGACGAGGACGTGTCCCCTGAGGACTATGCGGCTTACGTGGCCGCCCTGCGGAAGGATCCGAAATCGGACCCGGAGGAAACCGGACGGCAGGCCGAAATCGCCGGAACCTACGCGGCTTACCAGCGCCTGCTGGCTGAGAAGGGGAAGGCCGATTTCGGCGACCAGGTCACGCTGACTCTCCGGCTGTTCCGCGAACGGCCGCATGTGCTCAGCGAGGTCCATAAGCGGTACCGGGCCATTCTGGTGGACGAGTTTCAGGACACGAACTACGCGCAGTTCCAGATGGTCCAAATGCTGGGCGGCCCTGAGGCCAATGTCACCGTGGTCGGCGACGACGACCAGTCGATCTACAAGTTCAGGGGCGCCGCGATTTCCAACATCCTGGGCTTCAGAAAGACGTATCCACAGGCCCGGCTGGTCGTGCTCACCGGGAATTTCCGCTCCAGTCAGGAGATTCTTGACACGGCCTACCGGCTCATCCAGCACAACAATCCCGACCGGCTCGAGGTGCAGGAGCAGTTCGACAAGCGGCTGGTCTCGAACCGTGCCGAAGGCTCTCCGGTCGAACATATCCATGCGGATTCCCTGACTTCCGAGTCGGACCGGGTGGCGGCCCTGATTCAGGAAATGCTCGAGTCCGGGAAGGCCGTTCCGAACGACATTGCCATACTGGTACGGTCCAACTCGGACGCGGACCCTTTTCTGCGGGCGTTGAATCTCAAGAATATCCCGTGGCGTTTTTCAGGAAACCGGGGTCTGTACGGCAGGAGCGAGGTCCGCCTGCTGATTTCCTTTCTCCGTACGATTTCCGATTCCGGGGATTCGCTGAACCTTTTCGCTTTCGCGTCCTCTCCTGTGTACCAGATGCCGATGGAGGATCTTCTGCTGTGCGCGAACGCGGCCCGGCGTTCAAACCGGCCGCTGATGGACGTATTCCGGACCGCGGCAACCGAAGATCCGGCGAAGAGCGGACGGCCCGAAACGGATTCTTCGAAGAATCGGGATCCGCTCGCCGGTCTGACGGACGAGGGCCGCATCACGGTCCGGAAGCTCACGGCGGATATCCGCGCGTACGCCGAACTGTCGCGTGACCACGCGACGGGCGTCGTCCTGTATCAGTTCCTGATGCAGTCCGGTTTTCTGAAGCGTCTGTCCCAGAGCGCGGACCCGGAGGACGGCGTCCGCATTCAGAACATCGCCCGGTTCTTCGACGTGGTCGGATCCTTCGGCCGGATGGCCGAGGAGGATCGTGTGTTTCAGTTCGTCCGGCACCTCGAAATGCTCATGGAGGCGGGCGACGATCCCGGCACCGCGGAGACGGATCCGGACCTGGAGGCGGTCAGCGTGCTCACCGTGCACCGGGCCAAGGGGCTTGAGTGGCCGGTGGTGTTCATGGTCAGCCTGGTCCATCAGAAATTCCCCCACACCCGGCGGTCCGACGCGCTTGATTTGCCAGAAGCACTGGTCCGGGATGAGCCCCCGAAAGGCGATTTTCACATGCAGGAGGAGCGGCGGTTGTTCTATGTGGCCATGACGCGGGCCCGGGACCGGCTGTTTTTCACGGGTGGAGCGGATTACGGGGGCGCCCGGATCCGGAAAGTCAGCCCCTTCGTGCTCGAGGCCCTGGACCGGCCGCATGTGGACCAGGTGAACTTCCGGTCCGGCGCGGAGGAACGGATCCGGCGTTTCGCGCCGATCGAGACCTCCTTCACGGAGCTGTCCGCGCCTCTTCCGGACGACCGTGTGCTGCAGCTCTCGCACTTTCAGGTGGACGATTACCTCACCTGCCCCCTTAAATACAAGTATGTCCACATCCTGCGCGTACCCATACTCGAGCACCACACCGTGGTGTACGGGAAATCCCTGCACAAGGCAGTCGAACTGTACCACGAACGAAAAACGAGCAGGGTCCCGGTCGCGCTGGAGGACCTTTTGGCCGCCTTCGAATCCGAATGGAAGAGCACGGGATTCCTGTCGGCCGCTCACGAGGAACAGCGCTTCGAGGCCGGGCGGAACGCGCTTCGGCGTTTCTTCGAGACCGAGGAGACATCGGGCGCTGTGCCGATCCTGGTGGAGGAAAAATTCAGTTTCCTCATCGGGTACAACCGGATGGAGGGGCGCTGGGACCGGGTCGACGAAAGGGACGGCCGTATCGTGATCGTCGATTTTAAGTCCTCCGAAGTGTACCAGCAGGAGGCCGCGGACAAGCGGGCCGCTGAAAGCCTCCAGCTGGCCATATACGCCATGGCCTTTCAGAGGGCCTTCGATCGGCCCGTGGAATCCACGGAGCTCCGGTTCCTGGAATCGGGCCTGGTCGGTCGGGCGCCGGTCACGCCGAAGCGGCTGGAAAAGACGGAAACGGCCGTGCTTGAGGCCGCAGCCGGGATTCGCGGCCGGGACTACACAGCCAAACCTTCCTACCAGAGCTGTCGGTTCTGCGCCTATTCCGAGGTATGCCCCAGCGCGGCCGGGAGATGAGGCCCGGAACCGGGAACCGGAAGGGGGGAGTCGGGGTTCACTTATATCCGGCATTCTTCAGCGTACCGCCGGCCGGATCAGCCGGAAATGATTGATTAACATAGAACGGAGATCGTGCATGGATTTCTTTGAAACGGTTCAGGCCAGGCGTTCGGTGCGCTCATTCAAACCGGATCCCGTGGACGCTGAGGCGCTCAGCGGTATTCTGGAGGCGGCCCGTCTGGCGCCATCCGCGAACAACAGGCAGGAATGGCGATTTGTCGTCGTGCGGGATCCGTTGACGCGTCAGATGCTTTCAATTGCCGCGGAGGGACAGGCCTTCGTGGCTGAGGCGCCCGTGGTCATCGCGGCTTGCGCCTCGGAATCGGATCATATCATGCACTGCGGCCATCCGGCCTATGCCGTTGACCTGGCCATCGCCATCGAGCACATGGTTCTGGCCGCGGCCAGCCTCGGGTTGGGAACTTGCTGGATCGGCGCGTTCAATCAGGCGAGGGTACGGGAAATCCTCGGTATTCCCGATTCCGTGGCGGTCGTGGAACTCCTGGCCCTGGGCCATCCGGCGGCCGTTCCCGGCCCCAGGCCGCGCAAATCCATGAATGAGATTGTGGCGTACGAGAAGTGGACGTTTTGATCAGATCTCGGATTTCCGAATACGGAATTGAAGCGGCCGGTAGCCGCGGGCTTCAGCCCGCGTTTGAAAAAGAATCGCCAGACCATAAGTGACCGGTAGCCGCGGGCTTTAACCCGCGTTTGAAAGAGAATCGCCAGACCATAAGTGACCGGTAGCCGCGGGCTTTAACCCGCGTTTGAAAGAGAATCGCCAGACCAAAAGCGATCGGTAGCCGCGGGCTTCAGCCCGCGTTTGAAAGAGAATCGCCAGACCATAAGTGATCGGTAGCCGCGGGCTTCAGCCCGCGTTTGAGACCATTTGAATAGAACGTAAGACTTGTCCGAAAGGCCCGCTGAGAAAACGCGGGCCATTTCGGACCTACATTTGAACTTTGAACTTTGAACTTTGAACTTTGAACTTTGAACTTTGAACTCAGAGGTTTCTTTATGCCCACTTACGAATTCAGCTGTAAAAAATGCGACAACCGGTTCAGCACATTCACGACGATTTCGCGCAAATCCGAGATACGGTGCCCCCAATGCGGGGCCGAGGATCTGAGGGAACACTACGGCGTGCCCTCAATCGGGGGCAGTCTTTCAGCCCCGTCCGCCGGAACCGGAGGCCATAGCTGCGGCGGATCCTGCTCGGGCTGCGGCGGATCCTGTAAAACCTGATCCCCGGACGAAGCGTGCGAGCGGACATGGAAAAAGAAGCCCTTCCCGGATCATTCGACGATTTGCTGACGCAGGCCGGCCTGCCGGTTCTCGTCGATTTCCGCGCGGACTGGTGCGGCGCGTGTCGTTCCCTGGATCCCGTTCTGAAGCGGATCGCAGCCGGGTACAAGGGCCGGGTTCTGACGATCCGCATCGATGTGGACAAACGGCCCGCGATCGCATCCCGATATGAGGTGTCCGGCATTCCGACGGTCATCCTGTTCCGGTCCGGCAGACCCGTGATGCGTTTCTCCGGCGCTTTACCGTTTGATGAATTCAAAAAACAACTGGACCAGGCGCTTCTGTAAAACGATTTCGTCCAGCCCTCCAACCCGGTTTACCAGGAATGAGCCCAGACCCTTCCATTCATCCCATGCTCGAAATCGAGAGCCGCATCCGCGAATCCGGCGTGGAATGGATAGCCGGAGTGGACGAGGCGGGCCGCGGTCCTCTGGCCGGTCCGGTGGTGGCCGCGGCCGTGATGTTCCGTCCGGATGACTTCCATGACCGCGTGCGCGATTCAAAGAAAATCCGGCCATGCGAGAGGGACAGCCTGTACGACTGGATCCGTGAAAACGCGGCATCCGTGGGCGTCGGGATTGTGGGGCCGGAACGCATCGACGAGATCAACATACTCCAGGCGACCTATGCGGCCATGCGCGAAGCCCTTGCCTCCCTGTCGCCTGCACCCAGGCATATTATAGTCGATGGGAGACCCATTTCCGGAGCTTCGACACCGCAAACCGCAGTGATCCGCGGAGACGCCAGGTGCTTCAGCGTGGCGGCGGCTTCCATCATCGCCAAAGTGGTCCGCGACCGTTTGATGTGCGAATATGACAAGGCGTATCCGCATTACGGATTTGCACGGCACAAGGGATACGGAACCCGTCTGCATGTCGCGGCCATACGCGCTCACGGGCGCTGTCCGATACACCGGCAAACCTTCCGGATTCCGGAATGGTGAAAACGCCTCGTAATAAGCGATCCGAGGGCAGACGTTCCGAGGATGAGGCCGGCCGCCATCTGGAGTCCAAGGGGCATGTCATTCTCGAAAGGAATTTCCGGGCTGTACGGGGTGAGATTGACCTCATCACCAGAGACGGGAACGTGCTGGTTTTCGTCGAAGTCAAATCCGCAACATCCGGAATGTTCGGTTCCCCTGAGGAGCGTGTGACCTGGCGTAAACGGCGCCAGATCGGGAAAGTGGCGTTGGCCTACATCACGGATCGCGGGCTCGGGGACTCGGACTGCCGTTTCGACGTGGTGTCCGTGATCTGGTCCGAGTCCGGACCTGAAATCCGGCACATCGAAAATGCGTTCTGGCTCGATCGATAGGGGGCGGACAATGGAAGACACGGAATCCGAAATCCTGAAAAGAGCGGCGCGCAAACAGCGTCTGGGCCTGCTATACGAAGGTCTTCGCTGGGCTTTGGTGATCTGGCTGCTTTTGCCTCTTCTTGGCCTGGTCCGCGGCTCTTTCTCGGTAGGCCGGGTGGTGCTTGGCATCGCCCTGTTCGTCGTTTTTTCCGGAAAACTGTTTTACGACACCATGATCAGCGAGTTCATCCGGCAGAAAAGGCCGTCCCTGAAACAGGATATGATCGGCATACTTGGCATGATTCTCGGCGTCCTGCTGATCGTCGGTTTCGTCGTGGTGATGGTGGGTCTCCTGTTGGCGAGGTGGCAGGAGAGCGCTGCAACGGGTATGGGAGGCGGCGCAGGTTCGGAACCGTAAGGGTTCTGAAACCCATCTCTTTCTGAGCGTATCTTATATAATTGATAATTAACGATTTACGATTCACGACGAACGATTTTCGATCGTTCCATACTGTCTCTTTCCTCCTTTCTTATCATCAAAATTAACTTGCGTTTCCGTCTCTGAAAGATTATACTGATAGATTGAAGATTCCCCGTCGTCCGCTACGCGGGATTAAGCTATTGTATCTGTAAATTATTGAAGACAATCCGCGGGCCTTCAATAATGAAAAATCAGATAGCTTGATCCAGCGTAGCTGGGGGAATCTTCTATCTGCATAGAAGAAAATATATTATATTCGCTCGCTTTCCCCGCTGTCCAGTTGCGCGGGACAGCGGGGAATGCGAGCGAACAGATTGACCAGATGGAGGATCCGGGCCATGAAACGCTATTCGTGGTTATTCATCCTCGTTATTCTATCCGCATCCCGCTGCAATCTGCTCAAGGATATCCAATTCACTGCCGCGGGCCTGACCGGGGAGGAACTCCGTTTCGTAACAGCCGCGCCCGCTGATCTGCATTCCTCCGACGCCGCAGCCGCTTTTCTCCACAACGGCGATATTCTGCTTGTTTTCAAGTCATCCGCACCCGATCCGGGAGCCGACCGCACAAAAAATGTATTTGTGACGCGTTCCTCCGACCGGGGCCGGAGCTGGAACCCTCCCGAGACTGCTTTCAGCGCGTCATGGGACTTCCGTAATCCCGTGCTTGCGTCCATCCCGGATGGACCCGTTCTTCTGGCTTTCGGATGGCAGGACGCGGACGCGTCTTCCCGTGCCCATGGAGACCCGGGTTTCTTCGTCAGCCATTCCTCGGATAACGGCGTTTCGTTCTCAACTCCCAGACTGGTCCGCACACCGCAGGCAGGCCGGGTGGCCACGTCCGGGAGCGCGGTTGTGCTCGAGGACGGATCCGTCCTGCTTCCCCTGACCGCGGGAGACGGGATCCGGCTGGCCGTTTCCAAAGACAACGGCGAGAACTGGACCATCGGTCCTGCAATCGCGGAGAACGCGGCTTCGACGCGCAGGAATCCCTCGCTTGTCCGCCTTCCGGACCGCAGGTTGTTCTGTCTGTTCGAGCAGGGATCCGCTTCTCCGCGGCTCATGACCTGCGAATCGTCCGACAACGGGATCACCTGGAGCGGACCGGTCGATACCGGCATGCTGGGCAGCCGGCCGTCATGCGCGGCTCTCACCGGCGGTGTTCTGGCCTGCGTTTTTACGGACCGCTGGCCTTCCGGCATCGGCCTGATGCGGAGTTTTGACGGGGGTCTGCGCTGGGAGTGCATGGAACAGCTTTCTTCTTCGGATTCGGAATGTAAAATCGTGCCGATGAACGGGGACACACTGCTCGCGGTGTGCGGACCGGATCAGGGGAAAACGGGCGCGGCTCTGAAGGCCGCGGTTTTCGCCGATGTCGCGCCCGGGCCGCCGGCCGGACTGTCCGGCTCCTACAAGCACGGAAAAGGAAATCACCTGCGCTGGAATGCGAAAAAGCACGCGGTTTATTACGCGGTTTACAGGGACACGTCTTCTCTTGCGGATCCGCCGCCTGCCGGCCTGCGGCTGGCCACCACGGGTTCAGCGGGTTTCTCGGACGTTTCCGTAGATTCGGGCAGAACCTATTACTACCGGGTCACGGCCGTGCGTTCGGAAAACGCCCCGGTGCCGGGATCCGAAGGACCGCCGAGCGAAGAACTTGCGATCCGGGCGGTGGAGAAGAAAAAATAAGTTCATAGTTCATAGTTCATAGTTAGAGACGGTATTCAACAAGATTCAACAATAACTCTTTTTCTGATAACTATGAACCATGAACCATGAACTATGAACTCGAAAAGGATCATTGACCTTCATGCACAGGGATTCATCCAAAATATCCTTGAAGACGATTGTGGGAATCACCGCGGGCGACCCCGCGGGCATAGGACCTGAAATCACCGTGAAATGCCTCAAATCGAGGCATTTTCCCAAAGATGTGACCCCGGTTCTTTTTGCGGACCGCGTCGCGATCGACCAGGCGGCGCGTCTGCTCGGCGTGAAAGTTGCGCTGGCCGAAGTGTCGGACCGAAAGTCCGCGCTCCGGACCGGCAGGGCAACGGCTTTCGTGCCCACCGGGGTTCTCAACGGTCCGGTCCGTCCCGGCCGCGTGTCCGCGGACTGCGGCCGGAGCGCGCATCTCTCGATCACGGCCGCGATCGGCTGGGCTCTCAGGGGATGGGTGGATGGCGTCGCAACCGCCCCGATCCAGAAGGAGGCGCTCCGCCAGGGAGGATGCCGGGAACTCGACCACACCGGGATTCTGAAAGTCAACACCGGCGCTGTTGATGAGACCACGCTCTTCGTGACCGGATCCCTGCGTGTTTTCTTTCTGACCCGGCATTGCAGTCTGGCCGACGTGCCGGGACGCATCACCCGCGAGGGCATTCTGCTCGCGATTCCGAGATGCCTCCGCTTTCTCGGTCAGCTGGGCATACGCCGTCCTTCCCTGGCCGTCGCCGCCCTGAATCCGCACGCGGGTGAAGGCGGCATGTTCGGAGACGAGGAGATCAGGATCATCGGACCGGCAGTCGCGGAGGCCCGGGCATCCGGTCTGAAAGTCGAAGGTCCGATTCCCGCGGACAGCGTGTTTCATCTGGCGCGTGAAGGCCGGTATGACGGTGTTCTTTCCCTGTACCACGACCAGGGCCACATCGCGACCAAGACGCTTGATTTCAGACGTACCGTGAGCCTGACCATGGGACTGCCCTTCCTGCGCACGTCCGTGGACCATGGCACGGCTTTCGACATCGCGGGCAGGGGAATCGCGGACGAGACCGCCATGATCGAGGCGGTCATCGCGGCCGGTCTCTACGCGAAACGGGTCCGGCGCGCGCAGGCCGCGGATCGAGCCCGCCGCGGCGCGGAGTTGAAAACATCCACTGCGAAGGGCGCGGCAGAAGCAGCGGCCCGCCGGACGGAGCGGCCATGATTTCCAGCCTGTTGTCCTTCAAACCGCTCGATCTGGCGGACCGGGAGACGCTCCGTTCCGCGTTCCGCGCCTACAACCCGGAAACATCCGAATGGACGTTCACGAATTTTTTCATCTGGCGCAGTTATTACCGGTTCGAATGGGCCCGCGATGAAGACCTGATCGTTTTTCTGTGCAGGCCGGAAAACCAGGAGCCCTTTCTGCTGATGCCGATCGGACAGGCCCCCCGGGCGGAAAAAGCGCGTTTCCTTCTCCGCGCTCTGGGTGAAGAGACCGGCGTCCGGTCTCCCGCAATTCACAAAGCGGACGCCCGGTTCGCGGCTGAACTCGAAGGCCTGCCCGATTTCTCCGTCGAGCCCGAGCGCGACCATTTCGATTACGTCTATGACCGGAAAGCGCTGGCCTCCCTGTCCGGCCGGAAGCTCCACTCCAAGAAGAATCACCTGAACCGGTTCGAGAGAATCCATCCGGACGCCCGGTATGCGCCGATCGACGCGTCCCTGGTTCCGGCCTGCATCGAGGTGCTCGACCGGTGGCACGAATCGCGCAACAGCGGGCACAACCCCGTTCTTCTGGCCGAGTCGCAGGCGGTGCGGGAGGCGCTCGGCCATTTCGAGGCACTCCAGCTCAGCGGCGGCGTCATCCTGATCCGCGACAAGGTCGAAGCGTTCACGCTTGGAAGCGAACTCAGTTCGGACACGGCGGTGGTGCACGTCGAAAAAGCGGACCCCGAAATCCCGGGCCTGTACACGGCCATCAACCAGCGTTTCGCCTCGGATGCATGGACCCAGGCATCCTTTTTCAACCGTGAGCAGGACCTGGGGGAAGAGGGCCTGCGCAAGGCGAAACAGTCCTACAATCCGGCCCGCCTCGTTGAAAAATTCATCGTTCGGCTCCGGTAAACCATGGATCTTTCCCCTCAGGCCATCCAGCGTCTCGTTTCTCCGAACATTTACGAACGGGGTCTCCGCTACCGGCGGGAGGGACGGGTCCGCGTCGAGACCGCGGGACCGGACCGCATTGTGGCCACGGTGCAGGGCCGCAGGCTGTACCGGGTGACGGTGAGGCCGAAAGGAAACCGCCTGGACGCGTTCTGCGACTGCCCTTACCCGGAGCCGTGCAAGCACATCGCGGCGGCCCTCATCAAGGCGAGGGAGGATCTCGAGGCCGCGGCCGCGGGTTCCGTGAGAGGGGAGGATTCCGAAGAACTCACCGCCGGGGAGAAACTGGCACGGCTCGCGGAGGAATCCGCCTCAGGCCCGGCCAGGCGCTGGCGCGTACTCTTCCACCTGCGGTTGCACCCCCATTCCTGGTCCCTCACGCCCGTGCGCGCCTTCATCCGGCAGAACGGAGATCTGGGCCGCACTGAGGAAATCCTCGACTCCCGGCTGGACCCGGACGAGGACGCCTATGCGCCGAACGACCCGTTCATTCTTCCGGCCCTGGAACAGATGAGCGGTTCCAGGCGGCCCTTTCATCCGTGGCGGTCAGAACAACCCGCATCCCGTGAATTTCCGTACGGCGCCGAGCTGGGCGGGCTCTTCGATCTGCTGACCGGCAGCCGGATCCTGCTCGCCGGCGGATCCCATTCCGGAAAACCGGTCGAGTTCGCCTCCGCGGCGTGCAGGCTCGAACTCGAGATGGCGCGGGCCGGCGAGAAAATCGAACTCAGAACGGTTGCCGTTTTTCCGGACCGCAGGGAATCGCTCACCGACGGCGCGGTCCGCTGGCTCACGGCCAGGCCTTCCTGGATACTCCGGGATCGCACCCTTTTCCGCGCCGATCACCCGGCTTCGGCTTTTCCCGTTCTCCACGCGGCCCTGGTCCGACATCCCGTCCGGATGCGTGAGGACGAAGCCGGCCGATTCATCCGTTCCGCGGCGCCCGCGCTCGGGTCGGGCCTGGTGCTTCCGGAGGGATTCGAAATCGTGCAGGCCGACCGACTGGAGAGGCGCCGGCTGGAAGTGAAGGAAACAGGAGAAGGCCTGCGACTCAGGCTGGTTTTCCGGTACGGGGACGCGGAAGTGGACTCCGCGGAACCGGCCGCGGATTTCCTGAAACCGTCTTCGGACGAAAAGCGTTTCCTCCGGATCCTGCGCGACGTCACGGCTGAAGCGGACGCGCTGAAAAGAGTGACTGCAACCGGAGTCAGGCGGGACACCGCGGGCGCATTGACCGTGCCTCACAGGAAGGCGCTGGACTGGCTTCTCGGGGAAACGGCCGGACTGGCCGCGGCCGGAATTAGTATCGAGGGTCTGGCCGGCCTGAACCGGTATAAGGTCAGGCGCAGGCGTCCTGAATTGAAACTGGCTGTTTCCTCGGGCATCGATTGGTTCGATCTGCGTTTTGCCGTGACCTTCGACGGCGCGTCCGTGCGTTTTGAGGACCTGGCGGAAAGCGTTGAAAAGAAAACGCGTCTGGTCCGCCTGGCCGGCGGCGCGGTCGGCGAACTGCCGGCGGAATGGGCGGAAGCCTTTCGCTCCGTCTTCCACTTCGGACGCCGCGGACGGGATTCGGTGCGCCTGTCCAGATGGCAGGCCGGGCTGATCGAGGCATTGATCGAGGGCGCGGCGTCCGCGGAAACGGACGAGCCCTTCCGGAAGACACTGGAACGCTTGAAGGGATTCAACGGCATTGTGCGCCAGGAGCCCCCGGCCGGATTCACCGGGACCCTGAGGCCTTATCAGCGGGCCGGCCTCGACTGGCTGTGCTTTCTCAAGACGGGGCCTTTCGGCGGCCTGCTCGCGGATGACATGGGACTCGGCAAGACCGTTCAGACGCTCGCCTTTCTGATGAAGGAGAGGGAAGATGGGGCACGGGATCCTTTTCTCATCGTCTGCCCGACGACCGTGGTGTTCAACTGGGAGCATGAGATCCGCCGCTTCACGCCGGGCCTGACCGTACTCACGCATGCGGGTCAGGACCGGGCCCGGGACCTGTCGGGTTTCAAGGGCACGGACATCGTGCTGACCAGCTACGGAATCCTCCTGCGGGACATCGCGTTGTTCCGGAAAACATCTTTCCACTGTGTGGTGCTCGACGAATCCCAGAAAATCAAGAATCCCGCGACCCTGTCCAGTCGCGCGGTACGGACGATCCGTTCGCCCTTTCGGCTCGCGCTGACCGGAACGCCGGTGGAAAACCGCGCCGTGGAGCTCTGGTCCCAGTTCGCCTTTCTGAACCCGGGTCTTCTCGGTAGCCTTGAGGCCTTCAGGCGGGAATTCGCCGGCCAGGTGGACAAGGCGGAATCTCCGGATGCCGCGGCCGCGGTGCGAAGGCTGACGCATCCCTTCATTCTGAGGCGGACCAAGGAAGCCGTCGCCCGGGAACTGCCCCCGAAAGTGGAGCAGACCTATCTCTGCCCCATGAATCCGGCCCAGGAAAAACTGTACCACAAATGGCGGGATTACTACCGGGTGCGCATTCTCGAATCGATCGAATCGGAGGGAATCGGCCGCTCGCGCATGCTCGTGCTCGAAGGCCTGCTCCGGCTCCGGCAGATCGCCTGCCACCCGAAACTCGTCGGGGAGGAGCACACCGGTTCGGAGAAATTCGAATCTCTGAAGGAAATTCTGGAGGATGTCGTTTCGGAAGGGCACAAGGTGCTCGTCTTCTCCCAGTTCACCAAAATGCTGGCCATCGTGCGCCAGCACCTGGACGGACGCGGCATCCGTTATGCCTATCTCGACGGACGCACGCGGAACCGGGAGAAGACGGTTACGGAATTCCAGTCCGCCTCGGGCCCCCCGATATTCCTGATCAGCCTGCGCGCGGGCGGTACGGGCATCAATCTCACGGCCGCGGATTACGTGATCCTGTACGACCCCTGGTGGAACCCCGCGGTCGAGCGACAGGCCGTGGACCGGAGTCACCGGATCGGCCAGGACAAGAACGTGTTCGTCGTGAAGCTGATCGGCAAGGACACGATCGAGGAAAAAGTGCTCGAGCTCCAGGAAAAGAAGAAGCGCATCGTGACCAGCCTGATCGCGGGCGAGGCGGAGGCGTTCAAGACCCTGACCCGGCAGGATATCGAAGCGCTGTTCGGGTGACAAAGGGTTCCGCGTTCCGGGTTCCGGGTCGAGAGGGGGGTGTCATCCCCGAATTCTTTAATCGGGGATCCAGGGGGGTGGGGAATGGATGTCATATAGCTTTGTTCGACATTAAATATCCGGCCCCCGGGAAAAATCTTCCACCTATACATGGAAAAAATTGCCACTACAGGTAGAAAAAGGAAGTACAGTAAACGAATGAGATTGCGTAGGAAAGGTACCTAATCCCATAAAAAACAATAAATTTATGCTTTCCCCTAAATGTATGATGGTATGGCACACGTTTTGTATATGGTTATGGTAGCCATCAAAATTCCTTTCCTCTTCCCCTAAAGCCGTTGTTCCTTCAACGGCTTTTCTTTTTTGACTTTATCGCGCTTGCTGACTATATTAACCCTTCCATGATTGCTTCCCAGAGGATAAAATTCCGCTCCAGACTGGTCCGCTGGTTCAGGGCCAGCCGCAGACCTATGCCCTGGCGGGAAACGGACGACCCTTATAAAATCTGGATTTCCGAGACCCTTCTCCAGCAAACCCAGGTCGCCACAGCCACAGGTTATTACCTTCGGTTCATTGAACGCTTCCCGGATGTCCGGAGTCTCTCCAGAGCCAGGCTTCAAACCGTTCTGAAGCTCTGGGAGGGATTGGGCTATTACGCCAGGGCCAGGAACCTGCTTCGCGCAGCTGCCGAGATAGTGCGCCGGTTCGACGGCCGCGTGCCGGACCGCATGGAGGACCTGCTCTCCCTTCCGGGCATAGGCCGTTACACGGCCGGCGCCGTACTCTCCATCGCGTACGGCCAGCCCGTGCCGGTTTTGGACGGCAATGTGATCCGCGTCCTATCCCGCCTTTTCCGTGTCGAGGAGGATAGCGGCAAGCCTGCCACGCGGGAGTCTCTGTGGGATCTGGCCGCTTCGCTCATGCCCCGGTCCGGAACACGGGATTACAACGAAGCGATCATGGAGCTCGGGGCCGTGATCTGCGTTCCCAGAAATCCCTCCTGTCCGGAATGTCCTGTCCGTACTGTCTGTAAGGCCTTTGCCGCGTCGGTCCAGAACGATTATCCGAGATCCTCTCCGAGAAAAGCCATTCCGCACAAGGATGTCACGGCTGGAATCATCTGGAAAAACGGCAAATTTCTGATTACATTACGTCCGGCAAGAGGTATGCTCGGCGGGCTGTGGGAATTCCCGGGCGGCAAGGCTGAGCCTGGCGAGACCCTGGAACAATGCCTGAAGCGGGAGATCCGCGAGGAACTCGGCATTCATATCCGTGTCCTGAGAAAACTGGTTTCAGTCAATCACGCGTACACGCATTTCCGGATCACGCTTCACGCTTTTGAATGCCTGGCCGGGGCCGGCCGCATACGGCCGATTGCCTGCGATGATTATAAATGGATTACGTCCCGCGAGCTCGACCGCTATCCGTTTCCGGGCGCGGACCGTAAAATCATAGCCCTGCTGAGCCGCATCGATCCGCCGGGACGCGGATCGCTCCGGTCGGATAAAGGAGAAAGCAAATGAAGATTGCTCATTTAGAGGACGTTCCAGCCGAACCCGTCACGGTCGAAGGCGCCGAACAGACGTCAATCCGCTGGCTGATCGCCAAGGAAGACGGCGCGCCGAACTTCGTCATGCGGCTGTTCGAGATCGGCCCGGGAGGCCGGACGCCCCTGCATACGCACTCCAACGAGCATGAAGTTTTCGTAGTCGAAGGAGAGGGATCCGTCTGGCGCGATGGGGCCGATGTTCCGATCATGCCGGGTACAGCGGTTTTCGTTCCCGGAAGCGAGAAGCACTGCTTCAAGAACCGGGGGAATACACCTTTCCGTTTCCTCTGTCTCATCCCCGTCTGACCATGTGCGCCCGGCCGGTTATAAAGGAACGTTTATTATGGAAGGAGAAACCTTGAGAATCGCAATGGTTGCGCTGGCCTGCATCGGCCTCGGCTGGCTGTCAGGATGCGGCCCCGGAGCTGAGGAAAAAGCCGCGGCTGAATTCGTCGCTGAAAAAACGGCTGAACTCGAACCGCTCATGAAAGCAGCGAATCTCGCCTACTGGAAGGCTTCCACGACAGGCGATGAAACCGCGTACGCGGAATACGCTGAGGCTGATCTTGCGATTCGAAAGGTGTATTCGGACTCCGCGGGATTCGGCCTGCTCGCCGGATGGAAAAAGGACCTGAAAAAGGCCGATCCGCTCCTGTTCCGCAGAATAGAACTCCTGCACAACGCCTTTCTCATCAACCAGGTCGAACCCGGTCTGCTCAAGGAAATCGCGGACCTGGCCGCAGCCACTGAAGGCCGGTTCAGCACGTTCCGGGGCCTCATGGACGGCAAGCCGGTCACTGCGAACAAAATCAGCGAGATACTCAAGGAATCCCGCGATTCGGCGGAGCGGAAGAAGGCCTGGCAGGCCTCCAAGCAGGTCGGGGCCGCGGTCGCGGACGATGTGATACGGCTCGTCAAGCTCCGGAACCGCGCAGCTCAGGCCGCGGGATACGACAATTACTACAGCCTCGCGCTCGCTGCCGCGGAACAGGATGCGGCTGAGGTCAGCCGGCTGTTCGATGCACTTTACAGTCAGACGGAAGAGCCGTACGGACGGGTGAAGGCGGAAATCGACTCCCTGGTAGCGGCTCAGTCCGGCGTCCGGACCGCGGATCTTCGGCCCTGGCATTACCGGGATCCCTTCTTCCAGGAAGCGCCTCAGGCTGGCTTGGAGGAACTGGACCGTTTCTACAAGGGTCGCGACATCAGCGGCCTGGCATCCGCCTATTTCACGTCCATCGGCATGCCTGTCGATTCCGTTCTCTCGAAGAGCGATCTGTTCGAGCGCGAAGGCAAGAACCCGCACGCGTTCTGCACGGACATTGACCGGAACGGCGACGTTCGCATTCTCTGCAACATCCGCGACAATGAGCAGTGGATGGAAACCACCCTGCACGAGCTCGGGCATGCGGTGTATTCCTATTACACGGACCGGAGCCTGCCTTTCCTGCTTCGCGACGCTGCGCACGCCTTCACCACCGAGGGTGTGGCCGAGTATTTCGGCGCCTTGTCGCGCGATGCGGACTGGATGGAAGCGAATCTCAAGATATCGAAAGAGGACGCGGACCGTATCCGGCCTGCGGGAAGGGGCATGACCCGGGCCCAGAAGCTCGTTTTCGCGAGATGGGACATGGTCATGACCGCTTTCGAGCGGGGGCTGTACGAGAACCCGGACCGCGACCTGAACGCGTTCTGGTGGGATCTGGTCGAAAAATACCAGGGCGTAAAACGGCCCGAGGGCCGGAACGAGCCGGACTGGGCGGCCAAGATCCACTTTGTCATGGCGCCCTGCTATTACCACAATTACCTGCTCGGCGAGATGTTCGCGTCGCAGATGCGGGTCTCGATCGCGTCCCTGCGCCCGGAACAGGTCGGCGGGTTTTTCCGAGAGAAGGTGTTCGAGCCCGGAACGCGGTATTCCTGGAACGAAATGATCAAAAGGGCCACCGGCGAGCCGCTGAATCCGAAGTATTTCACGGAAGAGGTGGTGAAGGAATAGAGAAATTTCAACGCCGATCGCCCGGGATTCCGACGGTCCCGGGCGTAGAGTGGCTCATGATCGCGCCAGGGTTCTACCCTGGCACGCATCGTAAACCATGCGGCCAATTGCCTCGATCACGCCGGGCTTGCACCTGGCAGAAAAAAAAAGCCAACTTTCCCGGGAGGCTCCCATGAAACATAGATGCTTTATCCTGTTCGGATGCCTGCTCTTCGCCTCGATCCTGTCAGCCGATGACGGCTGGCAGAACCTGTTCAACGGCAAGAACTTGAGAAACTGGCAGGTTCTGAACGGAGACGGCGAATTCAGGATTGAAGACGGTGTCATCGTGGCCGTAAGCAGGATGGGCATCCCGAATACGTTTCTGTCCACGAAAAAGAGTTACGGCGATTTCATCCTTGAATACGATGTCCGGATCGATTCGGGATTGAATTCCGGCGTGCAGATCCGCAGCCAGAGCCTGCCTGAATACCAGAACGGCCGCGTTCACGGGTACCAGGTCGAAATGGATCCCACGCCGCGCGCGTGGACCGGTGGTATCTATGATGAGGCAAGGCGGGGATGGCTCTACAATCTCGAATGCAATCCGAAGGCGAAAGCGGCTTTCAAGCCGGAGGATTGGAACCATTTCCGGGTCGAGGCGATCGGAAACCACATCCGTGTGTGGCTGAACGGAACGCCCTCAGCGGATATCGTGGATGACATGACTCCAAAAGGATTCATCGCTCTTCAATCGCATGCCATTTATGCCGAAAGCGATGCGGGCAAAACTGTCCGGTTTCGGAATATCCGCATCCGCACTGACCATCTGGATGAAGTAAAAACACCGATTTCCCAAGAAATCCCCCAAAACAACTATCTGAATAACACCCTCACCGAGCGGGAAAAGAAGGATGGCTGGCGGCTTCTCTGGGACGGCACAACCGCGGCTGGATGGCGGGGCGCCAAACTGAATCATTTTCCGGAGCAGGGCTGGAAAATAGCGGACGGCATGATCACAGTTATCAAATCGGGTGGGGGCGAGTCAAAGGGCGGCGGGGATATCGTGACCGTGAAGACCTGCAAAAATTTCGAGCTGGAGGTGGATTTCAAGATCACTGAAGGCGCGAACAGCGGCATCAAATATTTCGTGGATACGGAATTGAACAAGGGAGAAGGTTCGTCCATCGGGTGCGAATACCAGATTCTGGATGACAAGCTCCACCCCGATGCCAAACTGGGCACTGCCGGCAACCGGACCCTGGCGTCTCTGTACGACCTCATTCCCGCGGACGCGCATTTCTGCGCGCCGAACGAGAGCACAGCCAAACGCGTGAACGAGTATGGCTGGAACCGGGCGAAGATCGTTGTGAACGGGAATCACGTGGAGCACTATCTCAACGGAATCAAAGTCGTCGAATACGACCGCCGCACCCAGGTGTGGCGAGCGTTGGTGGCGCGGAGCAAATATGCGGTCTGGCCCGGTTTCGGGGAGGCGGAGGAGGGACACATTCTGCTCCAGGACCACGGGGACGAGGTTTCATTCAAGAACATCAAGATCAGAGAAAAGGACGCGTCATGAGCGAAAACTGGTCGAGACGGGACTTCATCCGGAACGCGTCCGCAGCTTCCCTGGGATTGACGTTCGGCATGACCGCTTTACGCGCAAAAGGCCAAAGCCGGATCATCGGCGCGAACGACCGGGTGAATTTTGGGGTCATCGGATTGCACGGCCGGGGGCGCGAGCATATCCTGTCCATCAACGCATGCCCGAACGCGGCAGTGACCCATGTGTGCGATGTGGATCAGCGAGAACTGGAACGGGGCGCGGCGCTCGTGCGGGAGGTTTCAGGAAAATCGCCTCAAACGGTAAAGGATTTCCGCGTCCTGCTTGAAAGCAGGGATGTGGACGCGATTGCCATAGCGACACCTGAGCACTGGCACGCGCCCATGGCCATACTCGGGTTGCAGGCCGGCAAGCACGTGTATGTGGAGAAACCGTGCAGTCACAATCCGGCCGAGGGCGAGATGCTGATCCGGGCACAACGGAAAACTCAAAGGCTCGTGCAGATGGGCAATCAGCAGCGGTCCTCGCCCCACACGCAGGAAGCCATGCAGAAAATTCACGAAGGCATCATCGGCCGAGCCTGTTACGGCAAGGCCTGGTACAACAACAAACGGCCGGGTATCGGGGTGGGGCGCCAGGTTCCCGTGCCTGCGGAACTCGATTGGGATCTCTGGCAGGGGCCGGCGCCGAGGCGTCCGTACAAGGACAATATCCACCCCTACAACTGGCACTGGTTCTGGCACTGGGGCACGGGCGAAACCCTGAACAACGGCACGCACGAGGTCGATCTATGCCTCTGGGCGCTGAACGTGAAAACTCCCGATTCCGTGAGCGCGAGCGGAGGCCGGTATCATTTCAAGGATGACTGGGAATTCTATGACACTCTGGTCACGGAATACGCCTACGCGGACAAGATGATCACCTGGGAGGGCAGAAGCTGTAACAACATGAACCAATACGGCCGGGGCAGGGGAGTGACGATTCACGGCACTGAAGGCACGGTCCTGATCGATCGAAACGGATATGAGATTTATGACAACGACAATAAGCAGAGTTTTTCCTTTTACAAACCGGAGATGGACGCCACGACCGGATTGGCGGGCGGCGGGCCCATGACTGACGCCCATTTCGCCAATTTGGTCAATGCCATCCGGGTCGGAGAAAAGCTGAATTCGCCCATCGAAGAGGGAAATCTGAGCGTGACCATGCTGCTGCTCTCCAATATCGCGTGGAAGACGGGGCGGACATTGAAGCTCGATCCATCCAATGCGCATATACAAAAGGATAAAAGGGCAATGGCCCTGTGGGGCCGCGAATATGAAAAGGGGTGGGAACCGAAGGTGTGATCGGTTCTCCACTCGGCCCCCTGACAAGCCTTCAATCATGATCCATCTGATTGATTGGTCCCGCGCAGCGGGAGGGGCAACGGGGGTTGCCTAAAGGTTTAACCGGACATTCATGTATATAACTAAACTTGACTCATGATCGTACGGGATGAGAAAATGACGCAGGAGCAAATTTCCGGGTCCGTGTCCCGCCGCTCTTTCCTCGTGTCCTCAGCTGCCGCAGGGCTTGCCCTGGTAAACGCACCGCGAGCATTGAGCGGTAAAACGAGTCAGCGGGTGATAGGCTCCAATGACCGGATCAGGCTGGGCATCGCAGGCTTGCGTATCAAAGGCGCCTATCACATAGACATGTTCCGCGAAATGGATGATGTGCAGGTGGCGGCCATCTGCGATGTGGACAGCGACATTCTGGCCCGTGAAGCGGCCAAATTCGCTACGGCTGGCGAATCCGTGAAAACCTATTCGGATTACCGTCGGATGCTTGAGTCCCCGGATATCGATGCGGTTGTCGTCTCTACCCCCAATCACTGGCACTCCCTGATGGGCATATGGGCGTGTCAGGCGGGCAAGGATGTGTATGTCGAAAAGCCGGTTTCACACAGCGTATGGGAAGGCCGGCAGCTCATCCGTGCCGGCCAGAAATACGGCCGGGTGGTTCAGGCTGGGATGCAAAAACGATCGGATGAGGGGTTGATCGAGGCTTTCCGTTATATTCGCGCGGGGAATCTCGGAAAAATCACACTGGTGCGGGGACTGTGTTACAAGCGCAGGACCTCCATTGGAAAAGTGAACGGTCCCCAGCCTATCCCGAAGCAAATCGATTATGATTTATGGACCGGTCCGGCAGCGCTCGAGCCGCTCAGGCGGGAAAACCTGCATTACGACTGGCATTGGTTCTGGAATACGGGAAACGGTGATATCGGAAACCAGGGCATTCATGAAGTGGATCTTTGCCGATGGGTGCTGGATGAACCCGGATTTCCCCGATCGGTCATTGCCTACGGCGGCAGGTACGGATATGAAGATGACGGCGAAACCCCCAACACGCAGGTCATTGTGTACGATTATGCATCGGCTCCGATGATTTTCGAGGTCCGGGGACTGCCCCGTTCCTCGGGCAGTGAGGCCATGGATGATTACAAGGGAACCCGGATCGGCGTGGTGATCCAATGCGAAAACGGATATTTTGCAGGCGGAGATGGCGGGGGATGGGCGTATGACAATTCCGGAAAGAAGCTCAAGCAATTTATCGGAACCGGAGGCGTAAAAGAGCATGCCGTCAATTTCATCCGTGCGGTTCGGGAACGCAAGCCGTCCGATTTGAACGGCGCTATTGAGGACGGGCACATTTCGTCAGCGTTGTGCCATATGGGGAACATTTCCTATCGGTTGGGAACGGAAACGGATTACGATACAGCCGGCAAATCCATGTCAGGCGACTCCTGGATGGAAGACACGTTCAATCGGTTCGGCAGCCACCTGGAGAACAACAGTTTGTCCTTACCTGGAATTCGCGTGTGCGCCGGCCCCAGGCTGGAGGTGGATCAGGCATCCGAATCCTTTGTGAGCAAAGAGGCCTACGACCCGGCGTATTTCGCCAATCTTCTGCTGAGGCGGGAATATCGAGCGCCTTTCGTGGTTCCTGAATTTTGATAGCCCGGGATACCGAAGTAGTAGGGTGAGCCGGTAGGCCCACCATTGATCGCGCCAGTAGTAGGGTGGGCCGGTAGACCCACCATCATCACGGTCATTGCCCCAGGGTTCCAATCCCAAGCGAAAAGAGCCCAGATTTCCCTTGTTTTATTCTTTCTAAGGATTTATATTAACTTCAATAATTTATTGCCAGTTGCAGTCCTTGTTCTCGATACGGGAGGGAATACATGCCGTTCGAAGTCAGGGAATTTTCCTCGAAAAATACTGGTAACCGTCTGAACCCTGCAGGGTTTTCATTACTTATTCTACATTTCGTGCCTTTTTATTCCCTCTCCTTTTGTTCGATTTATTACAACTTATCAAATGCCTATTTTAATCAAACTTATTCATTCGCTATTGGGAATATAGCATGAGAAGTCTCATTACAAAATCCTGTTCCATTCATTCCACTAATAGGAAAACGTTTTTCCTATTAGTGGGAAAAGCTCAATTTTACCCAGTGATAGGAAAATATTTACCAGTAATGGAAATATGTTTATAGTTTTGGAACCATCTAATAATAGTTATGCGAGATATATGTCAATACGATTTAAAATGAACTAATATAATTACAGGAAACGGATTATATACTTCGTGAAAACAATTTTAATAAATTTACTAGGAATAATTATATATAGTGGTCCCGTAATTTTCTATTTAATAACCAGATTCATAGGGTCCATTAAAAATGATAGATTGACCAATAGATTGTTTGTAGGTCAAATATTATTTCAAGCGATAGTAGGCATAATATTAATATATAGATATTTTCAAAATAAGTTTATTATTGAAGATTTAATAGTATTGTTTATTTGTGGAGCAATCACAATAATTATCGATATAATATATATTCCTATTAGATTAATTGAGTTAAACGGGAAGTAAAATATACCAATTACAGATTTATAAATATTGATTAAACAGATAACTGATTTTCGCATAACCCGTTAATCGTGCGGACGGTGCCCTAATCGGTCTTGACTTCCTGGAGGGGCGTGCAATGCGAAATATCCCATTGCCGCCCGCACATCAACCATGTTATGCGGATATATGAGGTATTCAAATATGATCATACGAATATTCCCGTCAGCTGTGATAAGGTACCCAGCGATAGTTCATCAGATAAAAATAAAGCTGACTATTTCCCTGTTGAATTGAACACTAAATGGACATATCAGTATTCATCATATTTTATTTCGAGTGGTTTTGATGGCGATTTCGTAGAAGCAACAGATGAATGGGAAATTATAAATAAAACAATAAATGATACGGTTATAATTTATACAGTAAATAGAAATTCAAAGGAAGAATTTGAAAAGAAATATCAATTGAAGAATTGGTTAAAATACGATACAACCATAATAAATAATGAGATGAGCGTGTTCAATATTTATGAAAATATTCATTTAAATGTAATATCGATTGACTTAAAAGAAAGCGATAGTATGAATTACCTAAAAATGGAAATTATCATCTTGAACATTAAACGGAGTAGGATCAATACCACCTGGAAGTATGGTTATGTTTCGATTTGGTGATTATATCGTTGGCCATGGTCTAGTCAGGGAAGATATCAAACCTATAAATATAAAAATAGAAGGTGTGACGTATCATGGTCTTATTAAATTTGATAAACAATCTATAAAAATTTATCCAATAATCATTACCCATAAAGTTATTAGAAAAATATCTTACTAGAAATCTGTCGGTTGCTCAACCATATTATAAACTTGATGCATACAAATTATTAGATACATTATTGATTAAAATACTAAAATTGGCATAACACGATCATTCTCGGGACGGTGCCCCTTTAAAAAGGACAAAGTCAAGTATAAAATATCCTCTCGGGCGAAAACAATATGTTTTCGCCTAATGTAAAGATGGTTTGGATTGACGTAACAGCGTTCGTTCTTTGAAAAACTCTGTCTCTGTGCCGATTCAATATCGTTGAACGTCAATGGCGTCCATACCCCTTTCCGGGCTTGACTCTCTCAGATCGAGAGCGTTCCGAAATCGTCTCAGAACTATCCCAGATATCTTATCGGCACTGCGAGCCTGACTTCCCAATCCCTACTGCGGATCTCTAGGATCCAGCACCGTCCCCGGGCTTGTCGGGCTCGGCCAGTGACGCACTTTTACTCGTGTTAGTTTTTTCCCTTTAAAGGTAAAATCATAATCAGATTTCTTGGTGATGACGTGATACACGATACGGGCCAGTTCTTTGGCAACCAGGTTCCGTGCAAGGTGTTTGTTTTTTTTACGGCATTTTCTTTGATAGAAGTCCCGGATTTCAGGGTAATTCGTGTAGGCGCTAACAGCCGCATCGTTGAAAACAATTTTTAGATAGTTATTGCCGGCTTTTGATTCTTTTTTGCCGTGCTTGCATTTTCCGCCCGAATTGGAAGCCGCAGGCACGACTCTCGAATAGGAGAAAAACTTTTTTTCCGTTGGGAATCTTGAAAAATCCCCAACTTCGAGAAAAATGGTGAATGCACTGATTTTACCGATACCTGGAATCCAGAGAATTCTCTGAACATCCTCATTGAGGACGACTTGAGGATAAATCGTTTTTTCCAGTTCTTTGACTTGTTCGTTTAGGAAATTGACATGCTCATCAAGCTGCTTGTACTGAAATTGAAAAAGACCGGGTAGATCATCAGGATCGGTTACGTTGAATTTCTCAGTCAATCGGCAGATACTGTTTACGACACACGTTTTTCTTTGAATCAGGCGAAGTCTGGCTCTCATGAGATCGCGTTTATCCCTGAGAACGGGATCGATTTGATGGGCTTCAGGTATATAATCGATTCTAAGTAATTGTGCCATGGTTGTGGAATCGATTTGGTCTGTTTTGATTTTAGCAGTGGATATGGCTTTGAGTTTGTTGGTATTGGCCAGGATCATCTCGATGCCGTTCCCGTGAAGCAGGTCGGCGATCCAATACCATCCATTTGTGGATTCGACGACAACTTTGTGTGTGTTGCCAAGTTGTTGAAAATAATTGAGTATTTTATCGGGATGATTGTATATTTTCTGTTGCTCGATGACAACGCCTTTCTCATCGACGGTTGTCAGGTGAGAGAAGCTTTTATGAAGATCGATGCCGGTGTAATACATGACGGGCCTCCCTGCTGACATTGGTGATTTTATGCTAATTTAATCACCTTGAATGAAAAGGGAAAGGACGTCCTTTTTGAAAATATCCCTACTCAGTTGTGGCTTTTTGAAAGCTGTGCAATCCGTAACCGATCATGTCCGCCCCGAGATGATCACCGTTACCATCTGGTTAGATGAGATTACTATAAACTATTTTAAAAAGTTAGCTGATGAAATTGATGTGCCCTATCAGACATTAATCAATCTTTATCTAAGAGATTGTGCTGCTACTAATCGAAAACTATCTTTAAAATGTCGACCGGCCGGTTAATTTTCTCGGCCAACCCCAGATCCAATTGTGTCATTCGTTGAACCATACTGTGGAGCGAATCAATGCTAAAAGAACATCCAAGAGGGTTACTTGTCGCATTCATCGCCAACATGGGCGAACGCTTTGGCTTTTACACCATGATGGCCATTCTGGTGCTGTTCCTGCAGGCCAAATATGGTCTCAGCGAAAGAGAAGCAGGAAGTTACTACAGCTGGTTCTATTTCGGTATTTACGCGCTGGCGCTGTTTGGCGGCACGATAGCGGATTGGAGCAAAAAGTACAAGCTGGTCATTCTGGTTGGTCTGCTCGTCATGTTCTCCGGTTACATTATTATGAGTCTGCCGGGCAACACCCTTGCCATGACGCTGATCGGTCTTTTTATCATTGCCTTTGGCAATGGTTTATTTAAAGGCAACCTGCAGGCGGTGGTCGGTCAGATGTACGACAATCCGCAGTACTCCAAAGTCCGCGACTCCGCATACATGATTTTCTACATGGGCATAAACGTCGGCGCTTTTTTCGCGCCATTTGCCGCCACAGCGGCCCGCAACTGGTTTTTAAAGACACAAGGGCTGCTCCACGACGGCAGTATGCCTGCCATGTGTCATGCCTTCATGCGCGGAGAAATGAACGATATCGGAAAATTTCAGGCGCTCGCCGACAAAGTCTCCGGGCAAACGGTCACAAATCCGGGCGTATTTGCACAGCATTATATCGATGTTTTCTCCAGGGGTTACAATTATGCCTTTGCGCTCGCGGCAGGGGCGATGATTCTTTCCACCCTGGTTTTCGTCATTTTCAATAAACATTTGCCGAACAAAGAAAATTCGGCCGTCAAGGAGAAAGTTGGTAAGGGATCACTGTCTTTTGTCTTGGCGCTGATCGCCGCCGCGGCATCAGCCGGTTTGGCATACCTCGCCTCCGGCAATGTGGACATATCGTTCGCTATCGGTCTTTTCATCGGGTTTGTAACATGGATCGTGCAGATTTCCACCAAAGAAGAACGGCCGCGCATCGTCGCCCTGCTACTGGTATTCCTAGTGGTCATCTTCTTCTGGATGTCATTCCACCAGAATGGGCTCACGCTCACCTTCTTCGCCCGCGATTATACGGTCAAGGAAGTCGGTCCTTTCACCAACATATTCTTCGATCTCACATCCATGCTGGTATTTATCGGAGCGGTGGCCGGATTTTTCCTGCTCCTGCTGAACAAGAAATCGTTGGGCAAATTGATCGGCGGAGTCATGTTGGCTGGTTTAGGCTATTTAACCTATTACTTTGTCTCGCGAAATCAGACTTTAAATCCCATCGCCCCCGAAGTATTTCAGTCATTCAATCCGCTCTTCATTGTTGCGCTAACTTTTCCGGTGATGGCCATTTTCGCCTGGTTGAATCGAAAAAATATTGAGCCTTCAACGCCGAAAAAGATCGGCATCGGCATGATCATCGCATCCATCGGCTTTCTCATCGTGCTGGTCGCCTCCCTCAAGCTGGTGTCGCCGCACATGCTGCAATACGTCGACGGGTTCGGCAAGCAGGCGTACAATCCGGTGCCGGATACATCGCGGGTCTCGCCCTACTGGCTGATCCACAGTTACCTCATCCTCACCATTGCAGAACTATTCCTCAGTCCGATGGGATTGTCTTTTGTGTCGAAAGTTGCGCCAGTGCGTTTCCAGGGCGTGATGCAGGGTGGCTGGCTGCTGGCTACGGCCGTTGGTAACAAGCTCCTGGTCGTCGGCAGTTACTTCTGGGGCAAACTGGATCTGTGGCAGCTTTGGGGTATTTTTATCATCTGCTGTTTGTTATCGGCTGGATTTATTTTTTCAATCATGAAAAGGCTAGAGCAATCCACCAAAAGCTGAGTGGATTGTGTAATAATAACGGCCTCGAAATTCGAGTTCCAGGCCGATTCTGGCAGAAAAATGGGTAAAATTCAATCGAGTCCGGATGCGATGCAAATGAAAATTTCAATCAACGATGATTTTGATTTTCACCATATCACACAAAAATGGGGAATACTCCACTTTCATATACCTCCAACTTCCGGATATAAATACCCCGATCCAGCAGTGAAGCCCGGCATCATGATGCGCCCGGGGTTCGGAAACTCCGGGCGATCAAAAATATAATAAATATTGTATAACCCATGCATTTTGCTGGACGCAACCCGAACGTGCAATTTTCATAGTTGGCTGATCACTTCATGGTTAGTAATGTATTTTAACCTTTAAGGTTGCGCCGCAAATGCTTGCGTTATGGTAGAAATCGTGGCAATTTTAAGTTTTCAAAGAAATATATTAGATCAATAAAACTGCCAGGGGCGCCTGCCCATACCTAACCCCTCCCCTGAACGGCGCCTGGCAGTAACGAAAACAAAAGAAGAAGATATAATAGAAGAAGAAGGGAAATAGTGTAATCGGCAATTTTTAATTATACTAAAAATGTAAATTTGAAAATGTACGACTTCTTGTTTGAATCCTCTTTTAGAACAGAAAAGATACTTCGACCATAACCCGCACCTTGGACTCAGTTGTGGCTTCCTGGAGCCCGTGCAATCCGAAAGCAATCATGCCCGCCCGCACAGGTTGCCCGTTGTGAGTTGTTTGAGAGCGCAATAAAGTTGAACTCGACGTGCCGCACACTTTCAAAAGAACGGTAAACGTTAAAGCTGAAAATGATGCATAAAAGACGGTTACTTTCTTCAAGAAAGTAACCGTCTTTTAATCGGGATAATAGAAAAGGGAGGAAAAGATGAGAAACAAAATCATTATTCTTATATCCACCTGTATTTACCTTTTTCAAACAGGTTGTGTTGAGGATCCTCTTTCATCGATCTTTCATTTCGACAACTCGGACAATCGGGTTCTTTTTTACGCGATTTCCATTGAGAATAATCGGGATATCGGCATTTATATCATGGATCCGGACAGTCTGAATGCCGAATTGATCATTCAGGGAGCATACAGTTACCCGATCTGGCAGGACACTAAAGACAAGATCGCGTATCAGGACCTAACCGATTGTTCAGTTGAAATCAGGTCTTTGAATGACAGAAACAGTCCCCCACTGGAGTGCATCCCTTACAACCAAAATTTCCTTTTTATGCGTCATTCAATCCTTTTGGGTTCATACCTGTTTTCATCTCAAATCGGGGGCGGATCTAAAATCGTGATCATGAATGATGAAGGAGATTCCTGCAGGACGATCAGCCAGTCGAATTATTTCGAAGGAAATCCCGTAACAAGCGCATTCGGATCCCGGATTTATTTTTCGAGGGAAGTGAATGGATTTGACGGCATATTCAGGATGGATCGTAACGGTGAAAATGTCGGTGAAATCCTGTCGTGCAGGGCAAATCTAAACACGTTTTCAGTCAGTTATGACGGCAGTCTCATCGTCTCGCCCCGGTACGTCGACGACGAAGGCGATATCATCGTATTCGATCTGGAATCCAATCAGATACTGCATGAAATATTCCCGTCTGTCCCGGGGATCCCGCTGTACACATCCTTTTCATCGGACAACCGGACCGTTTATTTCGTTAATGGATTTCCGAACGATTACTCCAAACCCAGAAATTTATACCGGGTTGATATCGACGGCTCGAATCTGGAGCAACTGACGCATTTTACGGACAGGATGGTCAGCCGTCCGCTGGCTTGGTAACGGAACGCTCCGGGAGGTTCGGAATCTCCCGGAGCGTTCATGCTATTTCCACACACTCCATATCTATTCCCATCCAATCCCTCTTGTCCGGCAAATGGAACGCCCCTTTCAGAAAATCCTCGACGGAAAACTTGATGCCTGCCTTCAATTCGATTATCCAAGTCCCATCGTTTGGCGGCCTTGAAACAGTCAGCGACTCCAGTATCTTTTTCTTTAGGGCCGGTGCCGAGAACGTGAATGTCTGGTTTCCGTCCGACGGGCCTGTGCGGGTGGCAGCCAGGCCTTTCGACCGAAAATATTCCGAAGCCTCGAACGGGAAAGGGGAGAGGATGCGGAAGCGGAAGGCTGCGGGCTCATCCTGAACCTCCCCCATTAAAACTCCAGTACTCCCCAGAAGGCGGTTGACATTAGCCAGCTTATCCGCATCAGTTAACAAGCCTCTGAGCACCGGCAACCCCTCCGGCCTCCACCTGAGCGTCAGAATATCCTCCCCCCACAGCCAGGCCGGATTTTCCCTGGACTGCCAGAAGGATCCTGCAAATCCGAAATAATGGGAGATCAGTGATGCGTCCGTAAGCATCAAAGTGGAGGACATCGCGGATGCCAGAACATTCCGGTCCACGCCTCGGAAATTCCGGCTTGCGCGGACGGACAGACGGACTTCGATAATGGATTTTCGAACAGCGGTCACACGTTGTGCCAGATCTTCAGCGAATCGGCCGGAGATAGGAGAACGTTCCGGATGGGGAAGGTCAGGGCAGGCTGCGCAATCGCCGCAGGATCCGTCAGGAGAATCCGGACGGCCGCAGGGACGCATCTCGATGAAGTCCCGGTTTTTCTCCCATCTGGCAACGAGGGAATCGTATGAAATTCCGGTTTCGACGACGCGCCACGGTTTGTTCCGTCCTTCGTCCGTGGAATGACCTTTCAGAAGGGAATTCGGATCTATGCCTGCGGCTGTCAGGCGTGCTCTGAATTCGGAAACAAATCGCGCCGGAACGCTTCGGAAATACAGCCGTTCCGTTTCAAGCGCGGTCGACTTCAGTATCTCCCCGATTCGACTGTCTCCGGGACGGACGAGAACCTGGGAAAGCCAGTATTCCTCAGGTGATGCGGACTCCCTGAATTCGAAACCTTTCAAAGTCACAGATCGGCTTATCCGTCGGAGCACTTCCGAAATCGTTTCCATGGATGGGGCGTCCTCGAATTCAAGAGGGGTCCATGGAAACCGGACCAGCGGCGTGACTGAGAATTGCACGCCCGGACTGCGGCCTGTTTTCGTCTGAATCGAACGGAGCCGGTTCAGCAGGGCTTCGAATTCCGTGTAATCGTCCTCCGATTCAAGACCGGGCGCGATCAGGAAAATCTTGAGGCTGCGCAGGGGGACTTTATGGATTTCTAAAAGGCTGGAGTAAAGCTGTTCATCGTCGATCTGCTTGTTCAGGTAGCGCCGGAGGCGTCCGGAAATGCCCTCCAGCCCGCAGGTCAGGTTTGATTTACCGACAGCGTGGAGAAGGGGGGCAAGGCCGGAGTCGGATGCGAAACGGTCGAACCGCTGGCTCTTCAGCCGCACCCGGTCGAAACGATCGGCAGCGCGGCCGATCAGGCCTGCAAACCGGCTATGGGCGTTGAAATTGAAAGCCGCGAGTTCGATTTGGGACAGCCCTATTCCGGCCTTGAGCCCGTCCATTTCACGGAACAGATATTCTTCAGGATATTCCCCATAGGGTTTCAAGGCCCAGCTTTCAGCGCAGAACGAGCAGGACGAGGGGCATCCGGAGCTGATCCACAGCGGCGCGCAACCGGCCTGGGATTCTCCGGGAAGCACAGGCGCGGATGCGGCTGTCGTGACACCGTCCGTTTCCCGTAAAAGTGAAGTCGGCCGGCCGACTGTCGTACGGCGCAGGTGATCCGGTTGAATGAAACCATCTACGGATTCCAGGGATTCGAGTATTTCCCTCTTGGAGAGACCCTTTTCCGTACCTTCCCGGCACATCCGGAATACGTCAGCCACAGGCCCGGTTCCGTTACCGATGAACACACCGTCCACAAGCGGGTCCGCGTTCCAGAAAACGGACGTATGCAGGCTATTGGCGCCCCCGAGAATGACAAGAGGCACGTCCGGCCGGGGCAGGCGTTCGGATTTGGATAGAGGGATGCCGCTCCTGGTCATCAGAACCGGAAGGTTGATCAATTCCTGAACGCAGGAGTTGGAGACAGCAAGAAGGTTAAAATCCAATGGACCGCGTTTTGAGGATATGCCCAGCCACCAGGGAAGACCTGCCTGTTTGAATGTCGGAAGGTCATTGGGCGGCGGGAGGAAGGCCAGATCAGGAAAAGTCGAAGGATCGGACGCGGCGATTGCGTATAAAAGCCTGTGCGTCCATGAATCCACAGAATCATAATAGGAGGAAAGTCGGGCGATGAGCAGGCGGAAAGGCCGGTCCCGCATTGCCGAAGGAGGCAGGAGGTTCCATCCGCAGCCTCTCAGCCAGACGCCCCCGCCGGTCAGGCGGTGACCGTTTGTTTCATACCAAGGGGTGAAGTCCATGAGTGTCCGGTTAAATGAATTTGGCCCGGGTTGGATACTCCGGGCCATCAAGTCAAAGGTTTATCACGGGGACGGATTACCGGTAGGCCCGTGCCGACGTCCAATCCGCAATCCGATTTCCATAACCACACACAGCCCGACCCAGACTGGAGCGAACGCGACAATATCTCCAGCCCAGAACAGGCCGAATCCGAAATCATGATACGAGAAGGGGAAGAGCCAGAAATTATTGCCCGTTACCTGCTTCTGAAAACAGTCCAGGAGAAAGTGGAAAAGCCCCCCTGCAACCAGAAAGCGGAACGCCGTTGGCTGGAAAGGTTTCTCGAAACGCGAAGCCAGAAGCCCTGAAGCGGCCAGAAGCCCGGCCGGTGTGTGGAAAGCGACCACCCAGTCGTGCACACCCGGGAAGAGGATGTACAGGGGGCGGCTGAGAATGTCCGGCAGGATGACGCCGAGAAAGAACAGCATGCGTTTCGAAGCGTCGTCCCTGGAGGGCTTCAGGATCTCAACCGGCCGGCGGATCAGGTAACCGATGGCCGCGTGCGTGACCAGATCAGGCACGGATCCTCCTGTAAAACGTCCTATCCCGGAAATCGAAGCGGAACCGGATCAGGAAGAGGAGAACGATCAAAGCCGCAGGGATCAGGGAAATGATCATTTTCTCCCTGCGACCCCGGGCGACGACGATGCGTGCGGCTTCCAGTGATCCGTCCTCGCGCAGGACCGCCTTCAGTCCAGTGTATTCACCGGATTTCAGTCCGGTTGTGTCCGCATGGACGAAAACGGGTTTCTCCCCTCGCTGGAGCAGGGTGAACCCGTCCGGTCCGATCGGACCGATCATCGGCTCCCGGAAGGACTCGATCACGCGCCCCCTGCAGCGGCCCGGATCCCGCACGCATTCCCTGTAGGAAATCCATGGATGATGCAGCCTGCCGTAAACGGACAGGCCCGCGAGCAGTAGAATCCAATATCGTGTCGATCCGAATCGGAAGTTTCTCAAGCCGTCTCTCCGGCTGTGATGTTTATCGTTTTCATGCCTGATAATATAGGACGTTTACGGGGCGGAAGCAATGCTTTTCCGTTGACATTGGGACGAAAAACGTTTATTTTGAATATCCGGCCACGCATGCACAAGAGGTCACAATGAAAATCGGCATTCTTTCTGATTCCCACGACAACCTTCCTGCCATTGCCAAGGCAGTGAGCATATTCAACGACATGGAGGTCACCCATGTTCTGCACGCGGGCGATCTCGTGTCGCCGTTCACGTCCATACCCCTGAAGACGCTCAACATGGAATTCACGGCCGTGTTCGGCAACAACGACGGCGAAAAAGTGGGATTGTCCAACGTGTTCCGCGGCCGCATTCACCGGGCCCCGTATGCCCTTGAAATCGGGGGGAAGAAGATACTCCTGATGCACGAGCCGGACGCTCTCGAAGCCCTGGTCGCGAGCGGGCATTATGACGCCGTGATCTACGGTCACACCCATGAGCCCGTCATACGGCGAGGCAAGACTCTGGTGATCAACCCGGGCGAGTCCTGCGGCTGGCTCAAGGGAGACCGCACCATTGCTGTATGGGATATAACGTCGGGGGATGCAGGGATTATGCCGCTGGCTTGAGGAAAAAAGTTCATAGTTGATAGTTCATGGTTCATAGAAAAAGAGAATCCGTTTATCCGACCCCATTTTATTAACCATGAACCATGAACCATGAACTAAAGTAAAGCCCCCGGCTCCACGCCGAGGGCTTTTTGTTTTCAGGAAATCCAACCGAACGAAATATCCCGTCCGTTCACCTCACCAGCATCATCCGCTGCACCTTTTTCCATCCTTCAGCTTCTATGACCGCGAAGTACAGGCCTGAGGCCTCCCCGTCGGTGCGCCAGGCGACCTCGAACACGCCGGCGGCCTGGCGGCCGTCCACGAGCGTGGCCACCACCTGGCCCCGCAGGTTCAGGACGCGAAGCCGCACGGGACCGGGCCTGGGCAGACCGTATCGGATCGTGGTCTGCGGGTTGAACGGATTGGGGTAATTGCCGTACAGGGTGTAGCGGTCCGGAGGCGCTCCGATGCGCTCGGCATCCACGCCCGTGCCCAGAATGCGGATGTACAGCGTATCCGAGGCGGTCAGGCCGCCCCGGTCGCGTACCGTGAAAAGCACCCTGAAGTTTTTGTCGACATTGAAGCCCAGGAAGGTCGCGGTGCCGGTTTTCTGGTGGATGGAGATGCCCACGCGCACGGAATCCAGAAGCCGCGAGGTCCAGAACAGGGACGTATCCGGATCGTCCGGATCCGTGATGTAATCGTTGAGAACCAATTGCCATTGCAGTGTCTCGGACAACCCGAACGAGGGATCCGGGAACGGCATGACGAACCTCGGCGGATCATTCACTGGACGGATCAGGACCGTGACCAAGAGGGTGTCGGAGAGACTGCCGTCGTTCACGATCACTGAAAAGGTCGCGGTCGGCGGGACGTTCACGGGAACGCCCGAAAGCATGGGTCCGGATGCGGTCAGCCAGGCAGGGACATCCGTGAAGCGTATCGAATAGTGAGGGCCGTCCACGTCGAATGCGGTCGCGGTGTATGAAAAAACCTGGTTCTCGAAGGCCTCGGCCGTGTCCGGGGACGTGACGCGGGGCGGATCATTGACCGGTTGGACCCGGATGAAAACACGCATTGAATCGGACGCGTTCCGGCTGTCCGTCACAGCCAGTACGAAGCAGGTATCCACCGCGTTTTCGGGGATCATGCCCGTTGCCGTGCTGTCCGAGGCCCTGAGCCAGGAGGGAAGGCGGTGGAAAGTGAAACGGAACGTGTCCGCTTCCGGATCCGATGCGCGGGCCGTGTAGATGAAACGGACATCCTCGACAGCCGTGACAGTGTCCGGGCACGCGAACACCGGCGGGTCATTGACCGGCGTGACCGTCACGGTGACGATGCGTTCGGATGCCAGGCTGCCGTCTGACGCGACGATTTTGAAGGTGAACGTGACCGGTCCGTTCTCTGGCGGTGTTCCGGAAACAACGGCTCCGGCATGGTTCAGCCAGGCAGGATGGTCGACGAAATCCCAGACAATGGATGTGCCTTCGGGATCCGTTCCTGCAGCTGTGTAGGAAAAGATCTGATGCTCCACGGCCGCGGCCGTGGCCGGAGAGGTGATCACCGGGGCATCATTGACCAGCGTGACCGTCACGGTGACCGTGCGTTCGGCTGACAGTGCGCCGTCCGATGCGACGATTTTAAATGTGAAGGACGCAGGCACGCCTTCAGGCGGAGTCCCGGAAAGAACCGCTCCTGTATGGCTCAGCCAGGCTGGATGGTCCGTGAAATCCCAGGCAATGGCCGTTCCTTCGGGGTCCGTTCCTGCCGCGGTGTATGAGAAGGCCTGATGCTCGGTTGCCGCGGCCGTGGCGGCCGAGGTGACGACCGGCGGATCATTGACAGCCGTGACGGTTACGGTGACGACACGTTCAGCCGCGAGTGCGCCGTCCGATGCGACGATCTTGAAGGTGAACGTGACAGGCCCGTTTTCAGGCGGGGTTCCGGAAATGACGGCTCCGGCGTGGCTCAGCCAGGCGGGATGGTCGACAAAATCCCAGACAATGGCTGTGCCTTCGGGATCCGTCGCGGCCGCGGTGTAGGAGAAGGCCTGATGCTCGGTCGCAGCGGCCGTGGCGGGCGAAGTGATGACCGGAGCATCATTGACCCGGGTGACGTTTACCGTGACCGTGCGTTCGGATGCCAGTGCGCCGTCCGACGCGACGATTTTAAAGGTGAACGACGCGGGGACACCTTCAGGCGGTGTCCCGGAAATGATCGCGCCTGTGTGGCTCAGCCACGCGGGATGGTCCACGAAATCCCAGACAATGGCCGTGCCTTCGGGATCCGTCGCGGCCGCGGTGTAGGAGAAGGCCTGATGCTCGGTTGCCGCGGCCGTGGCCGGGGACGAGATGACCGGTGGATCATTGACCCGGGTGACGTTTACAGTGACCGTTCGTTCGGCTGCCAGTGCGCCGTCCGAGGCGACGATTTTGAATGTGAAGGATGCGGGGACGCCTTCAGGCGGTGTTCCCGAAATGACGGCTCCGGTGTGGCTCAGCCAGGCGGGATGGTCCACGAAATCCCAGACAATGGCCGTGCCCTCGGGATCCGTTGCGGCCGCGGTGTAGGAGAAGGCCTGATGCTCGGTTGCCGCGGCCGTGGCCGGGGAAGAGATGACCGGCGGATCATTGACCGGCGTGACGTTCACGGTGACGACTTTGGAACTGGTCACGAATCCGTCCGTGACATTGATCCGGAATGTGTGACCGCCGCCGGCGCCCTCTCCCGGCGTGCCGCTGATCACCGCTCCAGTGAAAGACATCCAGGCCGGATAGTCCTGGAACGAGAACGTGAGCGCGTCGCCGTCCTCATCCACGGCTGTGGCCGTGTATGTGAATGTCTGGTGCTCGATCGCGGCCGCGGTGGCGCCCGACGTGATCACGGGCGCCTCATTGACCTGGTTCACGAGAACCGACACCTGTTTGGTGTCCGTCAGTGTTCCGTCGCTCGCGATCAGTGTGAATGTGCCGTTGGGCGTGCCATTGGCGGGTGTGCCCGAAACCTGATTGGGGCCCGAAACGGCGAGCCAGGCGGGCAGGTTGCGGAATTCAAATGTGACCGGGTCGTTTTCCGGATCGGATGCGGTCGCCGTATAGGTGAAAAGGACTTTTTCCGTGGCGATCGCGCCGAGCGGCGATGTGATGACAGGCGCGTCGTTGACCTGCTGGACTGTCACAGTCACGTTCCGCGTGGATGTGAAAATGCCGTCGGAGACGCTGATGGTGAAGGACCCGCTGTGGTCCTGCTCGCCCGGCGTGCCGGAAACGGTCGCGCCCGCGGACGTGAGCCATGGAGAAGCGTTCAGGATCTGGAAGGTGAGGACATCCCCGTCCGCGTCGGTCGCGGTCGCCGTATAGGAGAAGGGCGCGTCCTCGGTCGCCGAGGCCGTTGCCGGGGACGTGATCTGCGGGGCGCTGATCTGAACCGTGAAGGTCCATTCAGCGGAAGTGCGGACGTTTCCCGCGACATCGTAGGCCAGGACCTTCCAATTATGCGTCCCGTTCGCCAGCGCGTCCGTCAGCGTGAGCGTCGTGTCGGTGAGCCCGAGGAATCCGACCTTGAGGACGCCGTCGAGGTAGAATTCGAATTTCCAGAATTGGGACCGGCTGTCCGAAGTGGAATGCCAGCGGTAGGACGGCTTGTTGGTGTGTACGGTGCTCCCGGCCGCGGGCGCGATCAGGGTGAAAGGGGCCGGCGGCGTGGCGTCGCTGTTGAACCCCCACTGGGCCGAGTTCTCCCCGTTTCCCGCCCGGTCCAGAGCCCGGACGAACCATGTGTGACTGCCGTCCGCGAGCGGAGCCGTCAGCGTGGCGGTGGTTCCCGTGATGCCCGAGACCTGAACCGACCCGTCTACATAGAGCTGATAGGACTGGATGCCGGAGCGGGCATCCGTGGCCGCGTTCCAGGTGAAGGTCGGCAGGGCCTGATTCACCCAGTTCCCGTTGGCCGGCGAGACCGGCACGGGCGCGGTGGGCTTGGTCGCATCCACGCCGATGATACGGGCCGCAGTCGAGGTTCTGACGTTGCCCGCATTATCGAAGGCGCGGACGCTCCAGGTATACGACCCCTCCGCCAGGGCCTGGGCGTCCGTGAGCGTCACCGATGTCGAAGACGGCGGAATATTGTCCACCCGTACGGCGCCGTTCACGATCAGCTGATGCTTGGCAAGCCCGCTGCCCGCGTCGGACGAAGCGGCCCAGGTTAAAACCGGCGTGGTATCCGCGGTCCACGCTTCGTTCGCGGGTGACACGAGCGTGAAGGCCGCGGGCTTCACCGAATCGGCCTTGACCGTCCAGGTCTGGGTGGATTTCCGGACATTCCCCGCGTTGTCCACGGCATTGACGTACCAGGTGTGGGTTCCCATGGTCAGGGCGACGGAAGACGTGGATGTCGTACCGGACGGGATGTTGTCCAGTTTGAGCAAATTGTCCACGAACAGCTGGTATTTGCCGAGGCCGGCAATGCCCACGTCGGTCGTGGCCTGCCATTGAAAGACCGGATTGGCCGTCACGACCCACTGATTGTCCGCCGGGGCCGTCAGACTGAACGCATTCGGCGCGCTCTGGTCGTCCGACGTGTTGATGCGCCAGGTCTGGCTTGCTGTCCGGACATTCCCGGCCACGTCCACGGCCTTGATGGTCCAGGTATGGAGTCCGTTCGACAGCTTCTGGCCCTCCGTGAGCGTGCTGGAGGTGGTCGTCAGGTTGTCCAACAGCAGATTCGAGTCCACCCACAGCTCATAATGGAATCCGCCGGAGAGGTTGTCCGAGGTGGCCTGCCATGTGAAGGTCGGCGTCGGGTCGTCCGACGCGTTGTCCGCGGGAGAGACCAGGTTGAACGCGGCGGGCGGCGTTGAGTCGATGATGAACAGCGGCGAGAGGAATTCGTCCGCGACCAGCCCCTTGTCGTTGACCGCCTGGATCTTCAGGCGGACATTCTCGCTGTTCACGGTGGAGGGTGTCCAGGACAGGCTGACGGCCGACTTGGATACGTTCGTGTTCACGGTCACGGGATAGTTGTCCCCGGGCGTGACCGAAGCCTTCACCGCCAGGTGATGGAACAGGCCGGACGTGAACCGGTTGGTCCATGTGATCGTGTGGGCCTGGTCGCCCCGCCACCGTTCGCCCGCGGCTGGAGCGGTGAAGGCGATCACGTCGTTGACCAGCAGTCCATAAACATCCGCTTTTCCGGCGGTCCGGCCGTCCTGCCACACCGTGATCATTCCGCCGGAACCGTCGGACACGGCGGTCTGGTTCTGCTGGCTGCCGGTCCGGGTGACGATCGGGAGGCCCCGGTCGCCCCACTGGCGGGCGCCGTTTCCGTTGATCCGCTGGGCGAAGAGTTCGATGTCGGATCCGGTTTCATTGTCGTTCCAGACGACGATCGCGCCCTGGGATCCGTCGGGCACGGCCTCGGGCGAGTATTGGAGCCCGGCGGACGCGTTGACTACCACGCCGTCCGCGGTCCACTGGACGGCGCCGGCCGCGCTTACGCGCTGGGCGTAAATATCGTATCCCGTCCGGTTGTCGCACCACGTCACGACCGCGCCGCCCAGACCGTCCCCCGTGATCCGGCTGGTATACTGCGCGTTCACGGCCGCGCACACGGCGACGCCGTTTCCGGTCCAGCCCAGGCCTCCGGATACGTCCACGGCCTGCGTATAGATATCCGAAGATGCGCCCCTGGAATCATCCCAGCAGACGACCCATCGTGTGCCGGACAACGCGATGCGGGGCGTCATCTGGTTTCCGGCCGCGTCGCAGAGGACTTTTCCGTTGGAAACGAAAACAGCGGAACCGGAGGCATTGATGCGTTGAACGTAGATGTCGTAATTTGTCAGGGACTGCCGGTTGTCCTGCCAGACAATCATCACTCCGCCCGCGTTGTCCAATGTGACGCTGTGCGAGGACTGGGAGTTGACGGCCGTGCACACGGCCACGTCATTGGCGTCCCATTGTTTGACGCCGGACGCGTTCATGCGCTGGGCGTAGAGGTCAGGCGATGAACCGTTGCGTTTGTCCTGCCAGACGACGATCACGCCGCCGGCCCCGTCCGATTCGGCCCTGGGCTGGGACTGCTCGCCGGTCTTGTTGCAGAGGGATATCCCATCCGTTCCCCACAGTTTCGCGCCGGAGGAATCGAGACGCTGGATGAACAGATCGCCTGAGAGCGTGTCCTCCCAAGCCGCATAAACGCCCCCGGATCCGTCCGCCGCGAGCGTGGCGTAACGCTGGTTTCCGGCCGCGCTGATCACGGCGACACCCGTGCCCCAGCGGAGCGCGCCGGAGGCGTCCAGCCAGTTTATATAGATATCCTTATCCACGGCGGGCCGCACTTCCCAGGCAAAAAATACGCCTCCATGACCGTCCGGAACCGCCGCGACATGCGCTGTGGAAACGCCGGTTGAACCGAGAAATTGACCGTCTTCTGTCCATTGAGTTTGCGCCTGCAGAATACGGGGTGTTGACCAGGAGAGGATGAAGAGGACGAACAGTGTCCGATTGATCCCTCTGGATTGAAATTTTGTCACGGCTGTCATGGGCGTGAATCCCCTAATTGCATATTTTTCAATAAAGAGATTAATCCATATGATTTATATGCAAATTGCATACCATATCCGTAACTCAATACGAATTAATGGATTGATACGCCTGAGTCCGGCTGGACAGGGATAATTTGGTTGACTAAGTGCCTAAAATTGTTTATTTTTTCCTTTCATTCTTTTCTGAAAGATTAAAAAAATCAAAAACACGCAAAAAATCCGCGGTAAGATTCTCTGGGCCGACGATGAAATCGACATGCTGAAGCCCCATATTCTCTTTCTGGAAGAGAGGGGGTATGATGTCACGCCCGTCACCAATGCCGAGGATGCCCTGAGCCTCACCCGGCAGGAGCGGTTCGACATCATCCTGCTCGATGAAATGATGCCCGGCATGGACGGACTGCAGGCGCTCCGTCTGCTCAAGGAAAATGCGCCCTCCATCCCCGTGGTCATGATCACGAAGAGCGAGGAGGAGAACCTGATGAATGAGGCGATCGGCGGTCAGATTGAGGAATACCTGACCAAGCCGGTCAATCCCAGTCAGGTTTTCTCCTCTTGCATGAGGATTCTGGAGAAACAGAAGATATCCGGGGAGAAACTGACCCGGGATTACACGGCCGAATTCAGCGAAATCGCCTCCCTTATGGACGGCCCGATTCCGGCCGAAGGCTGGATGAACATCCACCTGAAGCTGTGCGAACGTGAACTCGATCTGGACGAGCATCCCGACCTGGGGCTCCGCCAGACCCTGCAGGACCAGAGGCGTGAATGCAACGCCGCCTTCAGCCGTTTTGTAGAGGAGCAATATGCGTCCTGGGTGCGTTCGCAGCCGGACAACCGGCCGGTCCTTTCCTCGGACGTGATCCGCAAATCCGTCCTTCCTCTCCTTTCCGGAGATCGTCCAGTTCTCTTCGTGGTTGTGGACAACCTGCGGCTTGATCAGTGGCTGGCCATCGAACCCCTGATGTATCCTTTCTTCTCCATCCGCCGGGAACTGTACTTCTCGATACTGCCGACGGCGACGCCCTATTCGAGAAACAGCCTGTTCGCGGGCTGTTTTCCGGCCGAGATCGAAACCCGGTTTCCCGATTTCTGGCGGGACGGCGAGGACGATGAATCGAGCCGGAATCGGCACGAGCACCAGCTGCTTGATGCCCAGCTCGCCCGGCTGGGCGTCAAGCTTCGGCAGGAACTCCGCTACACCAAAATCATGGATTCCGAGGAAGCCTGGAACACCGCGAAACACGCCCAGTCGCTTTTTAGCTCGCCCCTGACCGCGCTTGTGTTCAATTTTGTGGACCTGCTCGCGCACAAGCGGAGCGGCTCCGACATCCTCAGGGAAATCGTTCCCGACGAATCGGCGTATCGCTCCCTGACGCGTACATGGTTCGAGCATTCGGCGCTCTTCCAGATTCTCCGGGCCGCGTCGGAATCCGGGGTCCGTGTCGTCCTGACGTCGGACCATGGCTCGCTCAGGACCATGCGCGGCGCCACGGTTTATGCCGACAAGGAGACATCCACCAACGTGCGGTACAAAATCGGGCGCGCCATCAAATGCGATCCGAAACAGGCCATTTCCCTGAAGGATCCCGGGAAATTCGGCCTTCCGGCCCGGGGCATCAGCGCCAATTACCTGCTCGCCCGGGAGGACTACTACTTCGTTTATCCGACCAATTACCACAAGTACCTGTCGCTGTACCGCGACAGCTTCCAGCACGGAGGCGTGTCCCTCGAGGAAATGGTGCTTCCGCTGGTGACTCTGACGGAACGGTGAACGGATGGCCGGTCCGGAGCTGATTGGGTCGGAGAGCCGCGAGGATACGCTGAAAGCCGGGGAGGCGTTTTCGAAGCGGCTGGTTCCCGGCGATGTGGTCGCGCTGAACGGTGAGCTGGGCAGCGGAAAAACGGTGTTCATCCAGGGGGTGTGCGCCGGCCTGGGGGTTCGGGAAACCGTCACCAGTCCGACCTTCACCCTCCTTCAGGAATACACGGGTCGGCTCAGGGTTTTTCATTTCGATTTCTACCGGCTGGAATCGGTTGAGGCTGTCGCGGCGCTCGATTTGACGGCCGCGTTCGAGGGCGGAGGGGTCTGTCTCATCGAGTGGGCCGAACGGGGCCGGCCGCTGCTTCCTTCGGACCGTTTCGAAGTGGAACTCGACCCCGTTTTCGAGAGCGGCCAGCCGTGCCCGGACAAGCGCCGTATCCGCATCCTTGCCCCTGCCGGCCGGGAGGCTGTCTGACTGTCATTCTCGGCATCGAGACCGCCACGCCGGTCTGCTCGGTGGGGCTTGCCCGGAGCGAAGGACCGGCCGGTGAAATCAGCGTTGAAGCGGCGAACGCGGCCGCGGAACGCCTCCCGGACTGTGTGCGTTCGGTGCTGTCCGCGGCCGGCCTGACGCCCGCGTCCCTGGACGGGGTGGCGGTCTCCATCGGCCCCGGATCCTACACGGGTCTGCGCATCGGCCTGTCGTTCGCAAAAGGCATCTGTTTCGCGGCCGGCAAACCGATCGCCGCGGTGCCCACGATGGACGCCTGGGTTCGGATGGCGCCGGCGGTTCTGCCCACGGCCTGCGTGCTGATGCACAGCCGCAAAGGCGAGGTGTTCCGAGCCGTGTACCGGGCGGTCAGCGGCCGATGGGAGAGATTGGGCGGATTCGAAGCGGTTCCGGTCGAAGGCCTGGCCGGCGGGCTTCCCGCGGGGCCTGTGCTGTTTCTCGGCGACGGTAGCCGGAAACACCGCGAAGCCATTGAGGGAATGCTCCCGGACGCCCGGTTTCCGGAGGGCGTCGGTCCGAATCCCAGCGGCGTACAGGTCGCAGTGATCGGCGGGGAAATCCTGGCCGCCGGAGGCGCGGCGGACCCGGACACGCTTTCGCCGATGTACCTTCAGAACTTCCAGGGCATGCCGTGAACGCGAGCGCCGCAACCGGGATCATCCGCCGCATGATTCCGGATGATCTGGACCGTGTTCTGGAAATCGAGAATCTGAGTTTCAGCATGCCGTGGAGCCGGACGGGCTTCGAGGCGGAGCTCGCCAAGCCGTACGGAAGATCCCTGGTGTTCGCCGCGGACGACCGGGTGAACGGGTATCTGGTCGCGTGGCGCGTGGAGGAGGATCTGCACATCGCGAACCTGGCCGTGCATCCGGAACATCGCAGGCAGGGTGTCGCCGAGATGCTGCTCCGGCACTGCCTGGAGGAGGACGCGGACGCGGCCTGGGCCGGCCTGGAAGTGAGGGTCTCCAACGCCGCCGCCCTGGCACTGTACCGGAAATTCGGTTTTTGTCCGACCCGTGTGCGCCGGGCGTACTATTCCGACAACCGGGAGGACGCGGTCATCATGACCAAGGACCTGACCCCCTCAATCACGAGGAATCCGAATGGCGTGGTTTAAGCGCATCAAACCCGGAATCCGGGTCCAGAACAAGATGGAGATGCCGGACGGGCTCTGGGTGAAATGCGACGGCTGCGACGAGGTGATCTACAAGAAACAGCTGGCCTCGAACAGCCATGTCTGCCCGAAATGCGATTTCCATTTCAGGATCGGGGACCGCGGCTATCTCGACCTGCTGCTGGATCCCGAATCCTTCGAGGAAACCGACGCGGACATGGAGTCCACGGATTTTCTCCACTACCGGGATACGAAGCGCTACTCGGACCGCATCCGCGAGAATCAGCGGAAGACCGGCCTTCGGGACGCCATCCGGACCGGAACGGGCCGTCTCTGCGGGAAGCCGGTGGTGATCGGCGTGATGAATTTCGATTTCATCGGCGGCAGCATGGGTTCCGTGGTGGGGGAGAAGATCGCACGGGCGACCGACCTGGCGGCGGAACGGAAATGCCCGTTGATCCTGGTGTGCGCCTCGGGCGGCGCCCGCATGCAGGAATCCATTCTGTCCCTCATGCAGATGGCGAAAACGTCCTCGCGCATCGCCCGGTTCTCGGACCAGGGCGGGCTGTACATCCCGGTGCTGACCAACCCGACGACCGCGGGCGTCGTCGCGAGTTTCGCGATGCTCGGCGACCTCAACATCGCGGAGCCGGGCGCCCTGATCGGTTTCGCCGGGCCGCGCGTCATCAAGCAGACCATCGGCCAGGACCTGCCTCCCGGCTTCCAGCGCTCCCAGTTCCAGCTGGATCACGGTTTCGTGGACCTGATCGTGCACCGCAAGGAGATGCGATCCACGCTTGACCGGATTCTGCGTTTCTGCGTGGCGTGACGGACGGCTCGGGAGCGTCCGGCCGCCGGACGCCGGAACCGTCCGGCATCCTTCCGGACAGGCGGGCGGAACCAACCGTGGCAACCGGCGCAGGTTGACGCAGATGCGTCCCGATTCCCATAAAAAAACGGGCGTCCCTCAGCCCGGATGAAAGGCACATGGCCCGAAAACCCATCATCCTCCTGACCAATGACGACGGCATCTCCGCGGCCGGCATATACGCGCTGCACCGGGAACTGAGCCGGATCGCGGATGTCTCGGTCATCGCGCCCTACACCGAGCAGTCCGCCGTGGGCCACGCCATCACCATCCACGATCCTCTCAGAGTCTGGGAGTTCGAGAAGAACGGAAAGCTGTTCGGACACGCGGTCACCGGAACGCCCGCGGACTGCGTCAAGATCGGATACTGGGCGCTGATGCGGAAAAAGCCCGACCTCGTCGTCTCGGGCATCAATCTGGGACCCAACACCGGAATCAATACGATCTATTCGGGCACGGTTTCCGCGGCCACCGAGGGCTCTTTTCTCGGCGTGCCCTCCTTTGCCGTGTCCCTCGCCACGTACCGGGATCCGGATTTCCGGTACGCGGCGCGCTTCGCCGCCCGGCTGGCCGTCCGCCTGCACCGCGAGGGCCTGCCGCGCGGCATCTACCTCAACGTCAATGTTCCGAACCTCCCTGAAAAGGCGATCCGCGGCGTGCGGATCACGCGGCAGGGCCTCGCCCCGTGGCGCGAGGAGTTCGACCGGAGAACCGATCCCAGCGGCCGGACGTATTTCTGGCTCACCGGGCAGAAGATGAATCAGGAGAAAGAGCTGGACGTGGATGACGGGGCCGTGTCCGCCGGTTATGTGGCCGTTACCCCCGTGCATTACGATCTCACCCAGTATGGATTCATGGACCGTCTCAAGTCCTGGAAACTCGAAAAGTAGGAGGATGCCGCATCGCGCCGGAAGAGAAAATTCTGATCCTGGATTTCGGCTCCCAGTACACCCAGCTCATCGCCCGACGGGTCCGCGAACAGAAGGTGTTCTGCGAAATCGCGCCGTTCAATATCCCGGCCGGAGAAATACGCGCCCAGTCGCCGAAAGGGATAATTCTGTCCGGGGGTCCGTCCTCCGTCTATGCCCCGGCCGCGCCCATCCCGGACCGGGATCTTTTCAGCCTGGGGATACCGGTGCTCGGCATCTGTTACGGCCTCCAACTGATGGCACACCTGCTCGGCGGGCAGGTGGACCGTGCCGCACTGCGGGAATACGGACCCGCTGATTTTTCCGTGGACGACGACGCGGACCTTTTCGCCGGGCTCTCGCCCGGATTCGGGGTCTGGATGAGCCACGGCGACCACCTGGAGTCCATGCCCGCCGGGTTCGTCCGGCTCGGGCACACCGAAAACGCGGCGCTGGCCGCCATGGCGGACCGGTCCCGGAACCTGTACGGCGTCCAGTTCCACCCCGAAGTGGCGCATACGCCCAGGGGCGACGAGGTCCTGAGGAATTTTCTCGTCGCGGTCTGCGGCTGCCGCTGCGACTGGACGGCCGAGCACTTCGTCGAGTCGGCCGTTTCCGCGATACGCGGCCGCGTCGGCCGGGACCGGGTGCTGTGCGGACTGTCCGGAGGGGTGGATTCGGCCGTCACCGCGGCGTTGATCCACAGCGCCGTGGGAGACCAGCTGACCAGCGTGTTCGTGGACAACGGAATGCTCCGGAAAGGCGAATGGGACGAGGTCCGGCGCGCGTTCCGGCATCTCAACCTCGTATCCGTGGACGCCTCCCGTGACTTTCTCTCGGACCTGGATGGAGTCACGGATCCCGAGGAGAAGCGCAAGCGGATCGGCAAGCGCTTCATCGACGTATTCGAGGCGGAAGCCGCGAAAATCGGGGGCGTGCGTTTTCTCGGACAGGGCACGCTTTATCCGGACGTCATCGAGAGCGTTTCGACCTGGGGGCCCTCGGCCAAGATCAAGTCGCACCACAATGTCGGGGGCCTTCCGGAGCGGATGGGGCTGAAACTGGTCGAGCCGCTCCGCGAGCTTTTCAAGGACGAGGTGCGGGCTGTCGGCCGCGTGCTCGGCCTGCCTTCCGAAATTCTCGACCGGCATCCGTTTCCCGGTCCCGGGCTGGCCGTCCGCGTCCTGGGGGAGGTGACCGAACCGAGGCTTGCCATCCTGAGGGAGGCGGACGCGATCTTTATCCATGAACTCCGGCGTTCCGGCTGGTACGACCGGGTCTGGCAGGCCTTCACCGTTCTTCTGCCGGTTCAGACCGTGGGCGTGATGGGCGATGAGCGCACATACGAGCACGTGGCGGCCCTGAGGGCCGTGACCAGCATCGACGGCATGACCGCGGACTGGGCGCGGCTTCCGGATGAGCTGACCGCCCGGGTTTCGAACCGGATCATCAACGAGGTCAAGGGCATCAACCGCGTCGTAATGGACGTCAGCTCGAAACCCCCGGCGACGATTGAATGGGAGTAAAAAAAAGTTCATAGTTCATGGTTCATAGTTCATAGTAAATCAGTTCATAGTTGATAGTTCATTGTTCATAGAAAAAGAGGTTTTTCCGGCTTTACCTGTTTTGGATTTCAGGCTTCAGCCTTTCGTCCACGAAATGAAACCTTGGAGAGTGAATTCCATGGTTTCAATTTTTGCCGTCACATCTTTTTCCTTGAACTATGAACTATGAACCATGAACTATGAACTGTTGGTGAAGAAAAGAATCAGTCTTCCAAGAAAGGTATATCGAAAATGTGCGGAATAGTCGGCTACGTCGGTGAACGTCAGGCGCTTCCCATTCTCATCAGCGGGTTGAAACGGCTCGAGTACCGGGGGTACGATTCGGCCGGCGTCGCAATGATCCGGGACGGTTCCATCTGGTCCGACAAGAAGAAGGGCCGGATTAGCGACCTCGAACTCAGCCTCGCGAAGCAGCCGTCCGACGGGTTCCTGCCCGTCGGCATCGCGCACACGCGGTGGGCCACGCACGGCGCGCCTTCCGACGTGAACGCGCATCCCCATTTCGACTGCAAGCGGAACATCGCCGTGGTGCACAACGGCATCATCGAGAATTACGCCGAGATCCGGCGCGGTCTCATCGAAAAAGGCCACGTATTCGTCTCCGAAACCGATTCCGAGGTGCTGGCCCATTTGATCGAGACATTCGACCGGGGCGACATGGTCGCCGCCATCCAGCAGTCGCTTCATCTCGTCCGGGGCACGTTCGGCATACTCGTCCTGACGTCCCGTGAGCCCGACCGGCTCTACGCGGCCCGGCGGGGGAGCCCGTTGGTCATCGGTCTGGCGGACGACGAGAATCTCGTGGCTTCCGACGGTTCCGCCCTGGTCGAGCACACCAAGAAAGTGATCTACCTTTCGGATGACGAGATGGCCGCCATCGACCGCCGCGGCGTCCAGGTCCGGACCCTTCAGGACAGCCGGGTTTCGAAATCCGTCGAACAGCTGTCCTTCGGTCTCGAACAGATCCAGAAGGGCGGTTACGACCATTTCATGCTCAAGGAGATCTTCGAACAGCCCGAGACGATCGGCGACTCCATGCGCGGGCGGCTTCTTCCGGACGAAGGACGCGCCAAACTCGGCGGGCTGGAGGGCTATCTCGAGCGGATCCGGAACAGCGAGCGCATCATCATCACGGCCTGCGGCACGTCCTGGCATGCCGGTCTGATCGGCGAATATCTGATCGAGAAACTCGCCCACATTCCCGTGGAAGTCGAATACGCTTCCGAGTTCCGCTACCGCGATCCCATTCTTTCGCGGAACGACACCGTGATCGCGATCAGCCAGTCCGGCGAAACCGCGGACACCCTCGCGGCCGTGCGGGAGGCCCGGCAGAAGGGCGCGCTCGTCCTCGGCCTCTGCAATGTGGTCGGCAGTTCGGTCGCCCGCGAGACGGCGGCGGGAGTCTACCTGCACGCCGGGCCCGAGATCGGAGTCGCCTCCACCAAAGCCTTCACATCCCAGGTCGCCGTACTCAGTCTGATCGCGCTGGCCCTCGGCCGGATGACCTCGCTCTCGAACGACGAGGGCCGGCTCATGGTCCAGGAACTGATGTCCATCCCGGACAAGATCCGCGCCATCCTGGGACAGACGGACCGGATCCTGGCGCTGGCCCGGAAAATGACGGAAAAACGCAACGCGCTGTACCTGGGACGGGGATTCAATTACCCCGTGGCTTTGGAGGGCGCGTTGAAGATGAAGGAAATTTCGTACATCCACGCCGAGGGGTACCCGGCCGCGGAGATGAAGCACGGGCCCATCGCCCTGATCGACGAGGACATGCCGGTTGTTTTCCTCGCGGTGAAGGACCCCGTGTATGAGAAGGTGCTGAGCAACATCCAGGAAGTGAAAGCGCGGGGCGGCTGGGTCATCGCGGTGGTCAATTCCGGCGACCGGGACGCCGCCCGGAACGCGGACGAGGTCATCGAAATCCCCGAGACGTCACAGCCTCTCTCGCCGATGCTGACCGTAATTCCCCTTCAGCTGCTGGCCTATCACACCGCCGTCCTGAAAGGCTGCGACGTGGATCAGCCGAGAAATCTCGCCAAAAGCGTCACCGTGGAATAATGGAGGCTTTCATGAATCTGTCAGCGAGCGTATTCCCCGCGGCCCGCTTCGCGGGATCAAGCTGTTTGATAGCTGCATTATTGAAGACTTGCCGCGGGGATAGCGAGCGAATAACAGATGTCTCTGCTCTACGGATAGAAGCTTCCCCGGCTTCGCCGGACCAAGCAACTAGATTCTCTCTGGTTGAAGGCCCGCCGCTTGCCTTCATCCAGAAGGCATATAATAGCTTGGTCCCGCGCAGCGGGACGGCGGGGAGCTTCAAATCCCGCAGACTTTTCGCGTCCGTCGCCGTCTTCCTGGCCGTACTCGCGGCCGGCAGCCTCACGGCGGCGACCGCCGAATCCCCGGACAGCGTGTTTTCCGCGGCGGTCTCCGCCTACAAAGCCGGACGCAACGCGCAAGCGCTTTCCGCGCTCGAGGCGCTGGACACGAAACAGCCGGGTCACAGCCTGACTACGGCTTCGCTTCTCATGCAGGCGAAGGCGCTGTCCCGCATGGGCGAGAGCCAGCGCAGCCGCGAAGCGTTTGAGGAGCTCATCCTCGCGCATCCCCGGAGCGGTTATGTCGACGACGCGCGCTACGGGCTCGCCGATCTTCTGTACCGGCGCAACGACGCGCGCGGATCGCTGCTGCAGCTGCTGTCGCTGATCGCCGGCGGCGGGAACCGGGCGCTGGTTGAAAAGGCCGAGGCCCGCGGCCAGGAAATCATGGAATTCCATTTCACGACGGAGGAACTCCGCAGTCTGGTGCGGGACGTGCCCGATGAGAAAGGGAAGGCCTTCGTGACGCTGACGGCCGCGCGGCGGAACATCCAGGACCGCCGCTTCGAGACCGCCCGGACCGACCTCGACCATTTTCTGCGCTCGGCCCCGGACAATCCCTACGCGTCCCAGATGGAGAAACTGCTCGGACGGGCGGAATCGCTGGGCAAGGGCACGGCCGTGATCGGCGTCATCCTTCCGCTGTCCGGGCCCCTGGGGGACCAGGGCGGCCAGGTGCTGGCGGGCATCCAGTACGCGGTCAAGATCAACAACGAGAAGATGCAGCTCAAGTTCGAACTGCTGGTCCGGGATTCGGAGGGCAGTCCGGTGCAGGCGATCCGGGCGGCCCAGGAAATCTGCCGCAACAACGACGTGGTGACGGTGATCGGCGACCTGGACAGCCATCTCTCAGAGTCCGTGGCCGCGGTGGCCCAGGAGAATGAGGTGCCCTGCATCGCGCCGCTGGCGATGTCCGACGGGATGACCGGCATCGGTCCCTACGTCTTCCAGTTGAACGGCACGCTCGGCGACCGCGGACGCGTACTGGCGGAGTACGCCTGCTCCTCGCTGGGGCTGAAACGCTTCGCCATGCTCACGCCGGGAGACGCCTACGGCCGGGTGCTCCGGAAGGCTTTCGCGGAGGAAGTCGCCCGTTCAGGCGGGGAGATCCTCGCGGATCGGACATACACGGAGGATATAAAGGATTTCAGCCCGATCCTGGCCTCCATCCGCGAAGCCGGTCTCAAGCGGTTCCTGCAGGACAGTGTGCGCGCGGTCCGGGGCGATGTCTCCGGCGAGATCGTGAAAGGCGCGATCGACCGGAAAGCCTCCCGGATGCTTGACAATCGGGACATTCCGGTGCGGTCCGTGGAAGGCTTTTTCATCCTGCCCAACCGCGGCAGCCTGGAATCCATTCTGGCCCAGATCCACTATCAGAATCTGGAGACCCAGCTTCTGGCCGGCTCCTCGCTGGACGACCTGTCCGTGCTGCTCGGGCGGAAGGAGTTGCTCGACGGCATCGTTTTTTTCAGTGAATATTTCGCCGACCCCTACAGCCCGCGCGTGGCCGCCTTCCGCGCGGGATTCCGGAAGGAGTCGGGCCGGAATCCCGGCAGCATGGAAGCCATCGGATACGACGCCGCATCGGTCGTGCTTGAGGCCATGGGCGACAAAACCATGCCCCGCTCCGAAATCCGGGATGCCCTCGCGGCCGTCCGCAATCTGGACGGCATACGCGGCAAAATTTCATTCGACGGGAATCGCGTCAATTCGGCTTTCCGCCTTCTGCAGTTCCGGGAAGGCCGCGTGGACATGGTTCGGTAGAGACGTGTTTTTCGAGAAACGGCACGGCCTGTTTGTCGGCCGCTTTCCGGCATGGGCCGGAAAGCCCGGCCTCCGGCACGCCTTCAGTACGAGGCGCGGCGGGGTCAGCCGGCCGCCTTTCGGCACGCTCAACCTGGGACTGAACACGGAGGACGACCCGGTTTCAGTCCGGGAGAATTGGGTCCAACTCTCCCGGGCCGCGGGTCTGGACCGCGACCGCATGGCGTTCACGCGCCAGGTCCACGGCGAAGCGATCGCGGCCGCCGAAGCGCCCGGCGTCTTTCCGGACACGGACGCTCTTGTCACGGACACCGCGGAACTGGCGCTCGCCGTTCAGGTCGCGGACTGCGTGCCGGTTTTCCTTTACGACCCGAGTCGGAAGGCCGTCGGACTCGCGCACGCGGGGTGGAAGGGATCGGCTCTCGATATCGCGGGAAAGACGGCCGCCGCCCTGGTCGAACGCTTCGGATCAAAGCCCGCGGATCTGTCCGCGTGCATCGGGCCGTCGATCGGCCCCTGCTGTTTCGAGGTCGGGCCGGAGGTGGCGGAGCGGTTTCCGTCCCGGTACCTGGAACATGGCCGGCTGGATCTCTGGGCTGTCAACCGGGATTCGCTGATCGCAGCCGGGATGGATCCGAACGCCATCCATATCAGCCGACTGTGCACCGTATGCCACAGGGACTGGTTCTTCTCCCACCGCGGAGACGGGGGGAAGACAGGGAGGATGGCGGCGGTGATCGGGCTGGAGAAGACAGAATGAGTATAAGCGCCGGCGGTCATTGTTTCTGACGATATCCGCAATATTTACTGGAATCAAACGGCTTGACAATAATCGGGAAATTCCGCATATTTAAGGATCAGAAGAGGTATTGGTCACGCGAGACAGCGGTTTAAACTCAACCAATATCATTTCGGTAAACCAATTATTGCAGTAAGTTCATTCAACCGGAGGAGGAAAAGATGAAAAAGCGATTTGTGGTGGCTGGTATTCTGGCGGTATGCCTGGCGGCGGGGTCCTCTGTGTTCGCCAAATCCAACATCGGATTGAACGGATGGGGCGCCAAGGTCGGTTATGTCAGTCCCGAAGACATTGACGGAACCCTTGGATTCGGCGCCGTCGTCGATCTCGGAACCTTGACTCCTACGACCACGCTCGAAGGCGAAGTGCTTTACTGGGGCAAGAGTGAAAAGGAAAGCGGCGTTGAATTCAGCTATTCTCAGATTTACATCTCCGGAATCGCCAAGTATTACTTCAACAAGGCGAAAAAAGGGGCCAAATGGCTTCCTTATGCCGGGGGCGGCGTCGGGCTGGTGCTCGGCAAGGCGAAGGTCAAGTACGAAGGCAATGATTTTTTCGACGGCGATGACAGCTCCGACTCGGAAACCGATCTGGGCATTCATCTGGTCGGCGGCATGAAATATCCCATCGACGCGAAAAAATACGCGTTTTTCGAGGCGCGTTATTCCATGGATGGCGCCGATTTCTTCGGTATTTTCGGCGGCATCGTATTCAAACTGAAGTAAGCCGTCCTCAAACACCGGGGAAGAAGGACAAAGCCTGCCCGGAATTGAGACTGTTGTATCCCAATCGTTTTTCGAAGGCCTTGGCGGTAGTTCCGCCAAGGCCTTTTTTCGGACACAGGGCCGCGGCGCGTCATTACGGGATGCTGTCGCCTCCCTTGATATAACTGGTATACCCGCAGTTACTGGAACACACGAGTCCGGAATGAAGCCCGATCAGGAGTATGGTTCCGCCTCTTTGACTGCAGCGAATCGACGGATCGTCATTCCGCGGAATTACAGGTTGCATCTGAAAATCAAAAGACTTATATTGTTTTTCCATATGTTACAGACAATTTTAAAACCGCTTCGGATCCGCCTTCCGGCTGTGTTGGGGATCCTTTTCGCCTTGCACGGACTCGCGACCGGCCAGTCCGGCTCGGTCGAGCTCAACCATTCCCTGCGCTTCCGTTTCGGATTGAGCGATCCGTTGAGCCCGGAACCTTTCCGTGAGAACTGGAGAACCGGATTGAGCGCGGACCTCTCCTTTCAGGCATCCGTGACCCGGTATGTCGAATTTACGGCAGGCGCCGGTTACACGGTATTCAGGCTGAACAGCCGACGGTTGTCCGGTGCGTTCAACCGCACCGCGGCCGCCGCCGCCTCTTTCGCTTTCGAGAAAGGCGCGTACCGGCTGGGTCTTCTGCATGCCGGTCTGAATGTTCATTTCGGTTCTCTCTGGAAGCCGGTTTCTTATTTTCTGCGGGCCGAAGGCGTTCTTGCCCTGGCGCACCAGGATGACATGATTCTGATCCAGGAATTCGGCGGGCAGAGGGTGCGGGAGAGAATCGACCTCGGAGCGGACGAGGCCGCGCCCGGCGCGGTAGCGGCTGTCGGCGCCAAGATACGCGTGGATAAACGGGCTTTTATCGTTCTCTCCGCGGACGGTTGCGTTCTGCGGACATCCGATCAGGCCGGCGATTCGGATCAGGCCGCCTTGCGTCTCTCCCGGGCCCAGGGCAAAGCCACGGTGTTCACCACGTTCCGCGCCGGACTGGACATTCAGTATTGACCCGGTCGCTCCAGGACATTCAGTCGCTGATCCGGGGCGCAGACGCGGGTAAAACGCCCGCGGTCTGCTTCCTCTTCGGAGAGGAGACCTACTGGATGGACCTGGCCGTGAAGGCCTTCCGCAAGGCGCTCATCCGGCCGGAGACGGCTGATTTCAACTGTGACCTGCTTCAGGCCGATGAGACGGACGGTGAGTCGGTCGTCCGGATCGCAAGTTCGTTTCCGCTCATGTCCGACAAGCGCCTGGTTGTGGTCAAGTCGATACAGAAATTTTCGCCGAACGACAAGAAACGTATCCTTACCTACGCCCAGGCGCCTCTGGCTTCCACATGCCTCCTGCTGACGGCCGCGGAAGCCGACCGCAGGCAGTCCTTTTACGCCGAACTGACCGCCCTGACAGCCGCGGCCGAATGCAAGCCCCTGTATGAGAATCAGGCGGTGGATTGGGTGGCGCAAGCGGTGAAACTGCGGAAACGCGGCATCCAGCCGGAGGCGGCCGCCCTTCTGGTTCAGCAGACAGGCACGGGCCTGTGGCCGCTGACGCATGAAATTGAAAAGCTCATCACGTACGCGGGAGAAAAAACAGAACTGGAACTGGCCGATGTCGAGGCGGTCACCGGATTCTCCCGCAGGTACAATACCTGGGATTTCGCGGACGCCGTCGGGAGAAAGGACCTGGAAACAGCACTGGAAGTGCTGCGGAAACTGCTCCGGCAGCGTTCGACCGGCCCGGCGCTGATTATGGACCTGCATCGGAGGGTTCTGCTGCTGACCCGGGTTCTGATCCTCCTGTCGGAGCGGACGAAAAAAGAGGCCATGGCTTCCGCGCTCAGGGTCAAGCCGTTTTTTGTGGATGAGTATATTGCACAGGCGCGCCGGTTCTCCATGCCGGAATTGCGTGTCGCGGACCGGACCCTTCTGGAGGCGGATTTCCAGATCAAAACCGGACGCCTGGACGGTGAATCCGCGATGGTGCTGGCTGTGTACGACCTGATCCGGGGCCGGCAAGGCCGGCGCTACTTCACCGGGGAATCCCTCTGACCGGCTGATTGCGGGTTCTCACGGAACTTTTGCCCGGAACCCATTGTTCAATATATTGAAAGCGCCTATGCTGGACAAGAAACAGCCGCCGACGCCATCCGACGAGAACCTGATCGAGCGGTTTCAGAACGGCGATGTGTACGCGTTCGAGCAAATCGTGCATCGATACAAGGATCCGCTGTTGAACTTTGTATACCACTTTCTGGGCGACCGGATCGACGCGGAAGACGTGGTGCAGGAGACTTTTTTGCGTGTGTACCGCAACAAGCACATGTACCGGAGCATCGCGAAGTTCTCGACCTGGATCTACACCATCGCCGGCAATCTGGCCAAGACCGAACTTCGGCGCCGGAAACGGCGTCGGCTTTTTTCAATTCATTCCTCCGGATTCGACGAAAAGGGCTATGACATCCCGGATCCGCTGAGGACGGCCGATTTGCAGGTGGACGGGGAAATGAAGGAGGCCGTCATCCGCAAGGAGATCGACGACCTGCCCGTTCGTTTCCGGGAAGTGGTGGTCCTGCGCGACGTGCAGGATTTCTCGTACGAAGAAATCAGCGACATGCTGAAAATACCCATCGGCACCGTGAAATCGCGGGTCAACCGCGGGCGCCTGAGGCTCCAGAAGCGCCTCGGCGACCTGATCGAGAAATAATTTCGGAGGACCTTGCATGACCCCTTGTCATCGGGATCACAATGACATCCTGAATTTCGCCGACGGCGGCCTGGATCCCGACCGGGAGAAACAGGTGAGCCGGCATGTGGAGGAGTGCTGCGATTGCGCCAGGCTTCTCCACAAAATCCGCCTGCAGAGAAGCTGTCTGAAGAATCTCACCCCGCTCACGACCGGGGAGAATTTCAACGTGCTGCTTCACGAGCGGATACGCCGGGAGATGGCCGGAAAACAGGGTCTGTTCCACCCCGTCCTCGACCGCAGATGGATTCCGGTTTCGGCGGTGGCGGTCGCCGTGCTCGCCGTGGGTGTCTGGATGCTGAATCGGAAATCCACAGCGACCGCGGACCTGTCTGTGCCCATAGCACTGAAGTCGGCGCCGGCGGCTCCGGCCACGGCGCCATCCGGCCGCAGGCCGCGTGTGCAGTACGTCATTGAGGAGTATGTGCCGGCCGAAGCCGCACAGGCTTCCGCGGACTCCGCCGCAGGCGCCGTTCCGGTCGACACTTCGGAACGGATACGCAATCTCGAAGCCCTGCGGGAGCGGCTTGTTCCGGTGAGTTTTTAAGTGGTTCCGGAGGAACCGTGCGGCGAATGAGAATATGGATTTTCGTCATGCTGACCGCCGGACAGGCGCTGTCGCAGAAAGCGTCCTCCGGCCCGGTTGAGATCGCCTCGGCCGTGCAGAAGGCGCTCCCGTCAGTCCTGAGCGTCGAGACCGTTTCAGGTGGCGTTCAGGACGCCTGGACGCGGGTCGGATCCGGGTTTCTGTTCGGAGACCGTTACGCGGTCACGCGTAAGACGGTCATCGACGGGGCGGACAGCATCGTCATCGCGCTGACCGACGGACGCCGGGCCCCGGCCCGTCTGGTCGCATGCGATCCGGCGACAGGAACCGCGGTTCTGGAGCACGGAATGACGGGCATCACCCCGATCCCGCCCCACGAATCCCCGGAGCCTGCGGAAGGCGCCGCGCTGGCGGTCCTCGGCAATTCGATCGGCGTCTTTCCCTCCGTCACACTGGCCCGGTTCATCAGCAGTCGGCCGGACGGTCTCATGGAAATTGATGGTATGATCCCGCCCGGAAACAGCGGCAGTCCGGTGCTGGACGAAACCGGCCGCCTGACGGCTGTCATCATCGGCTGGGTTCAAGACGGAGCGACACCCCCGGTCGTCACCGGTCTGGCGCTTCCCGCATCCAAGGTGCTCCGGTTTCTTTCCTCCCTGCGGGAGCAAAGAGAGAGAGCCGGCTGGATCGGTTTGTCGGCCGTTGATTTGACCGGGAAAGAGCATCGGACCGGCGTAAAAGTGGTTTCCCTCCTGCCCGGAGGCCCCGCGGATCTGGCGGAATTGTCCGTCGGAGACACCATTGTCCGGTTCCAGGATGAGCCGGTGCGGAGGGCCGCCGACCTCGCGGAACGGGTGCGATGCACGGCGCCCGATTCCAGAATCACTTTCACCATCCGAAACGGAGGCAAGGAAAGCGTACGAAAAGTGAAGGTTTCCACCATGCCCAGGCGGTCGCCGTAAAGAAGTTCTCCTGCCGGGCTCTCAGCCCCGCAACCCCCGCTTTGCGTCATTTTTATTTGACTTTAGCCGTATTTTTCGTAAATTACATTTTATTTCGATTATCAGCAAGTCCCGTATGGACGGGCCGTTTCGGAGTCGAACCATGCCAGGGCATAACGGACGATCCGTACTTCTCATGACGCTTCTGCTGGCAGCAGCGGCCGCAGGATTTTTTATTCCGACTTCAGGCAATCCATGGGCTTTCTCCCTTCTCAAGGCCGGATTGTTCGTCTGTGTTGCGGCCATCGGGCTGTTCGCGCTCTTTAAATCCCGTTTTCCATGGGAGAGCCGTCCGGCCGAAGCGCCGGCCCGCTCCGAAGAAGCCCGTGCCGGTTCCGGTCCGTCCGAGAGCGGCTCGGGCCGGTCGTGGGAGGGATTCGGCAAAGCGTTCGGGTCCTTCTATCGCAAATACCTGAAAATGGTCCGGGTTTCCATGGCCGCGTCCTCGATCGCCCTTTTCTTCCGCAAGGACGGCATACTCAAGCTCGAATACGGCGAGGACGCGGGAGGATCCATTGAACCGCATCTGGTATCGTCCGACGCCGGTCTTCTGGCCCAGGTCATGGCGAATAAAACGCCGTATCTTCAGAACCATCTGTCGTCCGGCTTTTCCATGTCCGGAAGGCCGGGCACCGAGGTCCGCTCCTTTCTCGGCGCGCCCCTTTGCGCCAAGGACGATGTCGTTGGAGTGCTCGCGATCGGCAGCGAGGCGCCGGACGACTTCGGAGAGGCGGACCTCGCGATGGCGGCCCAGGTTGCGGACCTGATCACCGAGGTGATGTTCGCCTACCGGCAGGGCCTGGAGGAGGAAATCGAAGGGAAGGTCTTCAAGGTTCACCTCGATTTCATACGCCGCCTCAAATCGTCCGAGGGCGAGGATGAACTGGTCACGCACTTCACGCAATGCCTCATGCGGCTGTTCCGGTTCGACCGGTTCACCCTGAACCTCCGCGCCGATAAAAGCGAGGAGGGCGTCATCCAGTTCGTCCAGGGCCAGATGGACGGACTCGCGCCGGGCATCCGTTTCCCGCTTGACGAGGGACTCAGCGGATGGGTCCTGAAACGGAACACGCCGCTCATCATCGCGGACATCGGCGAGGGGGATTATCTGCGGCCCCGGTATTTCAAGGGGGAGAACAACAAGCACGGCCTTCGCTCATTTATCGGCGTCCCGCTCGGGGATGCCGGAGGCGCCTGGGGCTGTTTCAGCCTCGAGAGCCGCCGGCCCGGGCAGTACGGCGAAAAGGCGAGGGACGTGCTGATTAATTTCGCGACGCAGTTCGAGCTGGCTTTCCAGCGCATGCGCTGCGGCCGCCAGATTCAGTCCATCCGGCAGACCGACAATCCGTCGGGATCCGCCCGTTTCGAATTGGAATAGAAAGGAGTCGTCTTTCATGGCCAAGGCAAAAAGCTTCGCCGACAAGGTGGCGAAGAACGCAATGGATTTCAAGAAGCATTGCCCCAAATGCAAGGAGCCGTACGCCAATATCCAGCTGGTGAAGGCTGAAAAATCCGCTTCCGGCAGCTGGCGTTTCAACGACCGTCATGTGGCTGTCTGCAAGTGCAACGAAAAGGAAGTCGTCCAATAATCCGGAAAACCCCCGAACCCGGCCGGATGGTCCTGGCCACGCGGAATGCGGATAAAGTGGCGGAAATCAGGCGCATTCTGCGGCTTCCCCCCGGCGGTCTGGCCTCCCTCCTGGATTATCCGGAAATCCCGGAAATTGAAGAAACGGGTCTGACGCTCGAGGACAATGCGCTCATCAAAGCGAGGGAGTCGCACAAGCGGACGGGCCTGCCGTCCCTGGCCGACGACACGGGGCTGGAGGTGGAGGCACTGAAGGGCGCGCCGGGCGTTTTTTCCAGCCGTTTCGCCGGACCGGACGCGAGTTACGCGGACAACCTGCTGAAGCTTCTCCGGGCAATGGAGGGGATACCCGAGGGCAGCCGTCAAGCGCGGTTCCGTTGTGTTGTGGCGCTCAAAGCGGGGGCACGCGAGGAATGGGTGGAGGGGAACCTCGAGGGCGTTATCCTGAGAGAATCGCGGGGCACGGGCGGATTCGGATACGATCCGGTCTTTTTCATCCCCCAGGCGGGCAAAACCCTCGCGGAGATGTCCATGGAGGAGAAGAACGCGGTCAGCCACAGGGGCGTCGCGTTCAGGCGCATGGCACAACTGCTCGCGGAAAGGCCGCTTTAAGGCGGAACCTTCCAGTACAGGAAAAAGGAGTTCGGGGCGTGGCGCAGCCCGGCTAGCGCACCTGCTTTGGGAGCAGGGAGTCGCAGGTTCGAATCCTGCCGCCCCGACCGAAAAACCGGACTGCAGGATTCGCTTCATGCGGAGAATTGCAGTCCGGTTTGTTTTTGGGTAGAGATTGGGGCGGAGGCGTTTGTGCGCTTTCGATACCTGCCGGCCGCATCCATCCGGCCGGAGATGCCGGAAATCACCAGAGGAGGGTGTTGCTATGAAAATCGCATGGGTGGGTCGATTTCAGGTTCTTACACGGTTGTTTTTCGCCCTGCTTTTCTCCTCTGTCCCGGTCACGGATGCTTCATCCCCTGAATCCCTCGGCCCGTACGGCGGGCAGTTCGAGTGCATCGGCGCATCCGCGTCCGACCCGGAAATCCTGTATGCGGGAACCTGGTACGGCGGCATCTGGAAATCGACGGATTCCGGAGAGCGCTGGAATTACCTGGGTTTCCGGGGAGACCGGGTGATCGAATCGATCGCCGTCGATTGCGGCGACCCGGACAGGGTCTTCTGCGGCTGGCGGGTTCCGAACAGCCGGACAAGCTCCAGCGGCGCGGCGAGAAGTCTGGATGGAGGCCTGACCTGGGAGGAGATATTCGCTCCCGTCCGCAAGGTCGCGGCATCTCCGCTTGTGAGAAACGTGGTATTCGTCGGCAATCAGAACGGTTTGTACCGTTCCACGGACGGCGGGGACGCATTCATCCGGATCGACACTTCATTCGGATACAACAATATCTTGGTGATCACGCCGGATCCGATCGATCCGGCCGTCTGTTACCTCGGCACGGATAATGCGATTTACAAGTCCGTCGATTCGGGCGACCATTGGGTCAAGCTGAGGGACGTCTTCGATTTCATGACGTATCCAGGCTATGTCAAAGACATCTCCGTGTCCGGGATCGACAACCGCATCGTTTTGACCGCGACCGGCCGGGACGGTCTCCTGGTCAGCGAGGACGGCGGCCTGACGTGGAGAAAGCGCGATTCCGGCGCGACGGGCGCTTTTTGCGATCCTGCGGACCGTGATGTCATTTATGCGGCCCATCTCAGCGGATTCGAAAAGAGCGAGGATCTCGGACGCACATTTCAACCGCTGAGTTCCGGACGATACACGTGGGCCAGCATGGTCGGAGGAAGCATTTGGGCGTACGATGAAGAATCCGGCGGACTGCTGAGAAGCGGGGATCGGGGAGTATCATGGACGCTCGCGAACAGCGGGGCCTGCAATACCGAAGTCCTGTCGCTCCTGCATGAAGGAGAGGGCGGTCTTTTGGCCATCACACGCTCAGGATTCAGCGGTACGCTGATCCGGCTGAAAGGCGAGGCCTGGGAAATCGTCCGGGGCGTGCAGACGGGAAGCCGCCTATATTCAGGCGTAGAAAAGGATCGTCTGTATATGATCGGAGGATGGGAGGATTTCCACAAAAGCACGGATCAGGGGAACACATGGGATGATGAATGCACCGGGCTTCCGTATTGCGTACCGGTGGATCTGGCTGTCGATGGAGACACACTGTATCTGGCCACTGTGATCGATTTCGAAGGGCTCGACGCTGGGATTTACAGGTCCACGGATGAGGGGGACACGTGGTCTTTGTCGAGCGAAGGTCTTCCGGGGTATACCCGGGAGCACCTGGGCATTTCTCGGACAGGGCCGATCGACGTATATTCAGTCGCGATCGATCCGAGCCATCCCTGGCGCGTGTATGCCGGTTCCTACGGGCATTTTTTCAGATCGGACAATTCCGGGGGAAACTGGAAGCAGGTTTTCTCGTTCGACGGCCCTGAGCCTGGAGTGTTCGAGGCGGTCGTTCCGGATCCGGACGGGTCCGGCCGTGTCTTCGCGGTAGTCAACTTCTGGGATGACGAAAAACCGAACGCGCTTTATCGGAGCGAAAATGACGGGATTTCTTTCGAAAAAATCGACTGCCCGCTGGATCGGGTTCTCTGCCTGTATTTTGATCCGGACAACGGTTCCCTTTACGCCGGAGGGGAAAGCGGGGTTGTCCGTTCCACGGACAAGGGTTCGGAGTGGAAACGCGTCGGTGATCCATGGGACCGGCAAGCCGTGTCCTGCCTGGCGAAAAGAGCCGGAAGCGATGAACTGTACGCCGGGACCGTCGAAAGCGGCGTGTACCGGATCCGTCTCGGCACGGGAGTCCTCGGAACCGGCAGAATGCAACCCGAGGCGTTACTTCTTTTCCAGAATCACCCGAATCCCTTCAACGCATCGACCATCATTCGTTTCAGGCTACCGCAGGCCGCGGTTGTGACACTGGACCTGTTCGACCGGACGGGAAGGAAGATCGAGACACTGATGTCCGGGTCCAGGGCGGCCGGGGAGCACAGGGCCGTCTGGCGGCCGGAGGGACTTCCGAGCGGCGTCTATCTGTGCCGGCTTCGGGCGGGCGGATACTCCGAAACCAGGAAGCTGATTCTGCAGAAGTGAACCGGATGTTCGGCTCCCGGTCATCCACTGCGATGTTTTAAAGGGAATTCCCAGCAGACCACGACGCGGGAGTCGGGAAAAACGCAGGTCGGGTGAAGGGACCTGTCCGGTCGTGAGCGTGTTTCCAAAATACCGGCACTCCTTTGATCAAAGACAAGGAGAAGTGAATGATCCGTTCAACCGGAGCACAGAGCATTCTCGCGGTTTGCATCTCCATCGCGTCGATTTCGGCCGCGCAGGAGACACCTGGAGACACAGACCGGTCCGGGGCCGGAGCGGACACCGACCGCATCCGCGTCGTCATGCGCGCGGACGACTTCGGTTTCACGAACGCAGCCAATCAGGCGTGTATCCGGGCCTTTCGGGAGGGCATCCTCACCTCGGTGGAGGTTCTGGTTCAGGCGCCCTGGTTCCTGGCGGGCGCGGAACTGCTCAGGCAGAATCCCAGTCTGGATGCCGGCGTCCATCTCAGCCTGACCTGCGAATGGGATAATTACAAATGGCCGCCTCTGTCGCACGCTCCGGGCCTGCGCATGCCAGACGGCTTTCTGCCCGTTACCAACGAAGATTTCGACGGTCTGAACGCTCCGCTCCAATCCGTGGAGCGGGAATTCCGAAATCAGATAGAAACGGCGCTCCGCCACATCCCTCAGCTCTCGCATCTGTCCACGCACATGTCCGCGCCGACATCGACCCCGGCGCTGCGCTTTCTCCTTGTGAAGCTGTCCCTGGAATACAAACTGCCGCTTCAACCCGCGGGCGTGACACAGATGGAGGGCATGTGGGGCGAACCGGTCGAGAAAAAGGAGTCCTTTCTCGCGGACGCCCTGTCCGGCTGCGGGCTCGGCGGCATGATGTTCGTCTGCCATCTGGCGCTGGATGACGCCGAAACCCGGGCGATACGCGGAACCGGGCATGACGCCATGACGCGGATGGCGGCGCATCGGCAGGCTGAAACGGATGCGGTTATCAGTGCGACGATCAGGAAAATCATAATTGAAAGGGACATTTTACTGGTCGGTTACACCGGTAAAACCCGTCCCGAACCGTCACGGGAAGACATGAAAACCAATCCCTGAGACGGAACCAACCGGACTTTCACCGGACCGATCGGGCATGCCCGGATGGACCGCAAGTCAATCGGGCGGCCAGAAGTCTGTTCATTCCGGTTCCAATCTTTTTAGTGAGTCGGAGATTGGGCTTCTGGCCGCTCCGACGGGTCTGATTCCCCGGCTTCGCCGGACCAAGCAATGAGATTTGTTCATTATTGAAGGCCCGCCGCTTGCCTTCAATATGATAAAAAAATATACTAGCTTGGTCCCGCGCAGCGGGACGGCGTCCATCATCCAAGTTACTTGTGATTCCCCGTTGCTTGTCTTCAATACTTTAGATATAGAATAGCTTGATCCCGCGCAGCGGGCGGCGGGGTCCTTCAATCACGAATAACCGCAAGGAAGGTCCGGTTCCGGCCGGTATCTCGGTGTTCTCCACGAACCGACGGGCGGTCAACGGAAAGACCGATCCCAATCCGCCGGAATCGGATAACCCGTGCAGACTGGAATGTTTTACTTTCATTTTGCCAAATCGTACATCCTTTTCAAACCTCCCCGATGGCTATTCTGCGAATATAGTTTATAATAATCAAAAACTTAGACATGGATTGATTCCGTTCATTCCGTTGGCATATTATTTGTAATATGCTCAATGGGATTTCTCCGAAAAGGGATTGTGATTTTAAGGGGATTGTTGATGAACGGAACTCAAATCCGGGAACTCCGCGTCACCATGGGCCTGACGCAGGAGGAGTTCGCCCACCGTCTGGGAGTCACCCTCTGCACGGTGAACCGGTGGGAGAACAACAAAGTGGCTCCCAGCCGGCTCGCCATCAGACAGCTTCAGAGCATTGTTTCTTCGAAACGGAATCAGAATTGAAACGGCAAGGGATGCGTGTTCCGCGGAAACGCCGCGGCCGTGGGGGAGCGGGCCGGAAACGAGTTCACCGATTGACAGGGAGTCGGATCCCATGACTTGGAGTGACGCCGTCGGCGCCATGAATGCCGAGATACTCATCGTCGAGGACAGCCATACCCAGGCGCAGCATCTCCGCCACGTTCTCGAACTCAACCGGTACAAAGTGACGATCGCCTACAACGGCGAGGAGGCCTGCCAGGCGCTTCTGAAGTTCAAGCCGACCATCATCATCAGCGACGTGGTGATGCCCGAGATGGACGGCTACGAGCTTTGCCGGCGGATCAAGCAGAGCGAGGAAACCCGGAAGATCCCGGTGATCCTGCTCACTCAGCTTTCCAGCCCCCACGACATCATCAAAGGGCTCGAGTGCGGGGCCGATCATTTCATCACAAAGCCGTACAACAAGGAACACCTGCTTTCGCACCTGCAGTACATCTGCGTCAACCGGGAACTCCGCAAGAATTCCATGGCGGATCTCGGCATCGAGATATTTTTCGCGGGCCACAAGCATTTTCTCACTTCCGACCGGATCCAGATTCTGGACCTCCTCTTCTCGACCTATGAGGCGGTCATGCAGAAGAACCGGGAGCTCGAGCAGACGAATCAGCGGCTGCAGCATTCCCTGGATACCATCAAGACGCTCGGCGGTCTCATACCGATCTGCTCCCACTGCAAGAAAATCAGGAACGACAAGGGATACTGGCAGCAGCTGGAGATCTACATCAAGGAGCACACGGACGCGGAATTCACCCACGGATTGTGTCCGGAGTGCGAGAAATCGATCTATTCCAAGTATGCGACGAAGGACGACGGCCGGAAAAAGGCCCCCCGGAAACCCGCGGGACAATGAGGATGACATCCGACATGCCCAAGCGCATTCTTATCATCGAGAACAACGCGGTCTTCCGCAAGACGCTACGGATGCGTCTTGAGTCGAACGGGTATGAGACGGTAGACGCGGAGAGCGGATTGGAAGGCCTCAACGCGGTGCGCAAGGAGAATCCCGACCTCGTGATCACCGACATCATGCTGCCCGGGCTCGACGGGCACAAGGTCTGCCGGATGATCAAGTTCGACCGGAAGCTGTCCCGCATTCCCGTCATTGTCCTGACATCGCGCGATCTGGACCAGGACGCGGAGATCGCGAAACAGTGCGGCGCAGACGCGTTCGTCCTGAAGACCACACGGCCGCCGATACTGCTGGAGGTCATCCGCCGTCTGCTGGAGCGCGAGCAGACTGCGGAAACGTCCCCCTGAACCGGCGTCCACCGGACGCCGGTTCAGGGAGACACGTCACCCAACCTGGATTCAATGCTGGAGTTTTTCATGTCCGAAAGCGTTCAAACCTGGATTCGGAAGCACCATGTGATCCATGCCGTGGCGCTTGCGTTGACGCTGTCTTTTTTCGCGTTGGGCCTGGCCGCCTTGATTTTCCGGCTGGACCCGCCGGTGACCGCCCGGCTCCTGATGGCGGGATGCCTGGGGGGAGGCGCGACCGCTCTCCTGCTCGCATTTCTGCTCTGGCGGCGGGACGTCACGCCCTATGCACGGCTCTCGAAACTCGGACGGATGCTCAACGAGGAGGACCTGACCAACCTGACCTATGCGGTGACGGAACTGGCCCAGGGCAACCTGGCCGTCCGATACCAGGTCGGTTCCCAGCCTGTTCCCGAGAAGGACGGCGGAAACGAGGGTGCCCTCGCGCGGATCATGAACGGGATGGTCCAGAATCTGAAGAACATGTCCATGGAGTTCAACAGCCTCACGGATGTCCCCTGCCGCCGTCTGTGCTACGTGGGCGCAGATTCGTTCCTCGAAGGCCAGAAGTGCGGAGAGGTGATGGGGGAGCTCTTGGCGGGCAAGGGTAAAATCGCCATCACGACGGGTTCTTTTACCTCCACCGGACTCGAACTGCGCCGCAAGGGATTTCAGTGCGTCATGCGCGAGCGATACCCGGAGATCGAGATCGTCCACATTTTCGAAAACGGCGAGAAACCCGAACTGGCGTTCAAGGGAACGCTTGAAGCCATCGCCAAATACCCGCACCTCGGCGCGGTTTACGTCACCGAAGGCGCCACCCCGTCCGCGGTGGCGCAGGCCGTCAAGGAATCCGGCAAGGCGGGACAGATCCGGGTCGTCGGCCACGACATCACGGAGGAATCCGTCTACTACATCCAGGACGGAACCATCTCCGCGACACTGGGGCAGAATCCGTTCGCCCAGGGCCATGATCCGGTCATCCACCTTTTCAATCATCTGGTGGCGGGCTGGCAGCCGTCGGTGCCGCGGCTGCTCACCTCCATGGAGGTGATCAACCCCTCCAACGTCAAGCAATTCTGGGAAATCGGGAAAGGGATGATCCAGTCCCAGGCGGCCATGCGCGAAATGGCCCATCCCATCCGTCAGATGCCCCGGAATCCGCTCCGTCTGGCCGTGATCGGCCGCGAGGACTCGGCCTTCTGGACCCCGGTCAAAAACGGCGTCCTGCAGGCCGCCCGGGAGCTCTCGGAATACAACACCGCGGTGGAATGGATCATCCCCGAACGGTCCATGCGCTTCAAGGATTTCAGCGCCGCGGTCTACGGCGAAGCCATCGAATCGCTTCTGGAAAAGGGGTACAACGGGCTGGCCACCTGCGTCACGGACCGGGCCCTGGTTCCGTTCATCAACCGAGCCGTCGAAAAGGGCGTTCCTGTCATCACCTTCAACAGCGAGCCCCTGAGCCTGCGGAGCCTGGTCGCAACCATCATGGCGCAGGCCGGAAACCTGATGGGCGTCAGCGAACAGCTCGCCGCCTCCACCGTCCAGGTCAGCACCGCCACATCCCACATCAACACCACCATGGGTGAAGTCGCGCGGGGGACCGTCCAGCAGAACGACCAGATCAAGCGGACCGAGGAGGATCTGGAATCCCTTCTGGGCAACATCGACCGGGTCAGCCACGAGGCTTCGGAAAGCGCGGTCTCCGCCGAAAGCACGGCCAAGGCCGTTCATGAGAGTACGACGGCCATGGACCGGACGATCGGCACAATTCAGTCCATCGAACAATCGGTCGGCGAAACCGGCCGCGTCATCGGAGAGCTCAGCGGGCATTCCGAGCGCATCGACGTGGCGGTCGAGCTTATCGACGACATCGCCTCCATGGTGAACGTGCTGGCGCTGAACGCCTCCATCGAGGCGACCCGGGCCGGAGAGGCGGGGAAGGGGTTCATGGTGGTGGCCAACGAGATCCGCCGGCTGGCCAAACGGACGGCCGAGGCCACGCGCGAGGTCAACGAATTGATCAGCACCGTTCAGCGGGGGATTGTGAACGTGCAGAAATCCATGGAGGAGGGTCTGTCGAAAGTGCATGATTCCGCGGTCATGACCGACAAGGCCAAGGCCCTCCTGGGCGGCATCCGCGACCTGGTCGAGGCGAACCAGACCCGGATGAACAAGATCGCATCGGCCATCAGCAACATGCAGCGTCTTTCCCACCAGGTGGGGGGCGCCATGCAGAATGTGGCGTCGGTCAGCGGACGGAACGTGCAGGCTGTGGAGGATATCAACGTGGCCACCCGCCAGCTTTCGGACCAGTTCACCGACGTCGCGGGACTGGCCCAGTCGCTCGAAGTCATCTCCCAAAGCCAGCAGAAACTGCTTGCCAAATTCACGGTTTCCTGACAGGAGCCCCGTTCCGGCCGCCGTCCTGTTCGATCTGGGCGGCGTTTTCATCGATGTTCGGGTCGCGGACGGCCTGTCCGCATTCCGGCGTCTCCGGCCGGGGCTCAGCCCGGACCGGTTCCGGCGCGTCATTCTGGATGAGGGCCTTCTCGGACGCTACGAACGAGGCCGCATCGAAAGCCGGGAGTTCCATGCGGAGGCGGTGCGGCGTCTTGGTTGGCCGATTTCTTTCCCGGATTTCGTCCGGTGCTGGGGCGCCATGCTGGCCGCTCCGGACCGGAGAATGACCGGATTGCTCAGGCGCCTGGACGGACGCGCACTCCGGGTCGCCCTCTCCAACACCAACGAACTCCATATCCGGTCCATCGAACGGAAATACCGGCTGCTCGGGCATTTCGACCGACGGGTGTACTCCTTTGCCTGCGGTTTCGCGAAGCCCGAACCGGGCATCTACCGGGCGGCCCTGGCTTCGGCGGCCGTGGAACCGGCCGCGTGCCTGTTCGTGGATGATCGGGAGGAAAACGTCCGTGCGGCGCGTCGGATGGGCATTCCGTCGGTCCGTTTCGAGGGAACCGTCGCGTTTTTGAGGTTCTGGGAGGAGCGTTTCGGACGGGTTTGAATCGGGGCGGGTCTATTCAAGCAGAAAATGGATGGGATTCCGGGCGTCCCCGTCCTGCATGACCGAGTAATGGATGTGCGGGGCCGTGGATTTGCCGGTGTCTCCGGTGAGCCCGATCAGGTCCCAGCGTTTGACCTGCTGGCCGGATTTCACAAAGACTTTGGACAGGTGGGCGTACAGGGTCGTATAGCCGAACCCGTGGTCGAGCATGATGTAGATGCCGTAGCCCTTGTTCGGCACGGCCCGAGTGACCGCCTCCTTCACCGTGCCGGCGCCGACCGCATACACCTCGGATCCCGGCTTGATGGATATGTCGATGCCGTTGTGCTCCTCGATCTTGCCGGTGAAGGGATCGATGCGTTTTCCGAATGAAGAGGACAGCCATCCGCCGCGCACCGGATGGATGGACGGGTAGTGGGCGATCTCCCGCTGTTTCTTCGAAATGACGGTCTCCAACTCGGACGTATTCGCCTCCAGAGCGCGGACCTGGACGGTGATCCGGTTCAGGTCCCATTCGATGGGACGGACTTCCGAAAACTCGAACAGGCCGTCCTGCTTGAGAAACGATTCGGACCCGCCGATGCCGTAATCCACCTCGGGGAGGGACAGAAAAGCGGTGGTCCGGAGCTGGTGATTCCGCCGCTGGACGTCCTTGACCTCGGTTTCCAGCTTGCGGACGCGGTTCTCCCAACTCTTGAACGTCTTTTCCAAAACAGCGTTTTTACGGCCCAGTTCGCGTTCTCGGAGGGTCTTGTCCGCGCGGCCGGCCAGCAGATTAACGCCGAGCACGATGAGAATCAGCGCCGCGGCGGTTCCTGCGGCAAGGGCCGCCAGTTTCCATCGGGTGAACGAGTGGGTCGAGAAGTAATCGCCGTCTTCATTCAGGACGGCGACCATGAAGTGTTTCGGGAGCACCGGGTTTCCGTACCTCAGAAAAGAATTGCTTCTTTCACGCGCTTTTTGTAAACTATTCATGCCGCCGGGCGCCGGCCGCGCCGCGGCGTTCCAGAATCAATATATAAAACAGCCTCGATTAAAGCAACGGACAATTTGGCCGGTCCGCTGAACCGACGCCTGGATCCGGGGTTCACGGACACAGGGGACGGGCGGGGTGCCTCACGGACGCGTCCGTGAGGCACCTGAGAAACAGGGACCGGCGTCCGAGGGGTGACCGCATGACCGAAGCCAGGGCCAAAATCCTTGTGGTCGAGGACGAGCGCATCGTCGCGGAGGACATTCGGCGCAGTCTCCGAAAACTCGGATACGATGTGTGCGGCGTTGTCTCAACCGGCCAGGAAGCCGTCCGCAAGGCGCTTCAGCTCCGCCCCGATCTTGTCCTGATGGACATTGTGCTGCGCATGCCCATGAACGGCATCCAGGCCGCCGCGGCCATACATGAAAAGATCGACGTCCCCGTCATCTACCTCACCGCGTACGCTGATTCAGACACCCTCGAAAAGGCAAAGCAGACCGAACCCTACGGATATCTTCTGAAGCCGTTTGAGAACCGGGAACTGCAGACCGCCATTGAAATGTCCCTCTACAAGCACCGGACGGAGAGACGGCTCCGGGAAAACGAGGCCTGGCTTTCAACCACGCTCCGCAGTCTGGCGGAAGGCGTCATCGCCACGAACGAGCGCGCGGAGATCCTCTTCATGAATCCCGTGGCCGAACGATTGACCGGCTGGACGTTCGGGGAGGTCAACGGCAAACCTTTCTCCTCGGTGTTCCGGCTTGCCTCCTCCCGGACCGGCGACCTCCGGCCGGTCGAGAAGGTCCTCAAGTCCCGCACCGTGGTGAGCCTGCCGGAAGCGGCGCGCCTGATGCGCAAGGACGGTGAGGCCTTTGACGTCGACTTTCATGCCTCGCCCATACGGGACGAGCGGGGGAGAATTTTCGGCGCCGTGGCGGCTTTTCAGGACGTCACCCTGCGCAACCGGACGGAAGAAGCGCTGAAGAAATCCGAGCGGGAGAAGGGTCTCATCCTCAGCAGTGTCTCGGACATGGTTGTCTACCTGAACCGCGATCTCGAGATCATCTGGGCCAATGCCGCCGCCGGCAAGGCGATGCGGAAAACGCCGGAGAAGATCATTGGATCCCGCTGTCATCAGATGTGGCACCGGAGAAACGCCCCCTGCCCGGACTGTGCCGTGCAGACGGCCTTGAATACGGGCGCGGCCTCGGACCGCATCATCGAAACCCGGAAAGGGCGCGTTTGGACGGCAAAAGCTTTTCCGGTCCGGAACGACGCGGGCGAAATCACCGGCGCCGTCGAGGTCATCCGGGACGTCTCCGAGCAGAAGCGGGCGGAGGAACAGCTGGAAAAGGAGAGGGATTTCATCAACACCCTGATCCAGACATCGCCGGCCTTCTACGCCGCGGTGGACGGGAAGGCCCGGACCCTGCTGGTGAATCAGACTCTGCTCGGCGCCGCCGGTTATGACGCGCAGGAGGTGATCGGGAAGGATTTTATCGACCGGTTCATCCATCCCGAGGACCGGGAATCCGCCCGCAGGGGTCTTTTGAGTCTCATCCGCCGAAAAGAATCTTCGCTCCAGGCGTGCCGGATCAAGACGCGCGCCGGGGACGAGTTCGCCGTCGAATGGCACGGCCAGTGCGTGACGAGCCGGCGGGGGCGATTCGAATACGCATTCCTTCTTGGAATCGACGTCACGGAGCGGAAGCGGGCAGAGAAGGAGAAGGAACACATCGAGCATCAGCTCCTCCAGGCCCAGAAAATGGAGGCCATCGGGACGCTAACCGGCGGCGTGGCCCATGACTTCAATAATCTGCTCACCGCGATACAGGGCTGCACCGACATGGCCCTCCAGCGGGTCACTCCGTCCGACGTCATCCACCGGGATCTCCGGGAAGTCCAGGCCGCGGCTGTCCGGGCGGCGGAACTGACCCGCCAGCTCCTGCTGTTCAGCAGCAAGCATCCGACCCGTTTCGTTCCCATAGACGTCAATCAGACGGTGGGCAACCTGCTCCGGATGCTGCATCGTCTGATCGGGGAGGATATCGACGTGCGGACGCAGCTGCAGGGCAACCTGTGGACGATCCGGGCGGACAAGGGAAGTATCGAACAGGTCATCATGAACCTGACGGTGAATGCGCGCGACGCGATGGTGAAGGGAGGCCGCATCACCATCAAGACGGAGAATGCGATTCTCCGGACGCCGAATCCGGCCGACCGGCCGGAAGCGAGGTCCGGGGATTTCGTTCTGCTGTCGGTCAACGACACGGGAACCGGCATTCCCGAGGACATCCGGTCGAGAATTTTCGAGCCGTTCTTCAGCACCAAAGGTCCCGGCGGGGGAACCGGACTGGGCCTTTCGGTCGTGTACGGTATCGTGCGCCAGCACGAGGGCTGGATCGAAGTCCACAGCGAAATCGGCCGGGGCAGCCGCTTCGACATCTATTTCCCGGCCGTAAAGGAGCGCATCGCGGTGACGCATGACACGGCCGTCAGCCTCGAATCGCTCCGCGGCAACGGGGAGCGGATCCTCGCGGTCGAAGATTCGGACGGCATCCAGGAATTTCTGCGGGTCGCACTCCGGGAGAACGGGTACCTGGTCACGGTCGCGTCCAACGCGGAGGAGGCGCTCCGTTTGTACAGCCAGCACCGGGGGAATTTCGACCTCATTTTCAGCGACGTGGTGCTGCCGGACCAGAGCGGCATCGATCTGGTTGAAAAACTGCGGAAAGAAAAACCCGGGCTCCGCGTTCTGCTGAGCAGCGGATACACGGATCATAAAAGCCAGTGGACTGTCATTCAGGAAAGAAATTATCCCTTCATCCAGAAACCGTACAGTCTTATACAGCTTCTGAGCACAATAAAGGAAATGGTCAAGAAATAATACGAATTTGTATTTTAATTTCGTATGTTTACGATATTGTCGTTTTTCCTTCCTCGACAAAGCTCATTTTATTCCCCCGGCGCCGGCGCGGGCCACCATTTCTGATCCGATCTTTCCTGTTTTGTGATCTTTTTTGCTTTTCAGACGACCAAATGGAATTCTGGCAGGTCTGATGTAATCCTTCTGGGGTTTGAAAAGCTTTCGTTTGCTACTATTTTGTCAAATGAATTTTCTAAAAATACAATATTGTATTATTTTTTTCCTGTATTTACAATTAATTTAATTTCTCCCTCCCACTTTAATTATTGATTATAAATGTTTTATCTCGAATCCAAGCGATCGTTCCTATCTCGCTTGTTCATCGGCATTGCATTTGCCTTGTTCTTGGCAGAAAATAGCTGTGCTTTCCGTCCGGATCTGTTCCGAGATTGACCGGCTACCGGAACCGGAAGAACCATAAAATCAAAGAACCGTTCCACCAACTGCGAGGGAATCGTCATGCCCACCAAGGGAATCCCGGAACATCCTGAAAAACCGGACCGGTCGTCCAATGGCGCCGCATTCGTGCCCATGTCCGATTATTTCGGGGTCAATACGTTCAATGACCAGGTCATGCGTGAAAAACTGCCGAAGGACGTCTACATCAAGCTGCGCGATATCATCCGCAAGGGCGCCAAGCTGGATCCGACGATTTCCAACACGGTCGCGCACGCGCTGAAGGAATGGGCGACCGGAAGGGGAGTCACCCATTTTTCGCACTGGTTCCAGCCGCAGACCGGTTCGACCGCAGAAAAGCATGACGCTTTTCTGGAACTGGACGACGACGGCGAGGTGATCGAACGTTTCCGCGGGGAACAGCTCGTCCAGGGAGAGCCGGACGCGTCCTCCTTTCCAAGCGGCGGGATGCGGAGCACCTTTGAAGCGCGCGGGTACACCATGTGGGATCCGTCCAGCCCCGCATTCATCATGGAAGGCCCCAAGGGAGGCATTCTCTGCATCCCCTCGCTGTTCATCAGCTACACGGGCGAGGCGCTGGACAACAAGACGCCTCTGCTCCGGTCCATGGCGGCGGTTTCCAAGTCGGCGCTCAAGGTGCTCCGTCTGTTCGGAAACGACAAGGCCTCGCGCGTCTTGACCACCATCGGAACGGAGCAGGAGTACTTTCTGATCGACAAGGACTTTTTTCTCGGACGCCCGGACCTGCAGATCACGGGCCGGACGCTGATCGGCGCCCTTCCGCCGAAAGGGCAGCAGCTCGAGGATCATTATTTCGGATCGATCAAGGAACGGGTTCTTTCCTTCATGCAGGACGCGGAGCACGAGCTTTACAAACTCGGCGTGCCCGCGAAAACCCGGCACAATGAGGTGGCGCCCCATCAGTTCGAAATCGCGCCGATTTACGCGGAAGCGAATGTCGGCGCCGACCGGAACCACCTGATCATGGAAATCCTGAAGAAGGTCGCCAACCGGCACGGCCTGGCGCTCCTGCTCCACGAGAAACCGTTCGCCGGGATCAACGGCAGCGGCAAGCACAACAACTGGTCGATGGCCGATTCGGAGGGCAACAACCTGCTGGAGCCGGGCAAAACCCCGGAACAGAACCTGCAGTTTCTGGTGTTTCTCGTCGCGACGATCAAGGCCGTGCGCGACTACGGCGATCTGCTTCGCGCATCGATCGCCTCGGCCTCGAACGACCATCGGCTCGGCGCCAACGAGGCGCCGCCGGCCATCATGTCCATTTTCCTCGGCGAACAGCTGACGCATATCCTGGAGGCGATCCGCGACGGCAAGGTGGCGAAGGCCACGGCCAAGAGCATCATCGACCTGGGCATCCACAACGTGCCGTCCATTCTCCGCGACGCCACGGACCGGAACCGGACGAGCCCCTTCGCCTTCACGGGCAACAAGTTCGAATTCCGGGCCATCGGGTCGTCCGCTTCCGTCTCGTATTCGAACACGGTGCTCGGCGCCGCGGTAGCCGATTCGATCGACATCCTCGTGGCCGACATGGAGGCCGAGATCTCGAAGAAAGGAAGCGAACTGAACGTCGCCGTGATGGAAACCCTGCGGAAGCACATTAAAGCGTCCGAAGCGGTTCTCTTCAACGGGAACAACTACAGCATGGAATGGGAAACGGAGGCCGCCCGCCGCGGTCTGCCGAACGTGAAGAATACGCCGTACGCGCTTGACGCGCTGACCGACGAGAAAAACGTCAATCTGTTCCTGCGGCAGAATGTGGCCAGCAAGGTGGAAATCGATTCCAGCTATCACACCAAGCTGGAACAGTACATCAAGAATGTGGAAATCGAAACGGATACGCTCTCGAACATGGTCGACACGCTGGTCATTCCCGCGGCCGTGACGTACCAGAACAAACTACTGTCGACCGTGAAAGGGCTCAAGGACCTCGAAACCCTTCTGCCCGGCGTTTCGGTCGGCTTCCAGGTTGAGCGGGTCAAGGTCCTGACCGGGCTCATCGAATCCGTCGAGAAGGCGAACCGGGATCTGGTCGAGGCGGCCGGGAAGGCGGAAGCAGTCGAGGATCTGTCCAAGAGAGCCAAGTTCGTCGTGGACAAAGTCGTCCCGCTCATGGACGAACTGCGAAAACCGGTCGACCAGCTCGAGGCCCTTGTGGAGGACGCCCTCTGGCCCATGCCCAAGTATTCGAAAATGCTTTTCATCATGTGAGCGCGCGGTCTCCGGCCGCCTGGATTTTCCGTGAAAGGCGGGTCCCCCGGTTAACGGGGGACCCACATCAACGGGAATGCGGCACTTCCGGCGATCCGCTGAGCCGGCTGTCAGCAGTCCGGCCGGAATGACTCTGTGAGGGGAATTCATGCAATCATCGAACCCGTTTCAAACCGATGCCGCGGGACGCATGCGGCCTTTCGGCCTGTATGACCCGGCGAACGACCGGGACAGCTGCGGCGTGGGTTTCGTCGCGCGCGTGGACGGCACGGCGCATCATGCGATGCTCCGCGACGGCATCCGCATTCTCGTGAATCTGGAGCACCGGGGAGCTGTTGGCGGGGATAAAAGCACCGGGGACGGGGCCGGCATCATGGCCCAGGTTCCGGACGGTTTCTTCCGAAAAGTGTGGACGGGGCTGCGGCTTCCCCCGCCCGGGGATTACGCCGTCGGCATGACGTTTCTGCCGACCGACGCGGCCCTGGCCGAGCGCTGCATGCAGGCCTTCGAGAGGACCGTGAAAGCCGAACGATGCGAAGTGCTCGGCTGGCGCGAGGTGCCGACGGACCGTTCGACGCTCGGACCGCTGGCGCGATCCACCGAACCCCGGGTCGGACAGTTGTTCGTCAGCCGGGGCGAAACCCCGGCCGATGCCTTTGAAGCCAGGCTGTACGTCATCCGGCGGCTGGTCGAGAAGGAAATCCTGTCCTGGAAAAACTCCGCCGCCGCCGCTTTTTATGTCGTGAGTCTGTCGAGCCGCACCCTCGTCTACAAGGGCCTGCTCAACGGGCACCAGCTTCCGGAATACTTCCCCGACCTTCTGGACGAGCGTTTCATCAGCCCGTTCTCGCTCGTGCACCAGCGGTACAGCACCAATACCCTGCCGACCTGGGCGCTGGCCCAGCCCTTCCGGTACGTGGGGCACAACGGAGAGATCAACACGCTCCGCGGCAACATCAACCGTATGCAGGGCCGCGAGGCGCTCATGCGATCCCCGGCTTTTCCCGGGGATGACATCGATAAGATCAAGCCCGTGATCATGGAAGGCGGCAGTGACTCCGCGGTCTTCGACAATGTCCTCGAACTGCTCGTGCTCGCGGGGCGTTCCCTGCCGCACGCCGTCATGATGATGATACCCGAGGCATACGGCGGCAGGACCGGCCTCACGGAAGACAAACACGCTTTCTACGAGTTCCATTCCTCTCTCATGGAGCCCTGGGACGGACCCGCGGCGATGGCCTTCTGCGACGGCCGCTGGATCGGCGCCACGCTCGACCGGAACGGCCTGCGGCCCGCCCGGTTCACGGTGACCCGCGACGGACTGATCGCCCTGGCTTCGGAAACCGGCGTCCTGGAATTCGCGGCCGAACAGATCCACCAGCACGGCAAACTCCAGCCCGGGAAAATGCTGCTCGTGGACCTGAAGCAGAACCGGATCGTGCCGGACAACGAGATCAAGGCGGAGATTTCCCGCCGCAAGCCGTACCGCCGGTGGCTCCGCGAGAACCGGATCGAACTGCGGGGCCTGTTCATGCCCTCCCAGGCGCCCCACGTGGACCCGGAGAAGCTGACGCGGCTTCAGCACGCCTTCGGATACACGGACGAGGACCTGCGGATCCTGATCAACCCGATGGCGTCTCGCGGCCAGGAGGCCGTGGGGTCGATGGGGAACGACGCGGGACTCCCGGTTCTCTCCTCGCGTCCCCAGCTCCTGTTCTCCTATTTCAAGCAGTTGTTCGCGCAGGTGACCAATCCGCCCATTGATCCGCTCCGCGAGGAGCGGGTCATGTCGCTCGAAAGCAACGTGGGCCGCGAACGGAATTTCCTCGATGAAAGCCCGGAGCACTGCCGGGGCCTTCGCCTGCACCACCCCATTCTCACGATCGACGACATGGTCCGGATCGCCGAGGCCCGGCATCCCGACCTCCTGAGCCGGCGCATCGACATGCGTTTCCGGGCGGACGGCGGCGGGGCGGCCCTGGCCGAGGCGATGGAACGCATCTTCGCGGAGTCAGAGGCGGCGATCGCATCCGGCGCCGCCATTCTCATCCTTTCGGACCGGGACGTGGACGCCGAATGGGCGCCCGTCCCCTGCCTGATGGCCACGGCCGGACTGCACCATCACCTGCTGCGGAAAGGGCTCCGGACATCCACCGGCATCGTCGTGGAATCCGGGGAACCGAGGGAGATATTCCATTTCGCCCTGCTGATCGGTTACGGCGCGGACGCCGTATGCCCGACCCTGGCGTTCCAGACGGTGCGTAGCCTGAGCGAGTCCAGCCTGCTCGAACAGCCGCTGCCGCCGGAAAACGCCATGGACAACTACATCACGGCGGTCAAGAAGGGCCTGCTGAAGACCTTCAGCCGCATGGGTATTTCCACGGTGCACAGCTTTTACGGATCGCAGATATTCGAGGCGGTCGGCATCGGTCCGGACGTCATCCGCCGGTTTTTCCCCGGCACCGCGTCCCCGATCGGAGGCGCGGGCCTGGAGGCCATCGCGGCGGAATCCGTGCAGCGTCTCCGCAGGGCGTTTCCCGCGGACGGTCGGGTTTCAAAACTGCTCGACGCCGGAGGGCAGTACGCCGTGCGCAACGACGGGGAGAAGCATCTGTGGACCCCCGAGGCCGTTTTCACGCTCCAGACCGCGGCGAAGCTGAATGATTACGGCCTGTACCTGAAATTCGCGGAATTGATGGACCGGCTCACGGCGGGGAACACGACGCTCCGGGGCCTGCTCCGGTTCAAACCCCGCGATCCGGTTCCCCTCGACGAAGTGGAGCCGGTCGAAGCCATATTGCCGCGCTTCGTGTCCGCGGCCATGTCGTTCGGATCCATCAGCCGCGAGGCCCACGAGGCCGTGGCCGCGGCCATGAACCGGATCGGCGGCCGCAGCAATTCCGGAGAGGGGGGCGAGGATCCCGGCCGGACCGTTCCCCTGCCGAACGGCGACCGGCTGTTCTCGCGGATCCGGCAAGTGGCCTCCGGCCGTTTCGGAGTCACGACCGAATACCTCGTGCATGCGGACGAGCTCCAGATCAAGATCGCGCAGGGCGCCAAGCCCGGCGAAGGGGGACAGCTCCCCGGGCACAAGGTCACGGAAGAAATCGCGCGCGTCCGGCACACCACACCCGGCGTGACCCTGATTTCACCGCCCCCGCACCATGACATCTATTCCATCGAGGACCTGGCCCAGCTGATCCACGATCTGCGCACCGTGAATCCGTCCGCGCGGGTGTCCGTGAAGCTGGTGTCGGAGGTCGGCGTCGGCACCGTGGCCGCGGGCGTGGCCAAGGCGCGCGCCGATCTCGTGCTGATCTCGGGACAGGAGGGAGGCACGGGCGCTTCGCCGCTCACGGCCATCAAGCACGCCGGCCTTCCCTGGGAACTCGGCCTGGCCGAGGCTCAGCAGGCGCTCATGGCCAACCAGCTCCGCGGCCAGATTCGCGTTCAGGTCGACGGACAGCTCAAGACCGGCCGCGACCTTGCCGTGGCGGCCCTGCTGGGCGCGGAGGAATTCGGATTCGGAACCGCCCTGCTCATCACCCTCGGGTGCGTGATGGTCCGCAAGTGCCACCTGAACTCCTGCCCAACGGGCGTGGCCACGCAGGATCCCGTGCTCCGGTCCCGGTTCGGCGGCAAGGCCGATTACGTGGAGCGTTTCCTGCGTTTCACCGCGCAGAATCTGCGCGAACACATGGCGTCACTGGGTTTCCGGACCGTGGATGAAATGGTCGGCCGCGCCGATGTTCTGGAATTCACGCCGCCGGCCGGGCACTGGAAGGCGTCGGGCCTCGACCTTTCGCCCCTGCTTGTCACCGCGCCCGAGGGCGTCTGCCGGCGCTGCACCTCGGGGCCCGGCCCCCGGGACGAGATCGACCTCGAAGTCCGTATCCGCGAACTGGCGGAGGCCGCGATCGCGGATGGCCGGAAAACGGAAATCGATCTTCCGGTGCGGAACGTGCACCGGACCGTCGGCGCCGGCATCAGCGGGGAGATCGTCCGGCGGCACGGCCCCGGCGGGCTTCCGGACGGCACGCTGGCCATCCGGCTGAAAGGATCCGCGGGCCAGAGCCTGGGCGCGTTTCTCGCGCCGGGCGTTGAAATACGCGTCGAGGGAGACGCGAACGACTATGTCGGAAAAGGCCTGTCGGGCGGACGCATCGTCCTGGTACCGCCCGCGGGCGCGGCATTCATGCCGCATGAAAACGTGCTGATCGGAAATGTGGCGCTGTACGGCGCGACCTCCGGGGAGCTCTTTGTCAATGGCATCGCGGGAGAGCGGTTCGCCGTCCGAAACAGCGGCGCCGTCGCGGTGGTCGAGGGCATCGGGGATCACGGCTGTGAATACATGACCGGCGGGACCGTTGTGGTCATCGGCCAGACGGGAAACAATTTCGCCGCGGGCATGAGCGGCGGCATCGCGTACGTGTACGACCCCACGGAACGCTTCGATACGCGGTGCAATTTCGATATGGTCGACCTCGAGAGCGTTTCGGACCCGAAGGACCGGGTCCTTCTCCGCGGCCTGATCGAGAGGCATTTCGAGAGGACCGCCAGCCCGCGCGCAAAAACCCTTCTGGAAAACTGGGAAGCGCACCTGCCCCTGTTCGTGAAGGTCGTGCCCGTCGATTACCGCCAGGTGCTCGAGCGGATGCGGCGGAAGGAGGACACGGAGCAGGAAACAGTGGCCGCGACCGAGGAGGTGTTTCATGGGTAAGCCGACCGGATTTCTGGAGGTGCGGCGGGAGGATCCGGCCAAGCGCAAGGCGGCAGACCGCATCCGGGATTACCGGGAATTCGAACTGCCTCTGCCGGCCGAACGGCTCCAGAAGCAGGCGTCCCGGTGCATGGACTGCGGTGTGCCGTACTGCCACGCCTACGGGTGTCCGCTGGCCAACCGCATCCCTGATTTCAACCACATGGTGTATCTGGGCCAGTGGCAAAAGGCCCTCGACCTTCTGCACGAGACGAACAATTTTCCCGAATTCACGGGACGGCTGTGCCCCGCGCCCTGCGAGGCCGCCTGCACATTGTCCGTGAACCAGGACCCCGTTACCATCCGCCACATCGAACAGCAGATCGTGGAATGGGGATGGCGGGAGGGCGCCATTCGCCCGGAACCGGCGTCCCGGAAGTCCGGCATGCGGGTGGCGGTGGTCGGGTCCGGGCCCGCGGGTCTGGCCGCGGCCCAGCAGCTCGGCCGCGCCGGGCACGAGGCCGTCGTGTTCGAGCGCGCGGACCGGGCCGGCGGGCTTCTCCGGTACGGTATTCCTGATTTCAAGCTCGAGAAATGGATGATCGACCGCCGTATCGAGCAGATGCAGTTGGAGGGCGTGACTTTCGAGACGCAGGTGGACGTGGGCACGGACGTTTCCGCCCGGTACCTGCGGCGCAGTTTCAAGGCCATTCTGATCGCAGCCGGCGCCTCAGCGCCGCGGGACTTGTCCGTCCCGGGCCGGACCTTGTCCGGCATCCACTTCGCGATGGATTTCCTGACCCGGCAGAACCGGCTGGTCGCCGGGGAATCGCAGGACGCGTTCACGCCGATCTCCGCGGCCGACAAGACCGTGGTGGTCATCGGCGGGGGCGACACCGGTTCCGATTGCGTGGGCACGGCGCGGCGCCAGGGGGCCAGGAGCATCCGGCAGATTGAAATCCTGCCAAGACCCCCGGAGTCGCGGGAACCGTTCAATCCCTGGCCGGCCTGGCCGAACATCATGCGGCATTCCAGCTCGCATGAGGAGGGATGCGAACGCGACTGGGCGGTTTCCACGGTGTCCTTTTCCGGAGCGGACGGGAAAGTGACCGGCCTCCAGTGCAGGCGCGTGGAATGGGATGCCACGGATACGACCGGCCGCAAGGCATTCCGTGAAATTCCAGAATCGGATTTCGAGATCAAAGCCGACCTCGTTCTGCTCGCGCTCGGATTTACCCACGTCGAGCACGGCGTTCTTCTTCAGCATCTCGGCGCCCGGCTGGACGACAGGGGCGGTCTGATCCTCGGTCCGGACGGCATGACCACCCATCCCGGGGTTTTCGCGGCCGGCGACGCGGTGCTCGGCGCAAGCCTCGTCGTGCGGGCCATCCAGAGCGGACGCCAGGCGGCTTCGGACGTTTCCCGATTTCTGGCGGGTCTTCCCCCGCGATAAAACGACTTATTTCTCAGGACAACCCCCTCACAGAAACCGGTCCGCGTCTTCATCAAGCGGGCCGGTTTTTTTATTTTCCTTTCTGACGCGGAGTTTGTATCTTATAAGAGGCAAAGCGCATGGCGCACAGAGCAAAGAGCACAGGGTAAAACGTCTGTCGTTGTTCATCGATCATAGAGGGGAGAAAGTCCGGTTGAAAATCCAAACCATAGAATACCGCGGATGGAAGGATTCGGTGGAGATATTGAACGTGGATTGCAGGGTCGTTGTCGTGCCTGCCATCGGGCGCATCATGCATTACGGGTTCCGGGACGCGGAGAACATGCTGTGGGAAAATCCGGCGCTCTCCGGCATCCGTCTGCCGGATCCGGATACCGGATCCTTTCCGGGGACGATGGAGTGGATGAATTTCGGGGGGGACAAGGTCTGGCCCATGGAGCAGGGAAGATGGTCGGCCGTGAACGGGTCCGCCTGGCCGCCGGATCCGTGGTTCGACGGAGCGGCGCACACCGCCCGTCTTACTCCGGAGGGATGCGTCATCACAGGACCGGTCAGCCGTTTCAACGGCGGACGTTCCGTGCGCGAAATCCGTCTTGCGGCCTCGGGCACTCGCCTGTCCATCCGCCAGCGCATCGAAAAAATGATGCCGGTTCCTGCAGTAGCCGGAGGACCGGTTCTATTCACGAACTGGAACGTCACCCAGGTCCGCAGGCCAGAACGCATTCTGTTCCCGGCCGTGCCCCGGGATCCTTCCGGGCCGTGGTTTCACGATTATGTTTTCGAGGGAGCATCCGCGTCGGACCGTGCGCGAAAATGGCCGGGGCCCGGAGAGGGAACGGGCATCTTCACGCCGGACCCGGTCCGTTCATTGAAAATCGGGGCGGACACTGAAGGATGGCTGGCCGGCCTCGTCGGAGAGGACCTGATCGTTGAACGGTTCGAACGCGTTCCTGATGCCGCGTATCCGGACGGCGGGCTCACCGTGGCGGCCTATTCCTGTCCGGAATACGCGGAACTGGAAATCATGAGTCCCTTGCGTCCGCTCACGCCCGGAGACACGCTCTTGTTTGATATCGAATGGGAACTGACCACCCTGTCCTCTGTTTCCGGAGAGGAACGGCTGGAGGAGGCGGTCGGGGTTCTCACCGGGATGAAGCCCGGCGCGTGAACGACCGTCCCGGCGATCCGGGCCCGTCCTACCGGAACGTCTTGCCGAAGGGAGACAGGGCGAGGCCGGTGAGCTTGACGTGCTGTTTCGCGAAAGGCAGTCCGATCACGGTGATCGCCAGCAGCAGGGCGAAGACCAGGTGGCAGACCGCGATCCAGATTCCGCCGACGAGAATCCAGAGGATGTTCATGAGGATCGAGAGAATGGTCGGCGGTTCCCGTTTTTCAATCACCTTTTTGCCGAACGGAAAAAGCGCCAGCAGGGACAGCTTGATACACTGCACGCCGAAGGGGATGCCGATGATCGTGAGGCAGAGGATCAGGCCGCCGATCAGGTAACCGATGAAGATCAGTATCCCGCCGAAGACCATCCAGACCAGGTTGCCGAGAACGCTCAAGTCATCTCCCTGATGTTGATTCCGGTTCGTCGTTCACTCCGGTGCGGAGGCTCCCGCCTCCGCACTTGCGGGGTGAAATGATAATCCGAGATTGCCACGCCCCGCGGAGTGGGGCTCGCAATGACAGGTCCGTGTCCGCCGGCCTACAATTCCTTCATATAGATATTTTTGAAATACACCGGCGCGCGGGAATCGTGGTTCTGCAGGCCGATGTATCCCCGGTCCGCGACCGAACGGATTTTACCCGCGGGCATGGCTTCCCAGTCGATCACGGGAACGCCGTTGAGTTCAACCGCGATGCGTTTCCCCTGAAACGTGATTTTAATGTGATTCCACTCCCGGGGGCCATTGAAAGCCCTGACCGAAGGGGCCTTGGCGTCGTACACGGCGGCCGTGTTGTGGATGCCGGGGCTTGCGTCGTCGATCTGAATCTCGAACGATTTGTAAATGTAATCGTCGCTCGACGGCATCTCGGGCACGCGGAGGAAAATGCCGGAATTCGAGAACACCTCGGAGACCTTGTAATCCAGTTCGAGCGTGAAATCGCCGAACATCTTCTCGCTGAACCAGAGCAGGCCCATCCCGTCCTGGGGCGTGAGCACGCCGGTTTTCGGATCAACGAGAAAATAGCCGGGCCCGTAATGGTTCCAGCCGTGCAGGTTGTACGAGCCGTTCCACCGCTTGATCAGGGGCAGATACCCCTTGAAGTATGTGATGCCGTCGATATACCGGAGTCCTTTCGAGATCGAAGGCGAAGGGTTCATCAGCTCGGCCTCGTTCTCGTGCTCGATGGACACGTAACCGTCGTAATCCTGCAGTGTCAATTCAGCCAGGATGTCCCGGATATTGGCTTTTCCGGAACCGAAGGGAACGTCTCGGGCGTCGTTTTTCCCGAACGCGTCCAGATCCTTCAGATGGCAGTGGACGATTCGGCCGCGGAGCAGGCGCAGGGCCTCCAGCGGGTTCACACCGGACCGCATCCAGTGGCCGGTGTCCGCGCCTGAACCGATCCGCTCGTCCAGGCCCTTAACCCGGTCGAGTACGGTTTCCGGCAGGCCGAATCGGCTCCAGTCCGATCCCGTGGGATGGTTGTGTATGGAAACCCGAATCCCGGTTTCCTTCACCAGCCGATCGAGCACGGACCAGCCCTCCCAGGCCGGCTCGGTGTTGATCACATCGATGCCCATGTCACGGCAGAAATCGAACACCTCCCGCACCTCAGGTTCGGATGGGCCGAAGGACACCACGCCGTACGCCACGAGCCGCATTCCGGCTTCCTTCAGACGGTTCCGAACCCAGTCCTTCTGTTCCGTGTTCATTTTGTGGTCGAACACGGCTCCGGGCATGGAGGGCGACAGGGGCTGTCCGGGATAGGCCTCGAGATACCGTATCCCGAGGGCCATTGTTTTTTCAACGGCTTCGTCGAACGTGAATTTGTGGAACGTCCAGCACTGCATGGCGATCTTGAACTCCTTGATGCGGACGTTTTCATAACGGCCGGCGCATGAGCAGGCGCCTGTCGGCTTCGCTTTCGGTCCGGATAACAGCGCGGCCGGGAGCAGGACAGCGGCGGCGATCATTGAAACAGCGGCGCGGGAAACGGGTCTCATGAGCGTGCTCCTTTCTTTTGAACCGGGGATCCTGAATCGTCCCGGAACAGCAGCCCGAACAGGACCAGGACTGCGGCCGCGAAACCGGCCGGAATCCACCAGAACGACTGCCACTGGGGAAGCGCGGCGGCCCCGGTTTCCGTGATCGTGGCGTTGAATATCCAGCCCGTGACCTGCGCGCCGATCAGCATGCCGATGCCGTAGGTGACCAGAACGATGAATCCCTGCGCCTGCCCCCGGATGTCCGCGGAAGCCTTCTTGTCCACGTAGATCTGGCCTGTCACGAAGAAGAAGTCATAGCAGATGCCGTGCAGAAGAATGCCGCCGTAGATCATCCACACGACCGCGTCCGACGCGCCCAGGGCGAAGAGCACGTAGCGCAGCACCCAGGCCAGCATGCCCACGAACAGGGTCCACTTCACCTTCAGAAAACGGAAGAAGAAGGGCAGGAGCACGATGAAAACGGCCTCGGACATCTGGCCGAAGGACAGGCTGAAGCCGGGCTTGGCGAAACCGGCGTGGGCCACGAACATCTGTGCGTAGGAGTAATACGCGGCCAGCGGAATGCAGATCAGAAGCGAACTCAGGATGAAGATATTGAAGGAACGGCTGCTCAGCCGGCTGATGGCGTCGATGCCCATGATCTCGCGGAACGACGTCTTTTTTCCCGCGGCCGGGGGAGGCGTGTGTGGAAGGGTGAAGCTGTAAAGGCCCATAAGCACGCCCGCGACGCCCGCCACGTGCAGTGGAATCGCGGTCTTGTCCGCGGCCAGGAGGCCGCTGACCAGCACGCCTGCGACGATCCAGCCGATGGTGCCGAAGGCCCGGATCAGGGGGAATTCCTTCTCCTGGGACCGTATGTGGTGAAAGGCGAGCGTGTTCGCCAGGCCGATGGTCGGCTGGTAGCACAGCATATGGAGCAGCAGCATGCCGATGAATGCGGCTGGCGACGACACGACGAACGGCGCGCAGAACATCGCGATGCCGCCGAGTATGTGCATGACACCCAGCACCCGTTCCGTCGGGAAGAAGCGATCCGCGATCATGCCCAGGAAAAACGGGGAGACAATGGCGCCGATCGGACCGACTGTGAAGGCCAGATACACGTATTTGGCCATCCCAAGCTCGCCCATGTAGTTGGCCACGGTGACGTACCAGGCCCCCCAGACGAAGAATTCAAGGAACATCATGATACTGAGGCGGAATTTGGTGCCCATGTGTCCTCCGGTCGATGGATGAGAGTGATCTCGTGAAGGTCAGCGGGAGCGTTCACCGCTTCGGCGTGCAATGAAAATATTGACATTTTTCCCGGCAAATTCAAGCGAAAAATGCCCCATAGGGGTACCCGAAGGGGTACTCGTAGGGGCGCCCGAATAGACGCCTTCCGGGCTACTCACGGGAATATCCGCAGGGAGAGGCACCCGGACCGGTGGCCTGGGCGATCGGGAGCGGCGTGGATGTAAAATCTTGTCATCCAACGGTTTAAAACCGGATGGACAGGAGCGGCAGGCCCCGGTTGCCCTGTTTTCACTTTACGCAGGCCATAAAAAACCGTATATTAACAGCATAACACCGGCTGCGGATCGCGGTCGGAACGGTGTTTCGGAAGGCGGTCGTCCGTATTCGCGGGGACTGGCGGGAAACGGTCCTCTCTTTTTATAATTCAGTCAGGACCATGATGCGAGATATCAGCTCTGGAAAGCGCTGCGTTTTCCTCATAATATCGATACTGGCCGTTTCGGCCGCGACGGTTTCCGCCTCCAGTCGCGATCACAGGGACTGGAGCGCCGGTCTCTCCATCTACGAGGTGAATGTCCGCGCGTACTCGGATGCAGGGACGTTCGGGGCCTTTCGAGCCGAACTGCCCCGGTTGCAGGAAATGGGCGTGGGCGTACTCTGGTTCATGCCGATACACCCCATCGGCGTTGAAAATCGTCTCGGCAGTCTGGGCAGTCCATACTCCGTTCGGGATTACCTGGACGTCAATCCGGAATTCGGCGATCTCGACGATTTCCGCGATCTGGTCCGCGACATACACGACCGCGGCATGTTCGTGATCATCGACTGGGTCGCCAACCACACGGCCTGGGACAATGACCTGACCGTGGAGCATCCCGAATGGTATGTTCGCGATGCGCTCGGAGGTTTCATACCGCCTCCGGGAACCAATTGGACCGACGTGATCGAGCTGGACTATTCGAATCCGGACCTCCGCCGCTGGATGATCGATGCCATGAAGTTCTGGGTAACGGACATCGGCGTGGATGGATTCCGCTGCGACGCGGTGTCCATGGTCCCGAGGGATTTCTGGGAGGAAGCGATCGCCGCCTTGAAATCAACCCGTTCCGACCTCTTCCTCCTCGCCGAGGCGGACGGGCCGGAATGGCACGCGGCCGGATTCAACATGACCTACGGCTGGGGATTGTACGGTTTCGGAGCGGGCGTCCTGAAAAGGATAGCGGACGGCACAGCGGACGCGGACGACCTGAACGCGTACGCGGTGGAGGAAAGGCGGCGTTTTCCGGCTGAGGCGTACCGGATGTATTTCACGTCCAATCACGACGAGAACGCCTGGCACGGAACAACGTCCGAACTGTTCGGCCAGGCCGCGGTCGCGTTTTCCGTTTTGGCGGCCACGTTCAACGGCATGCCGCTGGTGTACGGCGGCCAGGAGGCCGGGCTGAAAGACAGGCTCCTGTTTTTCGACAAGGATGAAATCGAGTGGAGAGATCTGTCGGCGTCCAGCCTCTACGGCCCGATCCTCCGTCTGAAGCGGGAGAATCGGGCGCTGTGGAATGGCGGCTCGGGCGGATCCCTCACTCGGATCCCGACGCAGGATCCAAAACGGTTCTTCGCGTTTCTCAGGGATAAGGACGGAGACCGGGTTCTGGCTGTTCTGAATCTGTCCGATGAAGATCGGAACGTGACCCTGTCCGGGGCCTTTTTCAGCGGGATTTACAAGAACGTATTTAACGGAGAAGAAACAACGCTCGGAGATGGATCCGTCCTCAACCTGCCGGACTGGGGATACGCGGTTTTCGAGTCGCGGGCGGCCTCATCGGCCCGGCCGGATCGGGACGCTCCGTCGCGTTTCGGGATACAGCGGATTTATCCGAATCCCTTTAACTCGGCCGCTCGGATTTCGTTCACGATCGATCGGGCCGCGGATACGCGGCTGACGGTTTTCGATTCAGCCGGCCGCGAGGTCCAGGAGCTGAGCGCCGGACGGGCGGAGCCGGGTTTTCACGACATCGCATTCGATGCCGGCGGTCTGCCGAGCGGCCTGTATATTGCGCGTCTGACCTCGGGAAGACGCTCCGCCTCCGGCCGGATGATGCTCCTCCGGTGACCGGACGGCCGGTCCGCGGAAAGCGGGTCCGGTCCGCGATTGCAATTCCGTTAACTGACCTTCGGCCGGTCAAATGCCGGCACGAGAAGTCCGATTTGAGGAGACCGACCATGAGAAAATCTGCCCTGTTTCTGATCCTGCTTCCGTTCGCGGCCGGTCTGGCCGACGACGCGGCGGAGCGGATACGCGTGAACCAGATCGGCTATTATCCCCGCGGCCCGAAGGCCGTTGTGGTGATCGATCCGGTTTCCGCCGGCTTTTCAATCATCAGCGAAACGGACGGGAGCGCTGTTTACACCGGAACGCTCGGCCCGGCCTCGGTCTGGGCCCCTTCCCAGGAGAATGCGGCCATCGCGGATTTCTCCGATTTCGAAGGAGCCGGCGTGTTCCGGGTCCGCGTCGAAGGCATCGGCGACAGCTGGCCTTTTGATATCGGGTCTTTTGTTCACGAATCCGTTTCAGCGGCCGCCCTGAAAAGCTTCTACTTTCAGCGCGCGTCAATGCCCCTGGACGAGGCCTGGGCCGGAAAGTGGAAAAGGGCCGCGGGCCATCCGGACACATCCGTGTGGGTGCACGCCTCGGCCGCCACGGAAACGCGGCCCGAGAAAACGGTGATCCGGTCGCCGAAGGGCTGGTACGACGCTGGCGATTACAACAAGTACATCGTGAATTCCGGCATCACCATGTGGACCCTGCTCGCGGTTGTCGAGCATTTTCCTGAATACGCGGCCGCGTTCCGGACGGACATCCCCGAATCCGGAAACGGCCTTCCCGACCTGCTCGATGAGATTCTCTGGAACCTGCGCTGGATGCTCTTCATGCAGGACCCGGACGACGGGGGCGTGTACCACAAGTGCACGAACGCGAATTTTGACGGCTTCGTCATGCCGAACCAGGCCCGATCCCAGCGTTATGTGGTGCAGAAAAGCGTCACCGCGACGCTCGATTTCGCCGCGGTTATGGCGCAGGCAGCACGGGTTTTGAGGGCATACGACCCGGCGCTTCCGGGTCTGGCCGATTCCTGCCTGTTTGCGGCTGAGGACGCCTGGATGTGGGCTGAGGCTAATCCGGCCCTGCTGTACAACCAGACCGCCATGAACACGGCCTTCAACCCGGATATCAACACGGGCGCGTACGGGGACGGGAACGCGGCGGACGAATTCGACTGGGCCGCTGCCGAAATGTACCTCACGACCGGCGAAGCCGGTTACCTGGCCGCTGCGGATCCGTTCGGAAGCCCGGATATCCGGGTACCATCCTGGCCCAATGTATCCACGCTCGGCATTATTTCCATGCTGATGCAGGCAGACCGCATGACAAAGCCAGGCGTCGACACCGGAACATTGCAGGCCATGTTTCTGTCCTTCTGTGACGGCCTGGTCCGGAGCCAAAACCTCTCCGCCTATGGCGTGGTCATGGGCACGGGCTCGAACGATTTCGTCTGGGGATCGAACGCTGTCGCGGCCAACCAGGCGCTCTGCCTGATGGTGGCCCACCGACTGACCGGCGAGGCGGATTATCTGGACGCCGCGCTCTCGAATCTCGATTACTGCCTGGGCCGCAACGCGACCGGGTATTCCTTTGTCACGGGCCACGGGGACAAGACCCCGATGCGCATCCATCACCGCCAGTCCGGCTCGGACGGCATCGCGGACCCGGTGCCCGGTTTTCTCGCGGGCGGCCCGAATCCAAGCCAGCAGGACAGGAACGACGGCGCGGTTTACACGAGCAGTCTAGCCGCCAAATCGTATTCCGACATGCAGGCCAGCTACGCATCGAACGAGAACTGCATCAACTGGAACGCGCCCCTGGTGTACATCCTGTTCGGAATCGAGGCACTGATGTCGGAAAATGGACTGCCTTCCGGCGCCAACAGCGTGGTCTCGCGGGAATCCGCGCCCCGCGGATTCCGCATCCGCGGAAATTACCCCAATCCCTTCAATGCGTCCACCCGGATCGCATATACACTCGACGCGCCCGCGGAAGTCCGGCTGACCGTGCACGACGCACTGGGCCGGGAAGTGCGGACGCTCCAATCGGGTCCGCAGACCAAGGGAAGGCATGAGGCCTCATTCCACGCTTCGGACCTTCCGAGCGGCGTCTATGTGGTCCGTCTCCAGGCGGGGACCTGTTCCACGGCAGGAAGAATGCTGCTGTTGAAGTGACGGTGGGTCTTGGTTGTCCGGCCGGTCCGAGCCGTCCCATCGAACAGGCGCGACCATCCACCGAAAAGCGTTCGTACTAAAAAAAAGAGAGGTTTTCATAAATGATTGATCCGCGGATGTGGAAAGTGATGCAAAAGAGACTGGGATACAATGAATCGGAACTGGAGTTATTCCGCAATAATCCGAGGAACGAACAGGTCCTGTCCAAGCTGGAACTGCTTCAGCGAACCCGTTTCGTTGTCGAGGTCGTGGAATCGCACGGCTGCAACACCCGGCACAAGAAAGGCGACACGTTCCAGATCGACGGGCACGGGAATCTGGTGACGGCAGCCGGACCCGGCAGGATATGCCTGTATGCCCTCGGCTCGCTGACGACGCTCCTGCACGCGGCGCAGGAACTCATCTATGCCGGTGTGGATCCGAACGAGATGCGATTCAAATCCGCGGGCTGCCGGGATATCGGACTGAATTGCGGGGGATGGGGGAAGATCGTCATGAGGCTTTCCGCCGTCCGGACGGAGGCGGAGGATTAAACCAGGGAGGCACATCAAGACGGCGCTTTCCCGAGGGATTTCCCTTTACGCCCTGTTCCTCTTCGGAACCGCGTTCGCCGGCGACTGCCGCCTCCGGATCGGCACGAACCTCGCGGGACCCGCGGACTGGGGCTCCGAGTGGCCCTTCGTGGATATCATGAAATACTCCCGGTCCTGGATCACCTTCAATTCCGTATGGCTGGAGGAGGGCGAAAATCCTTGGGACACCGGCGCGGTGGACCGGATTCCAGCGGATGATAACGGCTATCCACTGGAACTGCCGTTTACGGTCGCGGGAACGGAGACGACCCAGGTCGTGCGCACGGTCTGGGCCAACACATCCAGCCTCCCGGAGGGCGTCTATACGGTCCTATACGACGGGGAAGGGACGATCGATGTGGAGTTCGACGGTTCGATCCTAAGCCGCGAACCGGGCCGCGTCCTTTTTAATTTGAGACACCGCGATGATATTCTGTCCCTGAATCTCTTCGAATCCCGCAAGGGCAATCATGTCCGCAACATCCGGGTTCTGATGCCCGGAATGGAAGCCACGCACACGGACCAGCCCTGGTGCGCGGAATGGCTGGAAAAGCTGGAGCCTTTCCGTGCCCTGCGTTTCATGGACTGGGGCCTGACCAACAATTCCACTTTGAAACAGTGGGAAGACCGGCCGCATATCGATGACTACACCTACACCCTGCGGGGCGTGCCGTACGAGTGGATGATCCACATCTGCAACCGGAAAAAGGCCGACTGCTGGGTCTGCATTCCGCACGAAGCGGACGATCTCTATATCCGGAGCATGGCCGAATTGTTCCGTGACGGGCTGGATCCTTCGCTGAAGATTTATGTCGAATACTCGAACGAGACATGGAACTGGATGTTCGATCAGACCCACTGGTTGTTCGAAAACGGGAACCCCGGCGTCGAATGGCCGGAGCGCATCGTCCCCTTCATCCAGAACAGCCTGGACATCTGGTCGGATGTTTTCAGCGGCCAAACCGACAGGCTGGTCCGTACGGTCGGCGTACAGGGGTCCTGGCAGGACGTCAGCAACCGAGTGGTTTTCAATATGCGGCCCGGCAGTTTCGACGCTTTCTCGCCGGCCGCCTATTTCGGATTTCCTGATTCGGCGATCGCGGCTCTCTCGAGTCTCGGTGAGGCGGCCACGGCCGTGGATGTCCTGTATTGGGCGCGGCAGTCCGTGACCGGACAGTCCTCCTCCTGGCTCCGGTCCCAGTTCGAGACGATTTCGCGGCCGACCGGCCTGCCGATGATCTATTACGAGGGCGGCCAGCATCTCACGCCGGATCCTTTCGGTTCCGATCAGCCGTACGGCCGGGCGCTGATGGACGCCCAGATCCATCCGGATATGTATGACCTGTATGCCCAATGGTTCGATACCCTGGCCTCGTTCGTGCCGGACGGCGGCACCGGCCTGCTGATGAATTTTTCGTTCATCGGGGAAAGGGACGGAAAATACGGAAGCTGGGGTGTGCTCGAAAGCCAGTTTCACCAGAGCCCTCCGTACCGAGAGACCGCGCCCAAGTATCAGGCGATACTTGACGCGCTCTGCGATCCGGGTTCCGGTATATCCCGCACCGACCTCAGGCGGGACGGGCTGTCCCTGTCCCTGAATCCGAATCCGTTCAACGCATCCGTGCGGATCCGTTTTTATCTTCCGGATCGACAGAGGGTCACGCTGACCGCATTCGACGCACGGGGCCGCAGAATCGCTGTGCTGATGGATGAAGAACGGCCCGCGGGCGAAACCGTGAAGCATTGGGACGCTTCCTCTTTTGCATCAGGGCCGGTCCTGATCCGGCTGAAGGCCGGACCGCGTACCGAGACAAGGAAATGCCTGCTGATCAGATAACCGGGACGGTTCGGGCCCGGAAACTACGGGTGTCGTTCGGCGTATCATTATATACAGGGGTTACACGGGTGACGCCTGTTTCGGGGAACAGAAGGGATTTTTTCCGTTATACAGCCGTTCATCGGCAATTTTATACCCCAAACGGTGTTTTATCGGGCGGCCAGAAGCCTGGTCATTCTGGTTCCAGTTTTTCTGGATGATCGGAGATTGGGCTTCTGGCCGCTCCGACGGGTCTGGTTCACCGCCGCTTGCGGCGTCCATCATCCAAGTTTCCTGAGATACTCCGCTGCTTGCGGCGGAGTCCTTCATTCATCGGGCGACCCGGCCGATCCGGGTGCATTTCAATCTATCTGAAAGGTTCGGAATGAAAAAGATCCTGCTTCTGGCGCTTGCATTGGTCGCGGGGAAGGCCGCGGCGAACGGCATCGTCATCAATGAAATCATGTACCACGCGGCGAATTCGGATCTGGAATTCGTGGAACTGTACAATGCAACCGGCGCCGCCGTCAATGTGCAGGACTGGACCCTGCTCGACGACAGCGACAGCCACACACCCTGCCGGCTGACCGGCGTCATGGAACCCGGCGGCTACCTGGTGGTCGCCAGCAGTGTCGGCCTGTTCACGCTGAACTATCCCGGCGTTTCGCCTGTCAGCGCCAACGGATTCAACACCGGCGCCGGCGCATGGGCGCTCGGAAACGCGAATGACGCGGTGCGGTTGTTTGACGCGTCCGGCATTCTGCGCGACCGGGTCGCGTATTCGGACGGCGGCGAATGGCCCGGATCCCCGGACGGGGACGGGCCCTCATTGGAACTGCTGAATCCCGGGCTGGACAATACGCTGGCCTCGAGCTGGGATCCCAGCCTGTCGGCGGGCGGAACGCCCGGACGGATGAACAGTGTCCACACTCTGGACGCGGCGCCCATCTGCCGCGACGGCCGACGTCCGACCGAATGGCCGGACGCTTCCAGCCCGGTCCTGATTACGGTTTTCGCGTTCGACGCTGAGGGCCCGGTGACGGTGCGGCTGATGGTGGATACGGGCGCCGGATTTTCGGCTATTTCCATGAATGACAACGGCACGGACGGGGACAGGGCCGCGGGGGATTCGGTTTTCAGCGCGGTCATTCCGGTTCATCCGGCAGGCACGCTCGTCCGCTATTACGCGATCGCGACCGATCAGGCCGGCCAGTCCAACCTCTGGCCCGGCGCCGCGCCTGTCGATTACCACGCATACACCGTCGGCCACCAGCCGCCCAGCCTGCGCATCACGGAGCTGATGGCCGCGAATCGGGGATATGTCCGGGATCCGTTCGGAGATTCGGATGACTGGTTCGAAATTAAAAACGAGGGCGCCGTTCCGGTGGACCTCGGCGGCATGTTCGTTTCCGCGGACCTCGGGTCTTCGCGCAAATTCCGGCTGCCGGGCCGCTCGCTCGCGGCCGGAGCGACTCTGCTCATCTGGGCGGACGACGAGACGGACCAGGGAACGCTTCACGCGGATTTCAAGCTGTCCGCGGAAGGCGAGGAAATCGGGCTTTTCGAGACAGTGGACCACGGCAACAGCCTGATCCACGGGTGGAAGTACGGCCGCCTGGGGCCGGACCAGGCCATGGGGTTCCGGACGGCCAATGACACAGTCCCCGAGTATCTGTCGCCGCCCACGCCAGGTGCGGACAATGCATCGGCTTCGTTCTACTCCCCGGTGTGCATCAATGAATTTCAGTGCACCAGCGATTTCGGCGGACCGGACGACTGGGTCGAGCTCTACAACCGCGGATCCGCGGCCTATGATCTGTCGGGGTGTTTCCTGTCCGACCAGCGTGGAGAGAACACCAAATGGACCTTTCCGCAGGGCGCGATGCTGGCGCCCGGGCAGTATCTCGTGGTGTACGAAGACGCGCTGGGATTCGGATTTGCCTCCGAAGGGACCGACGTGATCCAGCTCACGGCTCCGGACAGCGCCACGGGCCTCGATTTCTATGACTTCGGACCCCAGACCGCGGATCACAGCGAGGGTCGGTTTCCGGACGGAACGCCGTCCTGGATTTTCTTCAATCAGCCCACCAAGGGAAGCGGCAACAGACTCTCAGCCGTGGAGGATCGGGAACATGCCGCGATTCCCTCGACGATCTCGCTGAATCCGAACCATCCGAATCCATTCAACCCGGAGACGGTTCTTTCCTTCACACTGCCGGTCCGTCAGCGGATTTCCCTGAAGATCTTCGATTCGAGGGGCCGCGAGGCCGCGAAACTGGCGGACGGCCCGTTCGATGCGGGCCGGCATGAAGTGACCTGGAGACCCGAAGGCCTGGCCAGCGGCCTCTATTTCGCGGTTCTGGAGGCGGATGGCGTCAGACGCACCGGAAAAATGCTGCTGGTCCGCTGACCCGGTCCCATTTCGCGCCCAACAGGCGGAGAGGAGAGATAAAAGATGAAACGATCATTCTTCCCGAACAAAGTCGAGACGAGAGGTATTCTGGCCGGGCTCCTGCTGATCGGAACCCTGTCCTGCGGCGGCCGCAAAGATAGGACTTTCGTCAATCCGGTGCTTCCGGGTTTTTTCCCGGACCCCAGCATATGCCGGGTTGGGAACGATTATTATATGGTGAACAGTTCGTTCGAATACTTTCCGGGTGTGCCGGTTTCCCACAGCCGCGATCTGGTGAACTGGCGGCTGATCGGATACTGTCTCACGCGCAGCAGCCAACTGCCGCTCGATAAGGCCCGCGCCTCTGCGGGCATATACGCTCCGACGCTCCGCTATCATGACGGTTTGTTCTACATGGTTACGACGAATGTCAGCGGAGGCGGCAATTTTTACGTCACGGCTGAAAATCCCGCGGGCCCCTGGTCCGAGCCTGTGTGGCTGGACAAGGAAGGCATGGATCCATCACTGTTCTTCGACGACGACGGCAAGGTGTATTACACCCGTCACGTGGGCGGGGGGGACGGGTACATCGGGCAGACAACACTCGACCTGGCTTCAGGGAAATTGCAGGGCGAGCTGAAGAACATCTGGGCCGGCACGGGAGGACAGTGGGCTGAAGGGCCCCACCTCTACAAGATCAAGGGCCGGTATTACCTGATGATTTCCGAAGGCGGCACGAGCTATGACCACTGTCTCACGGTCGCGGCCAGTGATTCCCCGTGGGGGCCCTTCGAATCCGATCCGTCCAATCCCATTTTCACGCACCGCGACCTGCCGGAAGATCCCATTCAGGCGCTGGGGCACGCGGACTGGGTCGAAACTCCGGACGGATGGTGGCTGGTCTGTCTCGGAATACGACCGCAGGGCGGCCGTTTCCACCACATGGGCCGCGAGACGTTTCTCGCGCCTTTCCGCTTCGATGAAGCCGGTTGGCCGGTGGTGAACGGAAATGGGAAGCTTCAGACCGTGATGCCCGCCCCCGGATTGCGTGAACAGGTATGGCCCAAGCCGCAGACGCGGGACGATTTCATCGGTGACGGACTGGCTCTGGAATGGAATTACCTGCGGAATCCGGTCGAAGCCGATTATTCACTGACCGCGAGGCCGGGCTTCCTCCGTTTGCAGGGTTCCGCGGTCAGGCTCACGGACACGGATTCCCCGACTTTCGTCGGCCGCAGGCAGACGGATTTCAACTGCCGGGTTTCAACGCTTCTTGATTTTGATCCGGTTCGTGAGGGTGAAGAGGCCGGGCTGACGGTCCGCCAAACCGACAAGTATCATTATGAGACCGGTGTGACGCTGAAGCGCGGAAAGCGGGTCGCCTTCTTCCGCCGCGTTCTCGACGGCCGGGTATCCGGTCCGGTCGCGTACGAGAAGCTTCCCGAAGGACCGGTCACCCTGTCCGTTGTGGCGGATTCATTGTCCTACAAATTCTCCGTGACGCCCGCGTCCGGAGATCCGATCGCCATGGGAGAGGCCCTGGCCCGCGATCTGTCCGTCGAACGGATCGGGTTCAAGGACGGCATGTGCTTCACGGGCGCGTATTTCGGGCTCTATGCCACGGGTAATGGTCGGGCCTCCTCGGCGCCCGCGGATTTTGACTGGATGGAGATCGCAGCGGCGCAATGATGTCCCTGGAACATGAAGCGTCCAGCCCTATGATAAAACGCTCCGGGAGGTTTCAAACCTCCCGGAGCGTTTTGTTTCTCGATCTGCCTGAATCTGTCAGCGAGCGCATTCCCCAGTCCCGCGATGCGGGATCAATCTGCGGATGATGGCTATTGAAGACTTTGCGGGACCAAGCTATCGGATTATTTCAATATTGAAGGCCCGCGGCTACAGCGACCAAACCAGGCCGGTTTAAAAACGCGGAACCCGAAACCCGAAATTCGGGAATGACAAAAATAGTTAGAACTCGTACTCCATCCCCAGAATCGGCATCAGGGACCATTGATACACCTTGTCCGGTCTGTTCGTCACCGGGTTCCAGAAAACCGTCTGAACGTTTTTGTGATTATAGGCGTTCCAGACGCACAGGTAGGCGATCAGGTTCGAGGCCCTGAAATGGAAACGGCGGTCCAGGCGCAGGTTCAATGAATGATAGGCCGGAAGCCTGGCCGCGTTGATCCGTTCCCCCTCCATCACTCCCCGATTCAAAGCCGTGGACGCATCCGCGTCGAAAGGCGTGTAGGGCGCTCCGCCTTCCACGATCCAGCGGCCGCTGATCTCCCAATTCCGGTCCGGTTTGAATCCGCCCTCCGCGGATAGAAGATACCGGACATCGAGCACGCGGTCTCTCCAGACACCGAGACCGTCCCGGTACCGGGTGCGGAACCAGGACGCGCCGATCAGGCCGTAGAAATTCCGGGCCATTTTCTTCTGAAGCAGTATTTCCAGCCCCTGTGAGAGGGCCTTTCCATCGCTGCGCAGAGGACCGTGTGAAGTGAAATAGGTGTAGCGATATTCCTGCTCGTCAAGAAGAAACAGTGCCGGCTGGACAGGGTCCATCGGGAAATTCCGGTAATCCTTCCGATAGACCTCTACGCTGAGCCTGGCGCTTTCGCCGAGCATCCGGCTGATGCCAAGAGCGCAATTCAGGGCCGAAGGATCGTCCAATTTTCGATTCCGATCATTCTGGCTCATGAGCACCATCGGCAGGGTCTGACTGTACAGTCCGGTGGCCGCGGAAAGAGTGGTCCGGTCCGTGACACGCCAGGCCGCGGAAAGCCGAGGGGAAAACTCCGAACTCCCGTTGAAGGTGAAGCGGTCCCATCGTCCGCCGGCGTTCAGCGTCAGCAGGGGATGCGGCGACACTTCGACCGAGGCGAATGCCCCGAGTTTCCATCCGGAGAAGGTCCCGTAGACGCGGGCCGAGTCCGACGCCTCGCCGAGCGCGCCCGTCAAAGCCCCGTAACCCGTCCGGTAACGGTTGGAGATCCGACCCGCTTCAGCGCCGAACTCGACGGAGAGAGACGGTCCCACGATCAGGCGGTTCCGTCCGCGCAGTCGGATGGATTCCTCGGTCGAACGGTTCCGGATGACCGGAATCCCGGACCCTGTCTCGTCCCATTTTTCACGGTAAACGGTCGAGTTCCATCCCAGGGTCACGTTCGAAAATCCGATAGAGCCCCAGAGGCCGCGCCACCCGATGCCTGCCGAGCTTTCCCGCGTGTCCTGGCTTCCGTAATACAGCATGTCGCCGGCGATCGCGGCGTCCCGGTCCGGCGCGTTGTGATCGTCCGCAGTGATGCCGATGAAGGACAGACGGTGCCTGGGGGAGAGATCCCAGACCGCCTTGCCCTGAACGTCGCCCCAGTTCGGCGGCGCCGTGCTCCCGATGTCCACGACTTTCGCGATCAGGTCGAAATAACTGCGGCGGGCCGAGGCCAGCCAGGATCCCTTTCCGCGGCCGAGCGGTCCCTCTCCGACTGCCCCGAAACCCGTGATGTTCATGTCCACCTGCCCCTCGTGACGGCTGCGATTGCCCTCGCGGAAGTCGACCGCCATGACCGAGGAGAGCCGGTCCCCGTACGCCGGGGAGAATCCGCCGGCCATGAACGTCACGTCCCGGATGAAATCGACATTGAGAATACCCATGGCGCCGCCCGATGCGCCCTGGGAGGGGAAGTGGTTGATGTTCGGAATTTCGATGTCGTCCACGTAATAGGCGTTCTCCATCGAGCTTCCGCCCCGGACGATCAGCTTGTTCGTCTGGTCGTTCACCTTCGCCACTGAGGGGAGGCTCATGACGATGCGGCTGACGTCTCCGGCGGATCCGGGAGCGCGGCGGATTTCCTCGTAGGAGAAGCCAACCGCGCCGACCGGGCGAATCCTCTGAATCCGAGAAATAACGCGCCCCTCACAGTGACGCCATCCATTCGCACCGCGGAAGGCTTGAGCCGCGCCTCTTCGAAAACCATCCGGTCCGATTTGACGATGACATCGGGTTTTCGAAGCGTCTCATAACCGATATAACTGAAACGGAGGACGTAATGACCGACCGGGACGCCGGTGATCAGGAACCGGCCCTCTCCATCCGTCACTGCACCGAGCGGAGTGTTCTCCACGGTCACATTGGCCATGGGCAGGGGGGACTGTGTTACCCGGTCGAGAACGATTCCCTGTATGGAACCGGAAAATGAGTTCTCAGCATGAACAGAAGAAGGGATCGATATTAAAATGGATTTAAGCATGTAAGTCAAAACAAAACAGATGTTTTTCATGTATTTTCTCCGTCAAAAAACAAGCCTTTAAAACAATTGATTAAAACAATGGTTTAAATATACGGAAAAAAAATATTTTGTCAATAGGGAATCTTTTGTTTCAGCCATTGTTGGAACGAGTCGTTATCTGCCATGGCTCTCTCCATCAGCCTTTCACCGGACATTTCAAGGATTGATACTACCGGCGCCGGATGCGGTCAGATATCTCTCCAGAAGATGATCTACATACGCCTTTCGTACGGTTTCATCCCTGAATCCTTTTCCCAGAAAATCATTGAAAAAATCAGGCAACAGCACGACCAGAGTCAAGGCGCTGAGTATCTGGACCACGGAATAACGGATTTTTTCTTCAGGTATGTTCGAACCGGACTCCCGAAGTCCTTCTGTGAACCGTTCGAGAAGCGCGTTGAACCGCGGCACGAACAGGTTTTCGTAACGCTCCTGCATGGCGGATTCGAACAGATAGGCGCGCGTCATGCCGGGGAACCGCATGCCCCCTTCGAAAAAATCCGTCAGAAAACCGCGGAACCGTTCGATCGGGGTAAGCTCCGGGTTGCTGAGGTACAGTTCCCAGTCGGAGAAGGCATGGTGGAGCGATGTCCGGACAGCCTCGGCGATCAGCAGATCCTTGGACCTGAAGTAATAATTGATGGCCGCGCTGTTCACGCCCGCTGTCTTTGGCGATGTTGACCGTATGGTCAGGTTGTCGATGCCGTGCTTTTCGATGCATTCGATTGTCGCGTAAACGATTTTATCACGCGGGGTGACAATGTCGCTTTCCATGGATGACCTCGATCGTCCGTTTCAAACAGGTGATTGAAAAATATACAATGTTTTCAGGGTATAATCAAGGGGCAGGGAAAAATCGGTACTGCGCCGCGGCGCCGCATGGTCGAAGTCCCGGCGAAACGGATTGAAGCGTCAGCGTATGCAGACGAATTTCCGCGCTGCGATGAACCGCAGTCCTTCCCGGACGGCGCTCATCCGCACGATGTACACGCCGCTGGGAGCAGGCTCGGCCCATTGGCGCCGGTACTGTCCCGGTTCCATTTCTTCCTCCGCCACTGCGCTGACGCGCCTGCCGCGGACATCGAAAACCGCGACGGTCACTCTCGACCGGACCGGAACGTCCCATCGGATCGTGGTCGATCCGTTGAAGGGATTGGGGAAACACGGATGCAGTTCGAATGCCACGGGAACGCCGGATTCACGGCGATTCACGGGCACGTTGAAGGAATTGGGTCGGCCCGGTGTTCCGCCCGTCTGCCGGCTCGCGGACCAGGCAGCGGGATCCGCATTGTCGTTTCCGGGATCGTCGAGCGAAAGCGTGGGACCCGATCCATCCGCCTCGTCGGGCCAGGGGTTTTCATCACCGAAAAAAATCGAATCCACCATGTCGCCGTCATGGTCCGTGAGGGTGAGCGAATCCCCCGAGTTCTTGAAATTGAAAAGGATGCCGATCACGGGGTAGGGAACGTCGGGATGGAGAAGCCGGAACGCGGCCGGGTCCGCAGCCAGAACGGTATATCCGCGCGCATCGAGGACGGAACCCGGGGGAACCTCGAAGGGAGGATTGCGGAGGCCGGCGCGGAAAATCCATCCGGACAGGTCCAGCGAGGCGTCCGACGGGTTGACCAGTTCCACCCAGTCGCCGGTGTCAAAGGAATCGGAAGAATGATAATTGATTTCGTTGATGACCGGCCGATGCCGGCCGGAGTCGGGTTCGAACCGGGCCGTGAGGCTGAGAGGGCCGGTCGGGTCGATGGAGATTGTGATGGAGTCGCCGGTCCCGGGAATGGACCATCCGGTGAAGCGGTAACCGGGATTCGGCCTTGCGGTGATTTCGACCGGCACGCGCTTGAAATACGTGCCCGACCAGGGAAAGGCGTTCAGGTCCAGCGAATTGACGCGCAAGCCGCCCCCGGCCGCATCCGAGACGTTCAGCGTGATCTGTGCCGTTCCGGAAAGGCTGAATTGACTCATGAGGTGGCTCCGCAGAACGGGGATACGACGATCCGCGAAATCACGAAGACGGTCCACCTGGTTGTTCCAGCCCGGCGCCGAACCCGGCCACCGGATCCGGTGAAAGGGGATTTCCGGCGCGATCAGGGCCGAAAGGCTGTCGATGACGTTCCGCACCCTGCGTTTCTCGAAAGTGGAGTTGAGATGATCCGCGGCCCGGTTGATGAAGCGGTTCCGGAAAACGGGATTTTCGACCAGCCGGCGGAAGAGAAATGTCGAGACGGGCGGATTCGGCCAGGCCGGGCCGGCGGGATCCAGCGCGAAGGCCAGGGTGTTGTGATGGACGCCGTCCGAATCGTATAATCCGAATCCGAAATCCGTGTCGTACAGGATCCACCGCCACCGGGCGCCCGGCGTCCTCGATTTCCAGAATTTGATGTTGTTTCCCGGCCAATCCGTATTGTCGAAGTAGATCTCGGCACACATGTAGTCCATGTAATTGTCGAGATCGATGCGGTCGTGAATGAACACGTAAGCCTCATTGGAGGACATGTCCATCCCGGCCAGAGCGGTTGTCATGTCGTGATACGCGTCCGCTTGTCCTTCGATGACGCCGATTCCTGCGTCCCCCTCGAGTGCGAGCAGATCGATTCCGTCCGGATCCACGCCATGGTGCGAGGCAAGATAGTGGGCGTCCGGTTTTTCCCGGATGTTCATGATTCCCCAGTATTCACCGTTGAGGAACACCGACGCCGGCCTGAAGGCGAGCGCGTCGATGGCCGTCCGGCTCCGCACCAGCGTCTGCATGAGTCCGTCACGGAACATCGTATACTGCCAGTCGTTCCCCGAGTTCCGCAGGAGGAACGTCTCGAACCGGCGGATGTCCATGTCCGGAAAGAGTCGGTGATCGATCCTCCGCTCGTCGTAGACGTCCCTGAAATAAACCGCCAGAGACTTCTGGTCGAAGGCGCGGCTCCAGCCGCCGTATATCCGGATCCCCGTGTCGAGGCTGAAGGCGGGTGAGCCGTCGGTTTCGAAGAACTCGACGTGCGCGGGCCGCTCCCAGTCCTGCCAGAAGTTGGCGCCGAAATTCGGATTGTCCGGACTCGCGCCGGGGCCTAGGATGTAAATGCCGGATTCCCAGTCCCACAAGTCGGGGGGATCCACGGTCAGGGAAACGACAGGCAGGGTTTTTCGTTCCCCGACGAGGAAGGTCTGTGTGGTTATCGTACTCGGCAGTAAACCCGGGCGGAACGAGCGGCCGCGGAGCACTCCGGTTTTCTTCATCGTCAGGAGCCGGCCGGCCGGGGGGGAATCTTCAGAAGGAACGGAGCCGTCCGTCGTGACCCGGACGGAATCCCCTGGGACGGCGGGAGATACGGAGACGACGCATTCGCCGGAATAGAAACCCGCGGGCGGATCGAATCGCGGGGCCGGAGTCACGCCGGTCACGAAAGGTGGATGGTTCGCAGTTCCGGGAGTCGCGGAGGACATCATACGCCACGCGTCTCTGCCGTCCGGAAAACGGCCCCAGGAGACCGATGCCGGGAGCGCCGGAACGGTCAGCGAATCCAGCAGGACACCCGCCGGATCGGAAAATACAAGCGTTTCTCCGGCTTTGATCTTGAAGTTCGCGTCAAGCGGGGGCGCGAACAGCGGAAGGCCCGGCCGCACACTGAAGGCGGGCCGGGAGGAGATTTTTCCGATGGTCAGAAAAGGAATCAGCGTCAAATCGCCTGTGCCCTTGGCCGCGGCGTGGACCTGAATCGCCAGAACATTGGCGCCTTCCCGGAAAAGGCTCGCGTCGACGGTGATCGGAAACGCCACGGGCGGATCGCCCCTGCGCATCCGCGTCTCGGCCGGCGTGGTCGCGACCCGGTCCCACACCGGATGGTCCCCGCGGGGGCCCATGTTTCGACGCGCCACCTCGCGGCTGTTGATGTAGGCGACGAAACCGTCCTGGTAATCGACATGAAGAACGGCGAATGTGATCGAGTCCGATCCCGAGAGAATGAAGGTCCGTCTCGCGAAGAGGGAGGGCGCGCGTGGGACGGCGGTAGAGTCCGCCGAGTCTCCGGTCCCGAATCCGCTCGGGCCTTCGGGCCAGGAGGCGTCGTTGAAACGGGCCGTGTACCAGGAACGGGAGAGTGCCGCGCTCCCGGGCTGGACTCTCCACACGTCGCCCCGATCCACCACGGTTTCAAACGCCATTCGATCCCGGAGGTCCTCGTCCGACGCGCGGATCAAGGCGAAGGATTTGGCCGGTATTTCGAGCCAGGGAAGCGTCCACTTGTCCGGCCGGTTCGGATCGTCCGAGAGACGGTATCCCTCGAGCCGGACGGCCTGCAGCGATGGATTGTACAGCTCGATCCAGTCGTGAAAGTCACCATTCGCGTCGGGAAGCAGCGAGACGTTGCGGGTCATGACCTCATTGATGACGACGGTCTGGGGCGTCAGCCGGCCCCAGACCAGAACGATGATGAGCGGCAGGAAAATCCGTCTCAAGGGATGCCCTTCAGCGATTCGATCTCGGAACGGAACATCATTGGGCGTTCCGCAGTAAAAAACGCCCGCGGGCCGAAGGTCCGCGGGCGTCCGGAAAACCGTTTGTATGCCGGATTAAAAATACCAGTCCCTGTAATCCTCAATTTTCCCCTTGTCCATGAGATCCTTCATCCACGCGGAATAGAACTGATTCTGCTTGCGCTGAAGGAGTTGACGTTTGTACGCATCTTTCTGCGTCTCCCATGCCTGCATGTCCGCCGGCTGTTCAGCCAGCCCCATGAGTACGAAGGCGCCGCGGCTGCCTTCCACCGCGTCGGAGATCTGTCCGGGTTTCAGTTTGAAAGCCGCGGCCGAGAAGGCCTGATCGCGGCCCAGTTGGGGGATATAGCCAAGCGCCGTGAAGAAGCCCGTTTCGCGGACTTCCAAACTGTCTCCGGCCGCTTCCGCTTCGAACCGGTCGGCGGACTGCACTTTCGCGCGGAAGGATTTGGCCGCGTTCAGCGCGGAGGCTTTCATCTTTTCGTTCCGGAGCAGGCCTTCGATGGTCGGTTTCAGGTCTTCGAGAGGCTTCACCCTGGCTTTCTGAATCTCCAGAATACGGAATACGACAATCGCATTGTCCATGTATATGGGCGAACTCAGCCAGCCTTCGTCCTGCGCGAAGGCCAGGTGGTTGACGCGCGGGGCAAGGCCGATTCCGGGGACGAAGGATCCTTTTCTGAAAAGCGGTGTCTCCTGCGGCGTGTTTCCTTCACCTTCCGCTATTTCCTTGAACGCCTCGCCTTTGCTGGCCTGGAGTGATTTGACAAAGAATTCGGCACGCTGATTGACGCTCTCCTGCGATTCCTGGCTGGTCTTGAAGGTCAGGAGAATATGGCTGGCCTGAACCGTGGTCTCGCCCTTTTCCTGCTTTCGCGCCGCCACCTTGATGAGATGGAGCCCGAATGGCGTCTGGACCGGACCGACCAGGTCGCCCGGCCTGGCCGAGAAAACCGCGTCTTCGAACGGCTTCACCATGGTACCCTTGCGGATGAATCCGAGGTCGCCGCCGTTCTCGGCATTGGACTTGTCCTCGGAATAATCCCTGGCCATTTCCGCGAAATCCGCGCCTTCCCGGATCTGCTGGAGGATGTCCCGGGCGTCCGCGCGCGTCGCCGCGCTGTCCTCGATCGTGGGCCGCATTTCAAACCGCACGTACTGTATCTTTCTCTGCTCCGGCTCCTCGTAGTCCTTCTGGTGCGACTTGTAATAGGAGGCGACGGCCTTGTCCGTAACGGAGGGGTCGTCCAGAACGGTGCGTGCCGGATCGAAGAAAACATACTTCACGTTGACTTTCGCGTTTTCCATGCGGTACGCGGTTTCAGCCTCGCCTTCCGAGACGCGTACCGAAGCGATGACCGACTGCTGGAGTTTCTGCACGGGAATCGCGGACCGGAAATAGCTTTCCACCGGGGTCCAGGCCTGAAAATAGCGCGTGTCGGATAGGGCCTCAAGGTACTTCTGCTGGTCGAACTGGCCGTCGGTCTGGAACTGCTCTGAGTTGCGGACGAAATCCGGCGGCGCGTTGCGCATGAAAAAGACGACTTCTTCCGGAGAGGCGGTGATGCCCTGGCGCTCGACCTCCTGCGCCATCAGCTTCTCGCGCACGACCTGCTGCCAGACCTGGTCGCGGATCTGGTTCCGCCTGAATTCCGTCAGGTCCTCGGCTTTCTCCTGCTCCCGCACGCGTCTGTATTCATCGTCGAGCATCTGCGCGAACTGCTGGTAATGGATGCGTTCGCCGTTGATCGATCCGATGATGCCCTCCTCGGTGACGTCCCCCCGGCGCTTGAATCCGCCCATGCCCCAGCTGAAGACGATGGTGCCGATGAACGTCAGCGCCACGATCCACATGATGATCTTCATGTTGTTACGGAGAGTCTGCATCATAAGGCCTGCATCTCCTATGCTAATTCACTAAAAACCAAGATGTTTTGAACTCTTAATTTAATATATCAGGGCCTGAAAAGCAAGGTAATTCTTGACATTAAAAGGGGGAATGGGTATATTAAAAAACAGTTCATCGTTCATGGTTCATAGTTCATAGTTGTTAAAAAGTGAATCCTGCACTCAATCGCTCTTTTAACTATGAACCATGAACTATGAATTATGAACTTATCATCCAACCCTGAAATTCCACCATACCCGGTCCACTCCCATGCCCGATTTCGAGCTGATTTCCCCTTTCAAGCCCAAGGGCGACCAGCCCAGAGCCATTCTCGAACTGGCGGAAGGCCTGGGGCGCGGCGACCGGTTCCAGACCCTTCTCGGCGTGACCGGATCCGGCAAGACGTTTACGCTGGCCAGCGTGGTCGCGCAATTCAACCGGCCCACGCTGGTCATCTCGCACAACAAGACCCTGGCCGCCCAGCTCTACGGCGAATTCAAGTCGTTTTTTCCCAACAACGCCGTGGAGTACTTCGTCAGTTACTACGATTACTACCAGCCCGAAGCCTACGTTCCCAGCAGCGACACCTACATCGAGAAGGACACTTCGATCAATGACGAGATCGACCGGCTCCGCCTGAAGGCGACCAGCAGCCTGCTCGAGCGCAGGGATGTGCTCATTGTGGCATCGGTGTCCTGCATTTACGGGCTCGGCTCCCCGACCGATTTCAAGAATCTCCTGCTGTTCCTGGAGAAGGGAGCGGAGGCGGACCGCCGGACGGTTTTCGAACGTCTCATCGACATCCACTATACCCGGAACGACCTGGACTTCAGGCGCGGAACGTTCCGCGTGCGGGGGGACACATTGGAAATTTTTCCCGCATACGAGGAAATCGCGTTCCGGGTGGAAATGTTCGGCGACACGGTGGAGCGGATATCCGAAATCCGGCCCCTGACCGGGGAAGTGATCCGCGAACGCGAAAAAATCGCGGTGTATCCGGCCAAGCACTTTGTGACCACCACGCCCAAACTCGAGGCCGCGGTCGTCGCCATCGAGGCCGAATTGAAGGAGAGGCTCGAAACGCTACGCGGACAGGGCAAGCTCCTCGAGGCCCAGCGGCTGGAGATGCGCACCCGGTACGACCTCGAGATGATGCAGGAGATCGGGTACTGCAGCGGCATAGAGAATTACTCCCGGCACATGGCCGGCCGCAGTCCCGGCGAACGGCCGGAATGCCTGTTCGATTATTTCCCGAAGGACTTTCTGCTGATCCTCGACGAATCGCACGCCACCGTCCCCCAGATCCGGGCGATGTACAACGGCGACCGCGCCCGCAAGGAGACCCTGGTCGAATTCGGTTTCCGCCTCCCGTCCGCGCTGGACAACCGTCCGTTGAAGTTCGAGGAATTCGAGGCCATGATCCCGGCCGTGATCTTCGTCTCCGCGACCCCGGCTGATTACGAGCTGGAAAAAAGCGGGGGCGTGGTGGTCGAACAGATCATCCGTCCGACCGGCCTGACGGATCCGGAAGTCGTGGTGCGGCCCTCGGCGAACCAGATCGACGATCTCGTCGCTGAAATCCGGAACCGGACGGCGCGGAAGGAGCGGGTGCTGGTCACGACTCTGACCAAGCGCATGGCCGAGGACCTGACGGACTACCTCGCGGAGCTGGACGTGCGCGTCCGGTATCTGCATTCCGAAATCGACGCGCTGGACCGCGTCGACATCATCCGCAGTCTGCGTCTGGCCGATTTCGACGTGCTTGTGGGCATCAATCTGCTTCGGGAGGGGCTCGATCTGCCGGAAGTGTCGCTGGTCGCGATTCTCGACGCGGACAAGGAGGGTTTTCTGCGTTCGGCCCGGTCGCTGATGCAGATCGCCGGACGCGCCGCCCGCAACCTGAACGGGACGGTGATTCTCTACGCGGACCGGGAGACGGATTCGATCCGCTTTCTGCTGGACGAAACCGCCCGAAGGCGCAGCCTGCAGTCACGGTACAACGAGGCCAATGGAATCGTTCCGGAAACCGTGTACAAGAGCGTGCAGGACATTCTGTCCGCCACCGCGGTGGCGGATTCGAACGCCGCGGAGCCGGAGGCCGAAGAGGGTTTCCGGAATCTGGGCGCGGCCGAGCGGGAGGATCTGCTCTCGGTACTCACGGCGCAGATGCGGATGGCCGCGGAACAGCTTGAATTCGAGCGGGCGGCGGAATTGCGCGATGAAATCGACCGGATACAGGGGATGAAGAAGAAACCGGCCGCGTCCGGTTCTTACCGGTATTCAAGGAGAAAAAAATGAATGTTCTGGTGGTCGGCGGGGGCGGGCGGGAGCACGCGCTGATCTGGAAAATTTCCAGGAGCCCCTACACCGAAAAAATATTCTGCGCGCCCGGCAACGCGGGCATCGCGGAGCTGGCGGAATGCGTGGACATTCCGGTCACGGACGTCAAGGGGCTGGTTCAGTTCGCGGAAAGGAACCGCATCGATCTGACCGTGGTCGGCCCGGAACTCCCCCTGAGTCTCGGGCTCGTCGACGCGCTGACCAAACGCGGTTTGACCGCGTTCGGCCCGACGAAGAAGGCGGCGCAGGTGGAAGGGAGCAAAGCCTACGCGAAGTCCCTGATGGTCCGTTTCGGAATTCCCACGGCCGCATACAAGGAGTTCACGAAACCGGATCCGGCATCCGACTACCTCATGAAAGCGGCTTATCCCTGCGTGATCAAGGCGGACGGCCTGGCCGAAGGCAAGGGCGTCCTGATCTGCGCGACCCGGGAGGAGGCGTTGGACGGACTGGACCGGATCATGCGGCGCAGGGATTTCGGAGATGCGGGCAAAAAGCTGATCGTCGAGGAGATGCTCACGGGCGAGGAAGCCTCGGTTCTGGCCCTGACGGACGGGGAGAAAATCGTCCTGCTGCCGTCGGCCCAGGATCACAAGGCCGTTTTCGAGGGCGACCGGGGCCCGAATACAGGCGGCATGGGCGCGTATTCGCCCGCTCCGGTCATGACGCCTCAACTTCTGAAGACGGTCCGCGAGGCCGTGTTTGTCCCCATGATCGCGGGCATGCGGAGCATGGGCATTCCGTACCGCGGCGTCCTGTACGCGGGCCTGATGATCGCGCCGTCCGGTCCCAAGGTTCTCGAATTCAACTGCCGTTTCGGAGATCCTGAGACCCAGGCCATACTGCCGCTGGTGAAGACCGATCTTGTGGATCTCATGATCGAATGCGCTGAAGGAAGACTCAAGAATGAAAGCGTGGAACTCGAGGAGGGTTCGTCCGTATGCGTGGTGATGGCGTCCGGCGGATACCCCGGCTCCTATGAAAAGGGGAAGGTGATACAGGGACTGGCTTCGATTCCCGCCGGCGTCCGCGTGTTCCACGCCGGGACGAAGATGAAGGACGGGAACGTCGTCACCTCCGGCGGCCGCGTGCTCGGCGTGACTGCCGCGGCCGAATCCATCGGACGCGCGATCGAGAAAGCCTACCAGGCGGTGGGAAAGATCACGTTCGACGGCGCCTATTATCGGAGGGATATCGGCTACCGGGCCCTGAAGCGGAAGCATTAGGAGGCGCCGTCCTCTCCGGTCGGGGTTCTCGCCTGTGTCGGGCGGTCAGTCCCTGCGGATCAGGAGGCATTCACAGCCGAAGGTCCAGAATTCCCTCATCACCGGCAAATTCCAAGCCCGCCGGGCGGGGATTCCAAAACGAAGCGCGTAAACCGGGCGGAAGAGGAAAAGCTCTCGGACCACTTGATGGAATCCGGCGATGCGGGCCAGCCTGTCGAATGCGCGTATGGAAAGTCCGTTTCTGAAATTCAGTGCCGCGTTTTGCGTGATATGCGGATATTCGCCCAGCATACGGCCGAGGCTGCGTATCCAGGATCCGGGCAGCAGGTGCAGCCAGGGCCAGAAACGCAGCAGACTTCGACCGTTCTGGTGGTGTCCGCCGAAGGGCGAAAACCTTGGCGGAAAAGAGATGTAGAGATAACCTCCCGGTTCAATGAGTGCACACAGGTTCCGGAATGCGGCTTCCCTGTCCGGCACGTGCTCGATTACGTCCCGCAGAACAACCACGCCGAAAGGCGCGCCGAAACGCCGGACGACCGAGGAGTCGGTGATGTCGCCGACGGTCAGGTCCAGACCCGGATGCAAAGTGCGGGACAGATCCACGCGTGAGGACTCCATTTCCAGCCCCGCGGGCCGCATTCCGAGACCGGTCAGCGCGGCGAGGAATCCCGCTTCCGCGCACCCGACTTCCAGGACGCGGCGGCCGCGGAAACCGGGTACGTGGCTGTCCAGATACGGAATCAGATAAGCTTCCGCGTGCTTTTTCTGTTCGATGAAATGTTTTTCGGACATATTTCAATGTTAGCCAATCGAATCCGTAAATTCAAGTAAAAACCGAGCCGGTGACCGGGTGACGCCCGATGGCCGGGCGACCGGACCGGGGGAGAAACCGCCATGCACAGTCGGACAGGGGAAAGCACCAGTGAAAAAGCAACGGGACAGGACCGCCGCACATTTCTGAAAGCCGCTGGGCTCGCGGGCGCGGCGCTTGTACTCGGCCGGCCGGAATCCTGGGCGCGGCAGGCAGGGCCGGAACGTATCGCCACCAATGTCTCGGACGGCCTGAAAATCCCGAGAACCCGATTTTCCCTGCCCGGTCTTTTCCCCGGATGCGTGGTCGAGGCCCGCGCCGAGAAAATGACTGCCGGCGGCCGGTCCGACGCGGAACAGGTCAAGCTCCTGTTCGAGAAGGGACTGGCTGGCCTCACCGGGCGTTCCGCGGACGAGAGCTTCGGCCTTTTCTTCACGCCGGAGGATGTTGTCGGCATCAAGGTGAATCCGGTTGGCGCCGGCCTGATCAGCACGTGTCCGGAAACCGTGGAAGCGGTGATCGCCTGGCTGGTCCGGAACGGTCTGCCGAAGCGGAACATCGTCATCTGGGACCGTTTCGACTATATGCTCGCGGACGCGGGATTCACACCGGACCGTTTCCCCGGCATCGCGATCGAGGGGCTTCAGACCATGGACGAGGCCGCGGCAGAGGGGAAGAAGGCGGACAACTCCGGATGGCTGCGGCAGGACGGAACGCATGTGAGCGCCGACCGGTTCGACTCGGGTCGTTTCTACTGGGCCGACGTTGAGGCTGACAAAGACGAAGCCACACTCAACCAGCATGTGTTCACCGGAAAGCATTCCTATTTCGGAAAACTCGTCACCTCACGGCTCACGAAAATCATCAATGTCCCCGTTTTCAAGAACTGCGGCAACGGCATTTCCATGGCGGCCAAGAACCTGGCGTACGGATCGATCTGTAACACGGGGCGCCTGCACAAGCCCCTGTTTTTCGACGTGTGCGTCGAAGTGCTCGCTTTTCCCGAGATCCGTGACAAGCTGGTGCTGAACGTGACGGACGGCCTCAACGGCCAGTACGATGGCGGGCCCTCGGCCGCGGCCCAGTTCATTTGGCCCTTCAACACCCTTTTTCTCGGAACCGACCCCTTCGTCATGGATTCCGTCTGTCACGGCATCATGGTCGCGAAGCGGAAGACCATGGGCGTGACGGTGAATGAACATCCCCGGTTCACGGATTACTTCCGTTACGCTGAACGACTCGGTCTCGGCGTCACCGATCCCGGCCTGCGGAAGCACGTCAAGCTGGAGGTGTGAGCGTGGGCCGTCGATCCGCCGGATCTGTCATGCGGAGGCCGCTTCTCCGGGCATTCGTTCAGTCCGCAGTCTGCATGGCGATCGCCGGGAACGTGTCCGGGTCGACCGGACCCGGAGTCATGATCCCTCCCGGCGGTTTTGTGAAGGGCTGGAAAAAGGACGGGCCGGTCAGGCGGTTTATCCCGTCCGATCTGACCTGGCACATCAATGGCGGCGCCGAGCTGGTGCTCGAATTCGGATTTGAGGAACTTTTCGTTCAGCATTACAGCCGGCGAGACGCCGACCTGTCGCTCGAACTGTACCGAATGCAGAGCCCGGAAGCGTCGCTCGGACTCTATCTGTCCCGGGGCGGCGCGTTGCCGGATTCCGGTTCAGGGACTTCGGGAAAGGATGCGTCGGACCCGGAGTGGATCACGGCCAATCCGTCGCAATGGCTGGCCCGCAGCGGCCCGTATTTTTTGACAGTCGAAAATCCGGAAGGCGACCGGATGCTCGAGCCCGTGATGGAAACGTTGATCGGGGAATTGCTGAGCAGACTGCCCTCCGGAGAACCGCTGCCGATCCTCGGACAAGTGGCGCGGCAGGAATGGATCCCCGGCTCCGTGCGCCTGTTCCGCGGTCCCGTGGCGCTGGAGGCGGCCTACACATTCGGAACGGGCGACGTGTTCGGCCTCCACGGCGGTTTCGGTGTGTACGGCGGATGGAGGGATCCGGACGGCACGGTCGTCACGCGGTTTCACATCTCCTTTCCGGACCAGGCGCGGGCGGCCGCGGCCCTGGATTCGCTCCCGGCGCGGCTGGATGCTTCGATCCGGCTTCTCGGCGACTTCAAGGGCGGATTTATTTTTACGGATTATTCCGGCGAATACGGGGATGCGCGGCTGGAAGGTTCGGCACTGATTGTCCGGGTTCATCTGAAGGAAAAACCGGTCCCGATGCGAAGACCGGATCATCCGAAGGCGGAGAAGGAGGACCCATGATGCGCAGGGATTTCATCAAGTCGGCATTCGCGGGCGGCGCGGGACTGACGTTTCTTTCCTGCCTTCGCGGCCGCAGGCGCTCCGTTCTTTCCAGGCGGGAATTGGGGAAAACCGGAGAACGGCTTTCGGTCGTGGGATTCGGCGGCGTTCTGGTCATGAACGAGGAACCGGCCGTTGCCCAGCGTCTGGTGGCCGAGGCTGTGGATCTCGGAGTGAATTACTTCGATGTCGCTCCTTCTTACGGCAATGCCCAGGGAAGGCTCGGGCCCGCGCTCCAGCCTTATCGGAAAAACTGCTTTCTCGCCTGCAAGACGACGGAAAGGAGCCGGGAGGGATCGCGGAAGGATCTTGAGGAATCCCTGCGCCTGATGCGGACGGACCGCTTCGACCTGTACCAGCTCCATGCCATGACCACGGACGAGGATGTGGAAAAAGCGTTCGGTCCCGAAGGCGCCATGGAGACGCTGATCCGGGCCAGGGAAGAGGGGCTGGTACGACATCTCGGTTTTTCCGCGCACTCCGAAAAAGCCGCGCTGGACTGCATCCACCGCTTTGATTTCGACTCAGTTCTTTTTCCGGTCAACTGCGTCTGCTGGTTGAACGGGAATTTCGGACCGGCCGTGGCCGAGGCCGCGGCAGCAAAGGGCATGGGTCTGCTTGCGCTTAAATCGCTGGCCCTGGGTCCGGTCCAGGAAGGGGAGGAGAAACCGTTTCCAAAATGCTGGTACAGGCCCATCGAAGACGACGACCTTTCGGACCTGGCGGTCCGGTTCACACTGTCGAAGGGCGTGACGGCCCTGCTTCCGCCGGGCGAACCCCGATTTTTCGGTCCTGCCGTCGCAAGCGCCTCAAATTTCAAGCCCTTGACCGAATCTGAAGAAGAGCGGCTGTTCCGGTCGATTGGGGGATTGACGCCGCTTTTCGCATCGGCCCACCCGACATCCAAATGAACGAACGGTCGTCACAAACCCAGGAGGGGATATGATTCTCCGGATCAAGGTTTTCACCGTGCTGGCCATTCTCAGTTTGATCGTCATTTTCATGCTGCAGAACGTTCAGCCGGTGACCATCCGGTTTCTCACGTTCGAGCAGCCGGTACCGCTCATCGGTGTGATCAGCATTCTCGCCCTGGCCGGATTCATCGCCGGGTTTCTGACGGGTTTGATGGGCGGCCGCCGGCGGAAATAACGTTCGGGACCGTCCGGATTGCGCATCCGGTCCGTCCCCGGCCTCCGGCGCCGGATGATGTTTTCTCTGTCTCGCGGAAACGGTCCCACTGATTCCATTTTTCGTTACGAAAAAAAGTGCCGGGCACCTCACAGGTGCCCGGCACTTCTCGTTCGAGGCGTCGACTGAAATCGGTTACGGACTCCGGTCGTCCGGGTTCATTTCACATACGTCATTTTTCGAATGAACTGGCCGGTCTTTGATTTCATGAGCAGGAAATATGAGCCGGTCGGGACGCCGTTTCCGCCGTCGTCTTTCGCGTCCCATTCGAATTCGTGGCGTCCCGCGCTCCGGAATCCGTTTGCCAGAACCCGCACCTGACGGCCCGATGCGTCCAGTACCGCGATGCGAACGTCGCCCGCGGCCGGCATTTCGAAGTAGAATCGGGTGGACGGATTGAACGGATTGGGATAATTGTGGGACAGCCATATCCGTCCGGGAAGCCGCGAGTCGCCCGGCCGTCCGTCCGCCGCAGAGGGAGTCGCGGGACCGGCGATCGTGAGGTAGCAGAACTCCCGGACCTTGACGAATATGAAATGACCGACCGGGTCCACGCTTTGCGTCTCGAGCGCAGACCACTTGCCGTTCAGGGTGTGGTAATACCAGATCTTCAACTCCGAGGGATCCGCGATGCCTGCGCGGTCCAGGTCGTCCTGTGTGTAGGGAACGCGCACCGTGACCCAATCCTCGAATTGAAGTCCGTCCGGCCCGAAGTGCACGGCCAGGGCCAGGCCGTTCACGTCCTCCGGCAGCGGGGGCAAAGTGTCCGGCTTCTGGATCGAAATTTCGATTTCCGACCCGAGCGCGTTTTCCGGGATGTTCAGTTCGAGTCCGCTTTCCGCGTGCGACACCAGGCCGCCGGCCGTGTCCATGGGAACGGAAACCAAAGTGTCCACGTTCGCGAGACCGACTGAGAACGTGAAGGTCGAATCCAGATGATGGGCCGGGGAAGCCGCGTCGTCCGCGGCCACACGCACGGTCACCGTGCTTCCGTTCGAAAACGGCTCGTCCGGATGATAGACGACCGTCATCTTTTTTGCGGATCGGCCGATGCTCGCGCCGGCGCTCTCTCCGTTTTCGACCACGGCCGTTCCGTTCACCCAGGCCGTGAGGGTGCCGGGATTCACGCCCGCGCCGTTGTCCCTGACCTTGAACTGTATTTTCGTGTTCCGGGGAACGAACTGCGCGCCGTCCGCCGGATAACAATCGGTCAGGAAGGGCGGCGTCTCGTCGATGACCCGGAACCGGGCGGTCACGTCCTTGTCCTCGTCCAGTACGACTTCGGTCGCGGAAAGCGTGGAATCCTCGACGCCTCCGCTCCAGGAGACGAAGGCGAATCCCGGCTTGGCCGAGGCTTCGATTGCGACGCGTTCTCCGGTCCGGAATCGGTGTTCTCCCGCGGCTGGGACTGTGCGGCCGCCGTTTTCAGGTTCGGCCCGGAGGATCAGGGTTTTGAAATCAGAAGCGAAAAAGGCCTTCAGGGTTTTATCGCCGTTGATGAACACTTCGGTGACGGCTTTCGCCGGATCCTTCACTCCGCCCTCCCAGCGCAGGAAAACCCAGCCGGGAGCGGTGGTCGCTGAAACCGGGATCCATTCCCCTCGGCTGACCGTGTGCCCGCCGGGCGCGGGTTCCGTGCTCCCGCCTTCAGCCGGTTCCGCGATCATCCACAGTTCATGCGAGTTTCGCGAAAACTCGATCCACACGGTCTTGTCCGCGTCCATCTGTACGGTCGTCTTCGGAACCGACGGGTCCGCGACCGGCCCGTGCCATCGGTCGAAGCGGTGGTCGCCGTCAGGTTTCGCTTCCAATTCCACCACGGTCCCCGGATCAAACTGGTGAACGCCGACCGGCGGCACCGTACCGCCGCCTGCGTCGTTCTTGAGCCGGATGTCCAGCGCGTACCGGATCTTTTCGAAGACAGCGGTGACTGTCTCGTTCTGGTTCATGGCCACGGTGGTGACTGGGTTGTAACGGTCCGCAACCGGGCAGTCCCACCGCACGAAACGGTACCCGTCGGCCGGGATGGCCCGGATCTCCGGGTTGGATCCGTTGTCCACGAGATGGCCGCCCGGGGCCGGTTCCGTGGTACCGCCCTCGACGGGATTCACGGCCAAAGTGAGCGTGACCTTGAGGGGCGCGAATTCAGCAGTGACGTTCTCGTCTCCGTGCATGGTCACCGTGGTGCTGGCGCTGTAAAAATCAGCCACCCAGCAGTGCCACTGGACGAATTTGTATCCCGCGGCCGGTACGGCCTCGATCGGAACGACGGCCTCCTGCTTGTGCCACTGGTCGGTTTCCGGATCGGGATGCGTGGTGCCTGTGCCGGGCGGCTCGACATGCATCGTGAGCTTGTAGAAATTGAGGAACTTGGCTGTGACGGACCGGTTTTTCCACATCGGGAGGGACAGAAGGGAGTCTGTCGAAGTCGTGTCACCCTCCCATTTCCAGAAATAATAACCCACAGCGGGAGAGGGTGTCAGCTGGACGATTTCTCCGGGCGAATAGGCGGTCTTGTCCGGATTCCTGGTAATCGATCCTCCTCCGGCCGGATACACGTTTACAGTGAGGCTGTAATTCGGATCGATGATGACATTAGGGGAAGCAGGTCCCGGGCCGTCCGCGGACAAAGCAGGCAGCATTCCCGAGAGAAACGCCGCAAGGAAGAACACAGCGCGGTATCCTCTTTTCATGGGGATTCCTCCATGAGTGGATGAGACGATGATGGATGGAAGTGTCAGGCTGGGACGCCCCGCCAAGCGCCCATGAGAATGACGAAAGGAGAAATGTTACCGATAAAAAATATGCAAAGGCTATACCAGAGGCAGGAGGGGACGCTAAATGAATGAAAAATATTGATTTAGTTAAGAATCGGAGCGTGTGTGAACAGAGAAAATCCGGCAGAAACGGCCCGGTTCATGCGTCTTTCTTTGCCGGTGTGTCTGACACTGACTGATTCCGGTTTTCAAGACTCCGCCGGACCACGCGCCAGGCGGACCGGAATACGGAATCCCTGTCTCCGGTTGCATCCAGAACGCGGATGAATGGACGTTGTATCCCCAGGAAAATGGAACGGACCCGCTCCAGTGCGGTATGGTTTTCGAAGAGATCCGGTCCGGCCGGCCTGGAGGCCGCGATGCGGCTGAGCCCGTCCTGAACCGGCGTGTCGAGTAGCAGGACGAGATCCGGGATGACCGCGATTTTTTCGTTGCGTTCCAGTATCATTCGCGGATCGAGGCCCAGTGCGCCCTGGTAGGCGACGGAGGAGAGATAGTATCGGTCCATGACCACGCAATCCCCCCTCTCGAGCGCGGGGCGGATATGGTCGCGGCAGTTCTCGATCCGATCCTGAATGAACAACTCCAGTTCCTCTTCCGGCCGGACGTTCTGCCGTCCTTCCTTCGCCAGACTGCGGATGCGCTGTCCGAAAGGCCCGTCCGTCGGCTCACGCAGGAGCACCACGCTCCGGCCCGTCCTGCGGATCCGCTCCGCGAGTTTGGCCGCAAGAGTGGTCTTGCCTGTTCCGTCGATGCCCTCTATTACTAGGAGGAAGCCTTTGTTCTGCAAACTGAAAACCTTCCGGTTATGATCATTGATCCGGTATTCAGTTCATAGTTCATGGTTCATAGTTCATAAAAAAATTACATTCATTGTTATGGAGGGTAAAAGCCTGAAATCCATGATGCTGTTTAAAACTATGAACTATGAACTATGAACCATGAACCAGGTAAAGCGTCTCCTGCGGCTTGCTTAGGAACCGGCACCCCGCATCCGTCACCACCACGATTTCCTCGACTGTTGCCACACCGTGCCCGGCTACGGTCAGTCTGGGTTCGAGTGTGTATATCTGATCCTTCTCGATCGGCAGAAGGGGAAGATGCTTGTACCGGTCCCATCTGGGCGCGAGCAGGCCGCCTCCGTCATGCGCTTTGCGGCCGACCTGATGCCCCAGCGCATGCGGATACTCGGCATAGCCTGCGGCCGTGATATGGGTCCTCGCGGCTGCGTCCACCTCCCATCCGGTGATGCCCGGGCGGAGAATCTCAGCGGCCAGGCGGATGGATTCCAGAAGAACCGTGAAACCGCGACGGACCGATTCCGGCGGCGCGGTTTCTTCGGGCTTGAGAAAATACCAGGTGCGCTGGAGATCCGACACATAACCGTTGCGGCGCACGCCGAAATCAATATTCATCAGATGTCCCGGTTCAATGAAACGGAGCGTCGGCGAGGCGTGCGCGCCCGCGCTTTCGGGCCCGGTGAACACGGCCGGGCATTGATCCGGCTCCCACGCCGTTTCGAGCCCTCGGCCGGCCGTCCGGCCGAGGATGAAATCCGCTACATCCTTTTCGGAAAGACCGGGTTTCAGGAATCCCGTCAATTCATCGAAAATCGCCAGAGTTGTATCCACGGCAGACCGCACGGATTCGATTTCCTCGGGACTCTTCCTGCTGCGCAGTCGGGCCAGGACGGGTTCCGATGACTCGAACCGGTCCGGATAAGGCGTCCCCTCCAGTATCTCGAGGAGCAGGCGGTGCATGCCGAGCGTGAGTCCATCGGCCATCACATCCGCGGAGGAAGTATTCAGCAGGATGCGTTTCGGATCCATCCGCTCCAGCGCCGTGCGGAGCGGATCGCGTATGGAATCCACGTATCCCGTGACCTCGAAAGGGGCATGGTCGCGGATGTTCTGGACATCCAGGGAGCCCACGATTGCGGAGGCCCGGCCCTGTGCCGGGATGAGGAAAGCGGAGGGCCATACGCAGTTCGCGCCCAGAATCAGGTCCAGTGCCGGATCCGGAAGCGTCGCGGTTTCCCGCGCAAACGTCAGCCAGCAGTCCGCTCCGGCTTCCCGCAGCAGGGACTGGGCCTGGAGGATCTTTTCCGAAGTCAGGGAAAGGCTCATGGGTTCTCTTGAGTTCATAGTTGATAGTTCATGGTTCATAGTTCAAAGAAAAAGAGGCAGCTGAGTCGATTACATGTTTTCTTTTTCAACTATGAACTATGAACAATGAACCATGAACTGACTTTCAGTCTTTGATATACAGAAACCGTTTGACTTTGTTCGTCGGCGTGAGCTCGAACGGCTCGGCCTGGCGGATCATGCGGTGAATCGCCGAGAAAGAGGGGAGTTCCCGGTTAAGGCTGGTCCGGATCTCCTCCAGCAGGGCCTCGACCGCCGCGTCCGCGGCCGGCTGCGGCTTCTTGGACACCTGGTGCTCCGCCTCGAGCGTTTCCGGATCGAGGAAGGCCTTGCACAGCAGGCGTCCCTGTTTCTGGTACACGACCGCCTGCTGGACAACCGGGTGTTTCTCCAACAGCCGGCTTTCGATGATTTCCGGATAGATGTTCTCCCCGTTGGGCCCGATCAGGACGTTCTTCGAGCGTCCCTTGATGAACAGGTACCCGTCCGCGTCAAAGAATCCGAGATCCCCGGTCCGCAGCCATCCGTCCGGCAGGAGCACTTCGGCCGTGGCTTTCGGATTGTTGTAGTATCCCTTCATGACGATGGGGCCCCGGACCTGTATTTCACCGACGCCCGTGGCCGTGTCCGGTTCGTGTATGCGCATTTCGATTCCCGGAATCGGCTGTCCGCACGAGAGGACACGGACCTTTCCGAAGGGATTGATGGTCATGATGGGGGAGGTTTCGGTCATGCCGTAACCGGTCGAGTACTCGATTCCCGCGTCGCGCATGAAGATTTCGACGTCCCGGTTCAAGGCCGCGCCGCCGAACATGAAGAACCGGAGATTGCCACCGAGAGTGCGGATGAGTTTGCGTCCGGCCACCGCGTGCAGGCGGACACGGAAGAACGGGATTTTCATCAGACCGCGCGTGACCGCATTGCCGTGGAGTTTCGGCAGGATCCGTTTCCGGTAGATTTTATCCATCACCAGCGGGACGGTCAGGACACCCGTGGGTTTCGCCGTTTCCATCGACTGCAGCAGCTTCTGCGGCGTGGGCAGACCCTGCATGTACTGGATGAAGACGCCCATGGTCAGGGGACAGAGCATTCCACCGGTGGCCTCGAATGTGTGCGAGAGCGGGAGTATGGACAGGAACCGGTCTTCCGAGGTCAGCGGAAATTTCTCGAGCGCGTGAATGACATCGTAAACGATGTTCTCGTGGGTGAGCATCACGCCCTTGGAATGACCCGTGGTGCCGGACGTGTAGATGATGACCGCGAGATCCGAGGGTTCCGGGGATTTGCGGCCGGTTTCGGGCCGGGCGGCCCGGTCCGCGCCGTCCGCCTTCCAGGCCGGGGCGAAGTCCTCCAGCTCCCAGACGATACGGAGATTTCCCGCGGCCTGCAGCCGGGGCGTGTATTTCGCGGCGGCGAATGCGGCCACGGCGCCCGAGTCGACGACGATGTGCCGCACGTTCTCCTCCGAGAAACCCGGCAGGACGGGCACGGCCACCGCGCCTGAAAAAGTCACGGCCAGATAGGCGATCACCCAGTTCGGGCTGTTGTCGCTCAGAATCACGACGCGGTCGCCGGCCGCGATGCCGTTCCGCGCCAGATCCGCGGCGCGTTCGCCCACCGCCCGCTTCAGACCGGCGTATGTCAGCGGCGTTTCCCCGGCGTAAGCGACCGAGGGAAGGGAAGCGTACTGATCGAATGCCTGCTCCAGCAGGGCCTCGATGGTGAGTTTTTTAAGCTGAATCATGTCCACTCCGCGGTTGGAATGATCGGTGACTCCCGGCGCGCCGGGATGGAAACGCAGGACCGCTTCTCAGGCCGACGGCCGGCTCAGTTCAGCAGGGAATTGTAAGTCGTGTCGTGGATTTCGTTCAGAACCGTCGAGTGAACCAGGCGGTAATCGCCGTATCCAGATTCATCCACGAAAATGAATTCGGATCCGCCTTCGACCCGGTCAAACCGCCAGATCTCGTAATTGCGTCCGGTATCGTTCATGGTACTCCGCCGGACGTCATCCGGTTCGCCGTACACCATGAGAACCCGTCCGCGGTCGGTTTTCCATCCCTCTTTCATGGCGCCGGAGAACCGCGCATCCGCCTGCCGGACCCTTTCGTAGAAGACATCCTTGTAGGAGGCGCCGCCGCCGGTCCATCCTGCGTTTCTTGCGATCCAGAAATCCCGCAGGAAACGGCGTTTGCCCTCCAGATTCAGCTTTTTGTAGATTTTCGATTCGTTGCGGCCGATCATGTACTTGAGGTATGCGAAATGGACGTCCGCGGTTGCTTCGTCCATGACGAGGAACTCGGATCCCGTGGGATCGGCCCCTCCGCGTCCTTCATCCGGCCGGGCCGCCATGTCCTGGGCGCGGTAGACGAAGAAAGTTTTCTCCTGGGATACCGTATCCAGCCTCGCGTTGTCCGAAACTTCTACACGCAGGCGGTACGAACCTGTGAGAAGGGATCCCGCCTGCAGGCCGCCGACGTCCACCAGTGAGGCGCCGGCCCGGATCATCCGGCGCGGAGAAGCCGGAACGGCCGTGCGGCCCTGTGAATCAATGACTGAAACGTTCACCGAGACGGTGGAATCCGTTCCGGCCGAGAGCGGGGAGAGTCCGTACATTTCGAAATAGTGGTAGCACACCGGCATCGAGACGCCGTAAACGCCGCTCGGATTGGGCAGGACCCGGTAGCCGTTTTTGGTGAATCGGCTCTCCGTGGTGTCCCGCGCGATGAGAGTGGCCAATTGAATGTCGCTCAGGGACAGCCGTTCTTCCGGCCGGGCGCCGCAGGTCAGATTGAATTCCCGCGTTTTGGCTTTCAAACCCGCCGGATCCGAAACCGATGCGCGGATCCGGTAGACTCCCGGCTTCAGATAGATTTCGTGGACATCCTGGAGCATCTGGCCCTGCTGGATCGAAGCCGTTGATTCCGCCTGGTCCTGCCGTTCCCAAGTGCGTGAGAGGATCACGGAATCCGAAGACAGCACTTTCAGATCGAAACGGATGACCGCCCGGACTTTTCCGTCCGACGATTCATAGCGGAGGGCGTCGCGCGGCACGCCGAAATAGAGCTCCACGCACTCGAAATCCCCTTCCGCGTCGAAGCGGGCGTAATCCATGTAGCAGTCCATGGTCCCGGCGCCGGGGGCCTGGCCGAAGGCCGGCGGCCGGGCCGCGGCGGCCATCAGGAAGGCCGTGAAGAGACTTTTTCCGAAAAAAGACATGCATCCTCCTCAGTTCATTTTTACCGGTCCGCGCCGCGGGAACGGACTCCGAAAACGGAGCCGTCCGTAAGGAACCGGATTGAAGCTCCCCGCGTCGCGGGAAATGCACTCGCTGTCAGATTGAAGCTCCCCGCCGCCCGCTGCGCGGGATCAAGCCATTATATGCCTTCTTGTTGAAGACAAGCGGCGGGGAATCTTCTATCTGTAGAGAAGAGACATCTGATATTCGCTCGCTTACCCCGCGGCCCGCTGCGCGGGATCAAGTTATTGTATTTGTGAATTATTGAAGACAAGCCGCGGGCCTTCAATGAGAAAGAATCCGGTTGCTTGGTCCGGCGAAGCCGGGAAATGCGCTCGCTGTCAGATTCATTTTCGTATCCGGAACGTCACCCAGTCCCCGTCCCGGACGGTGTAATCCCGGCCGTGGATCTGCGCGAGTCCCAGGTCATGTAGCTCCTTCAGTGTCCGGTGCGCCTCAAGGGCGGAGAAGGGGATCACCTCCGCCTTGATGAATGCCCGCTCGAAATCCGTGTGAACCCGTCCCGCGGCCTCTACGACCGGCGTGCCCGCAGGCACGGTCCAGGCACGCGCTTCGTTCTCATTGGCCGTGAAGAAAGTGATCAGCCGGAGCACGGCGGTTCCGGCCTGGATCAGCATCTGCACGCCATTCTCCCGGATGCCCATGGTCTTCAGAAATACAGCCTGCTCCCCGTCCGGCAATTCGGCGATTTCGGACTGTATCTTCGCGGAAAAGGGGAGACAGAGGCTGTTCCGCGAGGCCGCGAATGCGGCCAATCGTTCCTGCCAGGCCGATCCGGCCGACCCGGTTTCCCCGATGTTGGCCAGGTAGATGACGGGCTTGAAGGACAGGAGGTTCAACTCGCGGATCGCTTCCTGTTCCGCGTCTCCCAGACCGTCGCGGCCCGGAGGACGACGGCTGATCCGGGTCGTCAGGGATTCATAGGACGCGAGCCTGCGCGCCAGTTCCGCGTTTCCGCTTCTCGCCGCGGCTCGCACCTTGGCCGCGTTGCGTTCCAGCACGTCCATGTCCTTGAGCGCCAGTTCGGTTTCGACGATTTCCGCGTCCCGCTCCGGGTCCGGCGAGCCGTACGGGTGGGAAACGTTGGCGTCCTCGAAGCACCGCACCACGTGCGCGATGGCATCCACGGCCTGGATATGGGAGAGAAACTGGTTGCCCAGGCCTTCGCCCTTGCTGGCCCCTTCGACCAGACCCGCGATATCGACGAATTCCAGAATCGTCGGAGTTTTCTTCAAGGATCCGGCCACTTCCCGGATGCGGTCCAGGCGGCCGTCCTCCAGCGGTACGATTCCGAAATGAGGGTCTATGGTGCAGAACGGATAGGCGGAGGCTTCGACGCCGAGGCGTGTCAGGGCGTTGAAAACGGTCGATTTACCGGCATTCGGAAGCCCGACCAGGCCGCATTTAAAGCCCATGCAATGACCCTTCGGGTGACTGTTTTATATTCTTGAATTTAGGGCGTTTGGCTTTGAATGTCAAGTATTATCGGGACGGTACGCCGGTGTTTTTCTCATATTCCTCATTGAAATGGTGTAGAATCTTTTTATATTTACCGGACGCTGAAACCGATGCAAACCGTTCTCTATATATAGCAACCTTTCAAGTCTTCATAACGGGAGACACATCCTGATAAACCCTCCACGTTCCGGCGGAAAACGGATTAAAATCACGTCCATCGTCGGCGCGCGGCCGCAGTTCATCAAGGCGGCCCCGCTCAGCCGCGCCCTGCGCGCCGAGGCGGACGAAATCCTGATTCATACGGGACAGCATTATGACGACAATATGTCCCGGACTTTTTTTGACGAGCTGGACATCCCCCGGCCGGACCATCATCTCGGCGTGGGCTCCGGTTCCCACGGTCTTCAGACCGGGCTGATGCTGGAACGCATTGAGACGATTTTGCTGAACGAAAAGCCCGATGCGGTGCTGGTGTACGGGGATACCAATTCCACTCTGGCCGGAGCCATGGTCGCAGCCAAGCTCCTCATCCCGCTCGCGCATGTGGAGGCCGGCCTCCGGAGCTTCAACCGCGCCATGCCCGAGGAAATCAACCGGATCGTGGCGGATCACTGCGCCGATCTGCTTTTCTGCCCCACGCAGACCGCCGTGGAGAATCTGAAACGCGAGGGCGTGCACCGGGGCGTCCACCTGACCGGAGATGTCATGTTCGACGCCGCCCTGCGATTCGCCGGTCTCGCCGAAACGCGATCCCGCGTGCTGGAAACGCTTTCGCTCCGGAAGGGCGGATATGTGCTGTGCACCGTTCACCGGGCGGAGAATACGGACGACCGGTCCCGTCTCGGCGGCATCGTGCAGGCCCTCCGGCGCTGCGGCCGGACCGTGGTTTTTCCCCTGCATCCCAGAACCCGTAAAATGCTCGAGGCCTGGGGACTGGACGCGGATCTGTCCGCGTCTTCCTCCGTCCGGCTGATCGAGCCCGTCGGGTATCTCGACATGATCCGGCTGGAGCGGAATGCTTCGGCGATTCTGACGGATTCCGGAGGCGTCCAGAAGGAGGCCTATTTTTACCGGGTTCCGTGCGTCACCCTGCGGAACGAAACGGAATGGGTGGAGACGGTGCAGGACGGGTGGAACCGCCTCGCGGGTTCGGATCCGGAAGCGATTCTGCAGGCTCTCGAAAATCGCGATGTGCCGGCGGGAGCGGCCGTGTCTTTCGGAGACGGACGGGCGGCGGAAGTCATCGTCCGGCTAATCCATGAAAATTTTTAAATACTAATTTTTTCGCTTGACTAAACAATCGGGAACCCTTATATTGTCCACGGCTAAAAAATGAATTGGGCGATGCCTGAAACAACTAAGGAGGAAACATGGTCGACCCTCAGGTTAAAAATAAGATAAAGGAATGCGAAAAGGTCATTCCTTTCCTGCGGATGGTCTCCAACACAACCCGTCTGAAGATTCTGTGCATTTTGACGGAAGGGGAACGCAGAGTGGGTGAAATCCAGGAAATGCTCGGCGCCAAGCAGTCCTACATCTCCCAGCAGCTGAAATTCCTCAAATCCAACGGTTATCTGACGAACCGTCGTGAAGGAACCCAGATTTATTACAAGCTGGTGGATCCTAAATTCATCCGTATCATGAAATCGTTCAGGGAAATCCTGTAAACCGGTATTTCGTGAATCTGCCCGCCCGTCCCCCCATCAACGAGGGACGGGCTTTTTTTATGCGGTTGCACGTTCCGAGAATTCGTTTGCTGTGCAATCATTTGATGTGGTTCAGAATCAGCCAGTCGAGAGACAGCCGGCCGGTTCAGCTGTCCGATGAATCGGTATAATCGTTTGAAATTAAGATGATTATATGACTGGACGGCTCAGAGGCACGACAATTGCAGAAAACGAATCGAATCATTCGGATTTGATAAGATTAAAATATTTCTTGACAAAGATGTAAATTTTTATTAAAGTATAGCTAACTCAATTGGTTTCAGATGGTTGACTATTTTTGGAGCCGGAATCCAATGCGAGTTGTCCGTTTTTTCCTTCTTCTTGCGCCTTTTATCACGTTCCACGCCCAGGCTTCGGAACCCATCCGAACGCTTGCCGTACTGGATTTTGAAAACAACAGCTTTTTCAATGCGGATGAGGTTCAGCCCCTGTCCAAAGGGCTCGGCCAGATGATGGCCACTGAGCTCAGCCGCTGTCCTTCGGTCCGGATTGTGGAGCGGCGAAAACTCCAGCGCCTGGTGGACGAGTTGAAACTGGCCCAGGCGGGCGTCACGGACGAGGAAAACGCCGTCCAGGTCGGCCGGATGGCCGGCGCACAGAACCTGGTATTCGGCGGTTATCTGGTCATGCCGGACGGCAAGATGCGGATGGATATGCGCATCGTTGAAGTGGAGACCGGGCTCACCCTGCAGGCAGGGGAGGTGACCGGCCGGACCCGGGACGCACTTTCCCTCGTGCGCAAGCTGAGCCGCAAGGTGCTCAAGGATCTCGAACTCCGGCTGACGGCGCCGGATGACCGGCCGCCCGGAAACGTCAGTCTCGAAGCGCTCACCCAGTTTTCCAAGGGGGTCGAATTTGAAGATCAGGGCGATGCGGACCGCGCCGCGGAATGCTTTCGGAAAGCCCTGGTCCTGGAGCCCGATTTCGGGCCTGCGAAGGACCGGCTCAGCCGTCTTTCGAAAAAAAGATAAGGCATTCGTTTAAGACAAACCTCACTTTTCTCCCTCTCGGGTTTCGCCGCGTGCCTCAGGGGGAATCACAGGAGCTTAGGAGGCCCTATGAAATGCTGGAGAGTGGTGGGAGTGGTCGTCGCGTCCGTGTTTCTGGGATGCGCGGTTGCTCCTTACCGGCAGGCCGAGACTTATATTTCTCAAAAAGAATATAGGCAGGCGCTGCAGATTTACCTCAAAGCTCTCAACCCCCGGATGCAGAACGGCAAACGGGTGATCGCTTATGAGCCCGAGGCCATGACCGGGGTCGGCGTGGTGCTCTGGCATATGAAGCGCTACAACACGTCGGTGCGTGTCCTCGGGCAGGTGGTCCGCAGGACGCCCCAGTACGGCAAGGCGCTGTACTATCTCGGCGGCAGTTACGAATCGCTGAACAAGCTCGACAAGGCCGGCGAAATCTACCGCCGATACGCCCTGCTCGACCAGTCCGATCCGTACCGGGAATTTCTCCGCTGGCGTTCGGACTGGTGCGACCGGCGCCTGGCCGGCCAGAACGCGCGGAAAGCCGTGGCCGATGAGGCGTCCGTCAATCTCGCCTCGCTTCCGAAGGAATCCGTGGCCGTCCTCTACTTCCAGAATCTCTCGAGAAGCGCCTGGTCGCCCCTTCAGAAGGGACTGGCCCAGCTGATCATCAACGATCTGTCCAGCGTGGAGCCGCTTGTGGTCGCGGACCGGGAGAAGGTGCAGCGGTCCATGGAAGCCATGGGCTGGACGGTTCAGGCCATGGCCCAGGACAATCGGTCGGTCCAGGTCGCCAGACTGCTCGGATCCAGGACGCTGGTGAAAGGTTCATTCAAAATCCTCCCGAATCAGCGCATCGAGTTGAGTTACGGTTCGGTGTATGTCTCCGAATCCAGAACCCCGGAATATGTCAAGCTGACGGGCGCGCTTCAGGATCTGATCCCTTTGGAAAAGCGGATGGTCCGGCGCCTGATTGCGGACATGGGCATCCGGCTGAATGCGGAGCAGGATCGGCTGATTTCAGCTTCCGGCACCCGTGAACTCAAGGCCTTTCTCCATTACTGCAACGGATTGAACGACATGGACGCCGGAAAATTCGAATCGGCGCAGGGCAATTTCAAGAAAGCGCTGGCCCTGGATCCTGATTTCTTTCTGGCCCAGGACTGGGTGGCGGATCCGGCCGTGTACCGGGCCGCGCACGCTTCGCAGTTCGCCGCGATGAACGCGGTGGTCGAACGCATGATGTCCGGAACCGGCCATGGTCCGGGACCCGGCGCGGCCGCCGGACTCTACACCGTATCGACCGCCGGAAGGCTTGAGGAACTCGGCGTTCTGATGGACGCGGGTTTCCTTCCCGGCAATGATTCACGCGACATGGCAGACACGGATTTCGCAGCGACGGGCGGACCGGACATCCTTCCGGGCGCCCTGCCCGCGGCGCCGGCGCCTCCGTACACGCCGGCCCGCTGGGTTTTGCCCGGGCCCCCGAGCCCGCCGAGCCGGCGCTAGGCATTTTTCATGCGGATTTCAAACACCGAACGCAAAAGGAGACAAAGATGAAAAGAGCGACCGTTTTCGCGATGTGGGCCGTTTTAGCGGCGGCCGCATTCGCGCTTCCGGCCAACGCCCAGCAGACGTTGGAGACGCTCAACATGACCGAAATCGGGCGGAATGCCTCCGGGCCGAACCGCGCCGCTTACGTGTCCGATAATTACGTGCTGGCGGGAAACGGCGCCTACCTCGAAATCTACGAAGTCAAGGGCACCCTGCCGTACCTGGAGAAGAGGGGAAGCCTGCTGCTTCCGGATGTCGTGGAGGACATCTACGCCGTCGATCAGAGAGCGTACGTCGCCTGCAACGGCGCCGGCCTGCAGATCGTCGATATTTCCAGCCCCACGGCCCCCTTTCTGAGGGGTTCGTATGATACGCCCGGAACGGCGATGGGCGTGTTTGTGTGGGAAAACCGGGCCTATGTCGCGGACGGGCCGGCCGGTCTGCGCGTGGTGAACGTCGCTTCCTCCGTCTCCCCGTATTCGGTCGGGGTTTTCTCCCTGAACAACCGCATTGTCCGCGATGTCAAGGTCGACCTCTGGGCGAGCGGCGGCGGCATCCGGACCGTCGCCTACGTGGCCGCGGACACCGCGGGCATCTGGGCGCTCGACGTCACACAGGACAGTGAAATCATCCGACTGGGCGCGCTTCGTCTCTCGGGCGCCGCCACCCGGCTTTTCCTGTCTACGACCATCGCCTATGTGGCCGCCGGAGCCGGCGGGCTCAGCCAAGTGAGCATCACCAATCCCACGGCCATGGCGGTGTACCGCACCTGGGTTCCCGGGGAAGAGGAGCGCGTCGCGATCACCGATGTATTCGTCCAGTCCTCCCGGGCCTATCTGGCCGATTCGCTGTCCGGCGTCCGCGTGCTGGATGTCAGCGACGTCCCGAACGAAATCGCGCGCCTGGCGACGGACGGCTCGGCCTTGCGGATCACGCACAGCATGCCCAGCACGGCGCCGAACACCGCTTTCGTGTCCGACTGCGGCGGCGGACTGCTCATGCTGAACGTCTTCAACCCCCAGCCCTCGCTGATCCGCTCGGTCCAGACGGGCGATTCCTTCGTGGACGTTGCCTTCCGCGGAAATGTGCTGTTTGCCGCGGGCCGCCAATCCGGTCTCTGGATTCTGAACCGGCAGGCCGCGACCCTCACGGACATTCCGGTTCTGGCGCATGTCGACACTCTCGAAACCTGCCAGGGCGTCGCGGTCCGCGACACCCTCCTGCTCGTCTCGAACGGCCCCCACGGCGTCAAGGTGATGAGCGTCCGGAATCCGCAGAGCCCGCGCATGCTCGCCAGCATTCTCGTCGCGGACGAGGCGCATGACGTGTCCTTCGACGGGAACCGCGCGGTCATCGCCGGCGGATCCGGCGGCGTGCACATCTACAACATCCTCGATCCCCGTCACCCGACTTTCCTGGGGACCGTTTCCCTCGGCACCCTTCCGGCCCTTTCGATCGAAGTGGACGAGACGCGGCACGTGGCCTTCGTCTCCACGGATGCGGCGGTCCAGGTGGTCAACCTGGACGACCGCTCGCTCATGACTTCCTGCGAAGGGACCAACAATTCGCAATCGTCCGACCTCAGCGCGGACGGTAAGACGCTGTACATCGCGGACGGCGTGAACGGCATGCGCGTTTATGACGTGACGAACGCCGGAGCGCCGCGCGCCGTCACCGGCATGTCCTACAACACGCCCGGCTTCGCCGCCGATATCCGGATGAGCGGGGACGCGGCGATCCTGGCCGACGGCAACGGCACGGTGAGGATTCTCTCCGTCTCACAGTCCCCGGTGGAGGTGGGGTACGCCCATACCGCCGGATTCAGCGCGGCCGTCGACCTGTCCGGCGACACGATCGCTGTGGCCGACGGCGCGGCCGGCCTCTACCTGTTCAAGGCGAATTTCACGGGCCATCTGGAGGCCCGGTCGTCGGTCCTGGATTTCGGGACCGTGGTTCAGTACCGGACCCGCACCCTCTATCTGACCCTGCAGAACACCGGCACCCGGGTCGTGCGCATCCAGTCCGTGAGCTCCGCGACCGGCAGTTTCAAGACGGGCACGGCCATGCCGATCACCATTTATCCGAACCGGTCCTATACGCTGGGGGTTTATTTTCAGCCCACGGCCGCCCAGGCCTATGACGACATTCTGACCATCGCCAGCGACGCGGAAAACCCGACGGTAACCGTGCGGGTCATGGGTCTGGGGATCAGCGACACGCCCCTGGCTCCGTACACGCCGGATTATTACACCTACCTGCTGTACCGGATGGAAGCCCTGCCGGGCGACACGCTCGTGCCCGATTCCTCTCTGTACGGCTACCTGGACGGCCGGAACACCGGCGCCAGGCTGGTCTCCGCGGATTCGGGAAAAGCAGGTTTCGGCCGCGCGATGAAATTCGAAGCGGCCGACCGGGTGGCGGTGAGACTCGATTCCGCGGTCCGGCTCCCGGAAGCATCGGGATTCACGATCGACACCTGGTTCCGCCCCGTGCTGACCCAGACCGGACGGAAAACCATTTTCCGTCTGGCTCAGGGCGAACGCACGATTTTTGAACTGGGCATCAAGGACCTGACGGCCGCGAAGCGCGGCTTGTACGGCCTGACCATGCCGGTCGCGGGCGAGCCGGTCGAGGTCGTTTCAGACACCGCGCACGCCATCCTGACTCCGGACTGGAACCATGCCGCCCTGGTGTTCAAATCGAACAACCGTCTGATTCTCTACGTCAACGGCGATCCCGTGGATACCCTGGAAGTGGCCATCCCGATTCCGAACACCGGTATGACCGGCACGCTCGGCGCCGCGGACAGCGAGAACGGATTCGACGGTTTTCTGGACGAATTCCGGATCTCCGGGGTTGCGCGGGATGCGTGGGAATTCAACGTCAGCACGGGCCGCATTCAACTGGCCGCGGAAAGCATCAACTTCGGGAAGGTGCTGGTCCGTTACTCCCGGGTCCAGTACTTTGATATCCGGAACCGCGGCGCGGGCAAGCTCTGGGTGACGGGCATCAACGCCACCAATGCGCAGTTCACGGTGTCGCCCTCCGTTTTTGCCATCGGACCCGGCGGCCGGGTGACGGTGCAGGTGCGGTTCTCGCCCCAGACCATGGGCGTCTTCAACGCGCTGATGAATATCCAGTCCACAGACCCGGTCAACGGCGGACTGCGTTCCGTTCTGCTGACCGGTACCGGATACGAGCAGACCGCGGTCAGCCACTATGAGGTGGACGGATACACCACCGGTCTCTGGCACATGGACTGGGTGAGGAGTGACACCGCGGTGACGGACACCTCGGCCAGCGGCATCACCGGATTTCTGCGCAGGCCCGGCGTGTCCAGGAACATCCTTTTCCCGCGGTACGGCGCTTCCTCGCTGTATTTCGACGGAACCACGGGATGGATGGAACTGCCCTATCACGCGGCACTGGACTTCGCCGCTTCGGCATTCACAATCGAGACCTGGTTCCGCGCCACTTCGCGTCCGGCAGAGGGCGATTATGACGTGCTCGTCCGGCGCGGCCGGAACGCCTCCTGTCAGTACGAAATCCTATACGGCGACAGCCTGAATCCCAGCCGGGGACTGGTGGCCCGGGTCTACAATGCCCAGGGTCAGCCGGTCGTTCTGTACGGGCCGCCGGATTCCACGATGAATGCCACCTACTACAATGTCGGCCTTTCGTGGGACCTCAACAAACTGCGGCTGTATCTGAACGGCGTGTGCGTGGATTCCACGGCCCTGACCGGCGGCCTCCGGCCGTCCTCCGAATCCATGGCCGTGGGCGGCAATTACGGCCTCAATCACGGGTTCAACGGATATATCGATGAATTCCGGATTTCCTCAGTCGCCCGTCAGTACTGGGAGTTCAATGTGACCGGTCCCAAATTCTATTCGACCACCGCGGGCCTGTCTTTCAGTCAGATCCTGCTCGGTTTGTCCGAGACGGCGTCCTTCCAGATACTCAACACAGGCGACCAGCCTTTGAAGATCACGGCGATTCAGTGGAAACGGAACGTTTTCAGCGTGGAACCCCGGGTGTTTGAAATCCCGATGGGGGGAAGCCGGACCGTGTCCGTCACCTTCACGCCGACAGCGGCCGGGTCCCAGCCGGATACGCTGGTCCTTTCATGCAACGATCCGTCCCTGCGCACCAAGACCATACCGATCGCCGCCACCGCGGTCGATTACCGCGCCAAGGTGCCGTATACGGCGGACGACCACACGCTGGCCCTGTACCATTTCAATGAAACCACGGGCGTGACGGTCAGCGACGCCAGCGCGAACGAGTTGACCGGAACGGCGGTGAACGGACCGGAACGGGTCGACGGCTACTTCAAGCCTTCTTCCGCCGCCGACCTGGCGCTCCGTTTTAACGGGACGAATCAGCTCGTGTCCGTTCCCATGACCGACCAGGAAGATGAAACGGTCTTTCATCCGGCGTCCGACAGCTACAGCGTTGAGTGCTTCTTCAGAACCGATACGATCGGGCAGGCGATCTTCTACATGGACGTGCAGAGCGGGACGGACCGGTGGGGCCTGTCCATCGACGACGCCGGGTTCCTGACCGTCACCGGATTCGGCACGGGCAATGGATGGGTGGCCGACAACGCCTGGCACCATGCCGCGTTCGTGTACGACCCGTCGGTCCTTCGCGGGACGCTCTACGTGGACGGGTCGATCCAGTTCCAGGGACCCTGGCTCGGTGGCGCGTCCGACACCCGAACGCTCCGCGCCCTGGTCATCGGCGCCCGGCCGACGGGCACCAACCAGTTCACGGATTATTTCGAGGGCTCCATCGACGAGCTCCGCATCTCGGACGTCGCGCGCAAGCCCTGGGAATTCCTGTTCGCCGGAAGCGGCATGGAATTGAGCGTCCAGGGCACGCCGGTCGCGGGATCCGGCCAGATCGTGGACGTGAACGTCGCCGCGGACACGGACGAGAAAACCATCACCCTCTTCTACCGGACCACGGGCGATTCCGTCTGGAGTTCGGTTCAGACCACGACGGCCGACCGCATGCGGTACCGGGCCACGGTTCCGGCGGCTGCGGTCACCGCGTCCGGCCTGGAACTGTACGCCCGCAAGACCAAGGGGACTGTGTCGGTCACCCAGCCGGTCTTCGATCCGGTGAACCGGCCCGTTTCCGTCGCCGTTCGTTTCCGGTCCCTGATTCCGGAAATCACGCTTCCGGCGAAGAAGTATTCGATGGTCTCCGTGCCCGGCAATCTGTCCCGTCCGTCGGTGCGCGACGTGCTGCGCGACGACCTCGGCGCCTACGACCCCTATGAATGGCGCATGTTCGCGTGGAAGGACACATCGTACATCGAGTATTCGGACACCCTGTCCGAGGCGGACAGCGCGTCCTTCAACTTCACGCCCGGACGCGCCTACTGGGTCATCACGTCCGCGGCGAAGACCTTTGACGTGGACAGCGGCCTGAGCGTGCCGGTGTCGCCCGCGAGACGGACGCTCCAGGCCCAGTGGAACATGGTCGGCTCTCCGTTCCCGTTCCCGGTGTCCTGGGACGACTGCGCCCTGTCCTCCGATGCGATCGGCACACTATACGCCTACGACGGCACCGGATACCGGCTGGACTGGCCGACCCTTGAACCTTGGAAGGGGTATTTCGTCTATAACAATCGGACCGCGCCTTCGACGATTTATGTGCCGCCCCGGAAGGCCAAAGGCGGCCAGGCGCTGACCAAGCGCGGCGTTCTCCACGAACTGGCTGATGGCGAGTGGATCCTGAAGCTTTCCGCCCAGACGCCCGACGCCAAGGACCTTGATAATTTCTTCGGCGTCCGCGCCTCGGCCGCCGAGACCTGGGACGGCATGGACCGCGTCGAGCCGCCCCCGATCGGCGATTATGTTTCTCTGTACGCCACGCACGCCGACTGGTCCGAGAATCCGGGAGCGTACGCGGCCGACATCCGTCGGCCCGGAGCGCCCGGGTATGTCTGGGACCTGACTTTGGAAACCCGCCTGGCCGGACGGACCGTGGACCTCTCCTGGTCCGTGAGCCGGACCCTTCCGGAAGGGTGGGTGGCCTATCTCGTGGATGTGAACGAAGGCACGTCCGTCTGCCTCTCCGAGAAGGACGGCATCCGCGTGGAAACCGGCAAAACCGTGCCGAACGTGAGGCGTTTCCAGCTTCTCGCTGGAAGCCGCGAGTTCGTCGAATCGAGAAGCGAGGTTCCGCTGCAGCCCGTGGCGTTCGGCCTCTCCCAGAACTACCCGAACCCGTTCAATCCCGTGACGTCGATCCGGTATTCGCTCCCGAAGAACGGCCGCGTCCGGCTCACCGTGTACAACCTGATGGGCCAGCGGGTGAAGGTGCTGATCGACCGGGAGGAGAAGACGGGCAGCCATGAAGAGATGTGGGACGGAACCGACGACCGCGGACTTCGCGCGGCCAGCGGCATCTATCTCTACCGGCTTGAATTCCTGGACAAGGTCGCGGTCCGGAAACTGGTCTTTGTGAAATGACCAACGGCCGTCACCCTGTCTCGAAGGGGATTCCCATGATCAAACACAGAACCATGCGGATGTTCGGACTGCTGATGCTTCCGGCGCTGGCGGCGGCCCAATGGGCCCCGCCGCCGGCCGGCCCGCGGGGCGGATTCGTGAATACGGGCCTGTCCTACCAGCAGTGGTCATTCGAGGACGTGGACGAGGGCCTGCAGGAAGTCTGCGCGCCGACCACCGCCTACATCCCGGTGCGGCCGGACCTGTCGCTTACCATTTCAGGAACGCCGGGCTCGGCGTCCTGGGATCAACTCAAGCTGAGCGGCATGTCGGACACCTGGATCCGGGGGACCTACCGCGTCCCCGGCGGGCGAACCATGCTGCACGCGGGCCTGGGCCTTCCGACCGGTAAAACGAAGCTCAAGATCGCAGCCGATTCGCTGGGCATGGAGGAGTTCGATCTCTCCCGCATCATCGGTCAGAACATCTTCCGTTTCCGGCTTCCCGTTTTCGGCCAGGGTCTGGCCGCGAAAATCGGGGCGGGGGCCGCGTTTCCCGCAGGCGAGAACGTGGTGATCGGCGCGGGCGCGCATTACATCTACCATGGTTCTTTCGAGCCGGTGGACGCCGACTCATTCGACTACCAGGCGGGCGGGGAAGCGGCCCTGTTCGGCGGCGTGGACGTGCAGGTCTCGCCGACCGCGAAATGGTCCGTGAACCTCAGCTATACCCTCTACGGCCGGGATAAATTGAACGATGAAACCGTGTATGCCTCCGGCGAAAAACTGCTGATCAACAGCTCCTTTACGGGGAAGCTGGGACCCGGCACCCTGACCGCCTGGCTCAACTGGCGTCAGAAGGGTAAAAACGAATACTGGATCCATACCGGGACACAGACCGAGAGGCAGACGGAAAAGAAGAATTCCAACGGACCGCAGACCGAACTGGACGCGGCCTGGCGCATCCCGTGGCGCCCGCAGGCGGCGTTCTCCATTCTCGCTACCGGGCGTTTCTACGGCCAGAATGACTACCGCACCGGAGGGGCCGACGTTTACGGCGCCGGAGCGGGCGTGGACGCCCGGGTGTCTTCACAGCTCTCGGTTTCCCTGAGCCTGATCGGGCTCACGGGCAAGACGAAGGACTGGAGCGAGGCGGCAGAGAAAACGGTCCGGACCGGACTGACCAGTTTCGATCTCCTGGCCGGAATGACGTACGGATGGTAATCGGGCTTTAGGAGGAACCGTTGATGAAAGGGAGAATGCTGGCCGCGCTCGGCGCGCTTATTCTGTTCAGCGGCTGTGCCGCTTCCCGGCACGGGCTCGCGGAAGGCCAGTTGAAGCGCGGGGAGTACGTCCAGGCGCTGCGGTCCTATCTGAGAGGACTGGAACCGCATGCCCGGGACGGAAAGCGGTTCATCTACTACGAGCGCGAGGCGGTCACAGGCCTGGGCGTGACGTACTGGAATATGGAACGGTACGAAACGGCTCTGAAGATTCTCCGGCTGGTCGCGGAGAAGGATCCGGATTACGGAAAGGCCTATTTCTACATGGGCCTGGCCTACGAGAGTCTCGGAGACGAGGCCAACGCCATCGCCATGTACCGCCAGTACACGAAAATCGACCCGGGGGATCCCTTCCGGCAGGCTCTGGCCGGCCGTTATGATTTCCTGGCCAAGCGTAAGATCACACATGATATCGAGACGGCGCTGAAAGACGAAGGACGGCTGGACGCCTCCTCGACTCCGGAACGCAGCGTGGCGGTTCTCACATTCCTCAACCTCGGAGACAACCGGGAGTGGGAGCCGCTGCAGAAGGGGCTCGCGGACATGGTGACCCGGGATCTGTCCCGGGTGGAGGGGCTGACCGTCGTGGACCGGACGAAACTGGATCAGATCCTCTACGAGCTCGGCCTGAATGCGTCGAGTCTCGGGGATTCGGCGGCCGCGAGGCGTGCGGGCATGCTCGCCGGGGCCCGGTATCTGGTCAAGGGATCCTTTCTGGTCATGCCGGATCTGAAGATGACGCTGGACGCCGGGGTTCATCCCTTTCAGAAGGCGAACCAGCCCACGACTTTCAGCGAAGACGGAAACCTTTCCACGATGTTTCAGATGGAGAAGCAGATCGTCCTGAGGATCGTGGATTATTTCGGCATTACGCTGACCACCCGGCAGAAAGAGGCCGTGCTGGAGATTCCCACGGAGAACGTGTCGGCCTTCCTGCATTACTGCCGCGGCCTGGACGCCCAGGACCAGGACGACTACCGGTCCGCGGTCGCGTATTTCCGGCAGGCGGTGCGGGAGGATCCCGATTTCCGGATGGCCCGGGACTGGCTCATCGTCCGGGAGCTCTGGGACGCGACGCATGCGCAGAACCTGCGCCGGGTGGACCGAGACGTCGCTTTTCTGACACGGCGGGGCGCGCGGGCGCGTCTGTCGGCGGACAATCAGCCGGAACTTTTCTCCACGTCCGGCCGTCTTCAGTGGATGAGCCTGAGGCAGAACGCCGGTTTTCTGCCGGGCACCGATTCAAGAAAATCCTTCCAGGAAGCGGGCCTGTCCGGGGCGTCCCTCCTCCCGCAGAGGCTGGGAGAGCCCCCGGTTCCGCCTCCGGCCCGGTAGGCGGCACGGAGACGGGCCGGCTGCCGCGCCTGAACACGGCCGGCCGCGCGCCGGACGGCTTTTGACGCATTTATGATTGAAGCTCCCCGCGGCCCCGCTTTGCGGGACCAAGCAATTAGATTTATAAATTATTGAAGACAAGCCGCGGGCCTTCAATAATGTACTAAATAGGGTAGCATGGTGCCGCCTTGCGGCGAATCTTCAATCGGTATTGCTGTATTGTACAAAATATATTATATTCGCTCGCTTACCCCGCCGCCCGCTTCGCGGGATCAAGCTACTTGATGTCTTCTGGTTGAAGACAAGCGGCGGGAATACGCGAGCGATCAGATTCACCCGATCCGTCCCGGATCGTTTCAGTCACCGGAGGGGCGGATCCACGCAACGGGACTCGAGGAGAAACTGCACGATGCGAAAATGGATCGTTCTCGGATGTCTGTTCGGATCGATCGGATGGGCGGCCGCGCAGCCAGCGGCCAACGTCAGCCGTCTCGGGCGATGGGCACTCGGACAGTGTGAAGTCGTCCACCGGCGGGCGGGATTCCTGTTCGTCAGCAGCGGCCCGATGCTCGAGGTGTATCAGAACAAGCACGGAGAATACACGAAATCCGACAGCATTCTGATGCCCGGGCTCGTCAAGGGCGTGTGGGTGAAGAATACACTCAGCCACGCGTACATTGCATGCGGCGACGCCGGACTCCGGGTGGTCTCGTTTGACGCCGTGGACGGCCGTTTCGGCGATGTCGTGGGAAGTCTCGACACGCCGGGCTCGGCTGAAGGCGTGATGCAGTATGGGAACACGGCCTATATCGCGGACGGGCCCGGCGGCCTGGCCGTCGTCGACGTATCCGATCCCGCGCAGCCCACTCTGCGGGGCACGCAGGCCACCGCCGGCGCCGCCCGGGGCGTGTGGGTGGTCGCGAATACGCCGGCCATCGACAACACCATGGTGCTCGTGGCCGCCGATTCGGCCGGGCTCTATTCCGTAAACGTCACCAATCCCACGGCTCCGGCGGTCTATGACCGTCTGGCCTTCAATACGGTTTACCCGGGCTTCCAGGTCCCGGCCCCCCGTGCGATCCAGGTCACCGTGATCGACACCGTGGCCTATGTCGCGACCGGCTACGGCAGCCTGCGCACAGTGGATATCCGGAATCCGCGCCTGATGACCCAGATGGGCGTGTGGATGAACAGCCCCTACACCGAAGTGCTCGGAATGGACGTCACCTGGGAAACCGTCGGGGGAAAACCGGCTCCGCAGTACGCCTACCTGGCCACCGGCGCCAAAGGCGTGTTCTGCCCGATCAATATTCAGAATCCCAGGGATCTCAAGGGCCCGCCCTATCAGAATGTGGACACGCGCGGCACAACGACGCGCATCGTCGTTTCCACGGAGGCGGATTCGCTTTTCATCGGAAGCGCGCTGATGCGTTTCAAGGCAGGAGAACTGCTCTTCGTGTCCGACCGGGAAAACGGGCTCCTTTTCATCGACGCCCGTGAAAGCTATCAGCCGTCCGTGATCGATTCGATCCGGACCGGCGGAGATGTCTGCCGGGACGCCGATTGGTCCGGCCGGTACGCCTATGTCGCGGCGGGATGGGCCGGCGTCAAGATCGTGGACACAACCGGAACCGCGGCAGACCCCGACACCGACCGTCTGCCCCTGAGGGGCACGATTGACACCGGCGGTCAGGCCAGGGGGCTCCGGGTGGTCGGTTCCAGGCTGTATGTCGCCAACGGCGTGAAGGGTCTGGGGATCTACAGCATCAGCGATCCGGTGAATCCGGCACTGTCCGGCCGGTTCACGGCCGTCACGGACACCGTTCACCGGGTCGATCTGCTTTCCGGTTCCTATGCATTTCTCGCAGCGGGCCGGGACGGTATCCGGATCGTGGACATCAGCGGGAGCATTTTCGAAACGGGCCAGAGCCCGCTCCGGACGGCCGGACCGGCTCTAGATGTGAAGATACGCGGTTCGAAGGCTTACGTCGCGACACCCGGCGCTGTATATGTATACGCGCTGACCCAGTCGGGCGGAGCCCTGACCGGCGTTTCTCTGACCGACTCCCTGACGGCGGGCGCCGCGCTGCCGATGGACGCCCGCGCATTGGACGTCATCGGCGACTCGGTTTTCGTCGCGAACGGCAGGCACGGCCTGATCCTCTGGAAAACCTCGAACGACGCCGTTCTCGTTAAAAATGTCGGCGGCACGGTCACCGGCATCACGGTCCGGGAGAAGACACTGTACGTCAGCGATGCGGTCAACGGGTTTCGCATCTACGACGCGTCCACCGCGGGGGAAATCAAGGAAGTCGGGTATTATCGGACTTTGGGCGAAGCACTGGGACTCGGCATCTCCGACTCGGACGGAAAGGCTGTCATGGCCGACGGTCGGTACGGATTCTGGCTGTTCCGAAGCCGCATCAGCCCGGCCATCACCATCACGCCGACGACCCTGAATTTCGGGCTCGTTCCGCCGGATTATTCCCGCTCACTCACCGCCCTGATCCGGAACACCGGCACATCGATCCTGAAGGTGACGAATATCCAGAGCAAGCGCACCACGTATTCATTCTCCGCCACGCGTTTTGAAATCGCAGCCGGCGACACCTTCCGGCTTGTCATCCGTTTTGCGCCGTCCTATGACACCTGGCCGTTCCGTCAGGACGACCGCATCGAGATCAGCACCAACGATCCGTCCAACCTGACGGCCTATATCAACCTGCAGGCCGAGGTCACCGCCCTGGTGACGGAAGGCCCCTATACGCCGGACGATTTCACGGTCGGACTCTGGCATTTCGACGAGGCCGACGGTGTTCTCACGGCCGCGGACGGCTCGGGCAACAGCCTGCACGGCCAGCTGGCCGGAACGCCCTTCCGGGAAAACTCGGCCCGTTCCGGTTACGGCCGCCAGATCGGCTTCGACTCGGAAACCGACCGGGTTCTCGTTCCGCAGAATCCGCTCTTTAACTTCAGCGAGAAATCTTTCACGGCCGAATGCTGGTTCAGCATGGACGCGCTTCCCACGGATCACTATGTCCTGATCCGGCACGGAAGCGAAACCCAGGCGCAGTTCGAACTGGCACTGGGGTCGGGCGACGTGGGGCTCATCGGCCGTGTCTGGGACAGCTCCGGCGCGCGCACCCTGACCTCCGGATCCATTGACCTGTTCAATGTCAATCAGTGGTATCACGCGGCCCTGACCTGGAACGGCGATTCGTTGAAACTGTACCTGAACGGCGTCCAGAAGGCCGGCCTGCGGGTCCGGAACCGGCTGAAATTCGTGGCCACCGAACCGCTGGCCATCGGCGCCAACCAGTACGGAACGGCCGTGTTCCGGGGGCGCATGGACGAAGTGCGGCTTTCCAGCATCGCCCGCGAATCCTGGGAGTACCATGTCACGCGCTCGAGAATCGCGGTCTCCCAGTCCATCGTCCAATTCGGGAACGTTCTGGCCAACCAGACCCGGACCGTCCCTCTGGCCATCTCCAATCTCGGCAGCCAGCCGCTGGTGGTCCAGTCCGTGACGAGCGGGAACGCGCATGTGACGGTGAATCCGTCCGGTCCGTTCACTCTGTTCGTCGGACAGACGGACACACTCGATGTCTCCTTCTCGCCGGTCGGCGTGGAGGTGCTGACGCAGGGCAGTCTGCTCCAGATTCGGAGCAATGATCCCACCTATCCGGTCCTGGCCGTCCCGCTCCGGGGAAGCGGCATCAATTCGCTTCCGGCGGGGCCCTATGCGGCCGATCCGATGACGCTGGGTCTGTGGCATCTCGACGAAACCTCCGGTCTGGTCGCGCGCGATTCCTCCGGTAACGGCATGAACGGAGCCCTTTCCGGATCCGTGGCCCGCGAAACGGTGACGCGCAAATTCGATCCGGGATCCGCTCTCCGTTTCGACGGTCAGAGCGGACTGGTTTCCGCTCGGCCGCCCGCAGGTGTGAAAATCGAACCGACTTGGGGCGGACTCACCGCCGAAGCGTGGTTCTATCTGCAGGGCCTTCCGCTGGGCAGGGGCACCCTGATGCGCCGCGCCTCCGGCGCCGCATCCCAGTTCCATCTCTACGTAGACAGCACGGCCGCCCTGGTGGGGCAGTTTTTCAATACGCAGCAGCAGGCCTTCTCCGTGACCAGCGCCTCGATGGGCGCGCTGAAGATCCGGCAGTGGTACCACGCCGCTGTCGTTCTGGAGCGGGACAGCCTCCGGCTCTACGTCAACGGCAATTCCGTCGCGGTCCGCCCCTTCACGGGAACGCCCGCGGGCGGGGGCAGCCCCGCCGGAACCGACACGATGTCCGTCCTGATCGGATCGAGCTGGAACCGGAGCACGCCCTTCTACGGCGTGTTGGACGAGATCCGCCTGTCTTCGACGGCGCGTCAGCCATGGGAATATAACGTGAACCTGGCGAGAATCGGCCTTACTCCGGAATTGCTGGCTTTCGAGAGCGTTCTGCTCGGACAGAGGCGGACCCTGGCGCTGACGGTGGGGAACACGGGCATCGACAACCTGGTCGTGACGGACATCGTTTCCTCGCTTCCGTCGGTTTTCTCCGTGGACACCACGCATTTCACGGTTGCATCCGGCGCAAGCCGGAGAATTCATGTCACCTATCATCCGCAGTCCACGGGCGCCGTGACCGCACAACTCACTTTCCGGAGCAACGACCCGTTCTGGCCCAACCGGGCGGTTCCTCTGACGGGAACGGGCCTGGCGGAACGGTCGTTCGTCCGGTACGCGGCGGACGCATTCACCCTCGGCCTCTTCCACATGGATGAGGCGGCCGACACCTCCAAAACCCTCTGGGATTCATCCGCCGTGGGCCTCCGGGGCACCCTTGAGACGGGCGTGACGCGCACGGATTCGGGCCGCTTCGGCCGGGCCTTGCGCTTCGCGAACGGATCCGTCCGGATTCCGACAGCGGGCCGGATGGCGATTCCGGATGATGCGTTTACCCTGGAATTCTGGTTCAACATCCAGACGCTTCCGGGAACATCCGCCGTTCTGCTCAAGCAGGGGAACGGCGATACGGCAACGGTCGAGATTTCGCTCGTCAACGCCGCGTCCGAAGGCCTGACGGCCCGATTCTGGAACGGGCAGGGCGTTGCCACCTCCCTGAAAACGGGAAGCATCTCCGCCACGCCCCGCAACCAGTGGATGCACGTCGCGGTGACCTTCACCTCCGATACGCTGAAACTCTATTTGAACAATATTCTCCGCGACCGGAAGGCATTTACCGGGCCGCTGCGTCAGGCCCGGGCGTCCGTTCTGCGGCTCGGGTCCGGCCTCAGCAAGGAGAACCCCTTCACCGGCATGCTCGACGAGCTGCGCATTTCGCGGATCGCACGGGCCTTATGGGAAATTCATGTGGTTCCGCCGGTGATCGAGGCCGCTCCCGTCTCTCTGAATTTCGCATCCGTGCTGAAGACGGAAAAACGCGCCTTCCCGTTCTGGGTCTGGAACGCGGGCGACCAGGATCTGGTTGTTTCCTCGATCTCGGGGATGACCGCCCAGTTCACGATCCCCGATTCGGTCCGCACCTTCACTCTGAGGCGCCTGCAGACCCGGATGGTCACGGTCACGTACAGCCCGGACACAGTCAACGTGACGCAGACCGCCGTGCTCACGGTCGCCAGCAACGATCCGAAAACGCCCGCCGTGAACATCCAGCTCGAGGGCAGGGGCGCTGAATTCACCGGCCGGAAGGAATACGCCGCGGACGCGCATACGATCGCCCTGTATCACATGAATTCCGCGGAGAGCGACTCCGCGGAGGACGCCTCCGGAAACCGCCGCCACGGAATTCTCCAGAACGACGCGATCTGGGCCTCCGATGGATTTTTCGGCCGCGCCATCTGGCTCGACGGAGACGGGGACCGTATCCTGGTCCCGGCCGATTCGGCCCTGATCATGGACTATGACCGGCGGAGTTTCACGCTGGAATGCTACTTCAAGACGGACACGCTGTCACAGACGATACTCTCCCTCGGGTATACGGACAGCCGCCGCTCGCGGAATTTCGGCCTGGACATCGATTCGGAGGGGCGTCTTTCCGTCGAACACTTCGGTTCGGGCGGCCCCCGCGTCAACGACGCGGCATGGCATTTTGCGGCCTTCTCCTACAATCATCTGCTCAAGCGGGGCCGGCTGTTCATCGACACCCTGCAGGTCTGGGAAAGGCCCGTCACCCCCTATGCGTCGCGGCAGGAATTCCTCCCGCTGGTCATCGGCGCGGCCCAGGCGGACTCAGTGTCGTTCACGGGACATTTCAAGGGCGCGGTTGACGAGGTCCGGATCTCCGACATCGTCCGGGAGTCCTGGGAATTCCAGGTCATCGACTACGGCATACGCGTCCAGTCAATCGTCCCGGACCCGCCGACCGCCGGATCGATGATGACCATCGTATTCGCCGTTCCGTCCGCGCTTCAGGCCCAGCAGGTGATTCTGTACTACCGGCAGGGCGGGCAGACCGGCTACCGGTCGGTTCAGACGGAGCGTCAGACGAATTCCGTGTATAAGACCGTGATTCCCGCCGAACAGGTGACCGAGCGCGGGTTTGAATACTGGCTCGAAGTCCGGACCGACAAGGGCGACGTCACCGTGCCCGGAATCGATCCGGAACAGAACCCGATGTCCCGGAGCGTGCGGACCGTAGGCCTCAGATCCGGCGTCACCTTCCGCGCCCGGGAGTTCCAGATGTTCTCGATTCCCATGAAGCTTGACACCGCCACGGTGCGGAGCGTGCTTGAGGACAGGGACGATTTCGGCTCCTATGATCCCTTCCAGTGGCGGCTTTTCTGGTGGCATCGCCTCCGCCAGCGGTACATCACCTACAACAACACGGATACGACGCGGTTGTATTTCGATTTCTCCCCGTCCCGCGCCTACTGGCTCGTGTCCTCGACTGAGAAGAACTTCGATCTCGGGAACGCGCGCACCGTCTCTCTCGATACCGTTTTCCGGGTACCCGTGGATCCGGGGTGGAACATGATCGGCAATCCCTTCAATTTCACCGTCCGGTGGCAGGATTGTTCGCTCTCTTCGGATTCCATCGGAACCCTCTACTCCTACAATCCGGAGGAGGGATACGGCCCCGACTGGCAGACCCTGGATCCTTGGAAGGGGTACTGGATCTACAATGCGGACACGGTGTCGCACGCCCTGTTCATCCCCCCGAAATCGCGCGGTTTCGGCAAGACGGGCGGGAAACGGCCCGGACTCGCGGAATCGCTCGGCAGTGGAGAATGGCTGCTGCAGCTGTCGGCGGCCACGAAGCGCCAGAAGGACGGCCTCCAGTACGCCGGCGTCAAGAAAAACGCCCGTGACGGGTGGGACATATGGGACAGGCCCGATCCGCCTCCGGTCGAACCACGGATTTCGGCCGGATTCGATCACGGCGACTGGGGACGGCATTCCGGCACCTATGCGGCGGATATCCGGAAAAGCGGGACGGAGGGCCATGTCTGGAGCCTGTTCGTCGAGACCCAGAATCCGGAAGAGGCGGTGACGCTGGCATGGAAATGGATTTCGACCATGCCGGAGGGATGGAAGGCTTTCTTGTTCGACCTCGCCGAAGGCACATCCGTGAACATGACCGAGCTCGGGGTGAAATCGTTCATGAGCGGTTCAACGGCACCGGATGTCCGGCTGTTCAAACTGGTTGCCGGCTCCGAAGCTTTCATCCGGGCCGAGAGCGAGGGCATTCCCCTGGAACCGGTCGTTTTCCATGTCTTCCAGAATTATCCGAATCCGTTCAATCCGGAGACCACGATCCGCTACCGTCTGCCGAAGAACGGAAACGTCGAAGTGTCGGTCTTCAATGCGCTCGGGCAGAAAATACGCATTCTGGTCGACGCGACCCAGAAAACGGGTGAACAGTCGGTGGTATGGGACGGCAGCGATGACTCAGGCCGGCCCGTTCCCAGCGGCCTTTACATCTCCCGGGTGAAAACCCGCGAATCGACGTCCACCCGAAAGATGCTGTTGGTCCGATGAAACGGCTTTCGAACCGCAACTCACGAGCGCGAGGTGCATGCATGAGAGGAAAAGCCTGGATCGGGTTCGCGGCCCTTCTGCCGTGCATCCTGTCCGCCCAGCCCGACGTTTCGTCCCGGGAACCCATGGCATCGCTGACGACGTCCTGCTCCGTCCAGATGTGGCGGATGGAGGCCGGGGATCACCGGGTCGTGAATCAGGTCTCTTTTCCAGTCCTGCTCACCGCGCCCGTGGGTCGGAATATCCAGCTCGCGATCCAGCATACACCCGCCATGAGCCGGTGGTACGGCGACTACAAGATCAACGGGACATCGGACACTTGGATTCAGGGATCCTACCTGCATCCGAACAAGACACTTCTCCTGAACTTCGGTCTGGGCGTTCCCACCGGGAAAACCCGGCTGAACAATCAGGAGTTCGAACTCGGCCAGATCATCAGCCAGAATTTCTTCCGCTTCACGCTTCCGGTGTACGGACAGGGTCTGTGCGGCAGGGCCGGCGCCGCGGGCGCGTTCCCCCTCGGCGAAAGGGCGGTTCTCGGAGTCGGGGGCCAGTACCTGATGCGGGGCCAATACAAACCGGTTGAATACCGGTATGAATTCGACGGCATCGTCAAAATCGCGGACGCGTCGTACAAGCCCGGGGACGAGGCGACCGCCCAGCTTGGCCTGGACGTCCGGCTGGACGATCATTTCAAGCTGATGGCGGACGCGGAATACACGTTCTACCAGAAGGATCTGCTCGGCGATCGGGAGATTTTTCAGGCCGGGGCGAAAACCACCGCCAGCATCGGATTGTACCGCGAATTCGACCGGCAGTACTGGATGGCCCTGATTACGGCCCGTTTCAACGACAAGATTCAAACGCTTCAGGGACTCAAACTCGAAGAGGCGCCGGGCAAGCCGCAGGGAAGCCAGATCGAGATGAACGCCGTTTACAAGGTCGTCGCCTTCCGGGAGGGCGGTCTCTTTCTGCTCGCAGACGCCCGCTATTATTCCCGGCAGACCGTGAAGGTGCTTTACGAGACCCGTTCCGAGCTTGACGGTTTCGCGGCCGGCGCCGGTGTCGGCGTGCAGTTCACCCTATGGGAAAACGCGCTCGGCGACATGCGCGTCAAGTTTCTCGGAGGCAATCTCGAAACCAACGGGAACCGGAGCGGACTTTTCGGCATGGATGCCGGATTCGGGGTCAAGATTCTGCTCTGATCCTTTTTCAGCATATCCCGTCTTGATCGCCCCCTCCCCAGGGGGCGATTCTGTATGGGGGTTCGGTCGGACGTTTCCGGGACCGGGCCGACGAAAAACCGGAACGGGATCCCGGGACAGTCGGGAGAAAGTGTATTGCGGTTGAAAGCCCAGTTCGTCATTTCCTGCCACGCGGATACCGGATTCCGCAGCCACCGGTGCCGGAGAGAGAAAGGCGGAAAAGTCTATTACGGCCACATGGATAATTTCGCGGGTGTACGGGCCGTCATGGACGCTTTTTTCAGCGGATCGCTGGACCGGGAAGGCGTACGGATCGAATTGACCTACGGTGAAGAAACGGATTTCGGAGGCGCCAAAGCGGTCCGTCGAACCCTATCAAAGGAAGACACTGTCGTGGTCGTGGACGTAACCGGCGCGAAAACCCGCGCGGACATCACGATTGAAAAATGCGCGGATCCCGAAACCGGGCGTTTCGTCCGGAAGGCGCTCGCCGGCATGCCGAAGGTCGAAATATTCACCGGATGCCCCGATCCTGTGTCGGATTCGGATGAGACGGACGTGTACCGGGGACGCGCCAGGCGCGTGTTCTTTCTCGGCATCCCGTGTTCAGGGGGGGACTACAACGCCGGAAGGGTCCGGTGCAGAAAAAAGAGCCTGACGATGGCGGCCCGGGCGCTGACGCGTCTGGCCCGGGCGCATCTTCGTGAAGTGCAGGCCGGAAATCCGGCCCTGCGGAAGTTGCCCGGAGCGCCTGAGGGCGGAACCGGCCGGAGTCGCCGGACCATACGGACAGGCGCCCGCGGCCGTAAACGGTAATGGATATGGAACCGCGACCGGACGGCCGCGTCATGGCCGGAGGGACCGCCGGCCTTCCCGTTTTTCCCGTTGTATTTTTGATTTGATTTTCTTATCATTTCCGGACAGTCCTGTCCGGCCGCGGCGAGCGGTATTATCGGGAAACCCCCGTTTCGGATAAATATGTTCTGGCCAGAGAAGAAAACACCGAAAAAAAAGCGAAAAAAGGGGATCTCCCACTGGATCGTGCTGGGCGCATCCATCTGCACCATTTTCAGCTCCGTTCTCGTCTTCCTGCAGTACATCTATCCGGTCATGAAACACCGCGACGTCAGCAGTCCGCAATGGGTTTCCGGCGGCGGCCCCGCGTTTCCGGACGAAACGCTGATCCTGATTGCGGATTTCGAGGGCCTCGGGACACTGCGTTTCGATGTACAGGACCGGATTGTGGAAACCCTCCGAAAGGAATTCCGTTCCTACCCGGGTATCCGCATCGAGACCTGCCCGTTGAAACTGCCGGACGAAGAAACGGGTCCTGCCTACGACCTGGGCTGGCAGGCGGATGCCTGGATGCTGTTCTGGGGCCGTTACGACGATGCGGGCATTTTTCCAGTGTTCGCCATGCCCCAGACGCTCGGCCGCTATCCGCCGGAAGCGTCGGATTCCCTGGCCATCCTGCAGATGCGGATCGCGGGAGAGATCGGCCTGACGGACCCGTCCGGCTCCGCTTTTCTTTTCAGGGATTTCCCGATGCAGGGCGCCGGGGTTCAGGAGACAGTGCGTGACCTGCTGCCCAGGCAGGCCGTTTTTCTCGTGTCCCTGGTGGCGGGGCTCCGGTATTTTCATGAAGGAGACACCCTGAACGCGCGGCGCGCGCTGGATCGGTGCATTTCCGGGTCCGGAAACGCGTCGATCCAGCTCGGGCTGTCCGCCGCGCATGCGGCACGGGGCCGGCTCCGGATCAGCCAGGGGCGGATTCAGGCGGCGGATGAGGATCTGACGTCGGCGCTTGCATCGGACGAGCGGAACACGACAGCGCGGCTGTACCGGGCATATGCCCGTTTTCAAAGGGGTGACTATGCGGCCGCTTCGGAGGACGGAATCCGGTCGATCGCTGAAATGACGAAAACCGACTCGATCCTCCTGCCCGGTCCGGCGGACCGCGCATTTCTGCTGAGAATCACGGGACTTTCCGAGATCCGATCCGGCAGACCGGCAGCCGGCATCCCCCGGCTCGAAGAAGGTCTGGCCCGCCGTGATTCATCCGACGGACGTCTGGTATCCGAAGGGTATTCCGACCTGGCGGCTCATTACACCGGGCTTCAGCGTTTTGCCCAGGCGGAACAGGCGTGCCGGGCCGCCATGGCAATCGATTCCAATGCGGCCTGGATTCATTACCGACTTGCCCTGCTGACCGCCGGGGCGCGGCAGGATACGCTTTCCGCCTGCCGGTTCCTGAATAAGGCGCTCACACTGCCGACCGACAGCGTTTTCCGGTCCACCATCCGGGAGCGGATGACGGAATTCCGCTGTCCCCGATGAACCGGGGGAGAGACGGTTCATGGAAGGAAATCCGCATATGCCCGACCATGCGTTCCTAGTTTTGCTCGGTGTGACCGCCGGGCTTTTCTTTCTTCTGGATGCGGCCTGGCTCGGACTGGCTGCCCGGACTTTTTACCGGAGACAGCTGGGGCATCTGATGGCAGAAGGATTCCGCTGGCCCGCGGCCGTTCTGTTTTATATTCTATTTCCCGCCGGTCTCCTCCGTTTTGTCATCCTGCCCATGGCCGGCGCGGGCTCAGCCGGTCAGGCCGCTCTCAACGGCGGCCTGTTCGGGCTGGTGGCTTATTCCACCTATGAACTCACCAATTTGGCCACGCTCCGGAAGTGGCCGGTTCTCGTCACGGTCGTGGATATTCTCTGGGGCATGACCCTGTCCTCCGCGGTTTCCATCGTCGGCTGGCGGATCAGCGGGGTCATCCGGTAATATGATCCGGAGAAGGCGGGGGAGGAGTGACCGGGAATCACGGATCGGAGAATGACGTTCATGAAGGCAGGGCGCCGGTGCGGGACAAACTGCCGTGCGTCAGGCCCGGCTGAAGGATCTCTGCGGCAGGAAGAATATCAGGGATCCGATGGTCCCCCGTTTCGCTTCCCCCCGAAAAGCGCCATCCATTCCTGCATTTCCCGGTCCGACATGGGCCGGTCGGTCCGTGTGTTCGAATCCGGAGGACCGGACTGACGTTCCATGGCCTGCGCGAACGTCTGCGAGTATTCGACCTTCACGCCGCAGAGACGCGCATAGTCGCCGATGTCCCGGTCGGACGAAACAAGAATGAGTTCCTCCCCCTTTTTCCGCTCGGAAATCATCTTTTTGATTAGCGGATCGGCTTTCTCCGGTGGCCTGGAGAAGCGGACGCGGACGGTTCTTTTTCGTGAAGGGGCCGGATCCGGCTCCCCGGATCCGTCGAACACCACGGAAACCTCCGCGCCTTTCGCGAGAGAAAAACCCGTGAGCCGCGCCAGCAGGGACTCTCGCGCGTTTTCCAGATCATATTCCATTTTCCGCCGCAGTTCCGGAAACTGGTGGAGAAGGTTGTAGCCGTCGACCAGGTAAACGCGTTTCACGGTAAGATGCTCCAGGAAGCCGGGCGCAGAACGCCTTCGAATACGGTGACCGCGGGTCCCGACAGCACGACGGTTTCCCATCGGGGATCGAAATCAACGGTCAGAAGGCCGCCCCGGGTGCGCACGGAAACGGGCGGAGCGGCTTTTCCGACCGCGGACGCGATCAGGGCCGCCGCCGTGGAGCCTGTTCCGCAGGAAAGGGTTTCACCTTCGACGCCCCGCTCAAATGTGCGGACCCGGACTGCTCCGTCCGCGGTCCAGGCGGCGAAATTCACGTTGGTTCCCCCCGGGAAGGCCGGATGATGACGGTAGAAAGGCGCCTCGGCCTCGATGTCCAGGGCTTCAAGCGCGGCCTCGTCGTCCAGAAACAGGACGAGATGAGGAACGCCCGTGTTGATGAATCCGGTTTCTCGGAAGCGGGGATCACATGCCACTGCGGGAGATCTCGTGAATGCACCGGGTTCGACCATGCGCAGGCGGACGGTTCCGGCCTGGACTTCCATTTCATGGTTTCCGTCCGAAGCCTCAAGGATGAAGCGCCGCTCCTCCGTGAAGCCCTTTTCATAGGCGAATCGGGCCGCGCAACGGGCGCCGTTCGCGCAGAAGGCGGCCGCACCGCCGTCCGCGTTGAAATACCGCATCCGGACCGGAGCCGAGGCTCCCCGGTCCGCGAGAATGACGCCGTCCGCGCCGACCGAATGCCCCCTGCGGCAGACAGCGGAAAAGAATGCGGATTCATCACCCGTGAATCGACCGTCCCGGTTGTCAAAAACGACGAAATCGTTTCCCGTTCCGGACATTTTCGTAAATGGAATGAGATCCGTCTCTTTCATGCCGCATCATCCTGCCGGCCGCGGTCGCGGCCGGACATGAACTTCCGCAGAACGTCCGGCGTTGCTTCCCGCTTCAGCGCTCCATAGAAACGGGTGAGCGGGAACCCCACCACATTGTAGTAGCAGCCTTCGATCCGGTCGACAAATAGCCCGCTCCGGTCCTGAATTCCATATGCGCCGGCCTTGTCCATGGGCGAGCCTGAGGTCACGTAATCATCGATCTCCCATTTCTCCAGGGACCGGAACGTCACGGCGGTGCGTTCGGTGTCCGAACAGCGCCTGCCGGACAGAGCCTGAATCAGCGTAAAACCCGTGAATACGTCGTGGGTTCTGCCGGAGAGCCGACCCAGCATTTCCGCCGCATGGCCTGGGGAAGAGGGTTTCCCCAGTATCTCCCCATCCAGAACGACAACCGTGTCCGCTCCCACGATCCATCCATCCGGGGCAGCGCGCAACACCGTCTCCGCCTTTCCTGCGGACAGGGCGGAGACGAGCGTTCGGGGATCGCCGCGTTCCGGCATGTTTTCCTCGAGGCCCGGTTCCATAATGTCAAAGACGAAACCCATACGGCGGAGCAGTTCCGCGCGGCGCGGCGAACGGGAAGCCAGAATGAGCCGGGGCGCAGGCTCCGACGACCCGGGCCGGCCGTCTGCCGACGGAAACGGAGCGGACGGAGATCGGGTGTTCATGCGCCGTCCCGCGAATCCAGGATGACCGTGACCGGCCCGTCATTCACGAGTTCAACGTCCATGCGCGTGCGGAATACGCCCGATGCGACGGAGAGACCGCTCTCACGAAGGCGGGCGATCAGCTTTTCGATCAGCGGTTCGGCCTCCTCCGGCCTGGCCGCGGCCGTAAAATCCGGCCTCCGTCCCCGGCTGCAGTCTCCCAGCAGAGTGAACTGGGATACCACGAGCGCCTCGCCGCCTGTTTCCATCGCGGATCTGTCAAAGCGGCCGGTCTCATTCTCGAAAATCCTCAGTTCGGAGCACTTTTTCCCCAGCCATTCGGCGTCCCGGTCCGTGTCGCCGCTCTCAACTCCGGCCAGAATCAGGAGGCCGTGTCCGATGGCCCCCGCGGGCCGGCCCTCCGAAAGAACCGAAGCGCGCCGGACGCGCTGAACGACGGCGCGCATCAGGGATTTCCGCCGAAGAAAACTGCGGCCAGACCGGCCAGCATATCCGCTTTCATCCAGACCGCAAGCCTGCCCAGATGGCCGGGCTCGGGCTTTCGCCACATGGAGACAATGAAAACGAATACCACGGCATCCACACCGACGGCCACGATCCAGAGATAGGTTTTCGAGAACCAGCCGAGGCGGTAGGGAAGAACCGTGGCCGCGGCCAGGAGAAGAAGAACGACGGTGACGAGGACCAGGGAAGCCCGGATTCCGAACCGGATGGGAAATGTGTCCGCCCCCTGGGTCCGGTCGCCCTCCATGTCGTCCACATCCTTGAGTATTTCCCGGGCCAGGTTGTACAGGAACGAGAAGAGACCGACCACAGCCGCGTTCCGTATGCCGCCGACCGCGAGTCCGCCGTAAACCAGGGCGAGGCCGAGCATGAAAGCCACTGTCAGGTTTCCCAGCAAAACCGTCTTTTTCAGGGAGCGGCTGTACAGGACAAGCAGGACCGCGGAAACCAGGGCGATTGAAAGGCAGACCGTATTGATGAACGCGGCCACCGCGATGCCGGCCAGAAATGCGAGGGTTGCGAAAATCCGAGCGTCCCTGCGGGTCAGGAGACCGGAAGGAAGTGGACGGTTCGGCTTGTTGATCCGGTCGATTTCAAGATCGTAATAGTCGTTGATCGCATTGGCGCCGGCGCCCAGGAATACGCCGGACATGGCCGCCAGCAGGAGGGGAATCCATTTCAGCTCGGCCCCGGAAACGAGGCCGCCGACAAGGATTGCTGGAAAAGCGATGGCGAGATTGTTCGGCCTCGCCAGAAGCCAGAAGCCCCGGATCCGGTCCGGCCGGAAGGCGGCGTTCATTCGGACCGGAATCCCGCGGCCGTGTGTGAGCCGTCACAGAACGGATGGTTCTTTGAAGCGCCGCAGCGGCAGAGTACCGCGCGTTCGCCGCGGAAGCCGGAGCGGCCGTCGGAATCAGATATTTCCATCGGCCCGGAGAGGATTAAGGGGCCGTCCGGGGTCAGCCGGATGCGGAGAACGCCCTTCACTCCCGGATCGCCGATCATGTGTTCCCGGATGCGGCCGCGTTCCTCGAAATCCACGAGATCGTGACGGTTGTCGCAGAAGGGTTTAACCTTCGAAGCGCCGCACCGGCAGAGGCCGATGCGCGTGTCGCGGAACAAAGGCGTTCCGTTCGCGGCTTCGATCAGGAGATCGCCCCGGGCGTACAGGGGGCCGTTCTGCTCGACCACCAGCCGGTTTCGTTCCGGGACGGATTCTTCAGGCCCGCCGTCCAGTCTCTTGTAGTGGAGCGCGCCTGTGGGACACCGTTCGATCACTTCCGCGACTTCGTCGGGCGACGCCGCGTCCGGGGAAATCCAGGGCTGGCGTCGCGTGTCGAACACGTCCGGCAGCCCGATGAGGCATTCTGCGACGTGGGTACAGCGGTCAATGGTGAACCGGACAATGATTTGTCCGCCTCGATAGGGGATGATCCGTTCCCGGCGCATGCAGTGCTCCTAATGCTAAGTATTTATAAATTAATACATTTTTTCCTTAAAATCAAGGATAGTAAGGGATCAAATAATGATTTCGAATCCGAAGTTTTTACACTATCTTACGGATAGCAGGCCACCTGCAGAAGGAGAATGAACATGAACCGGACCATCTCTGACCGTTTTAATCCGGCGCTCAAGACCGTCCTATTTCTCATGAGAACCGTGATCGGCTGGCATTTCCTTGTGGAGGGAATTGCGAAGCTATATACACCGGGCTGGACTTCATCGGGATACCTGGAAATATCCAGATGGATTCTGAAGGACGGATTTCACTTTATCACCGCGCATCCGGCCGTTCTGCATGTTGTGGACTGGATGAACATGCTGGGGCTGACGGCCATCGGTCTCGGCCTGATTCTCGGCGTCTTCGTCCGGACCGCGTCGGTCGCAGGCGCCGTCCTTCTGGCGCTCTATTACGTGGCGAATCCGCCCCTCCCGGGAATGGATTTCGGCGCTGTGACCGAGGGGAATTACCTGGTGATCGACAAGAATGCGGTCGAATTCTTCGCGCTCTGTGTTCTGGTCTTTCTGCCGAAGGGCTTCCTGGCCGGGCTGGAGAACCTGGGGTCCTTTTCCCGAAAAGTGCGGAGGGATTCCGCGGAGAAGCCGTCCGAAAGCTGTTCCCCTCCGGTTCCGGAATCGCAAAGCCGCCGGGAATGGATCCGGAACTGTGCCGGGCTTCCTTTTCTCGGCGCCCTGGGATTCGCGGTTGCCGGGAAGAGAGCCTGGGAAAGCTACGAAGAGAGGAACCTCACCGACGCGACGACAAGCGCCACCATCCGGACGTTCAATTTTTCAGGTTTGAAAGAATTAAAAATGAAGGTCCCCTCCACGCGGATCGGGAATCTCGAAGTGAGCCGGCTGATCCTCGGCGGGAACTTGATCGGAGGTTGGGCGCATTCACGGGATCTTATCTACGTCTCCAGCCTCGTTAAGAAATACCACAGCCGCGACAAGGTGTTTGAAACCCTCCTCCTGGCTGAAAAGTGCGGCGTCAACACGCTTCTCACCAATCCCTCCCTCTGCCATGTGATCGAGGATTACTGGAGGCGGGATATCGGGAAGATCCAGTACATCTCCGATCTCGGATATTCCGAGACAGTGTCCGGACTTGTCGAGTCCGTGAAGAAATCCGTCGATCGTGGAGCCAGGGCCTGTTATATACACGGCGGGACGGCCGATTTCTTTCAGGCGAAGAAAAGGATCGCTGAATTGGGGCAGGTGGTTGAATTTATCCGCCGGACGGGTGTCCCTGCGGGCATCGGCGCCCATTCTCTCGATACCGTCCGGGATTGCGTGCGGGAAGGTGTCTTTCCCGATTTCTGGATGAAAACCCTGCATCACCACCGTTACTGGTCCGCCCGGATCCGCGAACGAAACGACAGTGTTTTCTGTGAGACGCCTGAACGCGTGATCGAATTTATGCGGAAACGGCCGGAGCCGTGGATCGCCTTTAAAACTCTGGCCGCGGGGGCCATACCGCCCACGGATGGATTTGAATTCGCCTTCCGGAACGGGGCGGATCTGATCTGCGCCGGTATGTACGATTTTCAGATCGTCGAAGACGTGAATGCCGCGCAGGCCGCGTTCGCGGCCATACGCAGGGAGGGGAGGGAGAGGGAGTGGAGGGCTTGAAGCAGGTTCCGGGTTCCGAGTTCCGGATTGATGATCGAGGGGTGGTGTCATCCCCACATTCTTCAAGCGGGGATCCAGGGTGGGGTGGGAGATAACATATCCTTGCGAAAACGGGCATATTCAAACTTGCATCCTGGGATCATGAACTGGAACTCGGAATCCGGAACACGTAACTCTTTTCTTCTTTGAACTTTGAACTCAAATACGCGGAGTCTTTATGCGTCTTTTTTGGATCCTGTTCCTGACTTTCCTCTTCGCCGCAGGTGCGGCCCGATCCGTCGAACGGCAGAAAGTGATCCTCGACTGCGACCTGGGCGGGGATATCGACGATGCGTTCGCGGTCGGACTTCTTCTGGCGAGTCCCGAATTCGAGATACTTGGGCTGGTCATGGACCACGGCGACACGCCGGGACGCGGCAAGATCGCCTGCCGGCTTCTGCATGAAACAGGAATGGAATCAGTTCCGGTGATCCTCGGAAGGCCTACGCCCGTGATCGTCGGCGTGGACACCGTTCCGGCGGGGCCTTCGCACCAGTTTTCCTGGGCCGAGGGATTCAACCGGCTCCGGCCGCGAAAGGGCGACGCGGCGAATTTCATTCTGCGGGCGTTGAACCGATATCCCGGCGAGGTGACCATGTTCACGGTGGGTCCGGTCTGCAACATCGCGGACCTGCTCGACCGGGATCCGGGCGCGCTCAGAAAGGCTCGCCGGGTCATCTCGATGTTCGGTTCCTTCTTCGTCGGATATGACGGAGGCCCAACGCCGGACGCGGAATGGAACGTGCGCGCGGATGTGCGGTCCGCTCGCCGGCTTCTCGCGTCGGGCGCCGACCTCACTCTGGCCGGGCTGGATGTCACGGTCATGGTTCAGCTGGGGGAGGCGGACCGGCAGCAGATCTTTCTCCGAAGGTCTCCGCTGACGGACGCGTTTTCGGGCCTGTACAGCCTGTGGCGTTTCGAGACCTGGTCACGGCCGGATCCGACGCTTTTCGACGTGTCTGCGGTCGGCATGGCGCTCTGGCCGGAGCTCTTCACCACGCGGGAGGCCCGTGTGGAAGTGACGGATACGGGACATACGGTGATCGACGAATCCGGTCCACCCAATTGCAGGATCGGCGTCACGGTGGATCACGAAGAATTGAATCGACGGATGAAGTATCGGCTTCTGCACCAGAATATGGGGCGTCGACCGTAAGGGATAGGTTAAATCAGAATTTAGATATCATGCTAGGCTGTAATTTTGCCTATTTTACAACATCGAACAAATCCATCGGTTTCTCCAGAGCTTTAAATTCCCGAACTCGAAATTCCAGGCCGGCACAGTCGATAAGCGCAGCCTGAAGGCTACGGCTGCCAACACATATAAACACGCATTCCGGAACCTCATGTCCTCGTCAAATGCCTGTACTTGATCCGGTGCGGCTGTTCGGCTTCAGCGCCCAGGCGACGGATCCGGTCCTCTTCGAACTCCGAATAGTTCCCCTCAAACCAGAAAACCTTTGAATCCCCCTCGAACGCGAGAATATGCGTGGCGATGCGGTCCAGGAACCAGCGGTCGTGGCTGATCACCACCGCGCATCCGGCGAAGTTCTCCAGCCCGTCCTCCAGGGCACGCATGGTGTTGACATCCAGGTCGTTGGTGGGCTCATCCAGGAGGATCACGTTAGCGCCCCGCTTCAGGATGCGGGCGAGGTGCACTCGGTTCCGTTCCCCGCCGGACAGCATGGACATTTTTTTCTGCTGATCCGTGCCGGAAAAGTTGAACCGGGACACGTACGCCCTGGAGTTCATCTCGCGTTCGCCGAGCGGGAGAATTTCTTTCCCCTCGGAAATCGCCTCCCAGACCGTCTGTTCCGGATCCAGGCTCCGGTCCTGATCGGCATAGGCGAGTGAGACGGTTTCGCCGACGCGTATCGCTCCCGTATCCGGTTTCTCCGCTCCGGTGATCATGCGGAACAGCGTCGTCTTACCGGCGCCGTTGGGGCCGACCACGCCCACGATTCCCCCGGCGGCAGGGAGAAGGTCAACCCCTCGACCAGGATGTTGTCTCCGTAGGCCTTGGATACGTTCTCCGTCTGGATGACGATGTTTCCGAGCCTGGGTCCCGGCGGAATGAAGATCTCGAGCTCGTTCACGCGTTCGCGGTTCGCCTCGGAGAGCATGTTTTCGTATGCGTTCACGCGCGCCTTGCCCTTGGCGTGCCGCGCCTTCGGCGCCATGTGAATCCAGTCCAGTTCCCGCTGAAGGGTTTTCTGCCGCTCGGTCTCGGCTTTCTCCTCCTTGCGGAGTCGCGTCTGTTTCTGCTCCAGCCAGGACGAATAATTTCCCTTCCAGGGGATGCCCTCGCCCCGGTCCAGCTCGAGAATCCATCCCGCCACGTTGTCGAGGAAATACCGGTCATGGGTGACGGCGATGACCGTGCCTTCGTACCGTTGGAGGTGATGCTCCAGCCAGGCGACGGATTCCGCGTCGAGGTGGTTGGTCGGTTCGTCGAGCAGGAGAATGTCGGGTTTTTGGAGCAGAAGGCGGCAGAGCGCAACGCGCCTGCGCTCCCCGCCCGAGATCCGGCTCACGGGCGCGTCCTGCGGCGGGCAGCGGAGCGCGTCCATGGCCATTTCGAGCCGAGAGTCGAGGTCCCAGGCGTTCGAAGCGTCCAGCTGTTCCTGCACCTTTCCCTGCCGCTCGATCAGTTTGCTCATCTCGTCATCGGACATCGGTTCGGCGAATTGTTCATTGATGCGGTTGTACTCGGCCAGCAGGTCCACCACCTCCTTCACGCCTTCCTCGACGACCTCGCGGACGGTTTTCTCCGAGTCGAGTAGGGGCTCCTGTTCCAGCAGACCGACCGAATACCCGGGAGACAGAATCGTTTTCCCGTTGTATTCGCCGTCCCGGCCGGCGAAAATGCGGAGCAGGGAGGATTTGCCTGATCCGTTCAGGCCGATGACGCCGATTTTCGCGCCGTAGAAGTAGGAAATGGATATGTCCTTCAGGACCTGTTTCTGGCCGTAGAACTTACTGACGCGCATCATGGTGTAGATGATCTTGTCGGGCTGTGGGGCGGGCATATTCGAATTCGCTCCTTCGTCTGTGAACGGAATCGGGATGTGAGAGAACCGGCGTCCGGGTTCGAGGCCGGAGCGGGTCGGGCGTTATCCGGCGGACGGGCCGTTGCGTCCGAGTTTGTTGCGGACCTGGAGGATCAGACCGCCGGCGTCGAGGATCTCCATGACCATTGGCGGAAGGGCCGGAAAGCGGAGTTCGACATCCCGCGTCCGGATCAAGCCGGCTTCGAAATCCACGGAAAGAACATCCCCGGTTTGAATCCGGTCCGGGGCGTCAGTGCTTTCGACAAGCGGGAGCCCCAGGTTGATGGCGTTTCGGAAGAAAATTCTCGCGAAGGATTTCGCCACGACGCAGGCCACGCCCGCCTGCTTCAGGCAGGTCGCCGCCTGTTCCCGGGACGAACCGCATCCGAAATTGGAGCCGGCCACCAGAATGTCGCCTGGCTGAAGTTTTTCCGGAAATCCGGGATCCACGCCTTCGAGGGCATGACGGGCCATTTCAGCCGGATCGAGAATCGGAAGGTACCGGCCCGGATAAATGACATCCGTATCCACCTGGTCGCCGAGTTTCCAGACCCGGCCTTCAAAATGCTTGTTCATCTGTTTTTCCCCGGATTGGTTTTCAGAAGGCTCAGTCCGGAACGAAGGACAGCCGTCAAAATCAGGAGCCATCCGAGCACCGGGAGCAGCGGCCGTTGCTGGCCGGATGCGCCGTATTTCGAGAAATAACGGTAGAAGCCCTGGTGGCTTCTCCAGATTTTGAGAAAGGGCTCCTGGTTCACGCTGGCGCCGCGGATGTGTTCCACGGAGGCATCGGGGAGAAAGACGATGCGCCATCCGGCCGTCCGAATGCGCCGGCACCAGTCCACGTCATTGAAAAACAGCGGAAATCGTTCGTCCATCGGCCCGACCGCATCGATTACGCGGCGCCTGAGGAGGAGGCACGTCGCCTCCGGCTGTTCCACATCGGCGGTCCGGTCATGCCGGAAATCGGGCATCTTCCATCGGGGCGTGAATCGGGATGGCCACAGCCGCGGCAGTCCGCTCATTTCCAACAGCACGTCCCGTAATACGGGGAAGCGCCGGCAGGATGGAAGGGTGAGGCCCTCGGCGTCCGTCAGCCGGGGGGCCGTGACGCCGACGCCGGAATGACGTTTCAGGAAACGGATCATCCGTTCCAGGGAACCACGGCCCATCCGGGTGTCCGGGCCGAGCAGGCATATCCAGTCGCCCTTGCAGGAACGGAGGCCGAGATTGACGGCCGCGGCATAACTCTTCGGTTCGCGGCCCGGAATGACGCGGACGCGGCGGCCTTCCAGACCGCGCGTGAAGATCCCGATGCGGGCCCGTGTTTCAACGGACGGACCGTTGTCCACTACGCAGACTTCGATCCCTCCGTCCGCCGTCCCGGGCAGGGAAGCCAGGCAGGGGCGGATATGACGTTCACTGCGGTAGGTGACGATCAGGACGGATATCATGGCCGCTGGTTGTCCGGGTCGCGGGGCAATGGGATCGGGCCGGCAGATGGTCAACGCCAGCCGGCAGGCATTTCATTTTCCGGATGATTCCTTCAGTCTCTTTTGCAGGTCCGTGATTTTGTCCTTGTACCGTGTTTCATTGGGCGATTTTTCTAGAAGGGCTTCATAGACTTCGATCGCCTTTTCGAACTGGCCCTGTGCGGCGTATATCTCGCCGAGGGTGGAAGTCACGATCTTCAGGTCGGAACGGTCATCCGCCTTCGGGGGCGGCGCGGACTCGGCTGTTCCGGCGGCAGCCGCTGCTTCCAATCGCGGGGGAACAGCCGGGATCTGCGGAGCCGTGGGCGGCGCGGTCGGGCCGGATTGTTTCTCGGCCTTGAACCAGGGAACGGGCTTGGCGGACTCCGGCGCCGGTGTATTCCGAGGGGGTTCCGGCGCAGGCGGATTCACAGGCGGTTCCAGTTCAGACGGGCTCAGGAACCCCTCAGGCTCCTTCTTTTCGAACAAGGCAGGCGCCTGCGGTTCCGCCGGTCGGGGCGGAGTTCCGGCCTCGTCCCCGGATGCCGGCGCCTCGAACTCCAGGATTTCAAGCTCGAGGTCCCGTGATTTTTCGTCGGCCGGGTTTTCCTCGGTCTTCTCCTCCTCCGGGTTGTCGAACGAGGACAAATCGAACCAGTTCTGGGTGAAATCCACCATTTCTTCGGCGTTTTTAACCGGTTCAGGCACTGCCGCGGCCGGTGGACCGTCCAGGGCGGAAGGCACCGGCGTTTCCTCGAGGTCCGGAAGAAGGGATTCGAGTTCGTCGATAGAATCCGTTTCCTCCGCGGCCGGCTGCAGGGCCGTTTCCTCGGTTCCGGGACCAGTCAGCAAATCCACGGGAGGGGCCGAAAAATCGGGACGGCCGGCTGTCATCGGGACCGGCAGATCAATGTCTTCCGGGCTGAATTCCCGTATCTGTTCGGTCCAGTCAGAGTCAGAGTCCGAGTCATCGGAGGGAACCGGGACAATCGATTCCCTTTCCGGGGTCGGCATGACCGGCTTGACCGGCGGCGCGGCGGGTTCGGCGTCCGGTTCCTCCAGGGAAGGCGGCTCCGGTTCAGGCAGTGCAGTCGGTTCCGGGATGGAGACGGGCTGGGGTTTCGGACGGTCCGCGGGCACGGAGTACCGTTTCATCAGATCGCGGACTTTATCCTCCATGGGATCGGCGTCGATCACGCTGGCGTAATGTTCGGAGGCAGCCGCTTCCCAGCCGGTCTTGACGAGTATGTCGCCGAGCAGTTTCTGCGCGGACAGGTATTGCTGGTCATGCGACAGCACTTTTTTAAGGGCCGCTTCCGCCTTGTCGTATTCCTTGCGGAGAACGTGGGTTCTGGCCAGCAGGAAGTATCCGGTGGTGTAATAGGGGTGATGTTTCACGCCCTCGGTGCAGAGAACCAGCGCGTCGTCCGAATTGCCGCGCTTCAGGTACTGATCGGCCAGCCGCGCGAACAGAAGCGATTTCGGGTTGTCCCGCAGACGGGACTCCAGATAGTCGAACAATTCGTCTTTTTCCACGTCAGAGCTCCGGCCGGTTTCGGTGAATGTTCTTTCCGGCGCGCGTCCTCCGGCAGTTTCAGCGGAGGCGCACCGCGGGCGCGATTAAATATAACAAAAAACGGATTTTAATTCAACCGGTTTCTACCAGGTCGAAACCATCCGGTTGACGATTTCCGTTTTCAGCTTGTCCACGGCTTCGTCGATTCCCTCATTGCGGTCTTCCGAATAGTTGCCGAATGCGGTGAACGGGCCCTGCCAGATCACGACGCGCTTCCGCATATCCTCGAAGACCGCCTGGACGGACAGCGTAATCCGGAACGTGGACGCCTCTTCATTCTGGTTGTATTGGCCGGCCCTGTCCTCGACGCGGTTCAAGGTGCACCGCAGGATGCAGTCGGCGGATGCGGGTTCCGCGATCTTGAGCGTATTGTCACGGGTCACGGCATCGATCACCGCGTCCGTCAGCGTCTGATCGATGCCGAATTCCGGAGTCCGGTTCTCGAACAGGGGGATGGCGACCGTTTTCAGATGCGGCGGGAGGGATGCCCCGGAAAAACTGTAGGACCCGCAACGGCTCAGCGCGGCCGCAAGCGCGAGAACCGCCGTGGCCCGGACCGTCCGGGAGAGGGGGGAAACGCGGCGGGAAAGGGCCTTCCGCTCCGGTGTCGCGGCCCGGTCATTCAATTCCATACTCCTTCAGTTTCCGGTACAGGGTGCGTTCCCCGATACCCAGCGCTTTCGCCGCCTTTCTCCGGTTTCCGGCGAACCGATCAATCGCGCGCTCGATCTGCTGTTTCTCCAGCTCCTCCAGATTGAAGTCCCTCGGGAGGGTTTCCACAACAGGCGCCTGTTCCTGCGGCACGGGCGTGAGCGGGGTCCTGACTCCGGAGCCGCGGACCAGCAGGCGCCGGATCTCCTCGATGGCCATCCGGATGTCCAGCAGCGCGCGGACCAGAAGCTCCCGTTCCGCCTGTTCGGCGCTCCTGTGCGTGACGACCGGAAGGTTGCGTTCGAATTCAAGCCCTTCGCCGAGATGGCTTTCGAGCCGGGCGCGATCGATGCGCTGTCCCTTTTCCAGAACGATCACGCGTTCGATCACGTTCCGCATCTCGCGGACGTTTCCGGGCCAGGAATAGCTTTCGAGCAGTTCCAGCGCGTCCTCGGTGAACCCCTCGAAGGGGATGTGGTTGCTGCTGCACACCGCATCGGCGAATTGGCGCGCGAGTTCGCGGATGTCCGGGCGGCGCTCCCGAAGGGGAGGCACAACAATTTTCACCGCGTTCAGGCGGTAGAACAGGTCGCGCCGGAATTCGCCGCGGGAGACGGCCGAATCCAGATCCTTGTTCGTGGCCGCGATCACGCGGACATCCACACGTTGCAGGCGGCTTCCGCCCACGCGCATGAATTCCATCGTCTCGAGCACGCGGAGAAGCTTGACCTGCGTACCGAGGGGCATTTCCCCGATCTCGTCGAGGAACAGGGTCCCGCCGTCCGCCAGTTCAAAGTAACCCCGTCTGGCATCGGTCGCGCCCGTGAAAGAGCCCTTTTCATGCCCGAACAGCTCGCTTTCCAGCAGGCCCTCGGGAATCGCGCCGCAGTTCACGTTCAGGAGCGATTTCTCCCTGCGCGGGCTCATCGCGTGAAGCGCCCGGGCGACCATGTCCTTGCCGGTTCCGCTCTCTCCCGTGATGAGCACCGTGATCTGCGTCGGGGCAACCTGCTTGACCAGCTCCCAGACCTGGAGAAAGGCCTCGGAACGGCCGACGAGGCCGTGATCCTCCGGACGGATTTCAGGCTGTTGTGGCTGTGTCTGGCTCATGATCCGGAGTCCAGCCTACCGGTCCCTGAAATAATCAACCGTGCGTTTCAGACCTTCCTCAAGCCCGACGCGAGGTTCCCAGCCCAGGACGTCCTTGATTTTCCGGTGGCTGATCACGCTGCGGATCTGTTCCCCCGGCTTGGCGGGGCCATGCTGTTCGGAGGCCTTTCCGCCGGTGTGGCGGTTCAGAAGATCGAATATCCGATTGACGTCCGTTTCGACGCCCGTGCCCACGTTGAATGCGTCATTCTCCGTGTGTTCGAGCGCCTTGAGATTGGCCTGCACCACGTCGCCGACGTAGACGTAGTCCCTCGTCTGTTTTCCGTCTCCGTTGATGACGGGCTGTTCTCCGGAAAGCAGGCGGCTGGCGAATATGGCAACCACACCGGCTTCACCGTGCGGATTCTGGCGGGGGCCGTAGACATTGGCGAACCGGAGCACGGTGTACTTCAGGCCGAATTCCAGGGCGTAATAGAAGAGGTACTTTTCAACGCACAGCTTGGTGATGCCGTAGGGCGACACGGGTTGGGTCGGATGGGTTTCGTCGCACGGGAAGACTTCCTGCTCGCCGTACACCGCGCCGCCGGTCGAGGCGAAGACCACTTTTTTAACGCCCGTCCGGACCGCGTTCCGGATCAAATTCAGGGTGCCGAGGACATTCACGCCCGCGTCAAAAATGGGATCTTCCACGGACCTGCGGACGTCCATCTGGGCCGCCAGGTGGAAGACCGCATCGAACCGGCCGATGTCGAAAACCTTCTCGATTTCCGTCGCCCGGATGTCCATCAGGTAAAATCGAGCGGCTTTCGGCACGTTTTCCATGCGGCCCATCAGCAGGTTGTCGACGACGGTCACGTCGTGTCCCTTTTCGATGAGCGCTTCCGCGATGTGGGATCCGATGAATCCGGCGCCGCCGGTGACTAAGATTTTCAACGAAGCCTCCTGATTTTGCTTGAGTTCATAGTTGATGGTTCATTGTTCATAGTTAAATACGTAATCTGGAGTTTCATTTATTCTTTTTCAAACTATGAACCATGAACTATGAACCATGAACTTTTTTTATCTATGAACTATGAACTTCTTTGACGACTTGATTCCTCAGCGTCCCCAGACCGTCGATCTCGATTTCGATCACGTCGCCCGGGCCGATGGGGGAGACGCCTTCGGGCGTACCCGTGGCGATCACGTCGCCGGGCTGAAGCGTCATATACTTTGAGACAGCGGAAACCAGGCGTTCGACCGGGAAAATCATGGAAGCGGTGCTGGCCTGTTGTTTGGTCTCTCCGTTCACCGTGAGGCGGATGTTCAGCCGGTTGGGATCGGGCACGTCTTCGGCAGGCACGAAATAGGGCCCCATTGGGCAGAATGTGTCGATGCTCTTCGACCGGAACCACGGGTTCCCGGCCGCGATATCCTCCTTCTGCAAGGCCCTGGCGGTGACGTCGTTGACGATGCTGTATCCGGCGACATAATCAAGCGCTTCCGCTTCCGAAACGTTCCGGCACGGTTTTCCGATGACGAGCGCCAGCTCCGCCTCGTGATCGACTCGGGAATCGAGCCAGTCGGGAATGACGATGCCGGTTTCGTGCGGGATGAGCGCTGAAGGCGACTTGCAGAAAAAAACGGGCTCGGTCGGGATTTCGTGCTGAAGTTCCCGTACATGGGCCAGATAGTTGCGGCCGATGGCCACGATCTTGGATGGACGCTGGATCGGAAGACCGAATTCGAATTCCTGCGGCAGGCGGAGATCAGCGGATTTCGCGCGGACCCACGGATCTTCCATGATTTTGCGGATGGCGGAGGCGGATCCGTAACCCAGTTCCACCATTACCTGGATAAAAGCGAAGGTAACCGGCTGTCTGACCCGTTTGGCCTGTTGGTAAATCTCAAAAGCGGCGGTGAGATTGAACGGTCCTTCCGGTGTTTCAACCCCGATACCGAATGAGCCATTGGGCAATTGGAAAGAAAAGAGTCGCACGGTTTCCTCGTGATAACTTATATAATTTCAATATTATAACAAATTTGGCGGAAATATGCAAGTCTAAAAATGCAATTTTGGCAGAAATACCTGCGAAAACGTTTTTTGCATTTATTGCTTGATTTCCAGGATTATTATTCATATCTTGCTATATCGGTTTAACAAACATATAAATATTCGATCGTAAACACTTGATTTAAAAGAAAATATGATAAATCAAAACCGTTTTAAAGAAAAAGTGACTATCGATGACGTTGCTCGTCTGGCGGGTGTTTCCAAATCAACGGTCTCGTTTGTTCTGAACAACCGCCCGAGCATTTCAGCCACCACACGGGACCGCGTGCGGGAAGTCATCCGGAAACTGAATTATCAGCCGAATCAGATCGCCCGATCGCTTTCTTCGCGCCAGACCCGGAGCATCGGACTGGTGGTGAAACAGATCGACAATCCGTATTTCACCAAGATCATGCGCGGCGTATTCGAATATTTCAGCGGATGCGGATACACGGTCCTGCTCGGCAGTTCGGAGCTCCAGCCGGACCGTGAAAAGAGCAGCATCGAAGCCCTTCTCCGTCAGCGCGTCGACGGTCTGATTCTATCTCCGCTTCAGGGGGCGGATGCGGATATGTCGCATCTCTCACTGATCTCACAGAACCAGGTGCCCCTCGTCCTGCTCGAGAAAGTGGCCAATATCGCGGCCAATGTCGTCGATATCCGGAATGAGGGCGCGGCATGCGAGGCGGTTTCCTATCTCATCGGTCTCGGACACCGCCAGATCGCCTATTATTCCGGTCCGGACTATTCCATGCACAACCGGGAGCGTTTGACCGGCTACCGGAGGGCCATGATGGAACACGGACTTCCGTTCTCCGCGTCCGGTATCCGGCCGGCGGGCGTTTATCTCGCCGACGGGTACGCAGCCGCGAAGGCGCAGTTTTCCGGAGCGGGCGAGCGGCCCACGGCCGTTTTCTGCTTCAACGATCTGGTGGCCATCGGCGTCATGAATGCGCTGATGGAACTGGGCGTCCGCATCCCGGAGGACGTGTCGGTCATCGGTTTCGATGACATCGAATTCTGCGGATCCGTCCGCGTTCCGCTGTCCTCGATCCGGGTGCCCGCTTATGAAATGGGGAAGGCGGCCGCGGATCTGCTGATGCAGCAGATCGGCAAAACCGATTCCATGATCCGCAAGACGGTGGAGCTGGAGGCGACTCTGATCCCCCGGGCGTCCTGCGCGAGAGCGGACGGCAGGCCGGCGGGCGGCACCCAGAAGAAAAAAAACACGAGTCCGGACGGACTCCGAACGGCAGGAGGCATGACATGAATGTGCAGGATTGGTTCGGATTGAAGGGAAAGACCGCGGTGGTCATCGGCGGGGGCGGCGTTCTTGGAAGCACCATGGCTGAGGGCCTCGCCGGTGCGGGAGCCGACGTGGCGATTGTGGATCTGGACAGAGAAAAAGCCGAGGCCGCGGCCGGCCGTGTCGAAAAGTCCGGTGTCCGCGGTCTGGCGGTTGCGGCGGACGCTTCGTCCAGGACAGAACTGGAACGCGCGGACTACGAAATCGCGGCCGCGTTCGGCGGCGCCGATATCCTGATCAACGCGCCGGGCGTGAACTCCGCCACCCCTTTCCTCGACATCGCGGAATCCGAATGGGACCGCATTCTCAACATCAACCTGAAATCCATGCTGTTCGCGTGCCAGATATTCGGCCGCCGCATGATCGACCGGAAAAAGGGCGGCAGCATCATCAATATTTCCTCGGCTTCGTCCGGACCGCCCCTGTCCAAAGTTTTCACCTACGGCATCTCGAAGGCCGGCGTCAACAGCCTCACCCAGTTTCTGGGCCGCGAATGGGCCCAGCAGGGTGTCCGGGTGAACGCGCTTCTGCCCGGATTCTTCCCCGCGGAGCAGAACCGTAAACTTCTCACGCCTGAGCGCACGGCTTCGATTCTCAATCACACGCCGATGGGACGCTTCGGAAACGCGGATGAACTCGTGGGCGCCGTCGTCTGGCTCGCTTCGGAAAAGGCTTCCTCCTTTGTCACGGGCGCGTTGATCCGGGTGGACGGCGGGTTTTCAGCGATGACGATTTGAAAAGGTTCTGGTTCATAGTTTCATTGTTCATAGTTAAAAAAAATTATCGGCTTTCCCGACCCTTCTTTTTCTATGAACTATGAACAATGAACTATGAACTGTGAAAGATCTTCCGGAATACTGATGTTTATACCAGTAAAGGGACTCCAATGAGCAAGAAAGACATCGGCATCGTCGGCCTGGGCGTGATGGGCGAGAACCTGGCCCTCAATTTCTCCAACCACGGCTATTCGGTAGCCGGCACGGACCTGGACGCGGGCAAGCGGAACCGTTTCGCGGAACGCACCGCCGGACGGAACGCAGCGGCGCATCCGGACCTTGCGTCCTTCTGCGTCGACCTGTCCGTGCCGAAAAAAATTTTGATGATGGTTCCGGCCGGAAAAGCCGTGGACCAGCTGATCGACCAGTTGAAACCGCTTCTGAAACCGGGAGATGTTCTGATCGACGGCGGTAATTCCCTGTTCCTGGACACGGAGCGGCGGATCCGCTCCCTGGAGGGCACAGGGATCCTCTATGTCGGCACCGGGGTCAGCGGCGGGGAGGAAGGAGCCCTCAAAGGGCCCTCCATCATGCCGGGAGGCAATCCGGACGCCTGGCCGGTCGTCAAACCCCTTTTTCAGGCCATTGCGGCGAAAACGCCGGACGGCACGCCCTGCTGTGAATGGATCGGGTCCGGAGGCGCGGGCCATTTCGTGAAGATGGTGCACAATGGCATCGAGTACGGCGATATGCAGATGATCGGGGAATCCTTCGCCCTTCTTGAAACCCTGCTCGGCATGAAAACGGAGGAGATGGCGGGCGTTTTCGACGAGTGGAACCGCGGCGACCTGAACAGTTATCTCATCGAGATCACGGGCCGGATTCTGAAGCAGAAGGACCCGGAGACCGGGAAGCCCATGGTCCATGTCATACTCGACGCGGCCGGCCAGAAGGGAACGGGAAAATGGACAAGCCAGACCGCGCTGGATCTGGGCGCTCCGGCCCAGACTATCGCTGAGGCTGTTTTCGCCCGGTGCCTGTCGGCGTTGAAGGATGAACGGGTCGCGGCCTCCGGAATACTCGCTGGTCCTTCCAGCCGCTTTTCCGGCGATCGCGCGGTTTTCGTCGGAAACGTGCGGGAAGCCCTGTATGCCTCGAAAATCTGCTCCTACTCGCAGGGCTTCCAACTGCTCCGGGCCGCGGACAAGGAGTACAAATGGCGCCTGAATTTCGGCGCCATCGCCCTGCTCTGGCGCGCGGGATGCATCATCCGGGCCCAGTTCCTCGACAAAATAAAGGAGGCGTTCGACGCCGAACCCGGACTGAAAAATCTGCTGCTTGCGCCGTATTTCCGGTCCGTGATGGCCGGCTGCCAGGATTCCTGGCGGACCGTGGTCAGCGAAGCCGCGAAGACCGGCGTTCCGGTCCCGACCTTCTCGAGCGCGCTCGCCTATTACGACGGCTACCGGTCCGCGGTTCTGCCCGCGAACCTGCTCCAGGCCCAGCGGGATTTCTTCGGCGCGCACACGTATGAGCGCACGGACCGGCCGCGCGGACAATTCTTCCATACGGAGTGGACATGACCGCCGTCGCCATGCGCCGCGAGACCGGGCCCGGCCTCGGCCGGCCGGACCTGGAGGATTTCTGCCGGCGGACTTTCGAAGGCCGGTCCGTGGAAGGCAGGCGGCTCCTGTTCGTCGTGCCGGATTCCACGCGGACCTGCCCGGTCGGGGACCTGTTCCGCATCCTTCATGATCTTCTCGGACCGAGCGCGGCCGCCCTGGATTTCCTCATCGCGCTCGGCACGCACCCGGCCATGCCGGAAGAATGCATCCTGCGGCATTTCGGAATCGACCGTTCCGAGCGGGAGGGACAGTTTGCTAAAGTCGGGATATTCAACCATGAATGGAACAACCCGGACGCCCTGACCGAGGTCGGGGTGATTTCCGGACGCGAGCTGGCCGGTTTATCCGGGGGCCGGATCGACCGGGATGTGCCCGTCCGGGTGAACCGCCGTCTGTTCGACTACGATCTTGTGACCGTGGTGGGCCCGGTTTTTCCGCATGAAGTGGTCGGATTTTCCGGCGGCAACAAGTACTTTTTCCCGGGGGTCGCGGGAGCGGAAATTATCGACACCTTCCACTGGCTGGGCGCGTTGATCACCAACCGGGAGATCAACGGCACCCGCGACACGCCTGTGCGGCGCGTCATCGACAGGGCCGCATCCCTGCTGCCGTTCGAGAAGCTCTGCCTGGCGCTCGTCATGGAAGGGAAGACGGTGCGGGGCGTTTTCTCCGGATCTCCGGAGGACGCTTTCCATGAAGCGGCCGGACTGTCTGACCGCGTCAATGTGCTCTACAAGGAGAAGCCCTTCCGCCGCGTCCTGTCCTGCGCGCCGGAGATGTACGACGATCTCTGGACCGCGGGCAAGTGCATGTACAAGCTGGAACCGGTGGTTGCGGACGGCGGCGAACTGGTGATCTACGCGCCGCACGTCAAAGAAGTGTCAGTCACGCACGGCGCGATTCTGCGCAGAATCGGCTATCATGTGCGCGACTATTTCACGGCCCAGCCCGGCCGTTTTGACGATATCCCGGGGGGCGTCATGGCCCACTCGACCCATGTCAAGGGCGTCGGGACCTATGCGGACGGCGTTGAAACGCCCCGCATCAAGGTAACCCTGGCCACCGGCATACCGGAATCCGTATGCCGGGAAATCAATCTCGATTACCTGGATTGGAGAAGCGTCCGCGTCGATGACTGGAAAGACCGTGAACAGGAAGGCATCCTGCTGGTTCCGAAAGCCGGAGAAGTCCTGTTCAAGCTGAAGCCGTGAACCGGATTTACGGCGTCGGCTCCCCGGCAGACAGCCCGCCGCGAGTCCGGCCGAGTCAACAACCGCTCGCGAAGTGCGGAGTTGAAAGTTCATTCAAAATCACACGTAGGGCGCCCGTGAAACGGACGCCCTATTTCTTTACAATTGTTTACATTAAATGAATTGACAAGAAATCCTTTTTCCCGTACTTTGATCGGGGACAGAAGCGTTCCCGGATGGGATGAGCGGTCAGGATTCGGGGGCAGGGAAGAGCCGGCGCCTCAGGCCGCCGGCCCGCTGGACGCATCGATTGAAAGGGAACCCGATATGCGTATGTTCGGAATGAGAGTCACGGCGGTCGTGGTTGGACTGATCTTCGGAGCCCCGTTGTCCCGGATCGCCGGTCAGCCGTCTTTTCCCTTTCAGAATCCGGATCTCCCCGTTCAGGAACGGGTGGAGGACCTGGTCTCGCGTATGACCCTCGAGGAAAAAGCCTCGCAGATGCAGGACTGGTCGCATGCGGTCCCCAGGCTCGGTATTCCGGAATACGGATGGTGGAATGAATGCCTGCACGGCGTGGCCCGGGCCGGGATCGCGACGGTTTTTCCCCAGGCCATCGGTCTCGCCGCTACGTTCGACACGGACCTGATGCTTCAGGTCGCGACCGCGATCTCGGACGAGGCGCGCGCCAAGCACCATGAATTCGTCCGCAACGGCAAACGGAAACGGTATCAGGGACTGACCTACTGGTCGCCCAATGTCAATATTTTCCGGGATCCCCGGTGGGGAAGGGGCCAGGAGACATACGGAGAGGATCCCTACCTGGCGGCGCGGATGGGCGTGGCGTTCGTTGCCGGGCTTCAGGGGGACGATCCGGAATACCTGAAGCTGGTGGCCACACCCAAACACTTCGCCGTGCACAGCGGACCCGAACCGGAAAGGCACCGTTTCGACGCGGCCGCGGATCGCAGGGATCTCTATGAAACCTATCTGCCGGCCTTCAAAGCCGCTGTGACCGAAGCCGGGGCCTGGTCGATCATGGGCGCTTACAATCGCACCAACGGCGAGGCCTGCTGCGCGCACCGGCAGCTGCTCGGCACTATTCTGCGCGGCGAGTGGGGATTCAGGGGCTACGTCGTCTCCGATTGCGGCGCCATCGAGGACATCTGGCGGGGACACCGCCTCGCGCGGACCGAGGCTGAGGCTTCCGCTCTGGCCGTGAAAATGGGCTGCGATCTCGACTGCGGCCGGGAATACCATTCCCTGACGGAGGCCGTGAAAACCGGGCTGATCCAGGAGGCGGAAATCGACGTCGCGGTCAAGCGGCTCTTCGAGGCGCGTTTCAGACTCGGACTATTCGATCCGCCGGAACGCGTGGCCTGGGCGCGGATTCCCTATGAAAAGAACGACAGTCCCGAACACCGGAGCCTCGCGCTTCAGGCAGGCCGCAAATCCATCGTTCTGCTGAAGAACACGGACGGCCTGCTGCCGCTTTCCAGGAGCCTGAAGCGTGTTTTGGTGACCGGACCCAATGCGGACGAGGCTTCGGTGATGTACGGCAATTACAATGGCACACCCTCCTCCGCCGTGACACCCCTCGAGGGAATCCGCCAAGCTGCGTCTCCCGGCACGACCGTGATGTACGCGCCCGGATGCGACTGGACGCGTGAAGACGCGGCCGCGGCTGCCGCGGCCGTCAATTCCGCGAAGAAAGCGGACGTGGTTGTTTTCGTCGGCGGCATTTCACCCCGGCTGGAAGGCGAGGAAATGCGCGTGGACGCGCCGGGATTCCTGGGTGGCGACCGCACGGACATCCGTCTGCCGGCGGTTCAGACCGGCCTGCTCCAGGCGATTGCCGCCACTGGCAAACCCGTGGTGCTCGTTCTCCTGACCGGCAGCGCGATCGCGATTCCGTGGGAGCACGATCACCTGCAGGCCGTTCTGGTGGCCTGGTATCCGGGCCAGGCCGGCGGAACAGCACTGGCCGACGTCCTGTTCGGGGACACCAATCCAGCCGGACGGCTGCCCGTCACATTCTACCGCTCCAACGAACAATTGCCGCCGTTCGAAGACTACCATATGGAGGGCAGGACTTACCGGTATTTCAAAGGCGAACCGCTGTATCCGTTCGGATTCGGACTGAGCTATACGACTTTCGAGTATGCCGGGCTCGCGGCGCCGAAAACAGCGGTGCCCGCGGGACAGAATGCCGAGATAGCGGTGTCCGTACGCAACACTGGGAAGGTCGCGGGAGAAGAGGTGGTCCAGTTGTATCTGAAGGACATCGAAGCAAGCACGCCCAGGCCCATTCGGTCCCTGAAGGGGTTCCGTCGCGTGCATCTGAATCCGGGCGAGTCGAAAACCGTCTCCTTCGCGATCACGCCCGAGGATCTATCCATGATCGACGCTTCCGGCAGATGGACCGTGGAGCCCGGCGTTTTCGAAGCAGCTGTCGGGCCTTCCTCCGCGGACCTGCGGCTCAAGGCCGAATTCACGGCAGGGGAATGACCGTGCCGGCCGGGCCCGCCGCGGAAAAACAGGAATCAGGCAGTTGACCTCACAGCCGCCGCGGACGCTCCGCTGGCGGCTGTTTATTTCCGGCTTGAAATTCATTGCGTCTTTCAGGCGCGTTGTTTATATTGAACGTTGGGCATGCGCAAAGCGCTCTCCCATCCGGAACCCGTCATTTATCAAGAGAAGGAAACCCCATGAACGGCAAACGGCTCATCGCGCTCGTCTTTCTCTGCGCCGCGTCCCTTTTCGGCGGAGAACGGAATGTTTACTACCTGCATACGGGCACCTCCATGCCTCTGGCACCTGAGGCTTTCAAGGACTCCTACTCCCAGGGTTTCAACGTCGGTCTGGCGGCCGGAAGGCGCCTGACCCGCAGCTTCGAAGTCCAGACCATGCTCCATCTGAACAGCGCCGCTTTTGACAACCGGGGCTACATGAACGCAGACCCGGACATTGTCGCATTCACGGTCGCAAACGGCGCGGATCCGGATGTGGATATAGAAGGAGGCGACGCCACGGTCTGGAACCTGACTTTCAACGCCAAGCTGGCTTTTCCGTCCGGAAGCGGCGGCAAGGCGGAGCCTTACATCATGGCCGGCGCCGGTCTGTTCGGCCTGCGCAAGGGGAAGATCGAAATCAACGATTACCAGCAGCAACTGCCCGAATCGACCGGACGCATCGTACGCCCGGCGGCAAGCGAAACGGTTCTCGGCGTCACCGCCGGCTTCGGCGTCGAGGTGATGCTCGACCGCCGTTCGAACTTCTTCTTCGAGCTGTCGCCCTGTATCGGGTTTACGTCCGGGGATCCGACCGTCCTGGTCCCCGTGAAATTCGGAATCTCGGTTCACGGAAAAACCGCGGTCGGCATCCAGGTGACGAATCCGGACTATCCATGACGTCGAAGTCCGACACGCACCCATTCGGAAAGGCCATTGCCATGTCGAAGAACATCGCTTTTTTTGCGGCGTCGATCTTGATGGCTGCCGCAGTCATGTTCCTGTCCGTTTCCGCCGTCGGCCAGACCCGCCTGACCTGCGTCGGCAACAGCATCACTGAGGGAGCCGGTTTGAGCAATCCCCAGACGGACAGTTATCCGGCCCAGGCCGCGGCCATGCTGGGTTCGACCTGGTCCATCCGTAATGCGGGCGTCTCCGGCCGCACCATGCTGAAGCAGGGTGACTATCCCCTCTGGGTGGAAACCAAGTTCAATCAGGGGCTGAACTTCAATCCCGACACAGTCACCATCTGCCTCGGGACCAATGACAGCAAACCGTACAACTGGGTCTACAAGGACCAGTTCACCGCCGACTATGCGGCGATGATCGATACCTTCCGGGCGCAACCCGCCGGTCCGCTTGTCTATGTCTGCATCCCGCCCCCGGCTTTCAGCCCGGCATACGACATCAGCGACTCGGTTCTCACGAACGACATAATCCCCATGATCCGGCAGACCGCCGCAGACAAGGACTGCCCGATCATTGATTTCCGCGCGCCCCTGCTGGGCCGTCCGGATCTGCTGCCGGACGGGATCCATCCCAATATCGAGGGATCCGGGATCATGGCCAAGGTGCTCTGGGAAACGATGACCGGACGGAGCATCGTACGGGTGAAGGACGAAGACGCGGCCGCGGGCCGGCCCGTTGCTGCAAGCGGCTCCGTCGATCCGGCTCTATACGGCGCTGCCAACCTGGTGGACGCAGATGACCGGACTTTCTGGGTCGCAGTCGGATTCCCCTCGCAGGTCGTGGTGGATCTGGGTTCCGTCCAGACGGTCGACCTGTTCCGGGTGGGATTCGGTGACGCGGCCGGAACGGGTCTCGGCTACACGGTCGAAACCGCCGTCGCATCCGGCGTCTGGTCCGAAGCCGTGGACCGGTCCTCGCGGACCGACACCGCGGCCGTGGCGCTCGACCAGACGGATCCGGTCCAGGCTCGGTACGTGCGGCTCACCGTGACCGGCGCGTCCCATCCGGACGGCGACACGGTCCGCGTATCGGACTTCCGTGTGCTCAAGGAGAACGGAAGCGCGCATGCGCCTGTGTTCTACACCCGCCGGACGTCCACGACGGCCACGACCATGAAATTCGATGTTCATCTGGTTTATCCGAACGGGGCGGATGGATGCAGCATGTTCTTCAAGCAGGCCGGGGAGGACGCGGCATACACGGCGCTGTGGGGATTCAAAGCAGGCGCTGACTACCGGTACCGGGACACGATCCGGCTCGGCAAGAAGAACGGATATTTCGCGATCTCCTTCCGCGACGGCGTGGAGGTGGTTTCGGACACGGTCTGGGCGGAAGCCAGGACGAGCGGCGTGGAGGAGAGCCGGGAGAGCTCGAAGCCGTCCCGATGCGTTCTGCACGAAGCCTACCCCAATCCCTTCAACCCCAGCACAACCGTGACCTGGGAACTCCCGCGTCCTGCGGATGCGTCTGTCCGCGTATTCGATGTGAGCGGTCGTGAGGTGGCGGCTCTGGCGAACGGGCCCGCGGATGCAGGCAGACACCGTACGATATGGAACGGACAGGATGCATCCGGACATCTCGTCCCAGCGGGCGTTTACATTGTGCGTTTGTTTGCGGACGGAGCTGCGCAAAGCAGGAAAATCGTACTGGTGAAGTAAAGCACCAAGCACAAAGCATAGAGCTTCAGTCAGTGATTTGAAGAATATCTGAGAGTTGGGATTGCTTCGATCGGGAGTCCAGAAGCCTGGTCATTCTGGTTCCAGTTTTCCTGGATGATCGAAGATTGGGTTTCTGACCGCTCCGACGGGTCGGATTCTCCGGCCCCGCGATGCGGGAACAAGCTGCAGATGCGGGCTAATGAAGACTTCGCCGGACCCAGTAATGAGATTTGTTCATTAGTGAAGGCCCTCCGCTTGTCTTCAACAAGCAGGGATATAATAGCTTGATCCCGCAAAGCGGGGCCTTCAAACAGAAGCCATATAAAAGATTGGTCCCGCGAAGCGGGCGACGGAGTTCTTCATTATCGAAAGGCCTGGATTCGGATTGGATCGGATCCGGGCCTTTTTATGTGTTTACCGCGCCGTTTTCCCTATCACCCGGAAATTGAATTCGTACGAGAGACTGCGGCTCCAATTTTCGTCGAACAGCGTGTTGAACCGCGTCCCGTCATTGGGGCCCACGGGCTTGCCGTACGTGAAGAACCAGTTGATCACCGGGCTTCCTGAATAGCACAGCACCATCCAGTACCGTCCGGCCGCCAGTTCCGGGGCGCGCCCGGAGAAAGCGAAATCCATCCAGTCGTAGCCCGCGGCCGGTTTCATGGATCCGACAGGGATCAGGTCGCTCGTTTCAATGAGACCGCCGGGTTTTCCCGCTCCGTCGTCCCGAAGCACTTCCAGCCAGAGACTGCCCGATCCCCCGAACGGGTGCAGGGCGAGTCCGATTTGCTCGATCCGCATGGGCCGGTTCAGAATAAAGGTCTGTGCGTACCGCTCGCCGCGGCCGGTGACGTATTCCGCGGTTTCCACCACGAAGCTCCGGTTGATTGTGAACTCATCGTCCGAGCCGGAACCCCGGGCCTGCCGGAATCCGGAGAAATCCTCGCCCCTGGGATATTCCAGATTGCCCGTCGTGTCCGGCATGCTAAAATCCGGACGATCGGCCGGAACCGGTTCCGCGACCGGAGCGGCTTCCTGTTCGGGGACGAATGCGACATTTTCGAACCCGGCTTCGACGGCCGGTGAGAATAGCAGTTTTTTCGGACCGTAGGACTGCCGCGCGGCGAAGAGATCCACCCGGTCCTGAACGAACTCGGCGTCCACAATCTCCTGGAACAACGGCATTTGAAGGCTGCCGGGGGAGCGTTTCCAGCGGATGGAACCGTCATTGACGGTCTCTTCGTTGTCCAGGCCGGTTTCCACCCGGATGAAACGGTTGCTCACGAACAGTTCGCTCTGCTGGGGGTCGAAGGGCACCCACCCGAGGTCCGGGAAATACACCTCGATCCAGGAATGCCGGCCCTGGGCCATGCGCATGGCGAATGTCCCGCCGGACATTTTCATATCATAGGGTTGTTTCAGCGTCACGCCGTTCACGATCCGGACGGGAATGCCGACGGCGCGCATCATCGTCGCGGCCAGATGGCTGTAGTTCTGGCAGTTGCCTTTTCCTGTTTTCAGGGACCAGACGGCGTCGTAACGCTCCGGATTCTGGACGTAATTCACGCGGTCCACGAGCCAGGAGAGAATGCGCTGGACCGCGTCGAATTCGGTCCGGCTGGATGCGGTCAGGCGGCGCGCCTGCTTCAGAATTTCCGGGTGCGCGCTGGGTATCATCTTGGTGGGTTGAAGGTAAGGCCGGACATCCGGAGCGAGGCCGGTCAGGGGAAAGGGCGCCGACGCCTTCAGGGGTTTCAGGTCCGTCCGATTGACGGCTGTGCAGGTCAGGGTCGCGCGGACCGTGTTCCGCGGATTTTCCCATTCCACTTCAAGGATCTCATTGCCTCTTGAATCGATCCGGTTTTTCCTCGAAGACGGCGGGACCGAGAAACGGATATCAAAATCCCGGATGACCTGGGTATAGCCGGGGGAAGTAAAACTTTTCGGCGTCACATAACTCATCACGAGCCGCGATACGCCGTCTCCCGGCATGAAATTCTGGGTCATGACATAGCGGATCTCGGAGGACTGACCGCCGTTGAGAAGATACTGCTCGGCATATCCTGCGGAGCAGAACGCGAGCATCCAGGCTATCAGCAGGTTCAGTCTCATGGGGTCTCCCATTGCATTTATTGCACCGGGTTTCGCGTCGGATCGGATGCCGGATGATCATTCGACCGTCCAATGGAGCAGGACGGTGCGTATCGACGCGTTTTATCCCGTAGATTACACATTCATGGACATTTTCGCAAGCCGTTTGTTCGTCTTCGACCGCCAATCTGTATTTTAATCTGGCATTTGTGACGAATTTTAACTATATTTTCAGGATAATAACGGCTTTATGCGTCTTTTCGCATCGCGTTTCTCCGGACTCAGGGACGGCTGCGGACAGGGTATGTGCATTGGGCCGCTGGATCCCACGCTCCGCAAGGCGGCGCGGCGTCCGGCAAACGGTTCTTTCGGGCGGTGCGTTCCGCCATCACAGTCCAGCGGCGTTCCGGTTCCCGGCAGGATTGAAGCTGCCCGCGGCCCGTCCCGCATCGCGGGGCCGGGGAATCTTCTATCTGTAGAGAACAGACTATTTATATTCGCTCGCTTACCCCGGGGCAAGCCCCGGGGTAAGCGCTCGCTGACAGATTCAAGGAGGGAGGCCTTGACCAGCGGACGCGGATGGAAGGATGATGATGATACGAGGTTTGTCAGGAAGGGCCGCGGCGATCGTCTGTCTGCAGGCGCTTCTGCTCCTGTCCGGATGCGGAGAATCGCCCCGACGCATTCTCTATCTCAATTCCTATCATGAAGGATACGCGCCGAGCGACGAGAAGATGCTCGCCGTCCAGCAGGCCGTCGCCGCCCGGCCCGACCTTGTCCTGAAGATCTTCTTCCTGGATGCCCAGAGACAACGAGACGAAAAACACCTTGAGGCCAGGATCCGGGAAGCGCTGGAAACCGTGGAGGAGTTTAATCCGGATGTGCTGATAGCGGCGGACGACGACGCGGTGAAGCACATCATCGCGCCGCATTTCAGGAAAGGCCGCATCCCCGTTGTTTTCTGCGGCGTGGATTGGACCTGCCAGCAGTACGGGCTGCCGACCGCGCAGGTGACGGGCATTCTTGAGATCCCTCCCGTCCGAGAGACCGTTCGCGCGCTGCGGGACAATGTCCCCTCGGTCCGTAACTGTTTCGTTCTTTCCGGAAATTCCGTGAGCGATCGTAAAAATGCCCGGACCCTCGAAACCCTTCTCCGGGGGGAGGGGCTCCATTCGGAAACGCTACTGGTGAATGATTTCAACGAATGGAAAAGACACTTTGACGCGGCCAACAACACCGCCGACGCCGTGTTCCTTCCCTCCATGGGCGGTATCGACGGCTGGGACGACACGAAAGCCTTTGAATTCGTATTCCGGACCATCCGCAAGCCGGTCTTCACCTGCGAACGGTCCATGATGCGTTACGCGGTCTTCGGTTTCACCATGGTCGAAAGCGAGCAGGGACAGTGGGCGGCCCGGACCGCGCTGGAGATCCTGTCGGGCAAATCGCCCGTCGATTTTGCCGTGGCCGTGAACCGGGAGACCCGCGGGTACATCAATCCGGTCCTCGCCGACAGGATCGAACTGAAATTCAATCCGCAAACCCTGGCGCGGCTGGAGCCGGTGAAGTGACGGCCGTGTCCGTCGCCGGCTCCCTCATCCGTCATCCGGACGGACGGCCGCGGGCTGGGATCAGACGGAGGGGCCTGTCCTTGCGTGCCGGGGATAGGCCATCCGGATCGGCGGCCTGCAGCGCCGCGTCACCCAATGCGTGAGCCGGAGCCTTTTCATGCACATCATCCAGCCTGAAACGGTGCGTCGGGTCATTGCGCTCGCGGAAGCGATGGAGACCCGGAGCGCCCCGGATGACGGAATGCCCGGGCCCTCGGAAGCACTGGAGGCGGCTCTTGCCGGCATGCCCCACCACGAGATCGTGGAACTGGTGGCCATGATTTCCGTGGGGCGCGGGGATCCGGGATCGGACCGTTTCGAATTCATCCTGGGGAACATCTATATGACCAAGGAGAAAGCGATCCGGTATCTGATGGATAAGCAGCATCTGGCGGAGTATCTGAGCAAGGCGATGATCAAGCTCGGCATGGAAACCTGACCGTTCCGCCGTCCGTAGATGCCGTTTCACAATCGATTGGGGCTTCCCATGTCAGCCGAAAAAGAACGCGTTCTGGTCATGGACACCACCCTGCGGGATGGTGAACAGATGAAGAACGTCAGCTACCCGCCCGACGAGAAACTCGCCATCGCCAAGATGCTTCTGCGGGCGGTGGGCGTGGACCGCGTGGAAATCGCCAGCGCGCGCGTCAGCAAGGGCGAGGAAGCGGCCGTGCGCCGCATCATCGAGTGGGCGAAATCGGAGGGCCTTGACGACCGCGTCGAGATTCTCGGCTTCGTGGACGGCGGCAAATCGGTCGACTGGCTGGTTTCCCAGGGCGCCCGGGTGATGAACCTGCTCGCCAAAGGGTCCCTGAAGCACTGCGTCAATCAGCTGAAGAAAACCCGGGAGGAGCACGTCCGGGACATCCGCGATACGCTCGCGTACGCCGCTTCCCGGGGGGTGGCCTGCAATCTGTACCTCGAGGACTGGTCCAACGGCATGCTGCACTCCCCGGAGTACGTCTATTTCCTGCTGGAACAACTCGACGGATCCACCGTGAAGCGGTTTCTCCTGCCGGACACGCTCGGCGTTCTGTATCCCCGCCAGGTGTTGACATTCGCTTCGGATGTCGTCAAACGATTCCCCGGCCTGTGCTTCGATTTTCACGGGCACAACGATTACGGACTCGCCGTGGCCAACACGCTGGCGGCCGTGGAGGCGGGAATCCGATGCGTTCATTGCACGGTGAACGGAATGGGGGAAAGGGCGGGGAACACGCCGCTCGACGAGACCGTGATCGGCATCCATGATTTTCTCGGCCTCTCCACGAACGTGGACGAGAAAGAGCTGTTCCGCGTCAGCCAGGCCGTCGAGGCCTATTCCGGATGCCGCGTTCCGTTCAACAAACCCATCTCCGGATCGAATGTGTTCACCCAGACGGCCGGCATCCACGCGGACGGCGACAAGAAGGGCAATCTCTACCACACCCGGCTCATGCCCGAGCGGTTCGACCGGAAACGCCAGTACGCGCTGGGCAAGCTCAGCGGAAAATCCAGCCTGGATTACAACCTGGAAAAGCTGGGCATCACCCTGACCCCGGAACAGAAGCGGACGGTGCTGGACCGCATCGTGGAGCTCGGCGACCGCAAGGAAAGCATCACGGACGACGATCTCCCGTACATCGTCACCGACGTGCTCGACACGCCGGAGGAGAAGCGGTTCACCTTCCGGTCCTGCGTCATCGTCACCAGCATGGACCTCAAGCCCATGGCCACGATCAAGGTCATTGTCCGCGACCCGGATGACGGGAGCGAACAGGAGCTCGAGTCCAGCGCCCAGGGCGACGGGGGATACGACGCGTTCATGAACGCCCTGCACGGCGTGGCCCACCGGATCGCCTTCCCCCTTCCGAAACTGGTGGATTACGCGGTGTCCATCCCGCCCGGCGGGAAAACGGACGCGCTGGTCCGGTGCGCCATTACCTGGCGCAGTGGCGAGGCGCTGTTCATGACGAAGGGCGTCAATTCTGACCAGGTCATGGCCGCGATCGAGGCCACCGAGAAGATGATGAACCTGACCGCTCTGCAGAAGGGGAAAACGGATGGGAGGAAACAGCCGGCGCCCTGATCCCGGTGTCTGATCGGGGCGGCCTCTTTCGGGGGCGAACGGCTACAGCCTCACGGACCCATGCGGTTCCGGGAGGCTTTTTTGTCTAGAAGAAAATCCAGGAGGTGAGGATGAATACCGGGATCAACACAACCAGGGAATAGCCCATGTATCCGAAGAAACTCGGCATGCGGACGCCGCTTTCCTCGGCGATGGAGCGCACCATGAAATTCGGCGCGTTTCCGATATAGGTGTTGGCGCCCATGAATACGGCGCCGATGGAGATGGCTTTCAGGTATTCGGCATTCTCTGAAATGAGCCGGCCGACTGCCAGAGGCTCCGGCATTCCGGGCGCAAAACGGCCGATGGCCGTATTGAAAAAGGTCAGGTATGTCGGGGCATTGTCGAGAAAGCTGGACAGGAGGCCGGAGGCCCAGAAATAGTGCGCGGGTGTACGCACGGCCCGGATCAGGCCGGCCAGGGCTCCCTGTTCCCCGGCTTTCAGAATGGCCACGGCCGGTATGATCGTGACAAAAATGCCCGCGAAAAGGATAGCCACTTCACGGATGGGGCCCCAGGTGAATTCATTCCGGGTGCGGATGTCCCGTGATGTGGTCATCCAGGACAGAAAGACAATCAGGAGCAGAAGGCCGTCGCGGATCAGATTCTGAAGGGGGATGTGCACGCCGGCAACATTCACTTCCGCGAGATGCCAGAAACCGCTGACCAGAACCGCGGCGACGATGCCTGCCAGGTAGATGAAATTGTGGCCGCCGGAAAGCCTGAGGCCGGCCGGGCGGCCCTGGTCCGGCGGCACGGTGTCCGTTGGGAGATCCTTTTTCTCTCTCCGCCACAGCCGGGTGTCCCAGAGAAAGAAAACTGACAGCAAGATCACGGTTACAAAAGCCATTTCAGGAAAGAGTCCAAGGGTCCAGAAAAACGGGACGGAATGCAGAAAACCGAGAAACAGGGGCGGATCTCCCAGCGGCGTGAGAGCGCCTCCGATGTTGCTGACCAGAAAAATGAAGAAAACCACGATGTGGGCTTTCGATTTCCGGTTCGCATTGGCCCTCAGAACGGGACGGATCAACAGCATGGACGCGCCCGTGGTGCCGGTCCAGGAAGCGATGGCGGTTCCGGCCAGGAGGAGAATCGAATTGAGCAGGGGCGTGCCCGTCAGATTGCCTTCCAGACAGATACCCCCGGATACAGTGAAAAGTGCCCAGAGCAGTATGATAAAAGGAAGAAAATCGACCAGAATGACATGTTTTAATTCGATCCAGGCAGAGGAACCGAAGGCGGCGAGCATGGGAATAGTCAGACAGGCAGCCCAGAAGAGTGAAATTTTCGGGAAATGATGGTGCCAGAACCGGGGTTTAAAAAGGGGCAGTAAAGCAATTGAAAGCAGGATCCCGACGAATGGAATAATGCTCCAGACCGGCAAAGAGGAACCGAGAGAAGCATTTACGGGTTCGGATGAAAACAATGGCGATGTTAACGTAAACAACGAAAAAACAACAGATTTACGTTTCATTTGGGTCCTTGATTTTATTGATATGCATTTTAATAAAATTGCAGGGTGAAATCAATCAAAAATTATTGTCAATAGATTCAGAACGGTTTATAGAATTTTTTAAAATTTTGATATTTTACAATAAAGGCATGGAATTTGCTAGGATTGTGTCTAAATGTTCATACTCTCGGAAAAGGAACATTTCTCTTGACATTGATTTAATAAATATATAGATTAAACCATAATTCAGGAAATCTCCTGTTTTATTTTATGTATTATAGACGTATTCCGAAACGAAACCATTGGGAGGTAAGTCCCATGAAAAAACTGTTAATGGTTCTGTTCGTACTGTTGTTCGCGGTGAGCAGTTACTCGGCCGTGAACATGCGGCTGGTTAAGACGTTTCATTCTGATGATGGAACGAATGGAGTCATCCGGGTGGCGGTTCAGGCTTATGCGTCATTCGGTTATAATATCTACCTGTTCTCAGGTCAGTTCTATGTCGGGGACGACCTTCGGGATCTCACTCCGACTGTGATTCAGAATGACCCGGATTATTTTCCGGATGGTGATTATTTGAAGAACAGCGGTTACGATGACGGCATCTGCTATTTTGAATTCATTTCCGCCTATGATGACGGCACGTTCCTGAAGAAAATTTCCAAATCCACCTGGGAAACGATTTATACCTATGAATATCAGTATTCATGCACTCCGGGTTTCAGGACCACATTCGAATGGTCCTCTGACGGCTCCTTCCCTCTCTGGGAAGTCGATGCATGGAATTCCGTGCTCGGCGAACCCTACATCCAGACCGGAACCCGCGCATCCATCCCCGCGGATCTGACCGATGTCTCCCTTCCCGTCCAGATGCAGCGTTTCATCGGCGAGTACGCTTACGATGCGGGCGTGAAACTCAACTGGACCACGCAGAGCGAAGTGAATTCCGCCGGATTCCACATCCTGCGCAGTGAAAATCCGGACGCCGAAATCGGCTCCTGGAAGCGTGTTTCAGGCGCCATGATCCCCGGACAGGGCAACAGCTCTTCCGCCATGGAGTATGCCTTCAGCGATCCCAATGTGGGATGGGACAAGACCTATTACTACCAGATCCATGAAATTTCCACGGTGTTCGGCGACACCAGCAAGTCCTACTACGGCCCGCTGGCTGTCACCACCAAAGCGGCGCCTCAGGGCTTCCGCCTGTCGCAGAACTATCCGAACCCCTTCAACCCAACGACTCAGTTCGATTACGAAATCCGTGACGCGGCCCAGGTGAAGATCACGGTCTTCAACCTGCTGGGCAAGGAAGTCGCCACTCTGGTGAACGGCCACAGGCCCGCCGGCATCTACACGGTTTCGTGGGACGGCAGCGATGCGGCCGGGCGGCAGACGGCATCCGGCATCTATTTCTACCGCATCCAGGCGGGGGACCGGACCGACATCCGCAAGATGACGAAGATGAAATAAGCCTCATCCAAAGGCAGTTCAAAGGCCGGTTCAAACGAACCGGCCTTTTTTTATCCAAACTCCAGAAAACGCTTGACGAAGCGCTTTTTTTTCCCTATTTTGCTACTATGAATAGAAACAAACGGGAAAGAGGGGGCATGGAGGACCGCGAGCTGATCGAAGTGTTCGCGGCCATCCGCGATCCGGCGACCATGCGCCGGTTTTTCCGGGAAATCTTCACCCGGTCGGAAATCGCGGATCTCTCCCTGCGCTGGAAGCTCATGAAGATGCTGAAATCCGGCATGCCCCAGAGGCGGATCGCGCAGGAACTGGGCGTCAGCCTGTGCAAGATTACCCGGGGCGCGCGGCTCATCAAGGATGCGTCCACCGTCACCAACCGCTACATCGGAAAACCGAAGTCCAGGAGGAAACATGCGTGATGAGAAGAAGATATTCCTGACCGAGAAGGAGATGCCCGGTCAGTGGTACAACATACAGGCGGATCTGCCGAAACCGCTTCCGCCGGCCCTTCATCCCGGAACCGGCAAGCCGATCGGGCCGGACGATCTCGCTCCGATATTCCCCATGGGGCTCATTCAGCAGGAAGTCAGCCAGGAGCGGTTCATCGACATACCGGAGGAAATACAGGACATTTACCGGATCTGGAGACCCTCGCCCCTGGTCCGGGCCCGGAACTGGGAAAAAGCCCTCGATACGCCCGCGAAAATCTATTATAAATGGGAAGGCACCAGCCCGGCGGGCAGTCACAAGGTCAACACCTCGGTTCCCCAGGCCTATTACAACATGAAGGAGGGCGTGAAGCGCATCGCCACGGAAACCGGGGCCGGCCAGTGGGGCAGCGCCCTGGCTTTTGCCTGCAACCTGTTCGGGATCGAGTGCAAGGTGTACATGGTCAAGATCAGCTTCAACCAGAAACCCTACCGCCGTCTGCTCATGGAAACCTGGGGCGCTAAATGCATACCGAGCCCGAGCACGGAAACGGAATCGGGACGGAAAATCCTCGCGGAATATCCGGATTCCCCCGGCTCCCTCGGCATCGCCATCAGTGAAGCCGTCGAGGACGCGGCCAAACGCGATGACACGAAATACTCCCTGGGGTCGGTTCTGAACCACGTCATGCTGCACCAGACGATTATCGGGCTCGAGGTCAAGAAACAGTTTGAAAAAATAGGGGAGTATCCGGACATCCTGATCGGATGCGTGGGAGGCGGATCCAATTTCGCCGGTTTCAGCATCCCCTTCGTGCGCGATAAGATCGTGGACAAGAAAAAGACGCGCATCATCGCCGTCGAACCGCTTGCCTGTCCGTCCCTGACCAAGGGCCTGTACCGGTACGATTTCGGCGACTCCGCGGGAATGACCCCGCTTCTTCGCATGTTCACGCTGGGCCACAATTTCATGCCGGCCCCGATTCACGCGGGCGGGCTCCGGTATCACGGAATGGCGCCGATCGTCAGCCACCTGTACGATCTCAAGCTCATCGAGGCGGTGGCCGTGCATCAGCGGCCGGTATTCGAAGCCCTGATCAGCTTCGCCCGCACCGAAGGCCATGTGCTGGCGCCCGAAACCGGCCATGCCGTCCGTACCGCGATGGATGAAGCGCTGAAATGCAAACAATCCGGAGAGAAGAAGGTGATTGTTTTCAACGCCAGCGGACACGGGCACTTCGATATGGGATCCTACGAGCGCTACCTCAGCAACAATCTCGAGGATTATGAGTACCCGGACGAACTGGTCAAAGAGGCGCAGAAGAGCCTTCCTGTTGTGGCGGAATAAGCAATCTCGGAAATAGAATCATTAAAAAGCCCCTTCGCGATGAAGGGGCTTTTTTCTATTTCAGACTGTCGTCGACGGCGGAACAGGCCGGCTGAACAACTCCGGCGGCCGGTTCGGCGACAGCCGGGATGGAACAGTTGAAGGCTGTTGGTTTTTTCGAAAAACCGCCCTAACTTACCGTATGATTCTCAAACCATCGATTCCCGAACGATCCGCATGGTCCGAAATTCAGCCGCTCAAGGTGATATCCGCGAGCCGCAGAACGGAAATGCCGGGATTTTTTTCGGACCGGCTGGTCCGCATGCTTGAATCCCGCTGTCCTTCGGAACGCGTGCAGTCCGTGGTACTGTGGTCCAAGCGGCCGGGGCCCATTCTGGAAAACCGCGATCTGGCCCGATGCCTCGGACGGTATGGACAGATTTTTCTGCACCTCACCATCACAGGCATGGGCGGCAGTTTCCTGGAGCCCGGTATTCCGCGGGCGGACGACGTGCTCCGCATGTTACCGGAACTGGCCGGCCGGCTCGGAACGGCCCGCAGACTGACGATCCGTTTCGATCCGATCGTTCATCTGCGTCTTCCGGGCGGTGAACGGTACAGCAATATCCGTCATTTTCAGAGGGTGGCAGAGACAGCCGCGGCATGCGGAATTGAAAGGATGGCGGTCAGCTGGATGCAGTCGTACGCGAAAGTCATTTCCAGGCTGGAACGACTCGGCATCCGGCCGGAGGAGCCGTCCGACGCGGAAAAGGAAGCGGAAACAGGACGCCTGTCCGAAACCGCGGGCGGACTGGGCCTGACACTGAACGGCTGCTGCGTACCCTGGCTTCCGGTTTCGGCCTGCATCGACGGCGGGCTCCTGTCCGATCTGCATCCGACGCGGAAACCGGCTTCAATAAAAAAAGCAGCCGGGCAGCGGCCGGCCTGCGGTTGTACGGAAAGCTGGGACATCGGGTGGTATTCTCCATGCCCGGGCGGATGCCTGTACTGCTATGCCAGGCCTGAGACCGCGCTCCGCCTGATCGGACCTCCTCCCGAATGACTGCGGCGATGCGCCTGCCCCGGGTCGCGTAGTGGGATCGGCGTTCATCGCCGCGATCCGTAAAGAATGCCGGGAACCGGCCCGGGAGTCCGGATCCGGTCCCCTGAACTAGTAAATCCCCTTCATCGCGATGGGCATGCGCCGGCCCGATCCGAAGGCCTTGGGGAAGAGTTTGAGGCCGGGCGCGGCTTGCCGCCTTTTGAATTCACTTGCCGTAATCGCGGTCATGACCCACCGGACCGTCTCCGGAGCAAAGCCTTTTAAAATTATTTCGGATCCGGACAGGCCTTCCTCCAGGACATGATGCAGAATCGCATCCAGGGTCTCGTACGGCGGAAGCGTGTCCTGATCCTTCTGGCCGGGCCGGAGCTCGGCGGACGGAGGCCTTGTGAAGCAACGGCGCGGGATGATCTCCCGCTTTCGGTTCACATATTCCGCGAGACGGTACACCCGGGTTTTGGGGACATCCGCGATGACGGAAAGCCCGCCGCTCATGTCTCCGTATAATGTGCAGTATCCGACGGACAATTCGCTCTTGTTGCCCGTGGACAAGGTGAGGTGTCCGAACTTGTTGGAGAAAGCCATGAGCAGATTTCCGCGTATCCGCGCCTGGATGTTCTCCTCGGCCGGACCGGACGTCGTGCCGTGGAACGGTTCCGAAAGGGCGTCCTGATACGCGCGGACCAGGCCGGAGATCGGAATCACCCGGTATTCCACGCCGAGGCCGGTTGCGAGCAGTCGCGCGTCCTCCTCGCTGTCCGGAGAGGAATAATCAGACGGCATGGCGACGCCGAGCATATTCTCCGGTCCGAGCGCCTCGGCGGCCAGACTGCACACCAGCGCCGAGTCAATGCCGCCAGACAGGCCGAGAACCGCTTTCCGGAAGCCGCATTTGTTGAGGTAATCGCGGATGCCGAGAATCAGGGCGTCGTGCATGGAGGAGACGGAATCCGGGGGGACGAAATCGCCGCAGCGGCCGGCTGTCGTCGAATCCACCACGGCCAGGTCCTCTGAAAAACCGGCCAGCTCGGCCATGAGTCTCCCGTCCGGGGAAAGGGCCAGGCTGCGGCCGTCGAAGATCAGTTCGTCGTTGCCGCCGACCTGGTTGACCAGAAAGAAGGGAAGCCGGTGCCGCATCGCATGTCCCCGTGCCAGTTCCCATCGCGCGGTTTCCTTGCCGATGTAGAAAGGGGACGCCGACAGGTTGATGAGTATGGTGGCGCCCTTTCCGGCCAGCCGCCGGACCGGGTCCAGCGGGTACGTCCGGCCGCCGGGCAGGGCCGTTTCGCACCAGGCATCCTCGCATATCGTGATGCCGAGCGTTTCCCCGTCCATGCGGAAGACATCGGTGTCCGCGGCCGGTTCGAAATAACGGCTTTCGTCGAAAACATCGTATGTGGGGAGGAGTGTTTTATCCTGCCGGAATTGGACGCCGCCGTTGCGGATCAGGAAGGCGGAATTGGTAAGGGGCTTTCCCGTCTTTTTCAGGGAACGGCCGACGGATCCGATCAGCAGACCGGTATCCGGAAAATTCCTGGACAGAACACAGCAGGCGGCCAGCGCTTTTTCCGAAGCTTCGAGAAAAGCGCCCCGTTCCAGCAGATCCCTCGGCGGATAACCGGTCAGGCACAATTCCGAGAAAACAACCAGCTGCGCGCCGGCCGCGGCCGCGCGTTCGGCCGCATCCCGGATCCGTGCCAGGTTGCCCTCCATGTCCCCGACCGTCGGATTCAATTGGGCCAGGCCGATATTCACGTCTGTCCGCTCCGGACTGCCTGCAGGCTCATGACTGCTTCACCTCATTCCAGACCGCGTCCATTTCCTCGAGCGTGCGGCTTTCCAATGAAAGCCCCTTCTCCCGGAAAACGGCCTCCATCCGTCTGAACCGGTCCATGAATTTGTCCACAGCAGCGGACAGGCATTCTTCGGGGTGGAGGCGCAGGAAACGGGACAGGTTGACCATGGAAAAGAGAAAGTCACCGAATTCCTCATGGATGCGGTCCGGACGGCCCGACTCCATTTCCGCCTCGAGCTCGGCCAATTCCTCCCGGACCTTGCCGAGGACGGGTTCCGGGGATTTCCAGTCAAATCCGACTGTCGCGGCTTTCTGCTGGACCCGGTAGGCGCGGAGCAGGGCAGGCGCGGTCCTGGGCACGCCGTCCAGCACGGAGAATTTGCCTTCCTGTTTCTTGATCTTCTCCCAATGACGGGTCTGCTCCTCAGCGGTCCGGATGTCCGCCTCAGCGAACACATGCGGGTGGCGCCGGACGAGTTTCTCGTTGATGCCCCGGATCACGTCGGTCATTGTGAATCCGCCTTTTTCCTCCGCGAGGCGGGAGTGAAAAACGATTTGCAGGAGAAGATCGCCGAGTTCTTCGGCCAGGCCTTCGCCGTCCGGCCGGTCGATGGAATCGAGCACCTCGTAAGCCTCTTCCAGCAGGTACGGTTTCATGGACGCATGGGTCTGTTCTCGGTCCCAGGGGCATCCTTCAGGGCCGCGGAGGATGGATACGATTTCAACCAGTCTTTCGAATTCCTTTTGAGCCAAGCGGATCTCCGAAAAATGAAGAGAGCGTGAAGGGGCCGGTTTCAGGCGGAATATAACCCAACCGGAGGAGAGCGCGGCATGCTTGAGACTGTTCGCTCCAGCCTGATGTCAATTTCGCTAAAATCGCACCGGATTGCAAGCGGATTTTGACCTTGTTCTATGCGGAATGCGGCTTGATTCTTTGCAAGGACTTGTTTATATTGGGTTGATGAAAAGGCGGAAGCAAGACAGCCCGGTGCGCCAGTGCATGGCCTGCAGGAAACACGATTCGAAGCCGAACCTGCTCCGCATCGTACGCAGACCGTCCGGAGTGATTGAGTTTGACCCGGAACAGAGCCAGGACGGCCGCGGAGCGTATGTATGCGCTGAAGCGCGGTGCCTCTCCGGATCGCGCGAAGCCGGCCTGATCGGCCGGCACCTCAAGCGGCCGGATGCGGCCGCCGTGTATCTGGCGGCGGCGGAGCATCTAAAAAAGCGCAGGCCCGTATCCGCGGAAAGCCTCATCGGGTTCGCGGTCCGTTCCGGCAGTTGTTCCTTCGGTGTCGAAGCCGTGGAAATCGAAGCCGCGCGAAACAAGATCCGTCTGTTAGTGCTGTGCCCGCACGCGGGTTCAGACACGCGCCATAAAATGCAATCACTCGCTGAGCGCGGCTCCGTTCCGCTGATCTTTTTCAACGGGAAACGGACGCTCGGCGATTCTGTCGGAAAGCCCAATTGCCGGATTCTCGGCGTCCGCGATTCCGGATTCGCGAAGGCCATTCTGGCGGCCGCTTCCGCTCCTGTTCCGGGTAAAAAACCGATCCAGGACCCGGTCCGGGAGCGCGATGAAAGGTCCGATGAACGGTAAAATCCACATCCTTCCCGAACAGGTCATGAAGCGCATCGCGGCCGGGGAAGTCGTGGAGCGTCCGGCCTCCGTGGTCAAAGAACTGGTTGAGAACGCCCTGGACGCAGGCGCCTCGTCCGTGACCGTCGTGCTCAAGGGCGGAGGCCTGGAACGCATCCAGGTCACGGATGACGGCGAAGGCATGAGCGAGGCGGACGCCATGGCCTGCACCCGGCGGCACGCCACCAGCAAAATCACCAGGGCGGAAGATCTGGAGGAGATCCGCACACTGGGTTTCCGGGGGGAGGCCCTGGCCAGCATCGGGTCCGTCTCGCGAATGGAAATCGTCACGCGCACGGAACCGGACGAGGAGGCCACACAGGTCGTGCTCGAAAACGGCGAGATCCGGGACGTCCTCAAGGCGGGAGCGCCGCGAGGAACATCAGTCATTGTCAAGGATCTCTTCGCCTTTGTCCCGGCCCGGCGGAAATTCCTGAAAAGTCCGCCCGCCGAACTGCGACATGCGGTGACGGCGGTGCGCCGTCTCGCGCTTTCGCACCCGGCGACCGGGTTCTCCCTCTTCATCGAGGGGGACAAGGTGCTTGACGCGGCTCCGGAATCCCTGCGTGATCGGGTGCGGCGCATGCTGGGAGAGGAGAAGGCGGCGCGCCTCGTCCCGGTGCGGGGCCAGTCGCCCGGCCTCGGCCTCGAGGGCTTCGTGCACAAACCGGGCATGGGAGGCCGGACCCGGGATGATCAGTTTTTCTTCATCAACCGGCGTTTTTTTCAGAGCCGCAACCTGCTGCATGCCGTATCCTCCGCGTACGGGACGCGGCTTTCACAGGGCGAATTCCCCTTTTTCATCCTTTTTCTGGAGATGGAACCGTCGCGGTTCGATGCGAACGTCCATCCGACGAAAATCGAGGTCCGGTTCGCGGACGAACGCTTTCTGCATGACCAGGTCCGGCATTGGGTGGAGGAGGCGCTGAAGACGCCTGAATCCGCGGCTGAACTGCGCCTGGTCACCGGACTCCGCGGCTTTCCGCAAGCCGGACGGCGTCCGGCCGCTCCGACCGACTACGGACAGCTCTCCCTGGCCGTTCAGGCGCAGACTCCGGCCCCCGCCGGCGAGAAACCCGGCCGGACCGAGGAGCCCTCTTTCTGGCAGATTCAGAACCGCTATATTCTGTCCCGCATCCGAAGCGGATTGATCCTCATCGACCAGCACGTCGCTCATGAACGCATCCTCTATGAACAGGCGATGAAATCCATGTCCGAGCGCGAGGGGCTTTCGCAGCAGTTGCTTTTTCCGACCACCGTCGAGCTCGCTCCGGATGACTATCTCGCCTTGACCGAGATCCTGCCCGCACTCCAGCGCATCGGTTTCGGGATACGGGAATTCGGAAGAAACACCGTGGTGATTGAATCCGTGCCCGTGGAGGTGCGCGGCGGGGACGAAAAGTCTCTGCTCGCGGAGTTGATCGCCCAATACCGGGAGGAAGCGGCATCCGGAGAGCCGCTTTACGAGCGCATCGCCAAGGCTTATTCCTGCAAATCGGCGGTGAAAGCGGGGGAGAAGCTCAGCGCCGTTGAAATGGAGTCCCTGGTCGACCGGCTGTTCGCGGCCGAAAACCCCTATTTCTGCCCGCATGGCCGGCCGGTGGTCGTGAACCTGACCGTCGAGGAGATCGACCGGCGTTTCGGCCGGAATCCGCAATGACCCGGGCGGGCCTGCGTCGACCGGCCGTCCCGATCATCGTTGGACCCACGGCCTCGGGTAAAACCGGGTTGTCTCTGATGGTGGCGCGGCGGATTCCCGCGGAGATCGTGTCCGCGGACTCGCGCCAGGTGTACAGACGGATGGACATCGGGACGGCCAAACCGGATCCGGACGCCAGGCGCATCGTTCCGCATCACTGCATCGACATCGCGGATCCTTCCGAGTCATTCAACGCGGGACGGTTCGCGGACGCAGGGCGGGCCATAGTGGCCGATATCCTGTCCCGGCAACGTCTGCCCGTGGCTGTCGGCGGGTCGGGTCTTTACCTCCGGGCGCTCGTGGACGGGCTGTTCGACGGCGGGTTCCGGGATCACGGCCTGCGGAGCCGGCTGACCCGCGAGGCGGCCGAATCCGGAACAACCGGGCTTCACAACCGTCTTCGCATCGCCGATCCGGAAGCGGCGGAGAGAATCCATCCGAACGACCTCAAGCGCATCGTCCGTGCCCTGGAAGTGGCGGAACTGTCCGGCCGGCCGATGTCCCGGATTCAGCGGGAGGAAACCCGGCCCGCTGATTTCAACGCGCTCTGGTACGGAGTCCGTTGGCCGCGAGACGATCTCAACCGGCGTATCGACAGGCGTGTCGACCGGATGATGGAGGCCGGTTTTCTCGAAGAGGTCCGCGGCCTCCTGGCATCCGGCCTGACTGCGGCGGATCCTGCCATGGATGCGCTCGGGTACCGGGAACTGACGGCCCATCTTCAGGGCCGTCTGACTTTGGACGATGCGGTGGAGGAGATCAAAAAGCGAACCCGTCAGTTCGCGAAACGGCAGATGACCTGGTTCAGGCCGGACGGCCGTATCCGCTGGTTCGATGTAAATGACGAATCGGATTTCGAGGCATTGGCGGAAATCATCGTGCGTGAAGCCGGCCGATCCGGCTGAACGGAAACGGGCTGGTACGGCCCGAAAAAACCGCCGGACCGACTGTGATTGCGCGGTGTCCTGCGGTGTTTGGAAAAACGGACAGTCATCTTAATGAGAGGTGTGCCATGAAAACCGTCATGGGTAAAATCCGGTATTTCGCGGTGCCGGCCTTCCTGATCCTCTTCCTGCCCTGTGTCGCGGACGAGGGGATGTGGTCATTCGACAATCCGCCGCTCAAGCCGCTCAGGGAAAAATACGGTTTTGACGCCGGCCAGGAATGGCTCGACCACGTGCGCCTGGCCAGCGTGCGGTTCATGGACGGCGGGTCGGGATCTTTCGTGAGCCCGAACGGGCTGGTGCTGACCAATCACCACGTCGCGGTCGGACAGCTCCAGAAAATGTCCACGCCGGAGAAGGATTTCGTATCCGTCGGCTTCTACGCCGAGAAGCCGGAGAATGAATCGCCCTGTCCGGACCTCGAGGTCAACGTGCTGGTCTCCATGGAAGACGTCACCGGACGCGTCCGTTCCGCTGTCTCGGACGGGATGAACGCCGAGCAGGCGCTGAAGGCACGGGAGGCCGAAATCGCGGCCATTGAAAACGAGTGTCAGGAGAAAACCGGTTTAAAGCCCGAAGTGGTTCGGCTGTACCACGGAGGGGAATACTGGCTCTACCGCTATAAAAAATACACCGACATCCGCCTCGTCATGGCGCCGGAGCGCATGGCGGCTTATTACGGCGGAGACTCGGACAATTTCACCTTTCCCCGTTACGATCTGGATATGGCCTTCTTCCGCGTTTACGAGAACGGACAGCCGGTGCGTCCGGAGGCCTGGCTGAAATGGAACGCTGCCGGCGCAGGCGAGGAGGAGCTGGTGTTCGTGTCCGGGCATCCGGGCTCGACCGACCGGCTCTACACACTGGCCCAGCTCGAGTATCAGCGGGATCTGCAATATCCGATGACCCTCACGTACATCGGCCGCCGCATCGACATCCTGCACGAATACATGAAAGCCGGACCGGAACAGCACCGCCGCGGGTTGATCCAGCTTTTCGGCCTGGAGAATTCGAAAAAGGCGCTCACCGGGGAATACCAGGGACTGCAGGACCCGTCCTTATTCGTCAAGAAAAAGGCGGAGGAGGACGCGCTCCGGAAAACGGTCGCGTCCAGGCCGGAATGGAAGAAAGCGTATTCCGGCGCATGGAAAAACATCGAAAAAGCCGTCTCCAAACAGAGGGAAAGGGCGCGATTCAACTTTTACAGGAGGATTTTCGGATCCCGCATGTACGGAATCGCGAATCAGATTGTTTTTTATGCCGGCGAAACCGTGAAACCCGAATCCGAGCGTCTGGACGGATATCATGCGTCCCAGCTGGAGGAACTGAAATTCCATCTCTTCTCTCCTGCTCCGGTTTACAGGGACCTCGAGGAGGCGAACCTGGCCGGATGCCTGAAGCTGTCCCTGGAGGAGCTCGGACCGGACGATCCGTTTTTAAAGATCGTGCTGAACGGTCAAACTCCGGAGGCGGCCGCTTCGGATCTGATCCGCGGGACCGGATTGGAATCCGTGGAAATGCGCAGACGGCTCATCGAAGGGGGCCGGTCGGCTGTGGATACCTGCCGGGATCCCCTCATCGTCCTGGCCCGCAAACTCGAGCCGACCGCCCGTGAAGGCATTCAATGGCGGAAAAAGAACGTTGAAAGCGTTATGTCCGCGGGCACGGAACTGATCGCCCAGGCCGTGTTCGCGGCTTACGGCAAGGACCAGTATCCGGACGCGACTTTCACATTGCGTCTTTCCTACGGAGCCGTCCGCGGATTCCCGATGAATGGCACGCTCGCGCCCTATAAAACGACGCTTTACGGACTGTACGACCGCGCGCTCAGTTTCGACCGCAAGGGCGATTTCGATCCGCCCATCCGCTTCTGGGAGCGTCGAGACAGTTTGAACCTGGCCACACCCGTGAATTTTGTCTCCACATGCGACATTATCGGCGGCAATTCCGGATCGCCTGTTCTGAACCGCTCCGGAGAGCTGGTTGGGCTGGTTTTCGACGGGAACATCGAGAGCTTGGTCGGACGTTTCGTGTACGACGACGCGAAGAACCGCACCGTGGCGGTTCACTCGGCTTACATCATCGAGGCTTTGCGAAAATTGTACGACGCCTCCATCCTGGCCGATGAAATCGAGGGTCGATGAAGCGCGGAAAGGCCGCTGAACAGAAGAAACGGCCCTTCGCCGGCCGGCGCCCGACGCCGGCCGGCCGCAGGGCATTCCGGCCTGATCCCGTCCGTTACGAAAAAACGGTCTACCGTGCCTGCGGCCGCAGCGGACTGAAACTGCCGCCGGTTTCCCTCGGATTGTGGCACAACTTCGGGGACGTGGACAAGTCCGCGGACGGACGGCGGATCGTGCTCCGGGCCTTTGATCTGGGCGTGACGCATTTCGACCTGGCCAACAACTACGGCCCGCCTCCCGGATCAGCTGAGACGAACTTCGGCCGCATCCTGAAGGCGGATCTGGCTTCGCATCGCGATGAGCTGATCATTTCCACGAAAGCGGGATACCGGATGTGGCCCGGACCCTACGGAGAATGGGGTTCGCGCAAATACCTGCTGGCCAGTTTGGACCAAAGTCTGGGACGTCTGAGTCTGGAGTACGTCGACATCTATTATTCCCACCGGTACGATCCGGAAACGCCGCTGGAGGAGACCGCTTCAAGCCTGGCCCAGGCCGTCCGCTCCGGAAAGGCGTTGTACGCAGGCATATCGAATTACCCGCCAGGCCCGACTAAAGCCATCGCGTCAATGCTGAGATCCGAGGACATCCGCCTGCTCATCCATCAGATGAAATATTCCATGTTCGTCCGTGAGCCGGAATCGGGTCTTTTCGGAGCGCTCGAATCAGAGGGCATCGGCGGCATCGCCTTTTCGCCACTGGCCCAAGGGCTCCTGACCGACCGGTACCGGACGGGCATTCCGGCCGATTCGCGCGCCGCAAAGCCGCACGGTTTTCTTCACGAATCGGACATCACTCCGGAGCGCCTGGAGAGCATCCGCAGCCTGAACGCGATCGCGCAAAGGCGCGGCCAAACCCTGGCCCAGATGGCCATCGCCTGGGTGCTCCGTCAGCCGGTCGTCACCTCCGCCCTGATCGGCGCGAGCCGTGTGGAACAGCTTGAATCCAACCTGAAAGCGACGGAGAATCCATCCTTCGGAGAGAACGAACTGGCGGAAATCGACGGCATACTCGGTTCCTGAATGTCTCCCCGCAGGCGGCCCGGACAGCCCGCGAAACCGCGGTCCGTTCTTCGCCGCGGGCCAACTTTTTTCCCGTTATTCCGTATATATTGAGAGACAAGTCATCTCACAAGGCAATTCAAGGAGAGCGGGATGAAACATTCAGGAACGGAAAAACGGATTCGAACGGCCGTGGCCGTGGCCGCGGTACTGGCCGTGTCCATGGCTTTCAGCGCGGACGAAACAGTAACGCGGTCGTTCACCGCTGAGCCGGGCGGTCGCCTGGTGGTGGACATGGACATGGGACGGATCGAATTGCAATCGCACTCCTCGAATGAAGTGCGCGTAGACGCGGAATTCGAAAAGGAAGGCTGGAGCCGGGACCGGATACACCGGTTCATCGAAGATTTCGGACTGGAGTTCAGCCACTCCGCTGGCACCGTGACGGTGCGTTCGGATTACGGTCTGGGGAACGGGAGATCCTGGTTTTCAAGTCAAAAGCATCCGAATATCCGCATCCGGATTCTGGTTCCGGCTGTATTCGACGCGGAACTGCGCACGTCCGGCGGATCGGTCTCGGTGGGCGATTTGCAGGGACGGGTGGACGCGAAGACTTCAGGCGGCGGTCTTGAATTCGGCAGCATCCGCGGCACCGTGAACGGCAGGACGTCGGGCGGGTCCGTGACTGTGGGGGACTGCAGCGGAGATGTGGATGTGCAGACCTCAGGAGGCAGTATCCGCGTGGGCCGCACGGAAGGGAACGTCCGCGTCCGGACTTCTGGCGGTTCCATCACGCTGGAGTCGGTTTCAGGGGATGTGACCGCGAAAACTTCGGGTGGCTCCATACGCGCGGTACTCACGAAGAACCCGACCGCCGACTGCTTTTTCGAGACATCCGGAGGCGGCATCACGGTGACCGCGCCTGCCGGTTTGAAGGCCGACATTGATGCCGGCACCAGCGGCGGACGGGTTTTCACTGATTTTCCGGTCACGGTGATTGGAGAAATCGATCCCCACCGGCTGTCGGCCCGGATCAACGGCGGCGGTCCGCAAATGATTCTGCGCACATCGGGCGGGGGAATCCGGCTGGAAAAGACGCCCTGAAGCAACGGCGGGTGATATCATGCCTTCCATCCGCGCCTTTTGACAGCATCCGACCGGGCGGCTCGGTTTTTTTTACAGGAAACTCTGGGCAACCCTTCCGCGGTCGGCCGGCCGACAGATCTTCAGACTCCGCGCGAAGCTCGGAGTCTGATAATCTAAAACAGGTCGGCACCGGAGTGCCGACTCGTTGATCAGCGGCCTATGGCCGCTGATCAACGCCACCCGCTTCGCGGGTGGTAGTTTACTCCGGAGCGGGTGAGCCGAAGTCTTCGCGCGCGCATTGAAGCTCCCCGCCGCCCGCTGCGCGGGACCAATTTATTATATTTTTAGAGTATTGAAGGCAAGCGGCGGGCCTTCAATAGTGAACAGATCAAATAACTTGGTGCCGCTTTGCGGCGAATCTTCTATCTGTAGAGAAGAGACATCTGATATTCGCTCGCTAACCCCGCGGCCCGCTGCGCGGGATCAAGCGATCATATTTTCGAATTATTGAAGACAAGCCGCGGGGAATGCGCTCGCTGTCAGATTCTCCGGACAACTCATACGGAAAGACCTATTGAAATTTCCGATCCGAAAAAGCCGGCTTTTTCTTGTCCTGAAGCTGTTGATCACGGCCGTGGTGATGCTGGTCCTGGTCCGCGCGGTGCATGTCCGGGAGATTCTCGGGGCGCTCCGTAATCCCGCTCAACCCGACTGCCTGGCCGCGGCCGCGATTCTGCTCGTTCCGAACCTCCTCCTGCAGTGGATCCGCTGGCATCTCCTGCTCCGGCTCATCAACCCGGACACTCCGGTTTCAGATTCCGTCGCTTCGCTCTTCGGCGGCATGGTGGCCGGGTTCGTCACCCCCGGCCGCATCGGCGAAATCGGCCGCACGCTGTTTCTGAAGCATGAGGACCGTCTTCAGGCCGTGGGTTTGATCGTCATTGACAAACTGTACGCATTCTTTCCGGTCGCGGCCGCCGGCTTCTGGGGGCTGGTCCTTCTGCTGTCCTACCAGTACGGGTATGCCCCTTTTCTGGTCTGGCCGCTGTTCTTCGGCGCCGCTTTTTTCACGGTCATTTCCCTGACCGTGATTCTGCATCCCGAATGGATCCGCTCTTTTCTGTATTACCTCTCCATGCTGATGCCCGCCCGGGAGAAGCTGAAACGCATCATTTCGTGCATCGATCGTTTCGGCCGACCGGACGCTCTTGTGCAGACCGGACTTGCTGTGTTGCTGTACACAGTGTACATTCTTCAGTTCTGTCTGCTGGCGTTCGCATTTCAGCACATCCCGTGGACTACGGCGCTCACCGCAACCACATCGGTGATTCTCGTCAAGACGATACTGCCCGTTTCCATCGGGGATCTCGGAATCCGGGAAGGCGCGTCCATCTATTTTTTCACCCGTTTCAACGTGGAACAAGCGACGGCTTTTAATGCCTCTCTTATGCTCTTCGTGCTCAATGTTCTGGTTCCCACAATACTGGGGCTCATTTTCATCCCGCGTATGGGATGGCCGGAGAGGAAAGATGTGAACCGGGACAAATAAATACAACCTCAATATTCACATATTTTTAAGTGGCGGCATGATTATTGCGAATATAAATCATGCCGTTTGTTGTTTAGCAGGACCATTTTTGTGTATTCAATCGTCTGTCACAGTATCAGAAAAGGAGGATGCCTATGGGTCTTTTCAGAAGGAAAAAAACCTTGAAACCCGCTGTAAATAAAGGCAAAAAGAAGATTTCCGGCCCACGACCCGATCCTCTGAGTCTGGGCATGGTATTGCTTGCGGTCATCGTTGTCGCCGGCAGTTATATCAATTACCGGATCTCGCATGCCCGTATGGAAAAACTGAGCCAGGACGTGATCAATCTCCGTTCAGCGATGAACATCGACAGTGTCCGGCAGTATGAGATCCAGAAAGTCATGAAGATCATCGATCTGCACAACAAGAATCTATCCGCCATTGAATCGTACGATATCGCCAATGAAATTTATGAGCTGTCGCAGAAATATCCGAATCTCAATACCGAGCTGATCTGCGCGATGATCACGCATGAGAGCGCGGGCACCTGGAGTCCAACCGTCGTGTCCAAAGCCAATGCCATGGGTCTGATGCAGATCATGCCCGTGACCGGCTATTTCCTCGCGGGATACGAGGGTATCGCATGGGATTCCGCGGAGAATGTGCTATTCAATCCCATCTACAACCTCAGAATCGGAACCCGTCTGATGTCCACGCTGATCACGCGTTACGGACTCGACGGCGCTCTGGCCGCCTACAATGGAGGGGAGAAACAGGCCGCGGTCTGGCTCGCCAACGGCCGTGATGACAAGTATCTGTTCACCGAAACGCGCGGGTATGTGCCGGCTGTCCAGAGGCTGTACGCCCTGTACCAGTCTCAGCGTTTATAGCGACTCTCATCAGAGGAAAATAAAAAGGCCCGGGCGGACAGCCTGGGCCTTTTTCGTGCGCCGGAGCGTGTCCGGCGGCGGTGTCCATAATCCCATTGAGAGCGGTCAGGGACCTGCCTGGCGGATGCGGGGAAGGGCGTTCATCAGGCCGCGGATCACCGTTTCCGCGTGGCGGTCAAAGGAAGGATCCGGCGAATCGAACGAGGCGCTCCAGACGACCGCGCCGGTCTCCGGTACGATGAGGCGTATCCGGGAGGAATGGATGACGGGCTCCTCGCCGTAGGTCCGGATGGCGTACTGGACGCCTGTCTCAATGACCGCGTCGAGCGGCTGAATGGCAGCGGCATGGAAAGCCAGCTCGGAAACGGAAAGTGAATCCGTGTAAAGACGGTTGAGGAAGGCCTTTGGATTCGCGGCTTTCGCTTCGGAACGCAGGCGGTCGTCCACGGAAGTCTTCAGCTTGTCCCAGCTGATCACGTCGATTCCGTCACGGATCAGGGCGGACTCGATCGCGGTGTTGAAGCGCATGGACACATCATCGGTTCCTCCCACGACCACGGCGGACCGGACGCCGGATCGTGCCGCCTGTGACATGCGGTCCCCGGACGGCGACGGCGCGTCTCCGGCCGACAACCGACGGTTCCGGGACGGACGCAGGCCGAGTCCCATGCCGGCATAGAAGAAACGGGCGTTCTTCCGCGGCTGGAGACTCCGCCTTTGAGGATCAGCGAATGAACATCGAGGAAGGGAACGGATATTCCGGCTTCGCCACGGAATTCGCCGTGAAACAGCTCGGATGACTCGAATCGGTAGGATTCTCCTCCGGTCCATATCTGCCTGCGCTCGGTCGTGGTCGCGAATCCGCATCCGGACTGCAGGAAAAACCGGCCGATCGGAAGCCGGAGCATGGGAACGAGGGAGACCCGCGTGAAGTGCCGGTAGTCACCTGGCGAGATCCGCGGGGCGTGTAGGCCCCAACCGAGGCGTCCGCGCCGATGCTCAGCCATTTCCAGCCGGCCGCGAGTCCGGCGGCCGGAGCCATCACCCAGCCTTCCTTGAAATCGTAATTGCAGACAATGGCTTCCGCGCGCCATTCCGCTGCGGATAATGGCCTGCTTGCGAAGACATGCGAGCCCGAGAATCAGGCGGATGGTCGGACGGCAGAGCCTCATGATGACCTCCTCATTCAATCCTTTTCCAATCGGCGCTGATGCCATGTCCGGAGAGCGCGTAATCCGGCTTCGAGAACGGCGTCCGGGGACAGGCTTGCCTCCGGTCCCCGCGGCAGGGAAGGCCGCCATTCGCCGCCGGTCAGTGAATCCCGGGCGGTCAGCAGACCGGCAATCCTGCATCCTCTGGATTTCGCGACCGAGAACAGGGCGGCGCTCTCCATGTCCACGGCTTCGCATCCTTCGGCCAGCAGGCGCCGGATCTTTCCCGCGGTCTCGCGGTACGGGGCGTCCGTGGTCCAGACCGAAGTCTCGCGGAAACGCAGACCCCGGGCGGTCAATGAATCGCGGAGCGCGGCGAAGAGTTCCAGATCCGGCAGGGAGAAGCGGGACGGCGGCTCGTAATGGAAGGACGTTCCCTCGTCACGCACGGCGCGGAGCGGCAGGATGAGATCATTGCGCAGAATACCGTCCGTCAGGGCGCCGCATGAACCGGTGAACAGGCAGACTTCGGCCCCCAGTTCGAAGGTTTCTTCGAGGACCATGGCTGACACGGGCGCGCCGATGCCGCAGTCGATGTAGGCCATGGGGACTCCCTCGAATTGGAACAGAAGATAGGGATGACCGGGCCGTATGCTGAGCGTGGAGCAGGACGGGAATTTCCGTTTCAGCCGCTGGTAATGGGCCGTTTCGAATCCCATCAGGCAATACCGCGGCAATCGATTGACAGCATCCGAAGTTCTGCCGAGACGGTGCCGAATGAAGCTGCGCGGCAGTGAAAACAGCAGGTTCTTCATGGGAGCCACGGAGCAGTTCAATTGATTCCATGACGGTTTCTTGACATCGGATAAGCGATCACTGTATTGGGCTTCAAAATAATAAAATACATAAAAATCACCTTGGTTCAAAGAGGATTTTAAAAACCTGTTATTTTGATGAAAAAGCTTGACTTTAAAGGATTAAACCGATAAATTTTAACATTCCTTCACAAATGAAAAATTTCCGGCCGGTTTTATAGCAGGAATTGCCTTAAGGCAATGGAAGATCGTATGTGATAGTTATTTGTAAATAAATGAATTAATGGCAAAACATTCAATTTCCTTTTAAGTTATTGGCAAAATCTTTGCAACATTGGATTCGTGAAGCATTGTCACTGAATTGGTTATACAGCCTTTGGGAGGTCATTTCATGAAGAGAATCACCGTGTACGCGTCGCTCGCCGTTCTTATAACGGTGTGGTCTGGATTGCTTCCCGCCCAGGGATTGCAGTTGAGCCAGCCGGACCAGTTCGGCGTCTCTTTCACAGCCATGCATCCCGATGTGGAGAGACTCAAGTCCAGCGCGATGCGGGCCCGGAGTCGAAGTGTACGCCAAGTACAAGCTGTCTCCGACGTTCGCGGTTTCAGCGGGCACCGGTTACAGTACGGCCATGAGCAAGTCCTTGTGTCCTGGGAATACCTCGAGCAACTGGACTCTTTTCCCGACTTTCGAGCTCAAGGCCATACTCCAGCCATCCCAGAACAACGTGATCACGCCCATGGCCTTTGCCGGACTGAATGCGTTCGGGTGGAAGTCGACCTTCAAGCAGGGCACCCAGACGACATTGAAACTGACACGTATTACGACGGCGCATTCGTGATCGGCGCGGGTCTCCAGTTCGCGCTGAACGAGAAAACATCGTTCGTGGTTTCCGGAGACTACCGTTATCACGTTCACGGCCGAAGGGGATGAGAAGCCCAAATTCTGGGCCGCGAAAGCCGGATTGGCCTTCTCCATGAAGCCGCCTTCGCGTTCCTTCCGGAAGGAAGACGAAATCGAATACCCGATGGGCGAACAGGAACTCGCGACTCTGGACGATCTCTTCAGGGAGGACTCGCCCAGCGGTTCGAGCGACGACGACGCGCTTTCCCTTCTGTTCCAGCCGGAGCAGAGCGCCGCATCCGGATTGGACGAAACCGGAGACGAGGATCTTGCCGATCTCTTCGGGGAGGATACCGAAGAGGGCATATCCGCGGCGGAGCAGGGCGAATCGTCCGGATACCCGGACACGGATATCGGTCAGCTCATGGCCAAGGTGGATCGTCTGAAAACGGAAATGGATCAGAGAACCAGGCAGATCGACGAGCTTCAGGCCAAGGTCGGGGAAGGCGTTCCGGCCGGCGGTTCGGCGGGCCCGGCGCTCGGCGATTCCCAATTTAAATCGGGTTACGAGGCCGCCCTGAATCAGTTCCACATGCGCAACTACCGGGACGCGATCTCCCGCTTCCAGACGCTGGCCGCCTCCAATCCCAGACACACGCTGGCAAGCAACTGTCATTACTGGATCGGCGAGTGCTACAACGCCATGGGCGACTACCGGTCCGCGCTCAACGCGTTCAAGACCGTTCTCTCGTATTCCTCCTCCTACAAACTGGACGACGCGCTCATCATGAGCGGCCTGTGCCACCTCAAGCTGGGCGACAGCAGCACGGCGCGGACCCAGTTCCAGGAACTCGTCAGCCAGTATCCACAGAGCGAATACGCGCCGAAAGCCATGCGCTATCTCGGCACGCTCTAAGCGTTCCTTCCGCGGAAATCAAAAGCCCCGGCTCTTCGGCCGGGGCTTTTTTTATGACGACCCGGATTTGCGGCGCGGCTTCGGATCGGGTTTTGCCGAGGGACTGCTTCGCAGCTTTTTCCCGTTTTCAGGACCGGCGGTCCCGGCTTCTCCCGCCAGTCTGCGGCGGTATGCGACAGCGGCCACGAGTATGCTGATTTCGTAGAGAATGAGGAGGGGAACGGCGAGCAGAATCTGGTTCAGGGGATCGGGCGTGGGCGTGACCACGGCCGATAAAACGAAAATCACGACAATGCTGTACTTGCGGATGCGCCTGAGCAGTGCCGGCGTGACCAGGCCGATCCGGGCCAGAAAAAAGGCGGCCACGGGCAGTTCGAACACCAATCCCGTGAGCAGGATCAGGCGCATGAGGAAGGACGCGTATTCATTGACATTGATCACGGCTTCGATGGAATCCGTGCCCATGCCGTACAGGAAAGGCAGGATGGCCGGAATCATGACGCCGTATGCGAATGCGGCCCCCGCGGTGAAGCACAGGATGGCGCTGAACAGAAGGGGCGGGAACAGTTTCCGTTCGCGCGAGAGAAGGCCGGGCGCGATGAACTGCCAGAGCTGGTACAGGACCACGGGAAGGGCGACGGTCAATCCGGCGACAATGGCGATTTCCATGCGGAGCATGAGCATGCCGGCAGGCTTGAGAAAGATCAGGCGCGCGGGATCGGGAAGCCGGTCGTTCGGCAGGGTCAGGATGTCGAGGATGCGGCCGCTCAGCGGAAACGCGGTCCCGGCCGCGACCACGACCGCGACCAGAGATTTGAGGATGCGCCATCGGAGTTCCTCAAGATGGTCGAGGAAGGGCATTTCATGGTTCTTGTTCTTTCCGCGTTTCATGACACTCCCTGCGGGCCGTCCGGGCTCCGCGGCGGCCGGATCGGTCTCCGGCGGGACAGGAGGGCGTGGATGCCGTTCATGAGCAGGAGCGCGATCCCGGCGCCTTCCGGCCAGGGGCCCCAGAGACGGAGCAGGACCATGAGGCCTCCGAATCCGGCACCGAACAGCCAACGGTTGACCGGCCGGACCGGGGAGGTTACTGGATCCGTGGCCATGAAAAACAGCATGAAAAGAAATGCGCCGTGCGGGAGAAAGAGAAGCGGATCCCCGGAGAAAGCGCCGTCCGTTCCCCCGAATGCCCAGGACAGCAGAACCGATGACAGCAGACCGGCGATCGGGATTTTCCATCCGATGACCCTTCGGTACAGCAGAATTCCGGCGCCGAACAGGACGAGCAACATCGAGGTTTCAGCCAGGCAGGAACCGGGATGGGCCACGAAACGTCCGGGCAGGGTTTCGATGAGCCTGGATAGGGTCATGGTCGCATCGGCGATGCGGTCCGCGGACTGGGATTCGGGGCGCATCAGAACGGTGTAGCCGGCGCGCCACCGGATCAAGGGAGAGGCTGCGGTGAGGCTGTCCGGCGCCAGCCAATCGGAAGTGAACGCGGCGGGATAAACAAGCATGAGCATGAGGCGTCCGAATAGCGCGGGATTCAGGGGATTCCGGCCCAATCCGCCGAAAACCTGCTTGCCGAGCACAACCGCCAGTACGGCTCCGGCCGCGGGCATCCACAGTGGAGCGGGAACCGGCAGACTCAGGGAGAGAAGAAGTCCGGTGAGAAATGCGCTTCCGTCCGAGGGCGGCGGCGTCGTCAACGGCCTTCGGCGGAGACTTTGAGCCGCCCATTCTGCGGCGAATGCGGCCGTCACGGCGGAACCGATGAACCATGCGGCGCGAAAGCCGTAAGTCCAGACCGACGCGGCGGCCAGCGGGGCCAGAGCCGCGGCCGTGGTCCACATCATTTTCCGAACCGAGTCATTGTCCCGGATAAAGGGGAAGCTTTCCCTCAGAAAACGTACGTTTCCGGACGTCATCCGGCCTCCCGCCCGGAAGCCGGGACCGGCGGAAAGATGCGGACCAGCGGCCGTGCGGCCGGACAGATGTAGGCGCATGCGCCGCAACGGATGCAGGATGCGAGGCCTTCCAGCCGGGCCAGGTCGGTCCTGCCGCTGCGCATGAAGGCTTCGATCCGATAGGGGGCCAGCCCCACGGGACAGCAGTCCGAGCAGCGGCCGCAACGAATGCAGGCGGTTTCCGGATCGACTGCGAAGCCGCGGCCGTCCAGAACCGTCAGACCGGTTGTCCACGCCGTAACCGGCGCTGTATCGCAGGAAAGGGCCATTCCGGACATAGGACCGCCGTGGAGGAGCAGAACCGTGTCCGACGTGTAACCGCCGCAGGCCGAGACGCATGCCGAGATCGGGGCGCCCAGAGGCACGGAGAGATTGCGGGGATTCCGTATGCCGTCCCCGGCCACGGTCAGGACGCGCCTGGTCTGGGGCAGGCCCCGTGTCACCGCATCCGTCACAGCCAGAGTCGCGGTGACGCTCTGCACGTGAACCCCCGTTCTTCCGTCCCGTTTTGATCCGGAGAAGGCCGTCCTGAGTCCGAGGGAGGCCAGCAGCGCGGTTTCATTGTGGCCGGGATACTTCGAGTCGAGATAGAGAATGGAGACGGACCGGAGCCGACGCACCGCCTTCCGCAGAGACCGGAGCGGACCGCGGTCATCAGACGGAACCGCGAAAATGCCTTTGCGGCTCCCGGTCATCCGCATGGTGAGGCGCAGACCGAGAACGATGTCAACGGAACGTTCGATCAGGAGGCGGTGGTCGGAGGCGAGATAGGGTTCGGATTCCATGGCATTGACGACCACGGTGTGGCTCGCGCCCCGCGGTCCGGAGGGGAATGCGCTCGCTGACAGATTCAGGCGTTCGGCCGGAAAGCCGGCATCTGCTGCCGAATCCGTCACGCCGGCTTCCAGAACGCGTTGACGCAGTTCTTCCGGCGGTTTTTCCAGAAAGGATTCGGTTCCGTGTTCCTGAAACGCGTCCGTCCGGCCCGCGGTGTCCGGTTCGTCCGGGGTTCCGATCTTATCCGAGACGCGGAGTACGAGGGATCGGACTTCAGGGCCGACCGGAAAAGGCCGCGGGCCGATCGCGGAGATGACACCGGAGGCCGAGGCGTGGAGGGGGAAGCCGTCCGCGGTCCGCGCCACGATCTGGCCGGTGCGGACCCGGTCGCCCTTTTTGACCAGGGGGAGGAATACGGTTCCCGGAGGATGCTCCAGCGGCCAGATCATCTGGTCCGGAAGCGGAAGATCGGTGATGGCGCAATTCTGCGTTTCCGATTTCCGGCGCGGCGGATGTACGCCGCCCCGGAAGGTGAGGCGGGCCATGCCTACTCCTGGGGGGGGTCCTGCTCCGGACCGGTTCCGTCCTGCCGGAGCCCGTTGAGCTCGCGCAGGAATTCATCCTTGTCCCTGAAATTCCGGTACACGGACGCGAACCGGACATAGGCCACTTCGTCAATCCGCCGCAGGGACTGAATGACCCCCTCCCCGATACGGCGGCTGTCGATTTCGTTCATGAATTCCATTCCCGCCTCGATGTCGTCCGCGATCCGCTCGACCGTCTCGAAGGAAATGGGGCGTTTGGTACAGGCGATCTGAATGCTGCGGATGAGCTTTCGGCGGTCATAGGGCTCGCGGCGGCCGTCGCTCTTGATGACGGAGACGGATTTATCCTCGATTGCCTCGACCGTGAAGAACCGGCGTCCGCATCTGAGGCAGTGGCGTTTCCGGCGCACGGCTTTTCCGTCCTGCACCAGCCGGGTGTCGACCACCCGGTCCTCGTCAATGCCGCATGCGGGGCATTTCATGACGGAACCGCGTCCGGTTCCCCGGCGCGGAAGAGCCGCGCATTCAGGCCGCCTTCAGAGGCCATTTCCATGGCCAGCCCGTCCGGATAACCCTCCGCGAAAATCACATCCCGGATCGAGGCATTCAGGATCATCTTCATGCAGAGCACGCAGGGGTAATGGGTCGTGTAGAGGACGCATCCCTCGATACTGGTTCCCGATGTGGCGGCCTGGATAATTGCGTTCTGTTCCGCGTGCAGTCCCCGGCAGAGCTCATGCCGTTCTCCCGAGGGGATTTTCAGCTTGTCGCGGAGGCATCCGACATCGAGACAATGCGGGAGCCCCTTCGGAACGCCGTTGTACCCGGTGGCGAGAATGCGCTTGTCCTTCACCATGACAGCCCCGACTTTTCTCCGCAGGCAGGTCGACCGGCTGGACACCAGCCGGGTGATCTGCATGAAATAGTCGTCCCAGGAAGGGCGGCCGCCGGATCCGGTCAGGGGCGCGGTCATGGACGGCAGCCGCCCGGCAGGGGGAAGGCGCCGCAAAGCTCGGCTGACTCGGCCCGGATCGCGGCCAGGGCGGATTCGTCCGAAACCGCTGAAAGCGCCCGGTGGATCAGGTCCGCGATCCGGCGCATTTCCGGCTCCTTCATGCCGCGGGTGGTCATGGCGGGCGTGCCGACCCGGATGCCGCTCGTGATTGCGGGGCTCTGTGTGTCGAAGGGAACCATGTTCTTGTTCACCGTGATGCCGGCCTGGTCGAGCGCGATGGTGGCGGCCTTGCCGGTGACGCCCCGATTGGTCAGGTCGAGCAGGAGCAGGTGGTTGTCCGTTCCGCCGGACACGAGCGTCACGCCGTGTTCGGTCAGGCGTTCGGCCATGGCTTTCGCGTTCCGGATGATCTGCTCGCAGTAGGAACGGTACTCGGGTTCCAGGTTTTCACCCAGGGCGACGGCCTTGGCCGCGATGACGTGCATGAGCGGACCGCCCTGCATGCCGGGCATGACCGAGCCGTCGATGACCTCGGACAGTTTCTTGACCCGGCCCGATTTGGCCGCTTTGAGCCCCATCGGATTCTCGCGGTCCTTCCCGAGGAGAATCATGCCGCCCCGGGGGCCGCGCAGGGTTTTGTGGGTCGTCGTGGTCACAATGTCGCATATGGGAAGCGGATCCGGGTGGAGGCCCGTGGCCACCAGACCCGCCGGATGGGCGATATCGGCCATCAGAAGCGCGCCGACCCGGTCGGCGATTTCACGGAACCGGGCGAAATCGATGTGCCGGGGATAGGCGCTGGCGCCGGTGACGATGAGCCTGGGCTTGTGCTCGAGCGCCTGACGCAGGGCCAGATCGTAATCAATGGTGCCGGTCTCCTTCCGTACGCCGTAGGAGACGAACCGGTAGAGTTGACCGGAGAAGTTGACCGGACTGCCGTGCGTGAGGTGTCCGCCGTGGGCCAGGTCCATGCCGAGCACCGTGTCGCCCGGCTTGATGAACACCATGTAGGCGGCCATGTTCGCCTGCGAACCCGAATGGGGCTGGACATTGGCGTATTCGCACCGGAAGAGCTTCCGGGCGCGTTCGCGGGCCAGATTTTCAGCCTCGTCCACGAATTCGCATCCGCCGTAGTAGCGGGCCCCGGGGTAGCCTTCGGCGTACTTGTTCGTCATCACGCTGCCCATGGCCTCGAGCACGGCCGCGCTGACGAAGTTCTCGGAAGCGATCAGTTCCAGCGTGCCGGCCTGACGCTCCGTCTCCCTGCGCAGGGTTTCCGCGACGGCCGGGTCGGATTGTTTCAGGGATTTCAAGGAAGGCTCCTATTTGCCTGTGAGTTGACGGATTTTGTCGACCCTGCGTTCATGGCGGCCCCCCGATTCGAAGCCGGTTTCCAGAAAAGCGTCCGTGATCGCGGCCGCCAGATCGGGTGGCGTGAAACTGCCGGACAGTGCCAGCACATTGGCGTCGTTGTGGCGCCGCGAGAGGCGGGCGTCCTCGTCGGTCCGGCACAGCGCCGCGCGCACGCCGGGCACCTTGTTGGCGGCGATGGACATGCCGATGCCCGTGTGGCAGATGAGAACCCCGCGGTCGGCCTTTCCCTCGGACACGGCCCGCGCCACGGCGACGCCGATGTCCGGATAATCCACCGAATCCTTCGAATGGGTTCCGAAATCCTCGACCGCGATTCCCTCCGACACCAGCCGCGCCTTCAGCGCCTCTTTGAGCGCGAAACCCGCGTGATCCGCTCCGATCGCTATTTTCATGCACAGACCCGTCTCATCGATGCCGTTATCTCCGTGTGAACCATTTCTCCGCGAGTGAGGCGGAAACGCTCACGCGGACGAAGTTCTCCTCGAAACCGTTGTCCGAAAGGCCTCCCCGCCGGCCGATTGCGACAGCCGCGTCCATCCGCGAAGCCGCGGTGCCGAGCGGCAGGCCGGCGCCCAGCGTGGCCGCGATCTCGCGAACCGAACCGTCCTGGCTGTCGGTGAGGTAAAAGCGGCCGATGGAGAACCCGGCCCGGTAGGCCGTCCTTTTGAAAAAGCCGTCGGTGGGGAGCAGGCCGGGGAGCCATTCCAGGCCGAAGGCCAGGCGTTCCGCGTCCGCCAGATGGGGCGCGGAACGGCCGTTGACGGTCATCCGGCTCCATTCCTCCATCGAATATTCAGCCGCGGCCAGAAAACCATTCGGCAGTATCCCGTGCAGTCCGACGCCCCAGACCGCGGGCATCGTGATTTTTCCCGTATGCAGGGCCGGCAACCCGGACAGGGGATCGGCGTAGCGTTCCACCTCCGTATCGACATCGAATCCCGGCCTATAGGTCGCGCCCACGGACAGCACGCGAAGCGGATGCAGGATGCACCCGGCGGTGAAGGAGAAGCCTTTCATCCGGCTGGACAGCAGGTCCGTGGTGCCGGTGAAGCCCGTGCCGTTGAACATGATGCGCCAGGTCTCGTCGAGCTTGCCGAAGAAGTAATGGGCCTTCAGTCCGAAATCGGCCCAGTGTTTGATGCGGAAGGCGAATGCGGCGTCCGCGCTGTTCAGCCCGCCCGACGCCGCGACCGATTTGTTGAAGGTTTCCCCGGCCAGGGAATCGGGATAGGAGAGCCGGTAATCGGCGCGCGTGCAGGGCGACAGGCCGAAGGCGGCGGAAAGGCCGCGTCCGAACGGCAGGGCCAGCGTGAATCCGTTGAAATTGGAATACGGGGACCGGGATGACCCGGAAGCGTCCTTGAATGTGTTGTTCTCTGAAACGTATTCAATGTCCAGCCGCGTCAGCCGGATCTCGGCCAGAGAAGCGGGATTCCGGGAACCGGCGGAAGACGGATCGGCGAGGGAAATCGAAACGCCCCCCATTCCCGCATACCGTGCTCCCGCAAGCCCGGCCGGATAACCGACTCCGCCGGAGGACAGAACCGAGGCCCCGCAGGTCGGGACGGACGGGCCCGCCGAGTGGATCAGGAGGGCGGCCCACACCGGAACCGGAAGCCTGAAAGCCGCCCGGAGCAGGGTCCAGGCGGACAATGACGCAGTGTTTTTTCGACGTCGGAGGAGGATCATATGTTCTTCCTATCTGTGCTCTAGAACCTGGACGTGGGCGGCAGAGAATAGAACAGTTCCAGTCTGGGGATGAGGCTGCTGTCCGGCGCGGAACGGGAATAGGGGGAACACCCGGCGGGATCGGATGTTTCCATCGCTCCCTTGAGCATCAATCCTCCGTTCCGGACCACGCCGGATGTCCACCGTTGCACCAGGGAGGTGAGCGAAACCGCGGTCGAATCAGACGAGAAGACGCCGCCGACCGAGCGGGTCGAGTCCAGAGTCGCGGGGGGGACGGTCCAGGGTGAATCGGTTACGGGATACACGTAGAAAGAGAAATCCGGATCAGAAGAGGGGAAAACGCTGTCGCCGTCGTTGTGCAGGATGAGCCGGGCGCGGTTGATCGTGGCTTCGCGGGGAATGACCGAGACATCGAAAAACAGGAGGATGCGCTCGGCCGTACCGTTCTGCATCCGCAGGCGTCCTTCGGCCGGCGGCGTTCCGTTGCGGACCGTAAAGGCGTCTTTGCGCGTCCGGACGGTCACCGTGTCCGCGGTGTCTCCTGCCGCGATGAACAGAAGAACGGGGGACGAGGTTGCGCCTGCTTCGCGGCTGAAGAGCCTGAACACGCAGTCCGGATCGCCGGTCAGGAGCGAAACCCCCGGTCGTGCGGACCCGGTATCCGGATTCACCAGGGAGAGGGCCAGA